>JAFSAU010000042.1 GCA_017442155.1 Clostridia bacterium | reverse complement strand
TTTCGGAATCAACCCAATCCTTCAGGTCGAGTGCCTGACCGTTTGCACCAAAGGTCATGGCCTGCATGGAGTCCGTATAGAATACGGGTGTTACATCCTGCTTGGATGCAACCTGAAGCTGCAGCTTCTTGGTGAAATCGCCCCAGGCAGATTCATCTGTGGTGATTTCGTACTTGTCGGAATTCGCAGCAATAAAGTTTTCTACAATTTTCCAGGCAGTTCCACCGTCACCGCCGGGCAGACCAAGAAGCAGCTTGGTTTTACCGTCTGTAGTTGTGCTGTCGCCTTTCTTGTTGCAGCCCGGCAGCAGTGTCAGAGCCATGAGCACCGCAAGGGCCGCGCATAGAGCTTTTTTCATTTCAAAACTCCTCCTAAAAAAATTTTTTGGGATTCTCTATCCCTTTTTCGTAAACAGTATACCATAAAAAGGAAGTTTTTCGCAAGTCTTTTTATGAAAAAAGTAACAATTTTATTTCAGAAAAAATCACACTTCCGAAAAATACTGAAATTTCAAGAAAAAACAGAATCTGCTTTTTTTCAGAGAAGTGAAAACGCCCTGTTTTTTCATTTTCAGAAACTTATTATTTAAGCGGCGTTGTAAGTGCAATCATCTCGTCCCCGTTTATAAAGGTATACCCATTCTCCGACAAAACCCTTGCCGCCTCCAGTGTTTTTGCGGCATACTCCGGCTGGTAGGCAAAATAATCTTCGTAAAAATACTGCTCATGGGTGGCAAGGCCGATGAATTCATTGCCAAGAAGCTTCTCTATTCCCGGTCCCACCTCCGCAAGCGAATGCAGATTCAGGGTAGGACCGCCGCCCAGCTGGCGAAACATAAGTCCCGTTTCCTCGTCCTTCACCGCTTTGTGCGTCCCGCGAATAGCGTCCATCTGCGCTGCGGAAATATGATTATAGCCGCAAACCGAGCTGGCAATTGCCGTATTTTTACCGCCTCTTGTGAAGAGGCCGGTTTCCGGTTGGCGGTTCTGCAGAAGCCGGAATGCATGACCGTAGGGTAATACCGACGGATCGCCGTTATATTCTGTCTTATCCCCTGCACTGGGGCTGACAAGCTTTACGCCGCAATCTGCAAGGGCATGGCACCCCTGGCGGCTCACGGGGAGCCAGTGCGGACACAGCACCGTGGATACGCTTTTTTCTCCGGCAAAACGCTTGATTTCGCCCACAATCAGCTCATAATTTGCTTTTACATCCTCATAAGAAGCATTTACATACGGATAATCAGGGAATTCCTGCTTGGCATGAAACGCGAGCTTCAGCCAGTCGGACGCTTCTTCCCATTCTGCCTTATATGCATCCGTCATATCGGACAGGGTGAATTCGTCGTTCCCGTAAAAGAAGTCGGTACGGTAAAATAAATTCAGCTGTACCTTCATGCCGTATTTATCATGGGCTTCTTTCAGATGGGAGAGAAAGGGGTTGTCAAACATGGATGTCGGCTTCTTTCTCGTCAAATCCCGCATAACCCAGATTACATCGTCAATAAAAAAGTATGTTGTTTTCTTCATCTGAAATCCCCCTATGCAAAGTCCGGCATCTGCATGGTCTTGCCGTGCTCACGTGACGATATGTCTGCCAGAATGCCGGGCAGCGCAATGCTGAGACCGAAGTCAATGCCCAGTGCCGGTTCTTTGTCCTCGCGGATGCAGCGGATAAAATCCTCCATCATGATAAAATCAGCACCGCTGTGTCCGTCACTGCTTTTTCCGGGATAATCGGGATAAACAGGAATATCCACGTACCCTTTCAGATAAGGTGTATGCTTAAAGCTGGCCATGGTCTTCCCCTGATTGGACGTATTGCCTCGCGCCGTCTGCACGCATCCTTTTGAGCCGTAAAGTCCGAAATTATGGCAAGAGCCTTCAACTGTGCAAACACCGAAGCCGATGAAAATTTTAATTACAGTACCCTTCTTTGTTTTGACCATGGCCACGCCGTTCGGCGGAGCCGGATGGGCTTCTTCGATGGGGTTAATGTCCGGAATGAAACCGGAAACCTCTGCCACGGTATCATTTAAAATATACAGAATCGGTCCGAGATTGTGTGTAAGGTAATGAATAGCCGGCATATAGCTGCGCCATGTTTTTTCCCGCTTTACCTCCGGATGCCAGATTTCCTTGGCGGGATGCAGATAATCGGACTCTGCATATACTTCGCCCAGAAGGCCTTCCTCATACATCTGCTTCCAGGCATTGATATGTGCCCAGTAACAGCAGTTTTCTGCCACCATAAACTTTCCGGGATTTCTGCGGACAGCTTCTGCCAGCATTTTCCCTTCCTCCACAGACCGGATATTGGGAATTTCGCATAATACGTGCTTACCCGCATCCATTGCCTGTGCCGCAAGCGTGGCATGGGTTGTTACATCCGTAGCTACCAGAACAGCTTCTACATCGCTCTTTAAGAATTCCGCAAAATCTGTAAAGCCTTTTACGTTCATGTGGCCGCGTTTTTCAAGCTCTTTTATACAATTCTCCACTTTCTTTGCATCCAGATCGCAAACCGCTACCGGTTCTGTCCCCTCCACTGCGCAAAGTCGATTGTAAAAAAGGTCTGCTCCGCGCGGGCCAAGTCCCACACATCCGATTTTAATTTTCTTCTCATCCATTCTGTCATTCTCCTTTCGGTTTGTTCTGCTTTATTATAAAGAAAGCAAAAAGGTATGGCAATATACAAGGTGTACAAAAATAAATATATTTTTCGGCAAGGTTGTATACCGCCCTACCGAATCAATTCGTAACACTACTCCCGGGACAGTTTTACCGCCCCGGGAGTAAAAAGCATCAGTTTTTCCAGGTATAACAGCGATCCATAATTACGGCCGCTTCCGCTCTTGTGGTGTTGCCGAGGGGATTAATGGTACCGTCAGCATTGCCCTTTATTATGCCTGCACCCACCATGGCGGCAATATCCGCCGCAGCGTAATCTGCAATAAGATTTGCATCCGAGAAGCCTTCCACGGGTGCTCCGTCGGCGAGCTCTTTTACAAGACGCATACCGCGGGCACAAATGACCATCAGATCCTGACGGGAAATTTCCGCATCAGGATTATAGTTTATACCGTCGGTACCTTTCAGGATGCCGAGTGCACGGCCTGTGGCAATTTCCTTTGCAAATGCATTATCCGCAGAAACATCAGCGAAAAGCTCTGTACTGTCCGAAGTGAGACCGAGTGCACGAATCAGGAAGCCTGCAAATTCCGCACGTGTAATCTTCTCAGAAGGTGCATAGGAGAAATCGTTTCTGCCCGTTATAATATCGAGACTATCCATTCTTCCAATCTGCTGGCGTGCCCAAGGATATGCACCGAGGTCTTCAAATCCGGTTGCACCAAGCTTTGAAAAATCTACAGGACTATTCGGCGTAATCTTATAGAAAAGTGCTTCTACATCTGAAAGGGTAATATCCAGCGTTCCGTTTCCGGATATGGTTTCTAAGGGTTCCCGGCCTGCAATCATCGTAGCAGTATATTCTCCAATTTGAATGTCCCCGCCAAAGCTTGTCAGCGGAATGGAAATCTCCTGCGTTCCTTCCTTCTTCATACCGAGAACAATCATGTAAACATTCTGCCCGTCGACCCAGGAGGAATACCAGTAGTCGTCACCGCGATATTCATTGAATTCCGGTGTTTTATTGAACACAAAGTGGTCAAAGGCAAGTTCTTTTTCCACATTTCCGAATGTGGTGAGCGCATCCCAAAGTGCGCCGCCATCCCGGGCTGACCAAATGGGTACACTATATTTTCCAGTTTCGGGGTCTACATCCGAATCACTGATGGAGTAATAGCCGACCGCATTCGCACCGGCAATCAGTGCCTGCCAGTTGTTGTTTCTGCCGTCATTTGCCGTGGGATAGCCGGGGCTGGAGCCGCCGGTAGAATAATAGGTTTCAAGAAGTGAATAGACCGGCTTTTCATATTTCAATGCCCTACGGGCGTTTTCGCTTCCCTCGGAGGCATGTCTGTCATGTGCCTTGGAATAGGGGTCTGTCAGGAGCATATCCACGTATTTACCTGCTTTTTCATAGAAGCTATCGGAGGCTTCCAGAACAGACACAGGGTGTTTCTTATCAAGCGAATGAATCAGACGGTAGCTGTCCTCCAGTTCCGGTTCAGCATCCGGCCGATGCATGAACACTTCATCCATTACGATGTAAGCAAGCGTGGCAGGATGATCCTTTGCAGCATTCACAACCTCGATTGTGCTTTCGATATTCGTATCATGGCCTGCCGGTTTTACTCCGGGATAAAGGGTAAGCAGTGCCATAATTCCGTACTTTTCGCAAAGGTCAAGGTCCGCCTTTACAGCCTCAGCGTTCGTCGGCGACATAAACTGGATAGTATTGACGCCTGCCTCCTGCAGCTTTTTGAAGTTTTCTTCTTTATGGATGGCATGATATGCAAAAACGGGATATACAGGCGTTTTCCCTTCCTTCATCAGCACACCATCCTTGCCCAGATATTCCGGACGGTCATACATATATACGTGCTGCGTAGCAATGGAATGTACACTGCCGTCTGCATTATAAAGCGTTGCCTTTGCACGGTACGGTTTTTCCTTCTCTGCCAGAAGAGAAAGCGGGAAATTCACGCTTGTTATGCCGTTTTCGCTCATGTGTTCCTTACTTTCCCAGATGGTTTTCGTGCCGTCCATAATGGCATAGTCCACCTTAGCCGAAGTAAGGTCTGGATAATATGCAGTATTTACCGAGGTGGAAAGGGTTCCCTTATCCCAATCGGGATAGTAGAATACCCAGCCGCCGTCCAGTTCAAACGCGGGAGGCGGTGTGGTCATATAAATTTCCACGTCATCGAAGTAAACTTCAACTTCTTCATTAGGATTTTCCTGCATGACACGCACAAGCGTTACGGATTCTGCCACATTTGCTCCGGGATAGACCTTCATGGAAGCATGCGCCCACTCGCCACTGTACTCTGTTTTGTCTCCGTTAGTGTATTTTTCACCAACAGTTCCGAAGCCGGCAAGGTGTTTATCATGGGGATAATATTCCAGCTTTATGCGGGGACTCACGCCCGCACCCTTTGTAATCTTATACCAGAAGCTGACCTGATATTCTGCCCCGCCAACAAGAGGAATGCTTTGAGACAGGAAGGGATGTTTGGAACCGTCCGTCTCACCGGTTAAGGCAAATTTCACACAGTCACTTCCGTCATGGGAGCCGCCCTCTACCACAGAGAAGAAGGGGGCAAAGTCACTTCTCAGAGCCCAATCCTCCACGGTTTTACCGTCGTTTGCTTCAAAATCGCCGTTTACTATAAGATTTTCCTGCCCTTCATACGGCTTATCGTATCCGTGCAGTTCTTTCATTACCAGAGTGTTGGTTGCTTCGTCCTGCGCTTTTTCTGCGGCAAGCTGTGCACGGAAGGCCGCAGCCAGTGCCAGATTTTCCTCCACCTCGCCCACTAGCTTTATGTCATCCCAATGTACTTCGCCGCCGCCCACAAGGCGCAGCAATATTCCGATTCTTGCCGCCTCTTCAGGAATTTCCGCTTCAAAAGTGATTTCTGCCCATTCTTTATCCTTCAGCGTAATTGTCTGATTATAGTTCTTGATGGATTCATGGCTGGTTTCCGTCTTTTTATCCACGGAGAAATAAATCAGTGCCGAACCGCTTTTGCCGGATATCTGCCGTACCTTTGCACTGAAGGTATAGGTTTTGCCGGGAATGAAATTCGTAAAATTGGTACTTAAATAAATATTTTCGGTTTCGCCGTAAAATCTTGCAAAATTTTCTCCGGAGGGTGCTTCCTCCGATTTTGCTGTCATATACGTTTCGCCCACTGTACCGCCCACGAGGCTCCATCCTTGCGGAACCCCTTTGGAGTTTACAATCTCGAAATCACCGTTTTTGATGACATTGAACTTGCCGTCTCCCTCGTCGGTAATCCGGACGGTGGTATCAGCCGAAGGTGCCGCCTGCTCATAGTTGACTTCTTCTTCTCCACGCGCGGCCTGTACCGCTGTGGGCAGAAGCATTGCTACTGCAAGAAATACTGCCAATACTTTTTTCATTCTGTTTCCTTCTTTCTTTTTATTTTTTACTGCATAGCCGATATTTTTACGGTGCATCGTAAACGCTGCACCCTACATAGACTTTAGGGTAACAAGTGCTATCTGAACCCTACCATAGTAAAGCAGTCTGTCACCGGAGGGGTCTAAGTGTTCCCTCGTCCCAGACCATACATTTTATCCGGCGGTTTTGGGTCCCGCCGTGCACGGTAAATACTGCTTCTAAAATGCGGGTGCCGTCTGCGTATTCCGTTATTCGCCCTGTTTGCCTTTGCAGTTCGACAAGCTCCGGAATATCCCCTACTGCATCATATACCGCCGCTGTTACTGTATAAGCTTCTTCGCTCGGCACAGTACAGCGATAGGTTGCTGTCACGGTTTCACCCGCAGGAACATCGTAAACTACCTTACCGCTTTCATCCGTCAGGGTAACGAAAGCGGACAGCGGTGTAATTTTATAGAGAAGAGCCTCCGTACCGGTTACGCTTACCGTCATTTCCCCGGCACCGCTAAGAATTTCCGCATTTCTACCTGCAATACATTCGGCCCGGAAGGCCCCCGTTACCGGAATACTTACCTCCTGCGTGCCGCTCTTTTTAAGACCCAGTACTACGGCATACCGCTCGTTCTCCGTCTGCCATGCGGAATACCAATAGGTATCGGTTTTTCCCTCTGCATAAGAGGTGTATTTCTGAAACACAAAGCGGTCAAAGGCAATTTTCTTTTCTTTTTCCGCAAACTCGATCAACCCATTCCAGAATGCACCGCCATCCCGTGCCGCCCAGATCGGTACGCTCATTTTTCCGGTCTCCGGGTCTGCATCAGAGTCACTTACAGAAAAATATCCCACGGCCGATGCCCCCGACATAAGTGCCTGCCAGTTATTGTTTCTTCCATCGTTATAGGAAGGATATGCCGCACCCGTGTAATACGCCCAGAGGAGCGCGTAAACAGGTTTTTCCCCCTTTGTGATTTCTACGGCCTTTGCCGTAGAGACAGAAGCATTTTTCGCATGTGCCGCACTGTAGGGGTCGATGCACAAAACATCCACAAACTTTGCCGCTTTTGCGTAGTAATTAGCAGAGGCTTCCATGGTTGTGACCGGATGCTTTTTATCAATGCTGTGAATCAGACGGTAGGAATTTTCCAGAAGCCGCTCCGGGTTTCCGATGGAGGTAAATACTTCATCCATAACCCCGTAGCCAAACAGTGCCGGATGGTCCTTCACTGCTTCAACAATCCGGATTGTTTTTTCAATATTTATATCGTCTCCTGCCGGACGCATATCGTGATATAACACGACAAGCCCCATAAGACCGGCATCCTCTGCCGCATCCAGTGTTTCTGTTGCCGCCTCCGCTGTGTCAAAGCCGCCCATCTGCACAATGTTTATCCCAGCCTCAGCCGCTTTTTTGTAATGGGCACGGTTTACGTGATAGGCATACACGGGATAAACAGGCGTTTTTCCGTTTTGCCTGAAAACTCCATCTTTTCCGAGATATTCCGGGCGGTCATAGAGATACACCTTCTGGGTACAGATGGCTTTTACTGTCACGCCATCTGCCTCATATATGGTCGCTCTCGCCCGATACGGCTTTTCTTTTTCAGCAAGGACTGTCAGGGGAAATGTAACCTCCGTTTTTCCGTCTATGCTTACATGGTTTTTGCTTTCCCACTTTACGGCCGTACCGTCCAGGATTGCATAATCCACCTTTGCCCCGGCATATGCCGGAAAGGCAGAATGTATTTTCGTACTGAGTGTTCCCTCCGTCATATCACTGTAGTAGAAAATCCAGCCGGCATCAAGACTTGCAAAAGATGGCGGATACGTCATATAAATCTGTACATCGTCTATGTACGCTTCCTCTGTATCCGTTGATAGCTCCTGCATCATACGGGGTAAAACGTTAGCGTAATTGGCATTTGCAGGCGGGTACACCTTTACCGCCACGCTGTGCCATGCGCCATCTCGCTCGGTTTTCTGGGGTGATACATACTTCTCCCCTGCTGGCCCCACGCCATCCAGATCCAGTGCCGCCGCATATTCCAGCTTTACTCTGGGGTCGGCCATTCCCTTCGTCACTTTGTAGCGGAAGGATACCTGGTATTCCGCACCGCCCACAATGGGAACACGTTGGGCGCAAAGAGGATGTACCGCACCTGACGCGGCACCATCCACCAAAAAACGGATGCATTTTCCTCCACTTCCGTCATCCGTCACGGTGGTATACGCCGGGAAGCTCAGTCCCCAGTTTTCCTTGGACAGTGCTTCCTCAAAACCGCTGTTTACAAGCAGATTTTCTTCCCCTGTGCAGGGCTCGTTGTCTTCATAAAGACCGTTAGGGGTTTGGGGCAGGGTGCTTTCATCCTGCGCTTCCTCCGCCCAAAGCTGCGTGCGGAAATCCATGGCCGCCGCATATTCCGGTTTTGCCTCGCCTACAAGCTCCACTGCATCAAAATGAACTTCTCCGTCTTCCCCAATCTCTCCATCCAAATTTGCGTGTTCTTTAAGACGCAGATAGATACCAACCTGTGTGGCTTCCGCAGGGGCTGTTACCGTTTTGGAGCAGTACGTCCACTCCCCCACAGCCGCTTCCTTATTATAGATATAAAGAGACTGTACGCTGATTTCAGTATGAGAATTGCCGGAAGGCTTACGAAAACGCACCTCTAAAATCGCCTCGGAGGTATTCTTCATCCGGCGCACATATGCGCTTAAATTGTACGTCTGACCCGGCACGAAGCTTGGTACCGTCTGGGATACCAGCACCGTTTTGCCATAAAGCCTTGCATACGTTTTGTCCGCATATGCGCCACCTGCGCTGCTCGCTGTAAAACCGACCGTCTCATCTCCCTGCGAACGATTCCAATACGACGGCGCACCGTTCTCTACTGTTTCCATCCCGCCGTTCAGTGCCAGATTATACTGGCCGTTCCCCACAGGGGTTATGTATGCCTTTTCTGCGGCGGCAACTCCTGTGAAGGATGCCGCCGCAAAACAGAGCACCAAAAGCAAGCTGCAAAGCCGCTTTTTTGTTCCTTTCATATAAATCACGCCTCGGTAGCCGCAGCAGTTGTAAATGTATATACTTCTTCACTTTTGGGAATAAGCGTTCCTGCGGAATCTAAAACAAAAAGCTTAACCATATAGTCTCCTGTTTCCGGAATTACAAAGTTTACAGGATATACAGCCGAGCAGAAGCCAAGTGTATCTGCTGGTCCTATCGGTACTTCTCCATTACAAGATACAGATTCCGCACGCAATTCGCCGTTTATTTTCACATCCGTCAAGCGAGGTGCTGCCCCCGTCATGTCGTATAAGGCCGCATACACAACAACGCTCTTTCCACTCTTTGCACCGGTTACCTTTACAGTGTCAAATTCATCCGTCAAATCGAACAGCGGCTTTTCCAGCGTTACTTTCACTGTTTGCCCATTTACTAAATTATTGATACTCTCACCGTCTGCATTCGAAAGCATAACTTTCTCTTCCGTTTCCCGGATACGTACATTATCGATTCGACAAACAGCCACCGGTGATGCAGTAGAAACCTTCGCACTGTGCGGATGCAAAGCGAACATTAAACGTCCCTGCGTTGTACCCAGCATATAAACACCGGTCCAACATTTTTCCGTCCATTCTTTTGTTGCCTTTGTCCAGTTTTGTCCGGAATTTGAATAGGTAGGTGTCGTAGCTGCAAAACCGCCGGTAAAGCTATAGCCTAATCCGTTCTTTCCGTTCGTAGACTGATGCGAAACCAACAAATCGTAACTTTTTCCGCTTTTCAAATACAATTCCGTTCCGGCCGCCGTGCTCGACGCAATATAACTTATGGAAGTTGCTCTTGTCTGATCTACAAACTCAAGATAATTTCCTGTCGGTGTCTCAATAAAATAGTTACCTTTTTCAAGAGCAGTTGTATCCTCTGCGGTTCTTTTATAAGATTCAAGCGTTACACTTCTCCACGGAAATGCTCTGCTATCCAAGCCCGTGTCAACAGTGCTGCTACCGTCGGAGATTTCACTCGGTGCCGCATATCCCGCCGGGCGCCCGTCGGCACTTACGCCTTCAAAATTGCCATTCATAATAAGGTAAGGCATTTTCCAGGTCACATCATCCAGATATACAGTTCCCTTGCCTGTAAACTCCACATTGATTGCAGATTTATATGCATGTGACATAGAACCAATCATCATTTTACGCCACCAAGTATAGGTGTTGTCCTTAAAATAATCAGTAACACCATTATTACCGCGTGTCTGTGTCATTTTAAGACCTGTACCTTCAAAATCTTCACCCAAAAAGAAGGACCAGTACACTTCAAAATACGTATTCAGATAATCCTTATCCAGTACGGTTACAGAAACTGTTGTTGTGGTTTCTTCGGTGTGTACTATTTTCATTTTTTTGGACGTGTTTCCTGCAACAGCTTCCGTATCACAAGTGATTTCTGCTCCAGTGCCAGGGACGACCGTAAAGCCCACCGGAACGCTGATTGCATCCTCTGTAGCTGTTGTCCATTCTTCCATGTCATAGCTTGTCGTAGCCGCCTGTGCCGGTAGCACCGCCATCATGGAAAGCATCAGGGTAATTGCGAGGAAAATTGCCATTGTTTTTGCCTTCATTTTTTTCATCCTTTCAAGTTTAAAATTTTATTTATATAAAAGCATTCGCTTTCATATCGTTTTTTCAGGTTTTCCGGGCTTTTAAAAACAACCCATCCGTCACCTTCCCTTACACAGTGAAGGCATAAAAGCTCACTGTACTTCTCGTTCAAAAAAGCCCTTCAGTGTCACCGGGCTTTTTGCCGTGGGTTCTGCTTCTCCTAAAAGAACACGAACAAATCCACGCTGAACGCCTTCTGCCTCACTGAATGCATTAATATAGGTGCGAAGATACGGAAAATCATAAATCTTGTACGGGTCTCCGAAAGAAGTGAAAATCATACACGGATGTGTGAAAATATACCCCCGCCAGAAGGGCCAAACCTGGTCCCAGCCAATCCGGAGCGAGCCGCCCGGATAATTATAGCTTGTTATCTTGCAGTTCACCAAAACGCAGTCGTAATTCGGAATTTCCTCCTGCACCGTATAATGCCGCGGATTCAGAAGTGTTTTCACAGTATAGCCGCGCTTTGCAAGCTCTTCCTCTAAAACAGGAAGGCCAATCTCATCATTTACAGCCGCTATGTTGATAAGCAAAATTTTAGCTTTTTCGGGAAGCTGCAGCGGAACTAAGCCTTGCCTGTTCCGTACAATTTTAATGCATTTTTCACCTACTTCTGCCGTCAGTGCTTTACTATCATATTCTTCCCGTATATCCTTCTGTACATCCTCTTCCTTTTCAAAAAGCCGGGCTTTTTCTTTTAGTCTCAGAACACGTCCGGCGGCATCCCTGAGCCGTTCCATCGAAATTTCGCCTGTCCGCACTGCTTCCAGAATCCGGTCGTAATCTTCAGGAAGCGGATATAAAAGCATATCGCCGCCCGCCTTCAGAAATTCAATTGCCAACCGGTCAATAGGGATAGCGGCACACGCGCCTACCATACTCATGGCATCTGAAATGATACAGCCTCCAAAGCCCAGACGTTCTTTTAAAAGCTTCGTCTGCAGACTATAGCTGAGCGTACCCGGCAGATACCCGAAGCTTTCATCATATTCCGCACTGTCCTGCAGTGCCGGCAAAGAAATATGTCCCACCATAATGGCCGCCGTTTCTGCCTTTATCATGGCCTTATAAACTTTGCCGAAGCTTTCCATCCATTCGTCGGCCGTGAGCCGGTTTATCGTCGTGCAGAAATGCTGGTTCCGGTCATCCGTGCCATCACCGGGAAAGTGCTTACAGGTTGTCATTACAAGACCGTCCTCCTGAAAGGCACGGACCCAGGTTTCGGCCATTTTTATCACATGGTCGGCACTATCGGAAAAGGAGCGTACATTCGTAACGGGGTTATCCGGATTTATATTGATATCCACAACCGGCGAAAAAACCAGACTGACCCCTGCCTTACGGCAGGCCTCGGCACGGCTTTTATGCAGCTTATGTAAAAGTGCCGTATCGCCACATGCTCCCTGTGCCATGGCATTTGGCATGGTTTCGCCATCGTTTGCCGATTTAGGCCCTGTTTCCAAATCTGCCGCAATCAGTCCCGGCAGGCGGCAGTACTTTTTCATCATAGCCTGAAATTTTCCGACTTGCGGCATTTCGTAATCCTTCACGAATATGCCGCCCGGCTTTGTTCTCTCAATTACGGCTTCAAAGTCTTCTTCCGTCATCTCCGGCGGCACATTAAAGCAAAGAAGCTGTCCCACCATTTCTTCCACAGACATTTCCTGCAGAAGCTTTTCAATTTTCATTTGAATCCCCTCTCTTCCTTCCCGAATCATTTCGGCTCCAATCCGTTCCAGTAAACATGAAACGGAATCTTAAATGCCTGCGGTGCGGCTGCATCATCCGTAATCTGCCGGATAATTTCACGTCCTGCACACACAACCAAATCATGCACAGAAGTTTTTGCCACGGTAACGGGAACCTCATCCCGACTACCGCCATGCACATCCAGAAAGCTTGTTACTTCCATATCCCGGTGTAAAAGAATATTTAACGACCGGCTTTGCTCCATAAAAAGAGGAAGCGCAACGAAATTGTGTATGAGTACGCCGGCTTTTTCGCGGCATGAACGAATGCGGTTTACAATCACACTTACAGCCGCGTTGGTACTGTTTCCAATTTCAATAATATTCTCCTCCGGAACAGCTACGCCCGCTTCTCCCAAGCCTTTCAGGAAACCGCTTGTCCGTCTGTCATTCGATATGGCGTATTTATTTGTGCGAAGCACGAAAAAGCTCTTACAACCTTCAGCCACAAACTGCCTGGCTATCCGCTTTGCTGCGTCAAACGGGTCTGCATCCACTGTAGATACGCCAATGCCTTCACCTCTTGCACCGACTAAAACGCATGGCAATGGCAACTGCTCATACGCTGAAATAATATGTCTCCGATCTGTGACCGCAGCCACAATTCCATCAACACCGGCACGTTTTACAATTTCCAGCATTTCGCTCCCTTGTTCCGGGGGACTGGCAACACAAATTGTTCTGTACCCTTTTTCACGAAGCCAGCTTGAAAGCTCATCGCAAAATGCACCGAAAAAAAGACTGTCAAAATGCGGAACCATCACACCGATAGTGCCTGTTCTCTTGCGGCGTTTCATATAAGGAGAATCGAAGTGTGCCCGGCCGTTTGTAATAAAAGCGGACCGCCCAACGGTTTCAATCAGCCCCAGCTCTTCCAGATTTTTCCGAGCCACAACAACCGTGGAATTTGAGGCAGCATATTTCTTCCTGAGCATTTCCTGCGTGGGCAGAAATGCCCCTGAAGCTCCAAATTCCCCTGCTTTAATATCCTCTGCAATACGTTCTGTCAACCACTTTGCACTACGCATACCCAAACTCCTTTCTCAAGCTTTTGCTGATTGGTAAGTAAGATATATGCTTTACAGTTTTATTGTACATGATTCATTGTGGTTTATCAATAAATTTTTTTAAAAAAAGAGTATTAAAGCATATTTTAGTACCTCTTTTGATGGACAATACTTTTTATCTAAACCTCTCTCTCGAAATAGCCCTGATGTGAAACGGGGTTCTTTCCTGTTGCTTCTGTTTCTCCCAGCAAAACTTTCACAAAACCACGCTGTATACTTTCGGAATGCCCGTAAGCATTAACGTAAGTACGCACATACGGGAAATCGTGCAATTTATAGGGATCGCCGAAGGCGGTAAATACCATTTTGGGATGCTGCAGGAGATATCCGCGCCAAAATGGCCAGATATGCGTCCAGTTTACCCGGAGACCGCCACCGGGATATGTGCGGCAATGGATATTACAGTTCACCAAAATGCAATCGTATGTATCCATTGTATCTTTAATAATATAGTGTCTCGGATTTGTAAGTGAATCTACTTCAAAACCGCGTTTTTTGAGTTCTTCCTCCAAAACACCAAAGTCAAGCATTTTTTTCTCAGGCATAATGTTCACGAGAAGAATCCTTGCGCCTTTTTCAAGTTTCACCGGAAGAACGCCCTGCTGATTCCGTACAACTGTAATACTCTTTTCCGCCACGCGTTCTGCAAGTGTATACAGCTCATTCTTTCCATCCATATCAGCAAGCACTTTTTCTTCGTCTTCAAAAAGACGGGCTTTTTCTTTCAGCTCCAGTACATGACGCACAGCGTCATTCAGCCGCTCCATAGAAATTTCGCCGTTTTTGACCGCTTCTATAATCCGTTCATGATCGTCCGGCAGGGGATAAATCAAAAAGTCACCGCCGGCCTTAATAAATTCTACTGCAATTTTTTCCGCCGGCATTGCACAGCCGCAGCCAATCATGCTGAGGGCATCCGATATGATACAGCCTTTAAAACCAAGTTTCTCCCGAAGCAGCTTTGTTTGCAGGCTGTAGCTCAGCGTTGCAGGGCGGTAACCGATGCCCTCGTCATATTCCTCCGGATCCTGCAGTGCAGGCAGGGAAATATGACCAATCATGACAGCGGCGGCACCTTCTTTAAACATTGCCTTATAGGCTTTTCCGAAAGTATCCATCCATTCTTTTGCAGAAAGACTGTTGATTGTGGTGCAGAAATGCTGATTTCTGTCATCTATACCGTCACCGGGGAAATGCTTACAGGTTGTCATGATAAGACCATCCTTCTGGAAGCCTCGCACCTGTGCCGATGCCATTTTGATTACCTGATCAGCACTGTCGGATACAGCACGGATATTCGTAATCGGGTTATCGGGATTTCTGTTTATGTCAACGACTGGTGAAAACGAAAGATGAATCCCCGCCTTCCGATTTACCTCTGCCGACGCACGGTGCATTTTCTCCACAAGCTCTGCATCGTCACACGCACCCGTTCCCATTGCAAAAACCGTGATTTTCTCTCCTTCAATAGAATCCGGTCCCCACTCGATATCCGCGGAAACAATGCCCGGAATTCCACTTGCCTCCTGCATAACCTCACGGTACTGCTTCAGTCTTTCCGGCGTATGCGGTACAACTACATATACGCCACCTGCCTTGGTGCGGCGCAGAAGGTCGTCAAACTCTTCGTCCGACATCTCAGGGATGATGTTAAAGCATAGTAGCTGTCCTACCTTTTCCTCCAGTGTTAATTTTTCTAATATTGCATTGATATTGTTCATTTTCCTTTCTCCTTTTTCAACATAAATCTATACTCTGTTTTACTTTGAAATGTTTCCCCGCTTTTTAGGATTACAGATGGAAAAAACGGATATTTCATCGAATCCGGGAAAAGCTGCGTCTCCAGGCAAAAGCCCTGATATGTACTGTATACCGTTCTGTGTTTATATGTAGCCAAAGGGTCGATTTTGTTTCCTGTATAAAAATGTACACCGGGACGGTCTGTTATGCATTCCATGGTAATACCGGTTTTATCGCCTGTTACTTCTGCAATCTTCCGAAAGCCTGTACCCTGCAGTACCATCGTATGATCAAAGCCGCCAAAACGATTTGTTTCAGGAAAATCCGCATGGAGAAGTGCTCCGATTCTTTTCTCCTGTCGCATATCAAAAGACGTCCCTTCCACACTCCGGATTTCTCCGGTAGGTGCGCAAAGCGTGTTGTTCGGCAGATAATACGCGGCGTTCATGACTATCGTGTGGTTTTCTATACTGCCGCTGTCATGCCCGTTTAAGTTAAAATAGCCGTGGCTTGTCAGGTTTACAAGAGTATCAGCATCCGTGTGAGCACAGTAGGAAATACGGAGCGCATCGTCGTTTGTGACTGTAAATGTAACAGAAACCGTTACCTCACCGGGAAAACCCCCATCACCATCAGGACTTACCAGTGAAAGCTTTATTGCTGCTTCTTCGCCGCTCACTTCTTCCGCTTGCCACACTCTTGTATGAAAACCGTCACCGCTATGCAGATTAACCCTTTCATTTTCAGTTTTGGGCAATATATATGTTTTTCTATTCAGCGTGAAGAATGCATCCTGTATTCTTCCGGCGTGTCTTCCGATAATCGGTCCGATATACCCATCATTATCAAAATAATCTTCCAGGGTTTCCCTGCCGAGGGCCACATCCGTTCCCTTATACCAAAGAGACCGGAGAATGCCGCCGTATGTAAGAATTTCTGCCGAAAGCGTTCCTTTCCCGTTCGTTACCAAAAAGGCATATACATCTTCCCCCCGGATGTTCCCAATCCATTTTTTCTCTATTTTCTGCATGTCTTTTCTTTCCTCCGCTCTTTTTTTATTGTAGCACACACCTATTTTTAAAAACAAGAAATTTTCTATTGATTTTATAGTCAAAATTTGATATACTGTATTTTGAGGTGAATCCTATGATTATGCACGAGAAAAGAACGGAAAATATACACGTTGGAAAGATTTTGAATCGTGATTTCGTCCCGCATGCCCACCATAATATTGAGTTAGTTATTTGCATAAAAGGCACTTTTTCCCTCACCTGTCGGGACAGATTTGTGTCACTTATGCCCGGCGATGTTATGATTGCCTTTCCGCACGATATTCATTCTTACACAAAAAAAGGAGAAGGGCAGGCAATTCTGATTATTGCTAACCCTTCATTTCTACCCAGATTTATGCGTTACTTTGAAAATAAGTTCTATGAAAACTATGTCCTTTTGCAGGACAAGGAGATGATTACCCTTAGCAAAATGCTCCTGCAGGAATTTGAGTCCGACGCCTCGGAGGGCGTCATGGTCGGATATATGTATGTCCTCCTCGGTAAAATTTTTAAAACACTTCCAAAGATTTCCAACCACCGCATGATGGATACTTCCACATTTGCCAAGGTGGTAGAATACTTATCCGAAAATTACACCCGTCCCATTTCACTACAAGGTCTGGCGCATCAATTCGGCATTGACCCCTGTCACCTCTCCCGTTCTTTCACAGCAAAGCTTTCCTGCAGTTTTCTTCGGTATCTGCACGAATTACGCGTAGAATGTGCACAGGGATTTTTACAGAACTATCCCGAAAAAAACATTACTGCCATCGCCTTTGAAAGCGGTTTTTCCGATTTACGTACTTTTAACCGTGTTTTCAAGCAGATCACGGGCCAAACGCCTCGTGAATACCGCACGGAACATACGGTTTAGCAAAGTTCAGAAAGTGCCTTGAAAGATGTACGCATTGCCGGATATAACGTCCGGTATACGGCGTACATTTTTTTGTATTGCATGTGCTTCTCTCCGTCCGGTTCTGTCTTTTCGCCGCTTCGCACCGCAATCCGACAGCCTTCCTCTACAGATTTATACACACCCGCCGCACAGCCTGCTAAAATCGCGGCTCCCAGTGCCGGTCCTTCCTCCGATTGCATGGTTTTTACCGGTATACCGAATACATCGGAAAGCATCTGCCGCCAGAAGGGGCTTTTAGCCCCGCCGCCACATACGGCCATATCAGACGTATCAATTCCCATTTCGTCAATCACATCACGACAGCTCTGCAGGGAATAGGAAACACCTTCCATAACTGCCCTTGCCATATGTGCTTTTGTGTGCATGGCAGAAAGACCAAAGAAAACGCCTCTTGCATCCGCATCCAGCACGGGTGTGCGCTCTCCCATCAGATACGGCAGATACAGAAGCTTTTCTGCCCCAACCGGTAACAGGGCAGCCTGCCGGTCAATTTCCGAATAGGAAAGTGTTTCAGCCAGATTCTTTTTAAACCAGTTTAAGGAGAGCCCCGCCGCCTGGGTCACCCCCATTACATGCCATGCACCCGGCACGGCACAACAGAAAGTGTGAACTCTGCCGTCCTTATCAATTATGGGCGTGTCAGTATGTGCAAACACGACACCGCTCGTGCCAATGGTGGTAAACGCCCGCCCGTTTGCACATACACCTGTACCAATGGCCGCAGCGGCATTATCACCTGCGCCTCCGGCAATCGGTATCCCCTCAGGGAGTCCCGTCCTCGCAGCGGCTTCCTTCGTAACGTAGCCCGTTATCTCCGGACTTTCATGCATTTCCCCGAGAAGATCTGTGTCAATTTCCAATTCTTTACATATCTCCTCACTCCAGCAACGTTTTTTTATATCCAGAAGCTGCATCCCCGAGGCATCCGAAACTTCTGTAGCATAAACATCTGCCAGCCGGAAACGGATATAATCTTTTGGGAGCAGAATCCGCCGACATCTTGCGAAATTTTCCGGCTCATGTTTCTTCACCCACATAATTTTTGAAGCCGTAAATCCCTCCAGTGCAGGATTTGCCGTTATTTCAATCAGCCGGTCCCGACCCATTCTTTTCTCAATTTCACAGCACTCGACACTGCTTCTGCCGTCGCACCATAAAATAGCCGGACGAATAACTTTGTTATCCTCATCAAGCATCACAAGGCCATGCATCTGCCCGGAAAGACCCACGCCGCAAATTTCTCCGTTGGCTTTTTTCGTTATTTCTCGTAACGTTTTGCACACAGCCCGCCACCAATCCTCCGGATTCTGCTCTGCCCAGCCATTCTGCGGCTGAGAAAGAGCATATTCTTCCGTTGCTGAGGCAATACAATTTCCTTCCGTGTCGAACAAAGCACTTTTTGTTCCCGATGTTCCGACGTCAATTCCGATGATATACCGCATTTTCTTCCTCCTATGCAAACAGAATGGAATTAACCACCATTTCCAGATATTCCTGCCGGCCGCTGGCGGGCTTTACATCCCCTATTGTCAGTGCATATTCTGCCAGCGTTTCCAATGTGGCACGCCCGGCACGGACATCAGCACCGATACCCGTTTCAAATGAAGCATACCGTTCTTTGATAAATGCATCAATTCTACCGTCCTGTATGAGTTTCTGTGCATTGATAAGTCCGAGTGCAAAAGCATCCATGGCCGCAATATGCGCAAGGAAAATATCCTCCGGTGTATTAGAGCCGCGCCGCGTTTTCGCATCGAAATTGAGTCCTCCTGTTGTAAAACCGCCTGCACGCAGCACCTCCAGCATGGCATATGTGGTGGCGTACACATCCGTGGGGAATTGGTCGGTATCCCAGCCCAGGTGTTCATCCCCCTGATTTGCATCAACGGAGCCGAGCGCGTTGTTGATACGGCTTATACATAATTCATGCTCAAAAGTATGCCCGGCCAGTGTGGCATGATTTGCCTCTATATTCAGTTTGAAGTCTTTCTCAAGTCCATATTTCCGAAGAAACGCCAGCACCGTAGCGGCATCGAAATCATACTGGTGTTTTGTAGGCTCCTTTGGCTTCGGCTCTATATAAAAATCACCCGTAAAACCGTTTTTCCGGGCATAATCTACAGCCATCCGCAAAAAGGCCGCGTAGTTATCCTGCTCCAGTGCCATATCGGTATTCAGAAGTGTTTCATATCCCTCTCTGCCGCCCCAGAACACATATCCCGTGCCGCCAAGACGAATTGTAATATCAATTGCCTTTTTTACCTGTGCTGCAGCAAACGCCATCACATCTGCCTCGCACGCAGTGGCCGCACCATGCATATAGCGGGGATTCGAAAAACAATTTGCTGTACCCCACAAAAGCTTTATACCGTACTTTTTCATCTGTTCCTCGATTATGGGAACAATCACGTCAAGATTGGACTGAAATTCCGCAAGACTTTTCCCCTCCGGCGCGATATCCCGGTCGTGAAAACAGAAAAATTCAATGCCAAGCTTATGCATAAGTTCAAAAGCGGCATACACTTTTTGCTTATATACCGCCAGAGGGTCGGATTCCCCAAAGCTTTTGTCCATCGTCCCCACACCGAACATATCCGTCCCGTCCGCACACATGGTATGCCAGTAAGCCATGGAAAATTTTAAATGTTCGCCCATCGTCTTGCCGCCGATCCGTCTTTCCTTTTCGTAATACTTGAAAGCAAAAGGATTTTTGCTTTCTGTTCCCTCATACTTAACTTCCGGTACTTTGAAAAATTCTTTCATCATAAAACCTCCTTTTTCTTTAGAATACCACAATGGTCCTGAACCCTCAATACAAAAGTTGCTTTTTTATACGACATATCTTGCTTTTTTTCTCGCATTGTGCTATACTGCCGTCGGAGGGGATTTTCATGCATTCCGTATTCTTTGAAAAAATTCATGCCGCCTTGCCGGATTATCCGTATGTTGACACAGAAATGCAGAATATAAACTATCTTGCCCACTTTCATGAGGAAATTGAAATCGCTGTTATTATATCCGGAAGCACGTTCATAACTTGCGATAATTCTTGCTTTACGGCAGAGGCCGGTGACCTTTGTGTTTTCATGCCGACAGAAATTCACAGTTTTACGTCACAGGAGCCAAACCAGCTGTATATCGTAAAACTGCACTGCAAGAACTCCCGGGAAAAAACAAATTTTGCCCAACTCCGGCTGGCCGGAAACCGAATCAGAAGGAGCGATGTCTCCCCTTTCCGCGCCCGGATAGATGCACTTGCACGCGAAGTTACAGAAAAACAGCCGGGCTATGCGTACATGGCCAACAGCCTTTCCCAGGAAATCCTTGCGCTTTTGCTCCGCTTGGGATATCTTGTAAAGATTGACCCAAATGAGAGGAAAAAACAGTTTTTTTACACGGACCTTCTGGAGCGCGTCGCGGCCTTTGTGGAGGAACATTACGCCCACCCCATTTCGCTCCAGGATATCTGTATGCATTGCAATTTTTCCAAGTTTTATTTTGCACATGCTTTTAAAGCGGCTACCGGATCCACCTTCTATCATTATCTTACGGCATATCGGCTGGACAAAGCCCTTTCCATGCTTTCCGACACGGATAAAAAAATCACGGAAATTGCCCTCTCCTGCGGCTTTGCCTGTACCCGCTCCTTCGGACGTGCTTTCCAGAATTTTTTCGGCAAAACTCCGGGAGAATACAGAAAAAGCCTGGACAAAGCCTGAATCTATCCGCAATGTTCACGCCTTACAACACGAAACTGCAAAAAAGGCTACAACCGGACCGACTGGAAAATCGGCGGCTGCAGCCCCATATTTCTTCTTTAGTGCAGTAAGGCATCTTTGCGGTTACAGTGCCGCGCGTGCCTCTCTGATTTTAGCAATAAACTGCTTTGCTGTTTCGGTAATTGCCGCAAAATCGCCCGTTTTTGCGCCCTTTGTGAGGGACGAGCCTGCACCCACTGCCACTGCGCCGGCGCGAATCCACTGGTCCACGTTGGACACCTCCACGCCGCCGGTGGGCATCATTTTTGCCTGGGGCAGCGGTCCTCTTATGTCCTTAATAATGGTGGGACCGAACAAATCGGCCGGGAAAATTTTAATGATGTCTACGCCGGCCTCCATGGCGGTAATCACCTCGGTTACCGTCATACATCCCGCCATGTACGGAACACGGTAGCGTCCGCAAAGCCGGGCCGTTTCCGCATTAAATGCCGGGCTTACAATATAATTTGCCCCGGACAAAATCGCAATCCGCGCCGTTTCACTGTCCAGCACAGTGCCTGCCCCCAGCAGCATACTGCCGTCCATGTACTGCTTCGCCAGGTCTTCAATCACCCGATGTGCTTCCGGCACTGTGAATGTAAGCTCAATGGACGGGCATCCGCCCTCAAGACATGCGTCCGTAATCCGGATAGCCTCATCCGCACTGCCGGCACGTACCACGGCCACAAGGCCTGCGTCAGTCAGTTTTGTTAAAATCTTTTCTTTCTCCATATCTTTATATTCCTTTCTTTATCAAAAATCCACTTTATCTTATTTAATTATGCACAACCACTGACACTCCATCGGGTATAGCCGTTATAGTGGCATTCTCTCTACCCAAAAGCTCCTTTGCTTTTTCAATCGCTTCTTCTATAGAGTGTGCCGGAATCATATGCATCTTTGTTACCACATTGTCATCCATCTCCGAAATATAAATCACCCTTGCCCGCATAAGAACTCTCAGCATAATCTGTGTCTGCCATTGATCAGGTACAGTTTCATTACGACCGCGCCGCAAAAACAAATCCATCGTTTTATTTATATCTTCTTCATCGGCAAGCTGATGATAAAAACACTCTCCACCGATACCATCCGATGAGGATGCAATCATAATAATAACCCCGCCTTGCTTAACAGTAGCTTCTGCCGCCGTCATGCCCTTCACCGCCTGGTATACATTCTGGTCCAACGGATATCCTCCATTTGAAGAAATTGCAATATCCGAACACACTGCCTTTGCTTCACATTGGGACGATAAAAACTCTGTTCCTTTTTTATGAGCCTTCTCCGTATCTCCAGCAACTGCATAAATCACTTCTTTCTCAGAGTTCATAACCACATTAACGATAAATTGTAGTTTTGCCTTTTTTGCCGCCCACAGCATGTCCTCATGTATAGGATTATTCTCCAGAATTCCGGTGCGGGCATTATCATGATTGATAAATTCGGCACAATGATTGGCAAGCACCGTACTACGTCCCGCTATGCCGGGAAGCACACTTTTTCTCCCACCGGAAAAGCCGGCAAAAAAATGTGGTTCAATAAAGCCCTCAGCCACCAAAAGATCTGCCTCTATGGCAATGGAATTGATTTCGCACTCTCCCCCCGACGGCAGTGTTCCGATATTGACAAGTCTTTCTCTTTCATCGCAATCATGAATATATATTTTTTCGCTATTTACAATTTCTTCTCCGAATTTAAAAATCAATTCTTCTCTCGTCGTTTTCCTGTGACAGCCCGTTGCAATCAGAATTGTAATATCGGCATCCGGATTTCCCTTCCGTATTTCTTCAAGCATCAGCGGAAGGATGATTTTACTTGGAACCGGACGGGTGTGGTCACTTGCTATAATAACTATGTTCCGTTTTCCTTTTGCAAGTTCAGACAGCTTCGCAGTGCCAACAGGATTTTCCAGAGCTCTTCTTACCAAAGAAATCCCATCGGATTCCGGCTCGTATTCTTCTATAGACGACGTTAAAATCCCCGACAGTTCTTCCTCGTTAAAATTATAGGCTAACTTTTCTTTTCCGTAAGGAAAATAGATTTTTTTCATACTTCGCCTTTCCTTTCATTACTATTGCTCCCGCATTTATCCATTATAGCACAAGAGTTTATTGCTGTCAAGCCTGGACTCCCGTCTTCATATTTACTATTTCAAGTGCTTTGCTGAAAATAGCATATTAAATTTTATACCAGCAGCCAAACACCATATAACCCTTCCAAAAAAGCACGCAATAGATTGTGAAGCTTATAAGCTAAGGCCTTTATACTCCCAGCCTCAAAAATGACCGTTTATCGTTCCGCTTTCAAATTCGTTTTCCTGTTAAGAAAAATCAATTCAAATGTTAATATTATCGGAAATACAGTGGCAACAAGCAATCCTATTTTAAGGTTACCTCCTGCCATTTCTGAAAATCTGCCTACCATAGCAGGACTTACAGTTGCGCCTAAATCACCTGCTAAAGCTAAAAAAGCAAACATGGCAGTTCCACCTCTGGGGCATTTCTGTGACGAAATA
Organism: Clostridia bacterium; assembly: GCA_017442155.1. GTDB lineage: Bacteria > Bacillota > Clostridia > UMGS1883 > UMGS1540 > SIG447. The sequence goes on along the minus strand of JAFSAU010000042.1, from coordinate 5,796 downwards.
CAGATTGTTCCCGGCCACATAATTCCAACAGCCAATCCACAAAGCGCACACCCTGTAAGACCTAATATCGGAGAAGCCGACAGCGACGCTAACAAGTAACAGAATGCACACAGTGTTCCGCATAAAAGCATAGTCTTTGTAAGGTCAAACTTTTTACTCATTTTTCCGTACAACATACGGGATAGGCCCATAAACACGGCAAACAAACACGGGCCGGCTAAATCACCCACGGTTTTAGAAACACCAAGTGCCGATTCTGTAAATGCGGATGCCCATTGCGTCATAGTTGCTTCAGATGCACCGGCACATATCATAAGAATGATCATCAGCCAAAACACAGGCACTCCAAGCAACTGCCTGATACGCATGCTCTTTCCATCTTCGACCAATCTTTCAATAGGACAGTTTATAAAATTAAATGCATTATATAGCGGAACCAATGCCCAGATAAATGAAAGTATTTTCCAGCTTTCTATACCGAACAGTGCAAAAAAGACTGTTGAACCCAAAATCACACCCACTGCGCCCCAACAGAAAAATGAGTGCACAAGGCTCATTATTCCATCTTTATTTTCAAAGGGACACGCTTCAACAATTGGGCTTACCAAAACCTCAACAAGACCGCTGCCTATTGCATAAAAAACAACCGAAATAAGAATTCCCATAAAGGGAACAGGCACTATCTCCGGCAAAATTGCCATTAGGATTAGTCCCAGTGATGACACCAACTGCGATGCAACTACGCAAGTACGATACCCTATTTTATCAGCAAATTTCGTAGCTGCAAAATCAACCAATAATTGTGTCAAATAAAAGACTACCGGAATTAGGGCTATCTTCTCAAGTGAAATTCCATAGGTTTCTTTAAAGGTTAAGAATAAAAGCGGTGCAAAATTTGCCGATATAGCTTGTGTTACGAAACCAAGATAACACGCTGTCAATGTTTTTTTGTAGTTCTTCTGCTTCATCATAATAACTCCTTGTATGTAGACAACAATACTCCTATTATATCCCTGTACTGCCGTACTTTTTAATGAAGGCCGTCCATTCTCCGGGCTGAAAAGTCTCTTGTTTCGGTTGTTCTGTCCCCAAAACAAAAGGCTTGTTCTTCTGGTTCAAGGTTTTTAAAAATAAGTCAGATAAAAACCGTGGCACAGCGCATTCACGATACCACGGTTTCTCTATTTTTATTATAATCCAAGGAAGTCCCGCATAGCAAGGCAAATCCGCTGTGCTTCCTCCATATTCCCCATTTCGCAGAAAATACGAATCAGCGGCTCTGTGCCGGAGAAGCGGGCAATAATCCAGCCATCATTCTCAAAATAAATCTTCAGGCCGTCCATATAGCTGACACGTGCAACCTGTACGCCGAGCTCCGGTATTTTCTTTTCTTCAAAAAGCATCTTCTGCAGCTCTGCTTTTTTCTCGTTTGAAAAGCTATAGTCCGTCTCGAACATTTCACGTTTGCCGTAATTTACGTAAATTTCTTCCAGAATTTCGCTCAGCTTCTTGCCCGTTACACAAATCATTTCCACCAGAAGGGCCGAAGCAAAGATACCGTCCTTCCCCTTGATATGACCGCGAATGGTAAGACCGCCGCTGGATTCGCCGCCAATCAGTGCATCGCTCTCCTCCATTTTTGCACTGATGTGCTTAAAGCCGACAGGTACCTCGTGACAGGTTTTACCAAAGGATTCGGCGATTCTGTCGAGAAGATGGGTGGTGGCAATGTTACGCACGCAGTCACCCTCCCAGCCCTTATACTTTGTCAGATAGTAGTATAAAAGGGCCAGAATCTGATTCGGGTGGATAAAGTTACCCCGGTCATCTATGATGCCAATACGGTCTGCATCACCGTCAGTGGCAATCCCGATATCGTAGCCTCCCTCAACCACCATATCTCTGAGACGGGTCAGCGTTTTAGCCGTAGGTGCCGGGAGACGGCCGCCAAAAAGGGTGTCATGTCGGTCGTGAATCGTGTCCACGTCGCACCGTGCTGTCATCAGAATGGTCTGCAGGCTCGTGCGTGACACGCCGAACATCGGGTCAAGAAGCACCTTCATGCGACGTTTCTTGATTCTGTCAATGTCAATCATACCAAGAATGCTGTCGATGTACTCGTTCGCAATGTCAAAAATTTTAATCGTCCCATCGGCAAGACCTTTTTCAAATTCTACACTTTTTACGTTCACGCCCTTTTCAATGCGGGCCTCGAACAGCTGTGTTACTTCAGCAGCGGCATCCCTGCCCCCTTCCGTAAAGACCTTGATGCCGTTGTAGGAAGCCGGGTTATGGCTGGCGGTCACTGCCATGCCGTACTTGGCCTCCATCGTTTTTACGCCGTACATAATCATGGGAGTGGGAGCGTCCACATTTATAAAGTAGACTATGATACCGCTTGCCGCAAACACCTCGGCCGCCCATTTTGCCGAAACGTCGGAAAGGAAGCGGCGGTCATAACCAATTACAATTTTATCACAGCCGGTATCCAGCATTTCATCGGCGATCGCCTGGGACAGGGTCTGCACGTTTGCTTTTGTAAAATCGTCTCCGATGATAGCTCTCCAGCCACCTGTACCGAATTTAATCATGTTTTCTCTCCTTCATGTGTTTTTCGCAGAATTCCAGGTCCTCCACGGTATTAACGCCCACAATGGCCACATCGTCATGAATTGTATGGCTCTCCACCTTGCGGCCTTCCCGGATTAAAATCTTCGGCACATCTGTCAGATAATATTCACCCTGGGCATTGTTATTGCCGATTTTATGAAGTGCTTCAAAAAGGGCCGGGGCCTTTGCCACAAAAATCCCCACATTCAGCTCGCGGATTGCCTTTTGCTCCTCGGTAGCATCCTTCTGCTCCACAATATCACAAACCTTACCGTCTGCATCCCGGATAATCCGGCCATACGGCAGAGGAGCCTCAGCAATCGCCGTGAGAATTGTCAGGTCTGCGCCGCTTTCTTCATGCTTACGAATAACACCTTCGTAGTGTTCACGCTTAAACATCGGCATATCGCCAAACAGGATGATCACGTCACCGTCATAGCCATCAAAATGGGATTCCGCCGCCAGCACTGCATGGCCCGTTCCTTTCTGCTCCGTCTGCAGCGCATACCGGTACGTTCCGCCGATTTCGGTCTCCACCTTCTCGCTCATGTATCCTACTACAATAGAAATATCCTCCGGACTGAGGAACGCCATATTTTCCAGAACATGTCCGAGCAGAGGCTTCCCACAAAGCTGACGAAGTACCTTGGGGAGGTTGAATTTTTCAGATTGCAGACGGGTTCCTTTCCCCGCCGCTAAAATAATTGCACGCATTTTACTGCTCCTTTCTTACACCGGTATCCTGCATCAGCATTTTTGTGGGATACCCTAAATTTTCTATTGCTTTCATAATTTTTGTACAGTCCTCTTCCCTGGCATACACATAGCCACAGCCACCGCCGCCGCTGCCGTTGATTTTTCCACCCAGCGCACCGCACGCAAGTGCCGTATTCAGGATTTCTTCAATGCGTGGTGTGGAAATCTGCAGGCCGTCGCGAAGATTGGCGTGGTGCCGTGAAATCAGCTTGCCAATGGCCGCATCATCAATACAGTCGGCTGACAGAAGCTTCTTCGCTTCCAGTAAAATACGGTAGTTATCTACGGCCGCAGAAAGCACACGCTTATGGTCCGCGTCCAGTCTGTCGAGAAGCGGCATATTTACGTCATCCGTAAAATCACGCACGCTCGTTATGCCGTATTCCGACAGTGCCGCAATGGCTTCCAGTGCCGGCGTCTTGGCATTCCCAAGAACACGGGTAGTGTCCTTTTGCTGCAAAGAATCAAAGAGAATAAACCGGCCGCCAAGCTTCCCGGAAAGGGGATATACCTCTGTTTCCCCGCTCGGAAATGAAAGATTTACAAGACTGCCGATGGCCGATGTATAATGGTCCATCATGCCGCCCGGCTCCCCGAACTCCGTAACCTCCGCATCAAAGGCCAGCCGCGCAATTTTTTCCGGGTTTTCCGCGTCTGCATGACCGATGGATTCCAGAAGTGCCTTTGTCAGCACCACAATCATTGTAGAGGAGGAGCACATTCCCTTCCCTATCGGAATTTCCGAATCCATCTGAATGTCAGCCCCCGTAAGCGGATACCCTGCACGAAGGAGTACATTTACGGTACTTTTCAAGTAGTCGCGGTTATTTTCGTATGGAATCGGCTTTGCTATGTCAAACTCGTAGGTATCGTAACGGCCGTCTGTATTCTCCACATTAAGCGTGTCAATGGAAGAGTCACGAATACGGATTTTGATAAGACTGTCATCCCTTGCTGTGATTTTTGCGGAGAAGCGGAGATTGATCGCCACCGCAATGACTTCCAGACCCAGATAATCCAGATGCTCACCGAACAGGCAGAGCCGGCTGGGCGTGGAAACCCGAATTCCCTGTTTCATTTTTACAATCAGCCCCTTGCATTTTTTTGAAATATGTAGTATACTGTCAAGTATAGCAGATTCCCCCGTAAAAATCTTTAGATAGAAGGATTTATTTTTTGCACAAAAGGACAGAAGGAAATGGAATTTATACCGATTACCCCCAAAAACGTACTTGTGATTGATAAATTATATACGGTGCACTACTTCGCCTATGCCAAGGATTTCATTTTCACGGGAGAACGGCACGACTTCTGGGAAATGGCCTATATCGACAGCGGTGATGTGGGCGTTGTTGCCGACGGTACCGGCTATACGCTCCGGCAGGGTGAGGCCATCTTTCATAAGCCGAATGAGTATCATAATATATGGGCAAACGGAAAATATGCCCATGTTCTGATTTTGTCTTTTTCGTCCAAAAGCCGGATGATGTCCTTTTTCAGAAATAAAATTCTGACGCTGGACGAGGAGGATAAGCGGCTACTCCGCAAAATCATTGACGAGGCACATCTTGCCTTCGCAGAGCCTCTTGATATCGTGGACCTGCCCGGCATGACACTGCGGCGGGACGCCCCCCCCGGTGCCGCTCAGCTGACCCGGATGTATATGGAGGCCCTTTTCATCGGGCTTGCCCGCAAAAACTCCGCCATTCCCCATGCGGAACGGCTTTCTGTTTCTGCGGCGGACGAAAATGAGGATAAAATTGTGCGGGTCATTAAAGAATATCTGGAAAAAAACATCTGCGGCACCGTAACGCTGGACGATATCTGCGCCCGGCTTTGCTTCAGTAAAACATATATAAAAGCCCTGTTTAAAAGGCGGACCGGTACCAGTATTATTCAGTATTTCAATGCCATGAAAATCGCCCGCGCCAAACGTCTTATCAGCGAGGGCGGTATGACGATGACGGAAATTGCTGCCGCCTGCGGCTTTTCTACCGTGCATTATTTTTCCCGGCTTTTTAAAGCACAGACGGGCATGAATCCCACGGCGTATGCCAAGTCTATTCAGAGCAGACGGATTCTTTAAAAATTTAAAGGGAATGCAAAAAAAGTCCAGACCACAAAAAGGCAAGAAAACCAATACATTTTCATAAGCTATAAAGTTTTAACTTTATGAAAACGTAGAAAAATTTCATTGCATGCAATTTTTCTGTGTTTTAAAGCCTTTTTGTTACGAACAAACTGCGCCGCTCGACGACGTCGCAACGTTCGCTTTAGAGCAGGTTTGCAATTGCAAACCCGCCCCTTTCGCTCGGTTGCTCCTTTTCCCCTTAAAGTCTTGCGACTTTCGGGGACCCCGGAAAGTCCACCGGACTTTTTGGGGAGAGGAAAAGCAAGGAACCATAGCGGATATTTTACCGAACAGGTAAA
>JAFSAU010000002.1 GCA_017442155.1 Clostridia bacterium | reverse complement strand
CCCCTTAAAGTCTTGCGACTTTCGGGGACCCCGGAAAGTCCACCGGACTTTTTGGGGAGAGGAAAAGCAAGGAACCATAGCGGATATTTTACCGAACAGGTAAAATGAAGCGGGGTGGACTTTGCTTTGACGACGTACAGCGTCGTATAACCAAAAGCAGGGCTAATGCCCTGCTTTTGCTCAGTTTGTCCGTTCCAAACTATTTTTTCTCATCCCTAAATTGAGAAAAATTGAGTGAAATGAGATTTTTCAACATAATTTTATGTTTTCAAATAACAGTTCTTATGCAAACGTCTGTATTTTCTTTGCCTTTTTGCGATCTGGACTTTTTTACATTCCCTTTACATTTTACAGTTCAAAATCCAGACAGGAACGCACGGCTGTGTACGGTCTTACCTTGCCGTCGGCCACGGCCACATGGGCGGGGTGCGTGGCGTATGCCTTTAAGGCCTCCACGCTTTCAAAGCTGGAATCCAGCATCACGTCAGCGGTGGAGCTTTCCAGGCCATTTGTGTGCACCCGGATTTCCAGAAGGCCGGGGATCTGCCCCATAAGGCCCTCCAGCCCTTCCTTGATGCCGGCCTTGATTGTCTCCTTTTCAGACGGGCTGTACGCTTCCTTCAGCTTCCATAAAATTACATGCTTTACCATATTTTTCTCTCCTATTCCTTATTTTCTGCCGGTGCATCGCCCCGGATATATCTTCCGATTTTTGTAAACAAGCCGCCTGCATAGATTTGCTTGATGCAAAGGGCCAGTACCGGCCCCAAAATCATGCCCAGGAAGCCGAAAAACTGAAAACCGACATACATGACCATCAGAATCAGAAGCGGATGCAGGCCAATCTGATGGGCCACAAGACGCGGCTCTGTCAGCTGGCGCACAGCCAGGCATATCAGATACAGAACAATCAGCATAATTCCGAGGCGCGTATCTCCGGACAGGAGCGAAAACAGCCCCCAGGGAATCAGCACTACGCCGGTGCCGAGAATGGGAATGGCGTCAATGATACTGATAATCAGGGCAAAGAGCAGAGCGTAGTCAGCCACACTGCCGCCGATAATCAGAAACCCTATGCTAAGCTCGCAGAACGTGATGCAGATCAGCACCAGCTGCGCCCGGACATAGGCACCAAGCGCAGAAAAAACATTTGTCATAAGGTCATCCACAAAATGCATCATGCTCTTGGGAAGTGCCCGGTGCATGCCCTCCCGGATTCGCCGGCGGTCACTGCTCATGAAGAAGGTCGCCATGAAAAAAGCCACGGCAAAGAGAATGGCGGACGGAATGCTTTTTACCACATCGAAGGCCCCCTGCAGGGCGGGAACCGTGTGGGAGGCAGCAAAATCAGAAACCGTTTCTCCAAGATTTGCCAGAACCTGGTCCAGTGCTTCGGCCACCCCGAAGCGATCTGCCACAAAATTCCGCATACTCTCAAACTGCACCATTATTTTTGCAATAATTTCGTCACTGTGTTCAATAATATCCCGCATTTCGCTGATAAGGCGGCTGACCACGGCAAAAATAATACCGCCAAGCACTCCTATCGCCAGCACAATGCTGAAAACACTGCCGATTGCACGGGGGATTTTACATTTTTTATGGAGAAAGCGCACCAGAGGATCAATGATTTTCGCCAGAAAATACGCCAACACAAACGGCAGGAACAAAACAAGCAGACGGGGCAGAAACACCACAAACAGACAGCCCAGAATAACGCCTATTGCCACTATGAAAATACGGAACGTTCTTTTTTTATCCATCCTTTTCCATCCTTTCTAACAGCTCCGGCCGTTTTCTCCGGGTTCGCTCCAGCGACTGCTCATGCCGCCAGGCGGCAATTTTTGCCTGATGGCCGCTGAGAAGAATTTCCGGCACCTTCCGGCCCATAAATTCCGGCGGGCGGGTATACTGCGGATATTCCAGAAGCCCGTCGGAAAGCGATTCACTCTCGCTGTTGCCATGCTGCACAACGCCCGGCACCATACGGGCCAGCGCGTCAATGACGGCCATGGCCGGGATTTCACCCCCGGTCAGCACATAGTCTCCAATCGAAATTTCCTCGTCCACAATTTCTTCAATTATCCGTTCATCCACACCCTCATAATGGCCGCAGAGTAGCACCAGATGCTCGTATTCCGCAGCCAGAAAACGGGCCTTTTCCTGCGAAAAGACCTTTCCCTGGGGGGAGAGATAAATCACATGGGGACGGTACGTCAGCCCGTCCGTAATAAATTTCCATGCATTGTAAATGGGCTGGGGTGCCATAACCATGCCGCCGCCGGCCCCGTAGGGATAATCGTCCACCCGTTTGTGCTTATCTTCTGAAAAATCACGGATATTTATGTATCGTAAATGCAAAAGACCATTTTCCGCCGCACGTCCGATAACGCTGTCACCGAGAACAGCCTCGAACATGGCCGGAAACAGGGTCAATACATCAATCTTCATCGTCCAAAAGTCCCTTCAAAGGTTTTATGGTAATGCGTTTCTCTTCGAGGCTGGTGGAAAGCACAACCTCATCAATCACGGGAATCAGGTATTCCTTGTCACCGCGCACAGAGTACACATCGTTTGCCCCGGTTTTGAAAACGTCCACAACGCGGCCCAGGTCCCGGCCCTCGTCCGTCACCACGGTCATACCGAGAATATCCGCGATATAGTACCGGCCTTCGGGAAGGGGCGGGAGGTCTCTGCGGGAGACGGAAATTTCCTTCCCCACCAGTGCTTCAGCCTTTTCCACGCTGTCCACCGTGTCAAGCCGGAGTAGTACTGCACCCTTGCTTACCCGCCAGGAAACGAGACGATACTCTTTTCCCGTGGAAAGGTACAGTTTTTTCACATTTTCAAAAAAATCCGGTCCGTCGGTATAATACAGTGCCCTCACTTCGCCGCGGAGCCCGTGTGTATTTACAATTTTGCCGCATACCAGCAAAATAATTCCTCCATTCTTCGCCGGAAAAGCGAGGGGCTGTACAAACGGCACAGTCCCTCTGCCCTGGCGTACCGCATTCTCAGATAATATCTACGTTTACCTTGATATTTTTTCTTGCGGCGGCCGCCTTCATCAGCGAACGGATTGCTTTCGCAATCTTGCCCTGCTTTCCGATAACCTTGCCCATGTCGCTCTCGTTCACATGTACAGCCAGCGTGATAATATCGCCGTCTGTCGTTTCTTCAATCACGACGTCATCGGGACGGGTTACCAGAGATTTAACAATAAATTCCAGCAGCTCTTTCATCGTTTTTCTCCCTCAAAATTAGTCTACAATGCCGCTTTTCTTCAGCAGTGCCTTCACACTGTCTGTCGGCTGTGCACCGGTGGCAATCCATTTCTTTGCTTTTTCACCGTCAATCTTGATTTCGGAGGGCTCGGTCATCGGATTGTAAGTACCGATTTCTTCGATAAATCTGCCGTCACGGGGATATCTGGAATCTGCCACAACCACTCTGTAGAACGGAGACTTCTTTGCACCCATTCTTCTGAGTCTGATTTTTACTGCCATGTTCTTTCACCTCCTTTATTTCATTCCAAAGGGGAAGCGTTTCCGCATCTTTTTCCCTTTGCCCATAAACTGCTTCATCAGCTTCTGCATATCGTCAAACTGCTTTAAAAGCCGGTTTACGTCCTGCACGGTTGTTCCGCTTCCGGCGGCGACACGCCGCTTTCTGGAAGCATCCATAAGGCCCGGATTTTCGCGTTCACGCATTGTCATGGATTTTATAATCGCTTCGGTGCGGGCCATCTGTCTATCGTCAATCTGTGCCCCCTCCAGTGCCTTGGCATTTACGCCGGGAATCATCCCTGCAAGGCTTGAAATGGGGCCCATATTTTTCATCTGTTCCATCTGTTCGAGAAAATCCTGCAGGTCAAACCGCTGCTTCCGGATTTTTTCTTCCAACTGGGCGGCCTTTTTCTCGTCAAAGGCTTCCTGCGCCTTATCAATCAGCGTGAGCATATCGCCCATGCCGAGAATCCGCGAGGCGAGCCGGTCGGGATAAAAAGGCTCAATATCCTGCAGCTTTTCGCCTACGCAGGAGAATTTTATCGGCTTGCCCGTTACGGCCTTGACGCTCAGTGCCGCACCGCCGCGGGTGTCACCGTCCATTTTAGTAAGAATTACGCCGTCGATGCCCACCTGGTTTGCAAACCCTTCGGCGATATTTACGGCATCCTGCCCCGTCATGGCATCCACCACAAGAAGCACCTCTGTCGGATGTACGCAGTTCTTCATGCGCACCAGCTCATCCATCAGCACTTCATCCACCTGCAGTCGCCCGGCGGTATCGAGAATTACAGTGTCATACAGAGAAACATCACAGCCCGAAACCGCTTCGGACGCGATTTCCACCGGGTCCTGACAGCCGTCCTTAGTATACACCGGCACACCCACCTGGCCGCCCACAACCTGCAGCTGTTGAATGGCCGCGGGGCGATACACGTCGCACGCTACCAGAAGGGGACGTTTCCCCTGCTTTTTCAGATGCCCGGCAAGCTTCGCGCTTGTGGTGGTTTTACCGGCACCATTGAGGCCCACCATCATCAGCACTGTGGGGGGCTTGGGAGAGACTGCCAGCTTCGACTGGGTGCCGCCCATCAGCTCCACCAGCTCATCCCGCACGATTTTTACAATCTGCTGGGCCGGCGTCAGGCTTTCAAGCACATCTGCGCCCACCGCCTTTTCGCTGACGACCTTAATAAAATCCCGCGCAACCTTGAAGTTAACGTCTGCCTCCAGAAGGGCCAGACGGACCTCGCGCATCGCGTCCTTGATGTCCTTTTCGCTGACGCGCCCTTTTCCGCGGAGTTTTTTGAATACGTTTTGCAGTTTATCGCCTAAACTTTCAAATGCCATTTGCGTCCCTTTCCATATGACGGGCAAGGGCTTCGGCCGCCTGTTTCAGAGCATCCGCTTTGTCCGTCCCGCCGGTTTCCGCTTCCCGGAAAGCTTCCAGCATCTCCGCCGCCGCGCTGTACAGTGCCGCATGGCCGAGGGCTTTTTCCATTTCCGAAAGCCGCTTTTCTCCCTGCAGAATCAGCCGGTGAACGCCCTGGCGCGTCACGCCGAACTCCGCCGCAATTTCCGCAAGAGAATAATCCATATTATAATACATATCCAACGCTTCCTGCTGCCGCCCGGTCAGAAGCGGGCCGTAAAAATCCAGCAGGTAGCCGGTGTTTAAATTCTTCATAGTATATCCATGCCTTCCATCTGTAAACCAAAAAACGTTTACAGCATAGGTAGTATACACGATTTTTTCCATTCTGTCAAGACTTTTTCAAAAAATTTTTTAAAAAATGAGAAAAATGTGCTTTTACTCTGTATGTTTTTTCTCCCAGATACCGACCACCAGAAAAATCAGCCCGACTAAAACAGCCACACCGCCGCATTTCATGGCTATAGCCCTCTGCCACTCCAATACTTCCGCGCCGGTGAAGATGAGGTCTGCACCGGCGGCCATAAACTCTTTGTACGTCAAAAGACTGTATAGCTGTACCCCGATTCCCGTAAGTAAGGTTACAATTCCTGCTCCTGTAAACATGTATGTTTCCTCCATAAATAAAAAATGCGTGACCCCGACTTGCAGAGCCACGCACCAAAGAATGCACGACTCTGGACAATCGCCGTTGTCACACAAGCGTCACCTACATCTATAAAAACGCATAAACCGCACGCAGAAGCAGGCGCGAACCCAGAGAGCGTACACTTTTGGCATAGTGTACGCTTCAACGTATAATTTATGCAATTTTTATAGCGCAAAAAGCATTTCACGCTTGTGTGACGGAATTAGTTTACCACATTCCGGATGTTTTTGCAAGAGATTTCTGAAAATAAACGTTTCGCCACATTTTCAAAAAATGAGAAAAATGTGCTTTTATGCGGCGTACCCGAAGGGACAGTTTAAAAGGCTCTCGCAATTCAGCGAGGGCCTTCAGTCATTATAAAAACAATCTATTTCCCATTTCAAAGGATTTGTATCAATATATTTTCATATTTTTGGGTGGTCCTTTTCGCCACGGATACTGTGATCGTGAAAAGACCGTTGCCATACAGAATACCCTATTTCCTTTGTGACCATTATTTTAAATGAACGAACAATGGTTTCAATGTTCTTTGTAGGGGACGATGCCTTCATCGTCCCCTACGATTTCAGACAACAATTGTTTTCTGTCTTTCACACAAATCGTTATAAAATATGCTCCTGGTGTGGAATAATCATATCCTTTTACTCTTGTTGATTTTCTTTTCGGCAAATCCATACTATTATTTTTTGTTCTGATTCGTCAAAATCTTTTTTCTGTAGTCCCCGCAAGCACACAAATTCTTTCTGTGCTTTCCTATTTATAACGTAACAATTGTTACGCCGTCTTCACCCTCGCCGAAGGTGCCGAGGCGATAGCTTTTAACAGAGCGGTTTGTTTTCAGAAGGGCGTGGATTCCCTTGCGGAGGACCCCCGTTCCTTTGCCGTGAATGATTGTCACCGTTTCCAGATGGGATAAAACGGCATCGTCAATAAACTTTTCTGCCACCGCTTCTGCTTCATCCAGCGTCATCCCTCTGAGGTCCACTTCCATTCTGGCAGGTGTGGCGTCGCTACTTCTGCGGCTGGCCGCCGGGGTGTGTACGCGGGGCTTTTTCTTTTCGGGCGGTGCGGCAGATACGGTGGAAATATGCGTTTTGATTTTCAGATTGCCCACCAGCACCTCCACATTTCCGTCCTTATCCGGTGGACGGACGGCTGTGCCGCGCTGGCCCATCGCATCTAAGTAGAGCGGTGTTCCGGCCACAATTTCCGCGGCAGAAATCGCCACACGGGCCGGACGGACAGCATCCTTTGCAAGCGCATCCGACACTGTATCCAGCTCCTTTGACACCTGCTGCCGCGCCTTTTCGAGGGCCGCTTTTTTATTTTCTGCCGCCAGGGCCTCCCGGATACGGGCGTCGATTTCCGCTTTTGCGCCCTGGAGCATCTTGCGGGCCTCCCGCCGGGCCTCATCCAGGATTTTCTGCCGCCTCATTTCTGTATTTTCCGCATCTCTGGAAAGCCGTTCCTTCATCTCACGCGCCTTTTCCCGGTCTGTGCGGGCCGATTCCCGGTCCTCGGCCAGGGCACGCCGCTGTTCCTCCAGCCGGCGGATAACGTCCTCAAAGCGCGTATTTTCGGCCGTAACAAAATCTCTTGCATTTTCAATCACATCGCCGGGCATTCCGAGACGGGTGGCAATAGCAAAGGCATTGCTCTGCCCCAGCGCGCCGATTTCCAGGCGATAGGTAGGCCGGAGCGTTTCCACATCAAACGCACAGGCCGCATTTTCCACCCCTTCCGTCTCGAAGGCATACAGCTTAATCTCACTGTAATGGGTGGTTGCCACCGTTTTAGCCCCTTTCCTCCGCATTTCGCAAAGGACGGCCCTGGCCAGTGCCGCGCCCTCCGTAGGGTCGGTCCCGGCACCCAGCTCGTCAAAGAGTGCCAGCGTCCGCGGCCCGGCAAGGCGCAGAATTTCAATAATATTTACAAGATGAGAGGAGAAGGTGGACAGAGACTGCTCAATACTCTGCTCATCCCCGATATCTGCAAAAACATACGTAAAAACGGACACGGCTGACCCTTCTGCCGCAGGAATATGCAGACCCGCCGCCGCCATCAGCACACAAAGCCCCAGGGTTTTCAGTGAAACGGTTTTGCCGCCGGTATTGGGGCCGGTAATCACCAGCGTGTCAAACGCGCCGCCCACGGAAATGTCAATCGGTACCACGGTATCAGGGTCCAGCAGCGGATGCCGTCCCCGGCGGATTTCCACGCTTCCGTCCGTCCGCAAAAAGGGACATACGGCACGCAGACTGTCGGCATACCGCCCTTTGGCAAAAATTACATCCAGGGCACAGATGGCTTCGTAATTTTCCACCACCGCGTCTGCCACCGCGGCCACTTCTGCTGAAAAAGCGGCCAGAATCCGCTGGATTTCCTCTTTTTCTTCTGCGGCCAGCTTGTGCAAAAGATTGTTGGCCTCTACCACGCGCATCGGCTCTACAAAAAGGGTAGACCCGGTCTGGGAGGTATCGTGCACCACCCCCGGCAGTGCGCCGCGGTGCTCCGCCCGTACCGGCACCACGTACCGTCCGGCCCGCATGGTAACCAGCTGCTCCTGCAGTACCTTGGCATAGGTCTGACTGCGGATAATTTCGTCTAAAATTTCCCGTATTTTCTCGGTTGTACCCGCCATTTTCCGCCGGATGACGGAAAGAGCGGGGCTGGCACCCGAATCCACTGTATTTTCGTCCACAATGGCGTCTGACAGACGCCGGGCCAGATCTGCACACGGCGTAAGCCGGACAATATGGGCAAAAAGCCGGGGATACTCGGCTTCAAAGTTCTCAGTATCGGCATATTTTTTCAGCCGGGCCGCGCCCTGCAGTACGGCGGCCACACGCAACAGCTCCCCGCAGGAGAGCGTGGAGCCGACCCGGCTCCGTTTCACAGCTCCATGAATGTCGCTGACGGCAGAAATAGGCGGTAAACCCTTTTTGGCAGTATACTGCCGGGCCTCCGTTGTTTCTGCAAGTAATTCCCGCACCGTTTCTGCATCGTCCGACGGCACAAGGGAAGCAAGCACATCCCTTCCGGCACCCGTAACGGCCTGCTCGCAAAGTCTGTCCCGTATCTTATAAAATTCAAGTGTTTTCAGTGTATCCATTTTCGTCTCCGTATTCTTATTTTCCCTTATTCCCGGCCGTTTGCTTCTGTGGTTCCTCCGGGGATAATTTTGTATTCCATTGGTAAAAGCTCCGTTTTTTCGTTCCGCAAAGAAACCACCGTATGTCCGGCATTGACAAATACAGCTGTTTTTCCGCGCAAAAACCCAAGCACACGTCCTTCTGCCTGTAAAAACGCGAGAGGACCGCCGCTAAGGTCCGGATGGTGTTTCCGCAGGGAAATCGCCTCCTTATAGAGGTCCATCACCCTTCCGTCCTCCTGTCCCCAAGGGTAAGTGCCGCGACAGAAGGGGTCACCGAAGCCCTCCATTCCGGCCTCATCCCCGTAAAAGATGCAGGGCACCCCCGGCATCGTTACAAGAAGTGTCAGTGCGATCCGGAGCCGCCGGACAGCCTTTTCCCGCATTTCGGGCGAGAGACGGAACACGGCTTCCCCGTCCCGGCCAAGATTCCCGGGTGCATCTCCAAGCACCGTCAGCACCCGGGGTACATCATGTCCCGACAAAAAGGAAAGGCCGCCGAAAAGTGCCGGCGGTGGATAATTTTCCACCAGAGAAAGGATTCGGGCAGAAAACTGCGCCGCATCGCATTTTTCACATACAAAGTCTAAAATAGCCTGCCGGACAGGATAGTGCATCACGCTGTCGAGCTGGCGGCCGGTCAGGTACCGACGCCGCTGACCATAGCTGATTTTATTGGAAGCATCCTCCCAGACCTCACCGATAACCACAGCCTCTTCCTTCTCAGCCTTGACCGCTTTCTTAAGCCCGTCCAGAAAGCCGTCCGGCAATTCATCCGCCACATCCAGCCGCCACCCGTCAGCCCCTGTGCGGAGCCAGTGGCGCACCACACCGTTTTCGCCCAGCATAAATGCCCGATAAGAAAGTTCCTCCTCCCGCACATTGGGGAGAGAGGGAATCCCCCACCAGGCCTCGTACCCGGGCGGCGTATCGGTAAAGGTGTACCAACCGCGGTACGGAGAAGCCGGGTCCTTTTTCGCACTCTGAAAATAGAGACTGTCATCCCCTGTATGGCTGAACACACCGTCCAGCATCAGGTGCATATCCAGCCTTTTTGCCTCTGCCGCAAGATGTGCAAAAGCCGCGTCACCGCCCAGATGGCCGGCTACATGCATATAATTCCGGGTATTGTACCCATGATTCGAGCTTGTGTCAAAAATGGGGTTTAAATAAATCCAGGTGATGCCCAACGCTTTCAGATACGGAAGCTTTTCGGCCACTCCCCACAGCGTACCGCCGAAAAAGTCATTTGCTGTATATTCGCCGCCGAACTGGTCCGCCCGCCAGAAGGGCGTCTCGCCCCAACGGCGCGGGATTCCGCTTTCCGTCCGCGGTCCGCCCCCGGCAAACCGGTCGGGAAAAATCTGATACACAATGCCGTCGGCATACGCCTTTGGAAGCGAATACGGCGCATACACCGTAATCTGGAAGGGGACCTCGCTTCCCGTTTCCCCGGGGCCGCCCAGTGCCGCCCGGTTGTTGCCGTACCATTCTTCGCCGCGCATTCCTTCGATGCGAAAACGGTAGAAACAGGTTTCTTCCGGCACAAAAGAAAGGACAAACATCTGCCCGCCGCACATTTCACACTCCTTTTCCATGGGGTAGTTCTCCGTTTCCGTACAGACGAAAACCGCTTTTGTGTCCCGGGCTGTGAAAAACCGCAGCCTGACCTTCGTACCCGGCGTCACCGCCCCCGCAGGGGTACGGTAGAACGCAAGCTGTGAATTGTGCTCGTGCACGCTGTTCTCCTTATTCTACAATTATTTTTTCAACACTCTCCGCTTCTTCGCCACCGTCCGCGAGAGTATTGTAATTTACAATGACACGCATTCCCTTTCCGATGCCGAGGCTGGTAACATCTCTTGCTGCCCGCTCGGTCAAAAGAAATACACGGGTTTTGCCGGCGTCTTCAATCACCAGCTTTCCATCCACCATTTCCGAAAAAGTACCCTCGGCGTAGGAGGTCTGAATCACATTCCCCAATATATCCTTCCGTACCACCGGCTCTGTGGGTGCAGGTGTTTGTGCCTCCGCGGTCGGTACGACGTACGTTTCCGTTGCTGTCTGCCGGGTGCATCCTGCCGTGCAAAGAAGCAAAGCCGCCAGAAGCACCGCCTGTATTTTCTGCATAAAATTTTATGCTCCTTTCTTCTTTTGTATATATGCGCAAATTTTTATGATATGCGTTATATGTGCCGCCGCATACTCTCCAGGGCCCCTTTTTCCAGACGGGAAACCTGGGCCTGTGAAATGCCGATTTCGTCTGCCACCTCCATCTGGGTACGCCCCTGAAAAAAGCGGAGATTCAGAATCAGCTTTTCCCGGTCCGACAGACGGCGCATCGCTTCTTTCAAAGCAATGGTTTCAATCCAGTTTTCATCCGTACTGCGGGTATCGCTGACCTGGTCCATGACGTAGAGAGCGTCTCCGCCGTCATGGTACACCGGTTCAAACAGAGATACCGGGTCGAGAATTGCGTCCAGAGCGAAAACCACGTCCTCCTTGGGAAGTCCCATTTCCTTTGCAATATCCTCCACCGTTGGCTCCTTATCCGCTGAAAGCCTCTCTTTTATAGCCAGCGCACGGTAGGCCGTGTCCCGGAGAGACCGGCTGACACGAATGGCATTGTTGTCCCGGAGATACCGCCGGATTTCACCTATTATCATTGGCATGAGCGTAGCCGGACGAAACTACACGCGGCATTTTCCCTTTGTTTAATTTAGTATACCACAAAAAGAAATTCTTGTCAATTCGCAGTGTCGGAAAAGTCCCTATATTTTTTATATTCACAATGTGTTCATAAAAAATTGCACTCCCGGGAAAATTGTGGTATACTAAAGAAAAAAGGGAGGAATGAGAATGCAGGCTAAGGTTTTAGTGGTTGACGACGATGTAAATATTTTTGAGCTGGTCCGGTTATATCTGGAAAAAGAGGGCTACACCGTACAGGGTGCCCACGACGGCGAAACGGCCCTTTCCCTTTTCAAAACCAACCGCCCGGACCTGGTGGTGCTGGACCTGATGCTGCCGAATATTGACGGTATGGATGTCTGCCGCGAAATCCGTAAAACATCCTCCGTTCCTATTATCATGCTGACAGCCAAGGGTGAAACACTGGATAAAATTCTGGGGCTGGAAATGGGCGCGGACGATTATCTCGTCAAACCCTTCGAGCCAAAGGAGCTGGTAGCCCGGGTAAAAGCAGTGCTTCGCCGCACCCAGGCCGCACCGGAAGCGGAGGAACAGGTTGTCTCCTATCCGGGGCTTCGCATCAGCCTTGTAAACTATGAACTTACCGTAGGAGACCAGACCATTCCGGTGCCCCCCAAGGAGCTGGAGCTTCTGCACCATCTGGCATCCCATCCGAACCGCGTATACACCCGCGAACAGCTTTTAGAAGAGGTATGGGGATTTGACTATTTCGGCGATTCCCGCACTGTGGACGTGCATGTGAAACGGCTTCGCGAAAAGCTGGAAGGGGCAGAGGATGGCTGGCAGCTGAAGACCGTCTGGGGCGTCGGCTACAAATTTGAGGTGAAAACGCTTGCGTAAAACCATTTTCGGCCGTATTTTTTTCTCGAACATCTTAATTATTTCCTTTTGCCTGATGGCACTGGGGACGTTGCTTTTTACCTTTTTCCATGATTACACCATCGGTGAAAAACGGACAACCCTGCAGGAAGCAACCGACTACATTTCGGAGCTTACGGTTTATTACCAGGACAACCCCTCCCCCGGTACCCGGTATATGTTTGAGATGGGCCTCAATGAAATGGCCCGCCGGGTGGGCGGCATTGTTTTTCTGGTGGATGATTCCGGTGAAATACTGACCGGGTCCGCAAATTACCGGGAGCATCTGCCCCCGACCCTGCCCGATTCGCTTGCGAAGCGGCTGATAACGGGAGACTATGTGGAGCTGGGGAATTTAGGCGGCATCCTTTCCGATACGTATCTGATTGTATCGGAGCCAATCTCCTATCACGGGGCCGTTCCGGCTGTCAGCTGTGTGGCGGTGCCGATGCCCAGTATCACCCGGTACCGGAACGACATTTTCAGTACGGTGCTCCTTTCCATTCTGGTGACCATCCTTCTGACCGGCATAGTTTCCTATTTTATTTCCCTCCGCATCTCCCGTCCGCTGAAAAACATCAGCGTGGCGGCCAAAAAAATTGCCAAGGGCGATTTTTCCATGGAGGTTCCCGTCCACGGTGACAACGAAATTGCCGCACTGAGCGAAACGTTCAACCAGATGACCTATTCGCTGAAAAAGCTGGAGGATATGCGAAACGGCTTTATCTCCGGCGTCTCCCACGAGCTGCGGACGCCCATGACGACAATTTCCGGCTTTATCGAAGGCATTCTGGACGAAACCATTCCGCCGGAGCGGCAGACAGAATATCTGCGCATCGTTCTGGCCGAAACCAAACGGCTGGCAAGGCTTGTAAACGAGCTTCTTATGGTGGCCCGTATGGAGGGAGGTCTGCAGCTGAAATGCGGGGACTTTGATATGAATGAGGTGGTACGGATTGCCATTTTACGGTTTGAATCCGTATTCACGGAAAAAAACATACGCGCCGACATTTCGTTTGACGACGAAACCTGCCCGGTATATGCCGACCGGGATGCCATTGACCGGGTGCTTATTAACCTTTTTGACAACGCGCTGAAATTTAACCGGGAGGATGGCTATGTACGCGTGAATGTGGCGCAGACCGACACTGCCGTCACCGTCACGGTGGAAAACAGCGGCGAAGGCATCTCCGAAGAGGATTTAAAAATGATATGGGATAAATTTTACAAGACGGACCGCAGCCGCAGCCGCGATAAAACCGGCGTAGGTCTGGGGCTGTATCTTGTAAAAAATATCATTGCGGCCCACGGCGGAAAAATCCATGCGGAAAGCGTGCCGGGCGAATACACACGGTTTATATTTACGCTCCGTAAAAAATGATTTTCCGAACTTTTCACAATTCGGTCACAATTTGCTAATAAATTTATTGTATACTGATGATATACTACAAAATAGGAGTTGATTATTTATGCAGGAATTTAACCATTTTGAATTTCACAGCGACCCGGAAAACCGGGATATCATCACTGCACCCGCGCCGGACAGCCCGGTACACATTGAAACAAAGGCAAAAAAGAAAAAGAACCGCACCTGGCTCATTGCTTTTGCAAGTGCCATGGCCGGAGCAATTATTGCCTCTGCCGCTATGCCGCTGGTATCCGGTCTCATTTCCGGAAATGTGCGCGAAGGACACGCTTTGACCCAGGGTGGCAGCTTCCGGTTCCCGGAAACAACCGCCTCAACGTCTACGGTTACCCAGATTACGTACAATCCGGAAAACCGCACGGAGCTGACAACGGTAGACATCGGCAAGATGGTCGGGCCGGCTGTTGTGGGCATTTCCTCTGTCGTGGAAACCCAGAGCTATTCCTTCTTCGGCCAGGCCACTCCCTTTGAAAGTGAAAGCAGCGGCAGTGGTATTCTCATTTCAGCCGACGGCTATATTGTGACCAACAATCACGTGATTGAAGGGGCAAAAAAAATCAAGATTATACTGAATAACAGCAAAGAGTTTGACGCCACACTGGTTGGTGCGGATTCCAAGACGGACCTGGCCGTTCTTAAAATCGAGAGCACGGACTCCCTCCCTTATGCCGTACTCGGCGATTCTGCCGCACTGGAAGCCGGCGAGCGATGCGTGGCCATCGGGAACCCTCTGGGGCAGGAACTTGCCGGCTCGCTTACCCAGGGCATCATCAGTGCCTTAAACCGTACCCTTACCGTGGATAACGTAACCTACACGCTGATTCAGACCGATGCGGCCATTAACCCCGGCAACTCCGGCGGTGCGCTGGTGAATGTGTACGGCGAGGTTATCGGCATCAATACCGTGAAAATCGGCTCCTCCGAGGTGGAGGGTCTTGGCTTTGCCATCCCTTCCAATAACGCCAAGCCCGTTATTGAGGATTTAATCAATTTCGGCTACGTGAAGGGCCGTCCGCAGATTGGCGTTACGCTGATTTATGTCACGGAGCAGGAGGCCCGCTACTATAATATTCCGGCTTCCGGTCTCTTTGTAAGCGATGTTTCCGCGGGAAGCGGTGCAGCCGCCGCCGGTGTGCAGAAGGGTGACGTTATTCTCAAATGTAATGGCGAGGATGTGAAATCCTCCGAAGAAATTAACGCCATCCGCGACCGGTTCAAAGCGGGTGATTCCATTACCCTTACTGTCAACCGTGACGGCGAAATCCTTACCCTTACCGTAACGCTGACAGAAGAAAAGCCAACACTGGCACAATAACCTTCAAAAACCGGGTTTGCACCAGCAAGCCCGGTTTTTTCTGCTATATTCTCTTTCCTGACGGCAAAAAAATGTATTTTTCTTCAAAAAAAATTGACTATGCCCACCGACAAATGATATAATACCAAATTGAGGAGTGAAAAAGATATGGCATTATTTGATAAATGTGAAGCTTTCAAGCTTGCGCAGGACTTTCGCGAAAAAGGAATTTATCCCTATTTTCATTATCTGGAATCCAGGCAGGATACCACCGTTATTATGGAAGGAAAACGGCGGATTATGCTTGGCTCCAACAACTATTTGGGGCTGACAGTGCACCCGGAGGTCAAGGCCGCAGCGGCAGAGGCCGTCAAAACCTACGGCACCGGATGCTCCGGCTCCCGTTTTTTAAACGGTACACTGAAAATGCATCTGGAGCTGGAGGAGGAGCTGGCCGCATACATTGGTAAGGAAGCTGCTATGACCTTTTCCACCGGCTTTCAGTCTAATCTTGGCATTATCAGTGCCATCGCCGGCAGAAACGACTACATCCTCTGTGACCGGGAAAATCACGCCAGCATCTACGACGCGTGCCGTCTCAGCTACGCCAATCTTGTGCGGTATAAGCACAATGATATGGAGGACCTGGAAAAGCAGCTGGCCGCCATACCGGCTGATGCAGGCAAGCTGATCGTAACGGACGGCGTTTTCAGTATGAGCGGTGATATTTGTAATCTGCCGGAGATTGTACGGCTTGCAGAAAAATATGATGCCGCTACCATGGTAGACGATGCCCACGGCTTCGGCGTTTTAGGCCGGGGCGGACGCGGCACGGCGGATCATTTCGGGCTGACGGACCGCGTAGACGTAATTATGGGCACCTTTTCCAAATCTCTGGCAAGCCTTGGCGGCTACATGGTTGCCAGTGAAAAGATTGTGGACTTTACCCGGCACAATTCCCGTCCCTTCATTTTCAGTGCCTCCATTCCCCCGGCCCAGTGTGCCGCGGCCCGGGCGGCTTTATCGGTTATCCGCCGTGAGCCGGAGCGGGTGGAGCGGCTTTCTGCTCTCGGTGCGTATATGCGTCAGGGGCTTTTGGCACGCGGTCTGAAAATCAAAGAGGCGGAAACGCCCATTGTGCCGATTTATACATACGAAATGGAAGATACGCTTGTCATTAACAAGGCTCTGTATGAGGCCGGGGTCTTTGTTAACCCCGTTCTGCCACCGGCCACACCGCCGGGAGAATGCCTCCTGCGGACCAGCCTGATGGCCACCCACACGGAAGAGCTTTTAGACGAGGCAATGGACATCATTAAGGAAGTGGTTCTTTCCCATGCAAAATAAAAAAATGCGGGCCAACCTCCTGCTTCTGCTCGCGGCGTTTATCTGGGGCATGGCCTTTGTGGCCCAGAGCAGCGGCATGGAAACCTGCGGCCCGTTTCTTTTTAACGGGGTGCGTATGCTCATAGGCGGGCTGGTGCTCCTGCCCGTGATTTCCCTGATGGATAAAAAAAGCGGCAAATCTAGGGAGGAGTGTAAATGGCCCCTTGCCGGCGGCATCTGCTGCGGGCTTGTCCTGTTTGCGGCGTCCTCTCTCCAGCAGCTGGGGATTGTGGGCTCCGGAGCAGGAAAGGCAGGTTTTATTACAGCCCTTTATGTGGTACTGGTACCGGTTTTCGGTCTCTTTTTCAGAAAGAAAACCAGCATTGTCACATGGCTCAGCGTGGTACTGGCTCTTTTCGGAATGTACCTTCTGTGCATGGACAGTACTTCTTTCTCCGTTTCAAAGGGGGATGCTCTGCTTCTGGGCTGTGCCATTCTCTTTACCGTACATATTATCGTTATTGACCGTTTTGCGCCGCAGGTGGACTGCGTGCGTATGTCCTGCCTGCAATTTTTCGTAACTGGTTTCTGTGCGCTCGTGGCAGCATTCCTGACGGAAGAGATTCGTCTGTCCTATATTACGGCATCACTGGTCCCCATTTTATACACCGGTATTCTGTCCAGCGGCGTGGCCTACACACTGCAGATTCTGGCGCAAAAGGATACCGACCCCACCTCCGCGGCACTGATTTGCAGTCTCGAATCCGTTTTCGCACTTCTCGGCGGCTGGCTTCTTATGGGAGAAAGCTTCACCGCGCGGGAGCTGTGGGGCTGTCTGATTACCTTTGGTGCAATTTTATTATCTCAGTTACCCATATTACAAAACAGAAAGGTTTGATGTGCAATGATTAAAATCGGTATTTACGGCTACGGCAACCTGGGCCGTGGCGTAGAAAACGCTGTAACCCAGTGCCCGGACATGGAGCTTGTGGGTGTATTCACCCGGCGGGACCCCAAAACGGTACAGGCGAAAGCACCTGTATATCGCGCAGAAGATGCGCTCTCCATGCAGGATAAAATTGATGTGATGATTCTCTGCGGCGGCAGTGCAACAGATTTGCCGGAGCAAACGCCGGCCCTGGCCGCACACTTTAACGTGGTGGACAGCTTTGACACCCATGCTAAAATTCCCGTACATTTTGAAAACGTAGATAAAGCGGCCGGAGAAAGCGGCCATGTGGGTATTATTTCTGTAGGCTGGGATCCGGGGTTGTTTTCTTTAAACCGGCTGTATGCCGGTGCCGTACTGCCCGACGGAACCGACTACACCTTCTGGGGGAAGGGTGTAAGCCAGGGACACTCCGACGCTATCCGGAGAATTGACGGCGTTCTGGACGCACGGCAGTACACTGTTCCTGTGGAAGCCGCACTAAAAGCCGTGCGAAGCGGCAAAAGCCCGGAGCTTTCCACCCGTGAAAAGCATACCCGTGAATGCTTCGTGGTAGCAAAAGAAGGCGCGGACCTTGCCCGTATTGAAAAGGAAATTGTGGAAATGCCCAACTATTTTGCCGATTACGACACCACCGTGCATTTCATTTCCGCCGAAGAGCTGGCAGCAAACCACAGCGGTCTGCCCCACGGCGGCGTGGTTATCCGCACCGGCACAGCCGGGGACGGCACAAAGCATACCGTGGAATATTCCCTGCGGCTGGAATCCAATCCTGCCTTTACCTCGTCCGTCCTTTGCGCCTATGCCCGCGCGGCATACCGGATGCAGCAGGAAGGAACGACAGGCTGTAAAACCGTATTCGATGTGCCGCCGGCATATCTCAGCCCGATGGACGGTGCCGCATTGCGGAAACAGCTTCTGTAGTGCAGTAAGACTTATACCTTACCGGAACAAAGTACAGGCCTGAAACGGACCGACCTCCCAAACGGCACTTCTACCATTCAGGAGGTCGGTTTTTCGGTATAAAATTCAGAAAAAGCATAGGAGAGAAACAAGTATGTTCAAAAATAAAACCCTGCTGATTACCGGCGGCACCGGTTCTTTCGGCAATGCGGTATTGCGGCGGCTTCTTGAAACGGATATCGGCGAAATCCGCGTGTTTTCCAGAGATGAGAAAAAGCAGGACGCGATGCGCCACGAATACCAGGCGACATCTGCGCACGCAGACAAACTCCGGTTTTATATCGGTGACGTCCGGGATGTACAGAGCGTGAAGCATGCCATGCATGGCGTAGACTATGTTTTTCATGCGGCGGCACTGAAGCAGGTACCCTCCTGCGAGTTTTTCCCCATAGAGGCGGTAAAAACCAACGTAATGGGCACGGAGAATGTACTTACGGCCGCCATCGAGAGCGGTGTGCGGAAGGTTATCTGTCTCTCCACTGATAAGGCGGCCTATCCGGTTAGTGCCATGGGTGCCACAAAGGTGCTGATGGAAAAGGTGGCGGTGAGCCTCGCGCGGACGGTTTCACCCGAAAAAACAGCCATTTGCTGTACCCGATACGGAAACGTGCTGTGCTCGGACGGCTCGGTGATTCCGCTGTGGCTCCGGCAAATGCGGTCCGGCGAAGCCCTGACCGTTACAGACCCGGCCATGACCCGGTTTGTTATGACGCTGGAAGAAGCCGTGGATTTGGTTTTATTCGCCTTTGAAAAAGGGGAAAGCGGTGATATTCTGGTGCAGAAGGCCCCGGCCGCATCCGTGGGGACCCATGCGGAGGCGTTATGCCGTCTGTTCGGCGGCGACAGCACGAAAATCCGCGTTATCGGCCGGCGGCACGGGGAAAAACGGTACGAAACGCTTCTGACAGAGGAGGAAAGCGCGCGGGCTGTCGATGTAGGGGATTTTTACCGGGTTCCTGCCGATTTGCGGAATCTCAATTACGATAACGGCGACGGCGGTATTCCCTCCGGCCCCGCCGCAGAATTCAATTCCGATTCTGCCCGTCAGCTCTCTGCCGATGCACTCATGGAAAAGCTCCGCTCCACGCATTTTATCCGGGAGCAAATGAGATAGTGCAGTAAGTCTCGAACACAATATGCCATAAACTTGCCAAATTTCAATCCTTTTGATTTGTCGGTTTTGCAGGGCGTCAGCCCTGCAGGTCATGTTATATTTTTTTCAGGCGATCGATACAGCTTTGGCAAATGGGTTTATTTTCAAAAAGCTGCACGGTGTCCTTGCTGTCGCAGAAAGTACAAGACTTTTCGTATGTCCGCAGAAGAACACCGCCCCGGTCGTAAAAAAGCTCCAGCGGGGTATAATGATCCCATTTCATCTCCCTCCGGACTTCGGCGGGAATCACCACCCGACCGTTATCCTCCATTTTGCGAATTATTCCCAATTCCTGCATACCTCTTGCTCCTTTCCGTAAATAAAAAAGTGTGTCCCTTGCAATGCAGAGACACACCGAAAAACGTAGCATCTCTGATTGAAAGTTGTCACACTCACTTATTTGTTACAAAGAAACAGTATAAGAAATCAGAGCGTACGCTTTTGCCTAAGCGTACACTGTTTCTTTGTATAAAGGACGTAAAAATACGCCCACGTGAATGTGACAACACTATAATACCATATATTGGAAAAAAAAGCAATACTTTTTTCAAAAAAATGGAAAAATTTTGAAAATTTGAGAAATTATGCGTTGAAGCCGCCGGTTTTATCAATGGTACTGACTACTACAAAAATAAACCCCCGTATAATGAACCGACCCCCAAAAGTCAGACCAAAAATCTATCAATTGGGGGGTCGGTTTAAAACAAGATTTCGCGCTTCTCTGCGCTGTTTTTAAAACTTAAAGAAATTCTTTGCGTTATAATAGCTGATACCGGTAACAATTTCGCCCAGTGCATCGAAATCGGCAGGATATTCGCCGTTTTCGACCCAGCCGCCGATAAGGTTACACATAATGCGGCGGAAGTACTCATGCCGCGGATAGGACATAAAGCTTCTTGAATCCGTCAGCATACCGACGAAGCGGCCGAGCAGTCCCAGGTTTGCCAGAGCGCGCATCTGCTGTACCATGCCGTCCCGCTGGTCATTGAACCACCAGCCGGAGCCGAACTGAATCTTCGACGGGGCTTCCGTACCCTGGAAATTACCCAGCATTGTGCCGAGAACATAATTGTCCTTGGGATTGAGTGTGTACAAAATAGTCTTCGGCAGTTTGCCGTTACCGTTACATACATCAAGAAGAGCCGCCAAGGGTGCCGCAATGTTCTTGTCGTCGATGGAGTCAAAGCCTGTGTCGGGGCCGAGCTTTTTGTACATCCGTGTGTTATTATTGCGGAGTGCACCGATATGGAGTTGCATGGTCCAATCACGGCTGTGATATTCTTCTGCAAAGAAGAGGAGCATATAGGTTTTATATGCGTTGATTTCATCTTCTGTGAGCGCATCCCCTGCCATAGCTTTCTTAAAGGCGGCATTGGCTTCATCCTTATTGGGCTTGCGGAAGGGCACGCCTGCAAGCGCATGGTCGGAAAGGCGGCAACCTACGCTGTCAAAGAAGTTGATTCTTTCAAGGAGAGCGGCGCATAGTGCATCCACATCCTCAATTTTCGTATTGCAAAGCTCTGCAAGGTCGCGAATATAAGGAATAAAGGTTTCCAGCTCGCAGTTGACCGCCTTATCGGGACGGAAGGTGGGCAGAACCTTGAAATCATTCTGCTTTTTCAGCTCGATATGGTATTCCAGCGTATCGAGAGGATCATCTGTTGTACAGATAATTTCAACGTTGGACTGCTTGATTAAGCCTCTTGCGGAAAAACCGTCGGAAGCAATCATTTTGTTTGCTTTTTCGTAAATATCCTTTGCGGACTTTTCGCTTAAAATCTCTTCGATGCCAAAGAAACGCTGGAGTTCCAGATGTGTCCAGTGAAAAAGCGGATTGCCGATGGCATATTTTAAAGTGGAAGCAAAGGCCTCGAACTTTTCAAAATCCGGCTTGTCTCCTGTCATGTAGGATTCATCAATGCCGTTGGAGCGCATGGCGCGCCACTTATAATGGTCGCCGCCCAGCATAATTTCAGTAATGTTCTTAAAATGTCTGTCCTCGCAGATTTCCTTGGGATTTAAGTGGCAGTGATAGTCGATAATGGGCATCTTGGCCGCATATTCATGGTACAGCTTCTGCGCCACTTCCGTTTCCAGCAGAAAATCCTTGTCCATAAACGGTTTCATATCGTTTCCTCCTAAAAATCTTTTCTTATATTATACTAAACTTTCCCATAAAAGTAAAGCTTTTTTTATTCCACCTCCGGAAGTTTGGAAAGTGCGGCCGCAATATCGGCATCGGAGGGAATAAAATCCTGCATTTCACCGTCATTATATTTCGCATATGCCACCATATCAAAGTAGCCCGTTCCGGTAAGACCGAACACGATGGTTTTTTCCTCTCCCGTTTCCTTGCACCGGAGTGCCTCGTCAATGGCCACACGAATTGCATGGCTGCTCTCGGGCGCAGGCAGAATCCCTTCAATGCGGGCAAACTGCTGTGCCGCTTCAAATACGGACGTCTGCTCCACAGAAACCGCTTCCATCACCCCGTCGGCATACAGCTGGGAAAGCGTGGAGTTCATGCCGTGATACCGAAGCCCTCCGGCATGACTGGAGGACGGGATAAATCCACTGCCTAAGGTGTACATCTTCGCCAGCGGGCAGACCATGCCCGTATCGCAGAAATCATAGGCATACTTGCCTCGCGTCAGCGTGGGGCAGGATGCAGGCTCAACCGCGATAAGGCGGTAGTCCGCTTCCCCCCGGAGCTTTTCGCCCACGAAGGGAGAAATCAGACCGCCCAGGTTCGAGCCGCCGCCGGCACAGCCGATAATCATATCGGGCCGGATATCATATTTATCCAGTGCCGCCTTTGTTTCCAGACCGATAACAGACTGATGCAGAAGCACCTGATTTAAAACACTGCCCAGCACATACCGGTATCCTTCCCGTACCGAGGCCGCTTCCACGGCTTCGGAAATGGCACAGCCCAGGCTTCCGGTTGTACCCGGATGGGCCGCTAAAATCCGCTTGCCCACTTCGGTTTCCATGGACGGTGAGGGGGTTACGGATGCGCCGTAGGTACGCATGACCTCCCGGCGGAACGGCTTTTGCTCGTAGGAAACCTTTACCATATATACCCGGCAATCCAGGTCAAAATAGGAGCAGGCCATGGAAAGTGCTGTCCCCCACTGCCCGGCACCCGTTTCCGTTGTCACACCGCGAAGCCCCTGCTTTTTTGCATAGTAGGCCTGTGCAATCGCGGAATTCAGCTTATGACTGCCGCTGGTGTTATTCCCTTCAAATTTATAATAGATTCTGGCAGGTGTGTCCAGCTTCTTCTCCAGGCAATATGCCCGGACGAGAGGAGAAGGACGGTACATTTTATAAAAATCCCGGATTTCGTCAGGAATCGGAATATAGGCTGTACTGTCATCCAGCTCCTGCCGCACCAGCTCTTCACAGAATACGCCGGAAAGCTCTTCCGCCGTCATTGGCTGGAGTGTCGCAGGATTTAAGAGCGGTGCGGGTTTATTTTTCATATCGGCCCGCACGTTATACCAGGCCTTCGGCATCTCCTTTTCTTCCAGATAGATTTTATAGGGGATTTTTTCCATTTTTCTTTCTCCTTTCTTTGTTTTGCGTAAAACGGCTTTTTCCACAAGACAAAAACAAAAACTCCTGTCCCACGCATTGCTGGGACAGGAGCAAATCTTCTTCGGCTCTCTCCCGGAAAAGGGGCAGGACCTACTTACTCTTCCTTACCGATTTAATTTAGTATACCACCGCCTGCTGCCCTTTGTCAAGATTTTTTCAAAAATTTTTCAGCCTATCGCAGGACGGCCCTTCCGGATATTATAGGCCGCTCCCAAAAACGCCCAGTTCTGGCGGAAGGGGCGCATAATTGTCCAGTAACCACTCCCTAAAAGTCCGAATTCATCCAGAAGGTCGTATTTCGCCGCAATACTTCGGATATCTTCAAACCAGACCACATGACGCCGCCCGTTTTCGTCCCGGTAGTAGAAGTAGGGCGATGCGGCCACCTCGTCAAACTGAATTTCCGCGCCGTACCGCGCTGCCCGCCGTACAGCAGCCTGACTTCCGATATTTACGGCCCGGTCCCCCTTCTCGTACGGTATTGTCCAGTCGTACCCGTAGTTGGGGATCCCCATGAGAATTTTTTCCCGGGGAATTTCCGTTACGGCATATTCCACCACCTGCCGTACCTGGTCCAGCGGTGCTACGGCCAGGGGCGGACCGTAGGCATACCCCCATTCGTAGGTCATCAGAAGCACTGTGTCCACAATACTGCCTATCGCGCCGTAGTTGTGGGCCTCATAGAGAAGTCCCGGCTGGTCGGCATATGTTTTCGGTGCCAGGTCCACGTGCGTCGGATACCCGGCAGCATGCAGCTGCGCGGTGGCATTTTCCAGAAACCGCAGAAAGCCCTCGCTGTCCTCTCTCGGGATGTACTCAAAATCAATATCCAGCCCCTGGTAGCCCTTTCTCTGCATCGTTTGAATCACGGAGGCCAGCACCCGGTTCTGCAGATCTGTATTCCGGAACAGCAGGGACGCCCGTTCGCCGCTGAAATTACCATTCTCTGTGATGGACGACAAAAGCATAAAGGGTGCCACATTTTCCGAAAGTGCCGCTTCAATGAGGGGCAGGTCGTTTATAGCAATGAGATTCCCGTCCTCCGTAAAACCGTACCCGAATACAGTCAGACGGGACAGATACGGCAATGTGGTGCGTAGGGTCGTCCGGTTAATGTTGGGATAGGCATAGCCGCCGGCCAAAAGTGTGCGGCGTTTTTCCTCTGTAAAGGAAATCGTCAGCTGTTGTCCCGGATAAATCGTGGGATTTAAAATCAGCTCGGGATTATTCCGCCTGAGCTCCCCGGTGGTGGTACCAAAGCTTCGGGCAATGGCAGAAAGGGTGTCCCCCTGTCGCACAGTATACACCTCCTCCGGAAACAGTATCAGAAGTGCCTGCCCCACCACCAGCGGTTCTGTGGCGGAAAGTCCGTTGTCAGACAGAATTCTCTGATAAGAAACGCCGTAACGGCTTGCGATGCGCCGCACCGTGTCCCCCCGCTGTACTACATAAATTTGCAAAAAATCACCTTCCTTTTTTCCCAGTATATGCAGAAAAAAAGAAGGTGGTTCCGCTTTGTCGGCTATGAAAGCTGCTCACAATTTATATGCGCCGTAAAATCGGATACGCTAAAAACCCTGCATATCCGGTTCCCTGCTTCACAGTAAAAACCGTAGTTTTTCCGGCGTACTACGATAATCGTCGATTTCAATAAAGTGGAAATCTGCCAGATACACCGATTCATCGTTGCCCCCGGGGCCGTAATCGTCCCCCACATACACCACTTCATCATGACAAAGACCGTTTTCCCGGCAGTACAGCTCCAGCGCATACGCCTTATTATAAGGAGCGGGAGCCATATCGAAGGAGGACGAACCTCCCACGAACACCGTATACCCTTTAAAACAGGATTGTACATCCCCGAGGATTTTTCGGCGTTTTTCCCGGGTAGGGTCAAAGGCCAGCTTATCAGCGGAGGCAGCCTTTGTTCCCAGAAGAGGAAAGGTAACACACCCCGAAGGATGGTACTCTGCCGTATCGCCGTCAAACGCTGTAAAGCCGTATTTTCCCCGGAGGGCCGTTATGGCTTTTTCTATTTTTTCACGGTCTGCAGGGACGGAAGCATCCCGCACCAGGTCCAGTTCCTTTTTTTCTGCATTATAGACAGCAAACTGCATCCCGTAATTGCCCACGATATCAATGGGATATCCGTCCATCTGGTTAAAAATCCGGCGGCAGGTCCCTGCGCCTACCATTAAAAGCTTATATTTTTTTCCCAGCGCATCCAGCGTTTTTCGCATTTCATCGCTGAGCGGTGACTTATGCTGCGTGAGCGTGCCGTCCAGATCAAAGGCTATCAGTTTGATTTTTGCTTTATCCATATCTACTGCTTACCTCCGGCAATACAAATCATACAGCCAAAGAACGGAATACCGGTCCTTTAAATCCTTGGCATACCGCACGGCATCTTCGATTTTCTCTTTGCCGTACATAGCTTCAAACTCCGCAAAGTGCAGTCCCACCTTTTCCAGCATTGCCGTAAATTCTGCCGCCGAAGGGCTTTCGCGTAAAATCTCACAAACCGCCGGCCAGTTTTCTTCCACCGTGCGGCTGTCCTCCCGGGTGTACCAGCCCATTTTATCCTGCAGGACGATAACCTCGTCGGCCGAAGTAGAGTAAACCCTGCGGATTTCTTCTTCCCATATTGTCCGGTCGAAGGGTCGTCTCTGGGGTCGAAGCGACTGTATTTTTTCCCGCAGTCCGGCCGTTACCACGGAGGAAAAGGCCACGTCCACTCCATGGGAGAAATAGGGCTTGTTTTCTAAAATACCCGTGATTTCAAAGAAATGGGACAAATGATGCTCACTGCCGGAGGCGGGACGGGACGAGCCGACATGACTCATGGCAATCCCCACGGCCACCAGTGCCTCCATGAGGGCCGCAACAGCCGCTTCCTCCCGGCGCAGAATTCCTTCTGCCAGGGATTCCACCTGCTTTGCGGCAACAAGGGTGCGGTCATACACGGTCTGGCAGAAGTATTCGCCGTACAAAAGGTGACTGAGCTTCCAGTCACAAAGACAGGAATATTTTCCGATGATATCGCCATAGCCTGCCTGCAACATTTCCATCGGTGCGTGGCAGAGCACATCCGTATCTGCGATAATTCCTTTCGGCGGCCGGGCATTGAGTGTAACCTTCATTCCCTTCAGAATCAGAGCGGCCCCCACCGAGGCATACCCGTCCATGGAGGGAGCGGTAGCCACAATAAAGTAGGGCAACCCGCGCTGAAAGCTTACGTATTTACAGATATCGTTAATCACGCCGGAGCCTACGCCGAGAATCAAATCGGTTTCACTGCCGACAGCAGACTCCACTGCCGCAAGTGCCGCCTCATCGGGAATGAGCACCGGGCCTTCTGCCGTCAGCACCAGCGGCTGTACCTTACCGCCCAGTGCCTGCCCTACGGCCTCTCCGCATACGGCGTAGGTGGTTTCGTCTGCCACAAGCAGAATGTGTTTGTATTCACCGCAAAGGGAGGGCAGGGTGTCCAGAGCACCGGAACCGATGTGAACAAAATCAATGGGACAGTTATGTTCTTTGCCACATGCACAGTCCCTTTGCGGAATAAGCAATGCCTTAAAGTCCATACTTTTTTCTCCTTTTTCTTGACAAAATAAACCTATGCATATATAATAAAACAATCAAAAACGTTTGTCAACAGCTGGCTAAAACATTGATAAACGCTCAAAAACGCTCACTGGAGGGTGAAAAAATGCTGAAGGAAGAACGATACGAAGAAATTCTAAACATTTTGGAGGAAGAAAAATACAGCACTGCGGCAGAGCTTGCCCGGCGGCTTTACGTCAGCCTGCCCACAATTCGCCGGGACCTGGCGCATCTACAGCAGCAAAACCGGATTGTACGCAGCCACGGCGGCGCAAAAAAAATACAGTCGGAGCAAACGGTTGCCCCGCTGGATTTCCGGAAAGCCCTTCATTCTGCCGCAAAACGGGGTATCTGCCGGGCGGCCGCCGAATGGGTACGGGACGGAGACACGGTTTTTATTGACGCATCCACCACAGCACTGCATCTGGCCGGGTTTCTGGCCGGAAAAAAGGCGATTTCCGTGGTCACAAACGGATTGCCCCAGGCCCTGCTTCTGCGGGAAAAGGGCATCCACACGTACTGCACGGGCGGAGAAATGCAGGAAAGCTCCCAGTGCTGTACAGGGGATTTTGCCCGGGACTGCATCCGGCATTTCAATTTCGATGTAATGCTGTTTTCCAGCTATGGTCTTCGGGCAGACGGGATGATTGTGGATCCCTCCGTCCCCGAAACGGCTTTGCGGCAGGCTGTGATGGCCCAATCGAAAAAAACCGTTTTTTTATGCGATAAGACAAAGTTTTTCCTCTCCGCGCCCTGCAACGTGGCATCCCTTTCTGCGGTGGACGGGCTGATTACCGATGCCGCGGAAAGCGACTCCATGCCGGAAGGTGCGGTGGAAAAACTGTATGTGTCCACAGCGGACCGTTTATTCTGATTCTTCCGCAGTCCGCGGTGCGGCCTGAAATTCAGCGGCCGGGAGCGGTGTGGGCGAAACAGTCTCCTCAGGTGCGTTCACTTCGTTCCCCTGCCCAAAGTGCATCACCGCCAGCAGAAGTAAAATAATGACAAGCGAAATCAGTTTAAATAAATTCTTTTTCAGAAATTCCGGCATTTTTATTTCCTTTCATAAATAGATTTTTGAAAATAAGCTTTGCGCGAGCAAAGCCACCTAAACTTATTCCCTATTACTTATTACTTTCCAAAAATCGACAAGTGTTTTAGGGAATAGTGAAGAGTGAATAGGTAATAAGTAAAATCGACAAGATTATCATAAACCTTGTCGATTTTTGGCGTCCCTGCCCGGAGTCGAACCGGGGGCGTTCCGCTTAGGAGCTAACTGTACCGTATATTTCACAGTGTTACTCCGTGTTCGTAAATTCCGCAAAATCCGCATAACTACGGGCTTTGTGAGGGTTTTATGTGTTATAGCGTGCTATGGCGTTTCATCTCGTTTTACCCCGTTTTGAAAGCTCAAATTAGCAAACTATTAGCAAACACATAGCTGACAAATGCACATCGCACCTGTCGTCTATATACCTATTTTATCACAAAAATTACGAAAAGTGAATACCTTTTGCCAAAATCACAGTAAATTATTTTGAATTTGTCATCAAAAGAGCGTTGCTTACATACAAGCAGCGTTCTTTTTATATATAAGTAAGTTTCAAGGAGGTGAAAACGATGTCATCACAGTTTGACTATTACTACGGTGACGAAGCTGAACAATTTGCTTTTTACAGAATACCGAAGCTGCTCATTACTTCCCCGATATTCAAGCGGCTGTCCGATGGAGCAAAGCTACTATACGGACTGATGCTTGACCGTATGTGCCTATCAGTAAAAAACGGATGGGTTGATGAGCATAATCGAGCATATATTTTTTTCACAACAAATGATGTTATGGAGCTTATGTGTTGCGGAACCGAAAAGGCTACAAAGATTATTGCCGAGCTTGACAGCGAAAAAGGCATTGGTCTTATAGAACGCAGAAAGCAAGGACAAGGAAAGCCTGCTATTGTGTATCTTAAAAAGTTCTACGGTTTTGACGATAGTTCAGGTCGAAAGTGCAGACTTTCGGAAACCGAAAGTCAAGACTTCGGGAAATCGAAAAACAAGACTTTTGACAATCAAAATTCAAGAGTTTCGGAAAGCAAAAGTGCAGACTTTCGAGAACCGAAATGTAATAATACTGAGATTAGTGATACTGAAAAGAGTTATACTGATTTGAGTGAAACTGATCCTATCATATCACATCACGGTGGTTCTTCCTCTCTTTCCGGCGAAATACCCGATACGATAAGATGGATGGAAGAAAGAAACTGCTACGAAAGAATTATTAAAAACAATATCGACTATGACATTATAGTTGAGCAATACGGCAAAACGTGGCTTGATGAAATCGTAATGCTTATGGTTGATGTTGTTTGCAGTAAGGAGTCGTATATCAGAATCAATAAACAAGAATATCCGCAGGAGGTGGTTAAAAGCAGATTCTTGAAGATAAACAGCGAGCACATTGAATACATTAATTTTGCGTTAAAAGAAAACGCATCTAATGTCCGTAATATACGGGCATTTTTAATTACAACAATATACCGTGCCTTTGAAACTACGGATAATTGGTACTCCGCAAAGGTAAGGCACGATATGAAAACTATGTAATGGAAAGGTTGGTCAAGATGAGCAAGGTTATAGCAATAGCAAATCAGAAAGGCGGCGTTGGCAAAACCACAACAACCGTCAACTTGGGCATTGGTCTTGTAAATGAGGGTAAAAAGGTTCTGCTCATTGACTGCGATGCTCAGGGCAGCTTGACGGAGAGCTTGGGATTTCAAAATCCCGACGATCTGAAAATAACATTATCTACTATGATGCAGAAAGCCATAAACGAAGAAACCTTTGCAAAGGATGAGGGCATCATACATCACAATGAGGGTGTTGATTTAGTTCCGGCGAATATAGAGCTGTCGGGTATGGAAACAGCACTTGTCAACATTATGAATCGTGAAAGAGCCTTGAAAACCTATATTGACAAGGTAAAGGACAATTACGATTATGTGTTGATAGACTGTACCCCTTCTCTCGGTATGCTGACAATAAATTCACTTGCGGCAGCAGATGAGGTAATTATTCCCGTTCAGGCACATTACCTTCCGGCAAAAGGCTTGGAGCAGTTAATAACAACTGTCGGCAAAGTAAAACGGCAGATAAACCCCGACTTGAAAATCGGTGGCATACTTCTGACTATGGTAGATAAGCGAACCAATTTCGCAAAGGATGTTTCCGGACAGATAAGATTTAACTACGGAAAGCACCTGACAATCTATAAAACGGAAATTCCGTTATCAGTAAAAGCGGCTGAAACCTCTGCTGTCGGTAAGAGCATTTATACCTACGATGGCAACGGCAAAGCAGCAGACGCATATAAGGACTTTACAAAGGAGGTGCTTGACGGTGGCAAACAACGGAATAAACATAGGTCTGAAATCATACGATGACCTTTTCAAAACAGACGAAGGCAGAAAAACCGAAGAAATAAAGCCTATTGCCATTGGTGAGCTGAAGCCCTTTGAGCAACAGCCGTTTAAGGTTCTGCTTGATGAGAGTATGGACGAACTTGTGGAAAGCATAAAACAAAGCGGT
Source organism: Clostridia bacterium (assembly GCA_017442155.1). Taxonomy (GTDB): domain Bacteria; phylum Bacillota; class Clostridia; order UMGS1883; family UMGS1540; genus SIG447. Next base: position 44,390 of record JAFSAU010000002.1, on the reverse strand, counting down.
GTTCTCTCTCCTGTTGTAGTAAGACCGCATAAAGACGGCGGCTATGAAATACTCTCCGGTCATCGTAGAGTTAAGGCGTGTGAGATTGCCGGAATTACAGAAGTTCCCACAGTAATCAAAGACCTTGACGATGATACAGCGACGATTCTGCTTGTTGACAGTAATCTTCAGCGTGAAAACATACTGCCGAGCGAAAAAGCATTTGCTTATCAAATGAAGCTTGAAGCTATGAAAAGAAAGGCAGGCAGACCGAGCCAAGAAAACTATTCCCAAATTGGGAATAATTTTTCCGAAGCCACTTCAAGCGACCAATTCGCAAAAGAGGTTGGAGAAAGCAAAAATCAAATCTTCCGTTATATCCGACTGACAAATCTCATTGATCCTATACTTGAAATGGTTGATAACAAACAAATCGCACTTAATGCGGCGGTTGAAATCTCATACCTCGGAACAAAGGAACAGGTTGAGGTTCACAAAGCCATTGAAAGCGAGGACGGCGCACCCTCTATTGAGCAAGCGAAAAAGATACGCCGTTTCTTTGATGACGGCAAGCTCAACCCCGATGTTATTCTTTCAATTATGCAGGAAGAAAAGCCGGAAAAGATAAAAATAACCCTTGGCGAAGATAAGCTGAAAAAGTATTTTCCGAAAGGATATACCAAACAGCAGATTGAAGCTGAAATATTAAGGTTGCTTGAAAACGCATACCGTAAAAAGCAACACGGAATGGAGAGATAAATATGACTTGGTTATGGGTTTTACTTGCCTTTATTACCGGAGGTACTTTCGGTGTAGTAATGATGTGCTGCTTTATAGTGGCAAATGAGGAGGATAAAAGACTTGAAAAACTCAATACAGACGATGCCGACAGCGAATAAGAAGCGTGTCGGCTATTTTTATGGAGGTAGATACAATGGATTGGAGAAAAAACGCAGGATATATTATCACAAATTCAATTACAATCGGCGAATCCGAAATTGTCCTCGGCGTACACGAAACTAAACCCGATATGTTCGTCACTTGGGAATGTAACAACAAGACCGATTATTATTGGGGGCATTATTTTACAGGCCTGCTTGCAGCTCAAAGAGATTTTTGTGAGCGTGGGCTTGATAAGGTGCGTTTCTATGAGCATCACAAGCCGAAGAAACCGCCGGAGCCTGAGAGGTGACGTTATGGCAAATTCAAGACAACCCGATTTCAGGTACAATGACAGCGGATATTCTGACCTTACGGCGTTTGAAGCATTAAACAATGTGCGGCGTGAGGAACGCAGACAGCTTATATATGAATTGAAAGCACTTGCGAATAAATACGGATACCGCATTGTAAGTACAATTCAACTAAAAGAGATTGAGAGTGATTCAGATGGCTAACAAAGACTGTTTTGCTTATAGTCCAATGAGCTGCCGTATTTTAACCGAGCGTATTTGCGATAACAAAAAGTGCAGTTTTTATAAAACCCGTGCTCAAATCAAAGAGAACTTGAAAAAATACCCGCCCTTTGACTATAAGCTGTATAAGGAAACAGGACAGAAAGTTTATTATAAGCGAGGTGACGAATGATGGAAAATGAAGAAATCAGAAAAGCCGGTGAATATACGATTACGCAAAGCATAAAAATCGGCGACAAAGAGCTTGTTTTAGGAGAGGACTTTTCCAACAAGGAAGGTCTTTTTTATATGGTCGCAAATTACGAAGAACTTTTCGGTGTTGTAGGACGATATGACAATGTTATGGTCAGCGATGATTTTCTTGGTATTGTTGAACTCTTTTCAAAAAGATTAAATGCTGAAATCGAGCAAATCAAAGTAGATAGAAAAGGCATTGATGTCGGTGTTATTACACCCGATATGTGTATCCCGGATGATTACAAAAAAAGCATTGTCGGAAAAGTAATTGTCATAAAGCCGCAGGCACTAAAACCTGAATATGCAAACGAGCTGTACCAAATCGCATTAGCAACACACGGCTTCGGAGCTGAAGCAAATTCACGAGGTACAAAGGTTTATTGCAAGAAGCTGTTTTCCGGCGAGGACGGCTTGACACGCAGATACGATGTTATCGGCGAACTTAAACCGGAACACTATCCCCAATGGTTAAAGGATAAACTCAAAGACGATCCATCTTTGCTGAAAGTAAAAAAAGCAAAGGAGGTTGAACGCTGATGGCAACAAAGCACGTTGTTTGGTCTGATATTAACTTGGACTTTGAAGATTGGCGTGATGACCTGCAAGAGCAATATCCGACTGCATCCGAAGATGAGCTGATAACGAAAATGTATGAAATAAATAATGACTACTTGGATGATGAAAGAACTAATCTGAACATTCAACCACCGCAAAGCATTATTGTTGTCGGTGATTTAGGTCTTTGGCACGGACGAGTACACGGATATAAAATGATTGACAGCGGCAATATCAAAGACTGCCTATATTCCGACTGTGATATGAATGAGTGGTATGTAGATAAAAACGGAGATTTACGATGCACAGCCGTTCATCACGACGGTTGGAATCATTACTTATACCGCACTTTCAAAGACGGTGTTACAAGTAGTCAAATTGAACGCCTGCAAGAAAAGATTTATGACGGAACTGCAACAAGACGGGATATAACCCGTGTAACAAGAAGGCTCGGCGATGACATAGGAGCTGTTTACGGTTGGCAGTTTCCGCAAAGAACACACAAGGAGGTTGAACGCTGATGGAAAATAAAGAAATACGCTTTATAGACAGCCATTACAATGAGCTGTTCAGAATACCCGACAACAGCAGTATTACAGTAACTTACCCCGACGGACATACCGAGGATAAATTCTGTAAATACATTGATGAATACCACACCTATATTGACGGTGTTTGTTATCATATCTGCCAATGGGCGGAGCTTATGGAACAAAACGGAAATGTTTGTGCCCCGGCAGATAAACCCGAATATACACTTGAACAGATTGAACAGTCCGAGTTTGAGTTTATGTATCGAAAAGAGGACGAAAGCATTGAAAGAGGTTGCATCGGACACCTTCGGGCAGACTTTGACACGGGCAAATCCTTCTTTCATACTTGGTGGGCAGAAAATGACAGTCTAAAAACACCGGAGTTCAAAGCAGAGTTTGACAAGGTTATAGAATACTTCCGCAAAAAGTCCTCTACACCGCTTCTCAAAAGCCGTTCCGATATGTATAATGTCTGCTATCGTTTAAGACCTACGGCATACGAGGGCAACAAAGAAATAAAAGGCTTTAAGGTACAAACGGATAATTACACATATTACCTCCGTTGCAATCCTCGGCTTGGTGAATATAACCTTTACGCATACTGCTACAAAACAAGCGAGCTTGATAAGTTCAAGAACACACGCTTTGTCGAGCAGAACTTTGACGAGGTTAATAAGGATAAGTTTTTCATAACCGATAACGGAGTTACAGAGGTATATTTTAACCCCGACTCTACTGCCGGAGGTCAGCTTGTATATAATGAGATTTCCAAAGACCTTATTGCAGAAGCAGCAAAGGTTACAAGCAACACAAAGGATTTTTTTAACTATCTACAAGAGAACTGCCGTCAGTACCTTATGGATATTGATACACCTGAGTTCAGAGGGAATCTTGAGAGCTTTATGCAGAGAAAGGCTGATTTTGAGGACTATAACGATAAAACCGCAAAAGTATTAAAAAAGTTTGCAGGTGTTGAACCGGAGAAAGCACCGAAGAAAAAGGAGCCTGAAAGATAAGCCGTATAACCTCCGACCGAAAGGAGCGTGATTATAGTGGTAACGGCGAATATACGGTTTTTAGCAAATCGCCTTATGGCAGACCTAACCTGTAAAAACAGTGAGCTTTATAATAACCTGCAAGAAATTGGCATACTAACACCACCTAACATCATTACATTGGATAATGCAAGAACTTTGCAAATACATCTTGTCCCCGATGATGAAGCCGGAGAGCTTATATGCTCCATTGTAAATAGTAAAAAGGACACGCTTGGAAATGTTCAAAGGCTTTGCAGGTATGTGTACTGTATGAACGACCAAAACAAGGCGGCTTTCTTGGAACGAATTGCAAACGGCGAAATTAAGACAGTACAGCAAGGCATAAAACTCGCTGAAAAAATGCGGGAGCAGAAAAATATAAGCAGATAAGAGGTGAAAACAAGTGGCGACGAAATTGCAACTCATTTCCGAGCTATCCAAAAGCACTTCAAAGCAGTTGTCTAATTATAGTGATTGGACAGCTTTTTTACGTTCTGCCGCTTGGCAGTACAAATACCCCTTTGAAGATCAGCTTTTAATATTTGCACAGCGACCTGATGCAAGGGCGTGTGCTGATTTTGACACTTGGAATGAAAAACTGCACCGCAGAATAAATCGAGGTGCAAAAGGTATTGCCCTCTTGCGTGAAGGCAACCGAGGATATTACCTTGACTATGTGTTTGATGTTTCAGACACAAACCGTCACATAAACGGCATTGACATAAACCTTTGGCAGTACAATGACCGATTTGACGATGCAATCATTGAAACGCTTGAAAACACTTTCGGTGAATTGCGTGTAACAGCAACCTTAACTGATGCCATTATCTGTGCAGCACATAACGCTGTCGAGGATAATAAAACCGACTATCTTTCCGAACTGAAATATGCAAAGTACGGGAGCTTTTTGGAGGACTTGGACGAACTCAATATTGATGTGGAGTTCCAAAGGACTGTTGAAAGCTCTGTTGCATATATGGTTATGGAGCGTTTGGGACTGTCCCCGGCAGAGGTTTTTGATGACGGAGAGTTTCGTCATATTGTAGATTTCAGCACACCCGAAACAATCTCGGTTCTTGGTAATGCAGTCAGCTCAATATCCGAGCAGGCACTACGGGAAATCTCCGCAACGATAAGTGCAGAAATCAAAAAAGAAAAAAATCAGGCAAAAATTTTTGCGGAAACCGAAAAAGCACAGTATAATGAAACCAAAGAGGTACAATACACAGATAATGATACGGAAAGGAATGAGACCTATGACGGAAATCAGTTACAGAACGGAGAACGGAATACAGATTCCGAACTTGGAAGTGCCGAAGATGACGACCGAGCCGATAGGCAAATACGGACAGATGCGCAGGCAGTTCCTGAAACAGAACAGACGCAGCCTATACTCGGCAATGATGATACAGGGAACCCTCCTGGAGCATCTGTCGGAGATAGACAAGACAGCGAAGGAACAAGTCGAGCAGATGACTTCACAGATGGCGAAAGCCGAGGGACTGACGGAACAGTTCAAAGCGGAGAACCCGCAACTGTGGGTTGGTCTTATGAACAACCTCAAACATTCCGCCGAAGAGGTAGTCGTCAGACACTTGATTCACAGCTAAGTTTATTTGACCTTATTGAAAATGAAGATGTTGCCGACAGTATGGCAAGAGAAGCAGAGCGATTAAGGTTTCGCCCTGCTTTTTCTATTCCCCAAGAAGTTATTGACGTTGTACTCGCTGACGGTGGAAACCGTAAGAACAGTAAGCTGCGAATATGTACGCAGTACGAAAAGCAAAGACCGCTTGAAGAAAATGTTACCTTTCTTAAAAAGGAATACGGCACAGGCGGTAAAGGCTTCATAATAAACGGCAGTAATGTTTCTGCGTGGTTTGATGACGGCGGCGTTAAAATTCAATACGGCAATGAAAACACAAATGTAAGCTACACACTCTCTTGGGAAGATGCCGCAAAGCGTATCGGTGAGCTTTTAGATCTCGGACGATATATGCCGCAGACAGAGCTTGATAAGGTATCCGAAAACGAGAGATACGAGATTGCATATTGGCTGTGGGACTATTTCAATAACGGTGAGCTTGACGAGTTTGAGGGACCGGGCGGACACCCGGCAGATATGGAGCGTATGACTGCGGCATTAGCTAATGTGGACAGAAGAAACGAAATCATTGATATAGTCCATAAAACCTACGCTTCCGGGAAAGAGTTTCCGAGGTATTATATCAAACCTGTCGAGGAAGCAATAACCGCACTTGAAGAACTGAACATCCCCCGTAAAATCTTTACTGCGGCAGAATATGCACCGTTTGAGAGTACACGATTTATAACTCAAAACGAGGTTGACACCGTTCTTGCACACGGTAGTGGAATATCCGAGGGCAAGATGCGTATTCTCTCATACTTCCTCCGTGAAGCTGACCACAAAAAGCGAGCAGATTTCCTCAAAAGCGAATACGGCATCGGCGGCGGTTCTCTTTACTCTGTCGATGACGGTTGGCAAAGTCACGACTCCAAAGGTTTAGAAATATCCCGTGGCGACCTTTCAAAACCGTATTCAAAGGTTACGTTGTCGTGGTCGCAGGTAGAAAAAAGGATTGATTTTCTTGTAAGAAACGGCAGGTATGCAACAAATGAAGATATTGCATATATGACTGAATATGAGAAAAATCAGGTTGCAAGAAGCGTTTACACCGCTTTTAGCAATGTTCCTATTGAAAGATACAGTCCGTTTCCTAATGGGTTTGACTATTCTGATGCTGTACCCATCGTGAGAAAAACACTTGACGATGCAGACAAAACAGCAGAAATGCTGACGGAACTGAAAGCTCTTTTAATGGAAACACCGAGCGATGACAGATATTATAAATACCGTGAAGAAGCTGCAAACGCACTTGAAAGCTATGTGAACGGAACATATAATCTGTTCCCCGGTATCGAAAGACCTAAACCTGCACAGCAAAGTGAGCTTGACGAAGCTATGCGTGTTATCAACGAATATGTCAAAGAAGAATTTGATTCGGAAAGTGCCGATTATGAGAACTTACGAGCCGTGAGCCTTGCTTTTACCTCTACTGAGGACGGCGAACATAATATCGAAGTCAATGTAAATCTGATTGAGTTTTCCATACTCAAATATGTTGATAAAACATTAGTGGAAGAAATCAAGTATGACAGCCTTTCCGAGCTTATAACAAACGAGCTTGAGGGAATGAGCTTTGATGACTTGGTATATCTTACCGATGAACAGCTTACACCGTTCTACGAGCCAAAAGAACAGCCGATAATGGAGTTTTATAACGAGCTTCATAAGGACGATGACGGCGAAACCATCGTACTATTTCCTGTCGGTGACTTCTATGAGATATACGGCGTAGATGCAGAAAAGGCATCGAGCGCACTTGAACTTACGCTCACAGCAAAGACCATTGACGGTTACGGATATGCTATGTGCGGATTTCCAAAGCACATTCTTGAATCTTATGTTGATAAGCTGACTTACGGCGGATTTGATGTTATTCTTACCGATGAGGATAGAAAAGCATATAAGATATTGTCCGCTGAAAAGGTATTGGCAACAACAGAAGCAGAAGAAGAACAAAAGCCTGCGGAGGTAAATGATTTAGTCGGCAGAGAACTTACCATTGATGACCGTAAATTCATTGTTGACAGCGTTGACGATGTATCAGGTAGTGCAAGCCTTAAAGATATAATCTTTGAAAACAGCACAGGCTTTCCTATATTTCGCAGAGAAAGTATTGAGTTTGTAAAGGCACACCTTGAAAGCATAGAAAAAGCCGACGAGGTTATAACACCTGCCTTTGAAATGCCTAAACCGTCAAAGGTTGCAAATACGGTTGTATATCCTGAAATACCGATGTCGGAGCGCCGTAACTTCGCCATTGATAATGACGAACTCGGCTACGGCGGCCCGAAAGAAAAGTTCCGCAAGAATATGGAAGCAATACGGGTTCTGAAAGAATGTGAATCTGAAAGACGACTTGCAACACCCGAAGAACAAGCTATACTCTCGGAATATGTCGGTTGGGGCGGTCTTGCAGATGCCTTTGATGAAAGTAAACCGAATTGGGCAAATGAATTTCAGGAGCTTTATGCAGCACTTACCCCCGAAGAATACACACAAGCAAGAGCTTCAACACTTAATGCTCACTACACATCACCCGTAATAATCAAGGCTATGTATAAAGCACTGGGTAATATGGGTTTTGAGCAAGGTAATATCTTGGAGCCTTCGTGCGGTATCGGTAACTTTATGGGACTTGTCCCCGACAGTATGAGCCTGAGTAAAATCTACGGTATCGAAATAGATTCCATAACCGGACGAATTGCACAGCAGCTTTATCAGAAAAACTCTGTTGCAATACAAGGCTTTGAGGATACAACACTTCCCGACAGCTTCTTTGATGTAGCTATCGGAAATGTGCCTTTCGGTGATTACAAGGTGCTTGATAAGAAATACAACAAGCATAATTTCCTTATTCACGACTACTTTTTCGCAAAGACCTTGGATAAGGTTCGCCCCGGCGGTATTGTTGCTTTTATTACTTCAAGCGGCACTATGGATAAGCAAAACTCCAACATAAGAAAGTATATCGCACAGAGAGCTGACCTTGTTGGAGCAATACGACTTCCGAACAATGCTTTTAAGGCAAATGCAGGCACAGAGGTTACGGCAGATATACTCTTTTTACAGAAAAGAGATAAGATGACAGATATTATGCCGGATTGGGTACACTTAGGAACGCTTGAAAATGGCATAACCGTAAATCAGTATTTTGTGGATAACCCCGATATGATTCTCGGCGAAATGCAAATGGTAAGCGGTCCTTTTGGTCCCACTCCGACGTGTGAGCCGGACACGGAAACAACCCTTGCCGAGCAACTTGATGATGCTATCCAAAATATTCACGCTACCATCACGGAATATGAATATGAGGATATTTCAAATGATGAGGATTTATCTATCCCCGCTGATCCGAATGTAAAGAATTTCAGTTATACAGTTGTTGACGGCAATATTTATTTCCGTGAAAACAGTATAATGCGTAAAGTGGAAATGAACTCCACCGCCGAAAACCGCATTAAGGGTATGATTGGCATTCGTGATTGTGTCCGTGAACTGATAGAGTATCAGACAGAGGGATATTCCGACGCAGATATTAAGGCACAGCAAGAAAAGCTCAATACGCTTTATGACGACTACACAAAAAAATACGGTCTTATAAACTCCCGTGGAAATGCTATGGCGTTCTCGGATGACAGCTCATATTTCCTCTTGTGCTCCCTTGAGGTTCTTGACGAAAACGGCGAGCTTGAACACAAAGCCGATATGTTTACAAAGAGAACAATCGGAGCAAAAACCGAGATTACTAATGTTGATACGGCATCTGAAGCTCTTGCGGTATCACTCGGAGAAAAAGCAAGGATTGATATTGAGTTTATGTCCTCTCTTTCCGGCAAGTCTGAAGAAGAACTGTGCGAGGAATTGCAAGGTGTTATATTCCTTAACCCGTTATATGACGATTACAGCGTAGGACACGAAAAATATCTTACCGCCGATGAATACCTTTCGGGCAATGTGAGAAACAAGCTCCGCATAGCAAAGGAAAAAGCGGAAGAACACCCCGAATTTGCCCCGAATGTTGAAGCACTTACAAGGGTTCAGCCGCAGGATTTGACAGCAAGTGAAATTACGGTGCGTCTTGGTTCTACTTGGATTCCGCCGGAATATATAAAGCAGTTTACCTTTGAGCTTCTTGAAACATCATACTATGCAAGAAGCAGAATTGATGTTAAATACTCCGATTTATCGGGCGAATGGATGATTTCGGGCAAGAGCGTTGATAAAGGTGTCAAAGCAGTCAACACCTACGGCACAAAGCGTATTAGTGCATATAAGATTATCGAGGAAACGCTGAATCTGAAGGATGTCCGTATATTCGACTATGTTGAAGATGAAGAAGGCAGAAAGAAACCTGTGCTCAACAAAAAAGAAACGACTATTGCACAGCAAAAGCAAGACCTTATAAAAGCGGCTTTCGATGATTGGATATGGAAAAGCCCTGAACGCCGTGAGGTTCTGACAAGAATGTATAATGAACGGTTTAACTCCACACGCCCCCGTGAATACGACGGCAGTCATATAACATTCTCCGGTATGAACCCCGAAATAGCATTAAGACAGCACCAAAAGAACGCCGTTGCAAGAATAATGTACGGCGGTAATTCGCTTTTAGGTCATGTTGTCGGAGCCGGAAAGACTTGGACTATGGTTGCGGCAGCAATGGAGGGCAAACGCTTAGGGCTTTGCAATAAATCCTTATTTGTTGTGCCGAACCACCTGACCGAACAATGGGCGGCTGAGTTCTTACAACTCTATCCGGCGGCAAATATCCTTGTTGCTACCAAAAAGGACTTTGAAACCAAAAATCGTAAAAAGTTCTGCGGCAGAATTGCAACCGGAGATTATGATGCGGTTATCATCGGGCATAGCCAATTTGAGAAAATACCGATGTCAGCAGAACGACAGAAAGCAATACTGCAACGGCAGCTTGATGAAGTGCTTGACGGTATCATCGAAGCAAAGGAAAACAACGCAGAACGCTATACCGTAAAACAGCTTGTGAAAACACAGCGCTCACTTGAAGCGAAACTTGCCAAACTAAACGACCAAAGCCGAAAAGATGATGTTGTTACCTTTGAGGAGCTTGGTGTAGATAGGGTTTTTGTAGATGAAGCACATTACTACAAAAACCTTTTTTTATATACCAAAATGCGAAATGTCGGCGGTATCGCACAGACTGAAGCACAGAAGTCCTCTGACCTTTTTATGAAAACACAGTATCTTGACGAGCTTACAGGCGGTAAAGGCGTTATATTTGCAACGGGTACACCCGTATCAAACAGTATGGTGGAGCTTTACACAATGCAGAGATATTTGCAGTATGACACTCTTTGCAAAAACCACCTGCAACACTTTGATGCGTGGGCATCTACCTTCGGTGAAACCATAACCGCAATAGAGCTTGCCCCGGAGGGCAGCGGCTACCGTGCAAAGACAAGGTTTGCAAAGTTCTTTAACCTGCCTGAGCTTATGGCAATGTTCAAAGAGGTTGCGGATATACAAACGGCAGATATGCTTAATCTTCCGACACCTACACCGCACTATAAGACAATCGCCGTAGAACCTACCGATATACAAAAGGAAATGGTTTCTGACCTTGCAGACCGAGCCGAGAGAGTGCGTAATAAAATGGTTGATCCGACCGTTGACAATATGCTGAAAATTACAAACGATGGCAGAAAATTAGCACTTGACCAAAGGCTTATAAACCCACTCTTGCCCGATGATGAAAGCTCAAAGGTATCGGCGTGTGCAAGAGAGGTCTTTGAGATTTGGCAAGAAACCACCGACAGACGAGGAACACAGCTTGTTTTCTGTGACCTTTCTACTCCGAAGAACGACGGCACATTTAATGTTTACACCGATATACGGGAAAAGCTGATAGCAAGCGGTGTGCCTGAGAGCGAAATCGAGTTTATACACGACGCAGACACCGAGGTTAAGAAAAAGGAACTGTTTTCAAGAGTTCGCAAAGGCGATGTGCGTGTGCTTCTTGGTTCTACTGCTAAAATGGGAGCCGGAACGAATGTGCAAAGACTGCTTTACGCATCCCATGACCTTGACTGCCCGTGGCGACCTGCTGACCTTGAACAGCGTGCAGGTCGTATTATAAGACAAGGTAACACGAACCCCGATGTTCATATCCGCAGGTATGTAACCAAAGACACCTTTGACAGCTATATGTGGCAGCTTGTAGAGAATAAGCAGAAATTCATATCACAGATTATGACAAGCAAATCTCCGGTTCGTAGTGCCGAGGATATAGACGAAACTGCACTTTCCTATGCAGAGATAAAAGCTCTTGCAACAGGCAATCCGCATATTAAGGAAAAGATGGACTTGGATACGCAAGTAGCAAAGCTGAAGCTTATAAAAGCGAGCTTTATGTCGCAGAAATACGAGCTTGAGGATAAGGTTATAAAGTATTATCCGAAGAAAATAGCCGAGCTAACAGAGCATATAAAAGGCTTTGAATCGGATATTGCAGTCGTAGCACAGCATCCAAAGCAAGAGGATAAATTCTATCCGATGACAATAGACGGTCTTGCTTATTACGAAAAGGACAAAGCCGGCGAAGCCTTGATTGAAAGATGCCGCTTACAGAAAACACCTGAACCGACACCTATCGGTGATTACAGAGGTTTTTCAATGGAGCTGTCCTTTGAATACAGTAAATTCTATGTAACCCTGAAAGGTACGCTCAGTCATAAGGTGGAGCTTGGTGCCGATGTGTTCGGTAACATACAACGACTTGACAACGCACTTGAAGGACTACCGAAACGTCTTGAAGCTACAAGAGAAAACCTTGAAGAAACAAAAAGGCAGTTTGAAATGGCAAAGGTGGAATCTCAAAAAGAGTTTCCGCAGGAAGCAGAGCTTCAGGCAAAGTTGGAACGACTTGCTATTGTGGATGCACTTCTTAATATGGATAAGCACGAGCGTGAGGGTGCAGACCTCGGAGAGCCTGACGAGGATATGGAAGTTCCAGACAAATCTAAAAAAGAAATGGAGAGATAGCAATGAACCAAGCATTAAGACTGCAACTGTGGGAAAAAGCTCAAAAGGAGCAAAGCGAATATGTTGAAGAACTTAAACGCCTTCCCCCGGAGCAGATTATTGACAAAGCCTACGAGAAAACAATGCGTGATGATATTCTGATTACCTTTGAAGATAACAGACTATCCGATAAGCAGGTAGAAGCACTTGTAAAATTGGATTACCCAATCGCAGCTTGTTATGAAAAATGGCAAGATACAGATGTGACCTATATGGACAGACTTTTTGAGGTTGTCGATGATTACGCCGATGACCTTGTAAAAGAAAGCGAAGCTGAAAAGCAAAAACAAAAGAAAAAACACGAGCCTGAAAGATAAGGCAAACCGAGAAATGAGCCTGCTGTTAAATAATACGGCAGGCTTTTTCTATATAAAAAATTATGAAAGTCGAGGTAAAAAATGATGAAAAACAAATTCTTTACAAACAACAAAACCGCTGATGATGCAGCAACGCCGAGCAATATGGAACTGCTCAAAAAGAGCATTACAAAGTTCTGTATGGCTATCGCCGAGTATGAGGACGAAGCCGAAGCTGCACTTTGCAAGGTGCATTGGGATGAAGAAGTTGATCCGATTATGTATTGGAGATTTTGCCCTGTATGTACCTTTGAAGCAGGCGGCTCTCACGAGCTTGCACACAGGCTCAGACACAACCGACTGTTTGGCAAGAACGCACTTTTGCTTGAAAGCAAGGGCGGTAAATATACCTCTATTTTAAGTGAGGTTATGGAAGCCTACGAGCTGTGGCTGCTTGAAGATATGACACTTCAGGTTGTGTTCTCCTGCAAAATGTGGGTAACGGATAACGGCAAAACGAGCGAATATGTTACCTATCGCTACCCGGTAAAAGACGGGTATAAACACTTCTACGATATGGAAGTCGAGGACTTCCTGAACAAAATCGAAACAATGATTTTTGTTACAAGAAACCATATTTAAGGCTATGGGCGGTCGTGGTAAATCAAAACTGCCGTAGGTAGTTTTGATATGTGGCAAGCATAGCATTTGTCCGTACAAATGCAGCTTGTCTGGGGCGTTGCCCCTGAAACCCCTGCCTTGCGGCTCTATCAAAGGAGGTGATTTCTGTGCGAAAGCGAAGCATCCGCCGAGAAATAACACTCAACGAAAAGGAAGATAAAAAGCTCCAAAGCCTTATGCAAAAATCAGGCTTAACAGCTTGTCAGCTTTTACGCAAATTTATCTTGGAAACAGAGATACGCCCACGACCGCCCGACGAATATGCACAGCTTCTCCGAGAGCTGTCTGCCATCGGCAATAACATAAACCAAATGGCATATAAAGCAAACGGACTTGGAGAAATCTGCATTGAAGAAGTCAGAGCAATGCGTGAGGCATTTGAAAAACTATACAAGGAGGTGAAAAGATAATGGCTATCACAAAAGTTTTACCTATAACAATCAATTTATGGTACAGCGTGACCTATGCTGCCAATGCAAAAAAGACAGGACTGAACGGTGTTGTTGATTATGTAATCAACCCAAATAAGTCCGAGCAAAGATTATTGCAATCTTGCCTTAACTGTTCAAGCCTTAGTAACGCATATTCTGAAATGTGCGAAACAAAAGCTATGTGGGGCAAAACGGACGGCGTTTTAGGCTACCACTTTATACAGGCTTTCAAACCCGGTGAGATAACACCGGAGCAGGTTCACGAAATCGGCAGACAGTTTGCAAAGGAATGTTTCGGTGACAGATTTGAGGTTGTAATCGGCACACATCTTGACAAAGACCATTACCATAATCATATCGTAATAAACTCTGTGTCTTGTGTGGACGGTGAGAAATACCATTCCTCCCCGGCGAGCTACTACAACAAAATCCGTGCCGTATCAGACCGTATGTGCAGAGAAAACAATCTGTCGGTTATCGAGCCAAAGGGCAAAGGAAAACACTATGCTGAATGGAAAGCTGAAAAAGAAGGCAAGCCTACCATCCGAGGACAGATGCGTGAGGAATTTGACGAAATCATAAAATGCTCCTACACGATGAAGGACTTTTGGAGAAACTTGGAACAGCGTGGATATATCATAAAACGCAAGCCGGGTAAAAGTGCGCACCCATCCGTTCTGCCGCCTTTCGGGAAATACCCCGTAAGATTTGACGGACTCGGCAAGGGATATTCTCTTGACGAAATACAGGAACGTATCATAGCAGCACGAAACGGAATCAAGACAGCATCGCCTTCCGAGCTTTCCAAAAACGGCTTTGATTTTGATAAGGCATATAAGCACATAGAGCCGACAAAGCTCAAAGGCTTTGTTGCCCTCTATTATCATTATCTGTATCTGTTCGGGAAAATAAAGAAGAAGCAGACACCGCAAAGGGTGTCATTTTTTATGCGTGACGAGCTTATAAAGCTTGACCGTTATCAGAAGCAGTTTAAGTTCCTCTACGAAAACAACATAGAGAGCGTTGCTGACCTTACAGACTACCACGCAAAAACAAAGGTTAAGATCGACGAGCTTGTCGCAGAGCGTAAACGACTTTATACCGAGCGAACAGAGGAAAACGCTGACGAGGTTAAGGACAAGGCAAAGAAAATCAATGCCGAGCTTCGTATTCTCCGAAGCGAAATGCGGTTATGTGAAAACATCTACCACGATGCAGAACGCATTACCGAAAAGAAAAAACACGCCGATGAGCTTCAGCAGCAGGCAGACAAGGAGGTAATGCAGAATGAACACAAGCGGCGAAGTCGCTGACCTTATGGTAAAAGAAGGCTTACAGATTACCGAGGAAGTTGTAAAACTTACCGGACTTGGAGCAAAGAACCTTGCGGCAATTATTATTGCCCTTTTGAAAGAGGACAACAAGCTGCAAGGCAAAACCAATCTTAAAAAGCTCCTGAAATCTGATAAACCACTTTGCATCTTGCAAATCAAGGAAAGCGATATAAACAAATTCAACAGCGAAGCAAAAAAATACGGCGTTCTCTTTACCGCTGTAAAGGATAACACCAACAATAGCGGACTGTGCGATATTATCGCAAAGCAGGACGATGTGACAAAGCTCAATTACATTATGGAGAAAATGGGATATACTGCTCCCGAAATTGAGCCGGAACCCGAAAAGGAACCTACCGAAAAGGATGTACCCGAAAAGGATTCTCCCGAAAAGAAACCGGAGGAACACTCAAAAAACCCCCACCCCCGCAAGAGAGGAAATCCGCACGAGAAAGAATCCTCGAAATGCGGGGATACGGAAAAAGAGGTCAGTCCTACTAACGGGAAAAAGTCGGTAAAGAAAAAGGTTGAGGAAATCAAAGCTGAACAGGCAAAAGACAAAGCAAAGAAAGCCCCTGAACATAAGCGTGAACATCCTCACACCCAATCGGGCAAGAAAAAGAGTAAATCCAAAAAGAAAGGAAAAGGCAGATGATAAAATATCAGCCTAACCGGTACAGAGAGCCGCCTTAAACATAGGGCGGCTTTTCTCATACCACAAAACCATACAAACTAAATTCTAATTATGGAGGATTGAAAAATGTCAAAAAAGACTAATCGTAAATTCAGATCTATCGTATCTATCATTCTTACCATCTGTATGATGGCAACCTTTATTCCCAATGTGTTTGCGGCGCAGAGTAATGAGTATGTCGATCCGGCAGACAGTTGGCTTTCATCCAATAACAGAACAAACGAGCTTGACGTTAACGCTACCACTACCTACGAAACACAGTATTGTAGTGTCTGCCGTAAGCAGACAATGGTAGTGACCTACCGTGTGCCCGAATATACCAAGACGGGAGAAACGGCACTTAACCGTGGCGTAATGTATTCCGACGGTACTTGTATTGACGGCGAGAGCAAGGGCAACCTTGACGATGGAACTCCGGGCGTTGATGCGTACTATACAGGCTACCATTGGACAAAGGCTGTGTGTCAGACCTGCGGAACGATTAACACCGTAAGCGGTCCCGACGTTTACAGCTTTAATAACAATGTCTATGGCTTGTATTCCTGCGACCACAACTTTTTTGTGGACTTCGACAGCTCCACCTATGAGCCGTATAGCGAGGACTATCACCTTACCACTCTCAAGCGTGGAGAATATTGCAAGTTCTGTAAAGGTACTTTTGCAAGAGCAACACAAGGACTTGAATATCACGACTTTACAGAAAGTGTTGATGCACAGCTCGGTAATAACCGTTTTTATGTAACGGAAATCTGTGATACCTGCGATTATGAAACAGCCGAATATATTACGGCAAAATCGGTTATCACATCTTACTACGGCACCGAGGACGGCGAAGCTCATACGCTTACGGTAAATGACCTTTCTGATTCCGGTGTGAGAACTTCTATCCGTTACGGTAGTTCTGCCGATAGCTGCACAAGAACCTCTGCTCCGAATTACACACAGCCGGGATATTATACTGTCTATTATGAAATTGACTACGCCTATGCAGGCGAAGTAATGACAGAAAACGGCGTATCGTATATTTGGATTGTTGCAGATGACGAGGAAGAAAACAACAATGCAAACGGAACAATTATTGTACTGCCTACCGTTCACGAGCACGAATATCACTATCTTGAAACCGTGAAGCCAAGCTGTGACGAACTCGGTTATGAGCGCTTTCAGTGCTTAACTTGCGGTGAACTTGAAAAGAGAAACTACACTCCGGCACTCGGACACGACTATGACGATGTTGTGATCCGTGAAGCTACCTGCAAGCAAGGCGGTCTTGTTTTAACTCTTTGTGCTGACTGCGGTGACTTCTACCAAACTACAACAGCAACGGGCGAACACAAGTATAATTCCGTAAAGCATAACGCAACTTGTCAGAGTATGGGATATACAGAGCATACCTGCGAGCTGTGCGGAGATAATTACATCACAAATCTTACTCCGCTTGTATCCCATTCTTACGAGAGAGTGACAAAAGAACCTACCTGCACCGAAAAAGGATATACAACCTCTACTTGTACGATGTGCGGTCTTAACAATGTTTCCGACTACACAGAGCCTACCGGACACGAATGGGACGAAGGACACGCCGTAACATCATCTACCTGCGAAGCAGAGGGCGTTATTGAATATAACTGTGAAAACTGCGACGAAAAGATGATTAAGGCAATCTCCGCTAACGGTCATACTCCGGGAGCTGAAGCAACCTGCACCGAACCGCAGCTTTGTGAGGAATGCGGAACAGTTCTTGAAAGTGCAATCGGACACGACTATTCCGCAGAGGTAACAGAACCCACCTGCACGGCTATGGGTTATACAACTTATACCTGCGATAATTGCGGTGACAGCTATATCGGAGATTATACTGACAAGGCTGAACATGAATACAGCGAAACCGTAACAGAGCCTACCTGCACATCTCACGGCTTTACAACCTACAACTGCGATAACTGCGACGAGGAATATGCAAGCGATTATGTTGATGCTGTACCTCACACATACAATGCGGATGTAACAGCGCCCACTTGCACGTCTATGGGATTTACCACATACACCTGCGAGGACTGCGATAACAGCTATATCGGCGACTATACCGATATGTTAGAGCATAACTACAATAAAGAAACCGTAGAGCCTACCTGCGAGGAACACGGCTACGCTGTTTATACTTGCCCGGACTGCGGAAAGTCATATATCGGCGATTATACTGAAAACAAGGAACACACCTACACCGAAACTGTAATCGCTCCGAGCTGCACGGAAATGGGATATACCATTTTCAAATGTAACGACTGCGACGACGAGTATAAGGGCAATTATACAGACAAGATTGCTCACGATTACGAAAAGACCGTAACAGAGCCTACTTGCACAGAGTTCGGTCACACAACTTATTCTTGCAAAAACTGTGATGATGAATTTGTTGCAGATTACACAGATAAGTTGGCTCACGAATACGAAGCGGTAGTAACTGATGCGACTTGCTTGACAATGGGTTATACAACCTATACTTGTGATTGCGGTGAAACCTACAAGGCAGATTACAAAGAACCTCTCGGACATACACCTTCCGAATGGATTGTAGATGTTCCGGCAACTATCGAGGGTGCAGGTTCAAAGCACATCGAGTGTACTGTCTGTGGTGAAACATTGCAGAGTGCAGACCTTCCTCAGTTAATTGACAAGGACAATTCTGACGAAGATGGAAAAGCTGAAGTTGGCGATTACTCAATTATTCTCACAGATGAAAACGGAAAACCTATCTTCAATTCAGAGCTTACCATTGATGTAAATGACAATGTTTCTATTAAGCTGACAAACGGCAGACTTTTAGATTATGCAAAGCCTACCACAATTACTGCTTTCTACACCGAAAGTCAGCAGCCTAAAGAAAATCTCAAGATTTACATTGAAGATGTAAACGGAAACAAGGCTATCGGCTTTACAAACGCAGACGGTCAGCTTATCGTTCCGAACAACAAGACAAACACCAACGATGACAACGGCACAATCGGTAAAGAAGATGGCGAAACAAAAGAAACTTTCGTAATCACAGTAACCGATAAAGCAAATGTTGTTATCCCTGATTGTGAAATCTATATCGGTGAAAGCAACAATGTAGTTGTAGATCTCCCTGAAGGTATTAAGCCTACAAGAGAAAATCCCGTTATCGTAACTATCACAGACCACAACGGCGAAGCTCAGGCTGATGTAACCGTTATTGCTCTCGGTGATGCAGACTTTATTGAAAAAGGCAAAACCGACATTTACGGCAAAATCACACTTCCTACCTCTGCTGACGGATATACCGATGAAGAAGGTCATGTAAATGTGAATGAGCTTAATGTTCTCGTAAATGATGAACTCGGTGCTATCGCAGATGCTTATGTTAAGTACAATGACGATAACACAATTACAGTAACTCTCCCTGATGAAAAGACAATCACATACGCAAACCGTATTACTGTAACAGTAACCGATTCTATCGGCGGTGCAGTTCGTGATAAGAGTGTAACTGTTCAGGACATCAATGAAAAGACATATACTGCTCTTACTGATGAAAACGGTAAGGTTGTAGTTCCTCCGGTAAATACCGATATGACAGATGCCGAAGGTAAAGGTGTTGTTAATGGATATGATGTAGCAATCTATGACGAAACAAAGCCTATTGAAAATGCCTACATTGAAATTGTTGACGGTATTATGAGTGTGGTTCTTCCTGAAGGTGTTGTATTCGACTACCATAACAGAATTACCGCAGAAATCAAAGATGCAGACGGTAATCCCGTTAAGGATATTAAGGTAAACTTTACAGATGAGAACAAAAACATTGAATCAGTTGTATCCGATGAAAACGGCAAGGCTATCGTTCCCCCGATTCACAGAGATATGACAGATGTAAATGGTGAAGCAAATGTAAATGGCTACAAGGTAATTCTTGCGGACGAAAAAGCTCCTATTGCCAATGCTTTTATCGAAATCGTTGAAGGCAAAATCAATGTGAAACTTCCTGAAGGTATAATGTTTGATTATACAAATCGAATTACTGCAACAGTAACAGATGCAGAAGAAAAACCCGTTAAGGATATGAGCGTTACATTTACCGATTCTGAAGATAAGAGCGAAAGTAATCTTACTGACGAAAACGGCAAAGCAAGTGTACCTCCGGTATATATGGATTACACAGATGTAAACGGATATTCCGAGGTTGACGGATTTATCGTAACTGTTGTAAATGAAAAAGGTGCAATCGAAAAAGCACTTGTTACACACAACGCAGAAGTTAAGAATGAAGATGACACGGTTAAGACTGCTGAAAACATTACCATTCTTCTTCCTGACGGCAATGTGTTTGACTATGAAAACCGCATCACGGTAACAGTTCAGAACAAGGCTGACAAAACATCTGTCAAGGATATGACTGTTATCATTACTGAAGCTCCGGTAAAAGCTGAAGATGCAACCGAAGAACCCGTTGCAAAGACTTTGACAGCACTTACAGATGCTAACGGCAAGGCAGTATTCCCTCCGCTTAATGAGGATATAACCGACAACGAAGGTAACTCCGGTGTTGAAGAAACAAAACCGGGCGAAGGCGAAAATACCGAAGATGTAAAAACTGCTTACAAGGTTCTTGTGGCAGACACTAAAGGCATTATCGGAAACGCATTGGTTGAAATCAAGGACGGAAAGGTAACTGTTACACTTCCTGAAACTCACACTCTTACAACTTCAAATCAGACTACCGTAACTGTAACCGATAACGAAGATAAAGCGGTTAAGGGTGTATCTGTAACAATCAAAGATAAGACCACATCAAAGGCAGGCACAACAGATGCAAACGGTAAAGTAACACTTCCGGTTAAAACATCATCCGGTGGTGGCGGTGGTTCTTCAAGACCTTCCTCCGGCGGTGGCGGTGGCGGAGGTTCTTATGTATCTACTTCCGTTAAAATCGTTGATAAAGACGGAAAGACCGTATCTGTAACGAAGTCTGTAACAAGCACAAAAGCAACTCTTACACTTCCTACGGGCAAGAATCTCCTTGAAGATGATAACTACTACACAATCACAGTAACTTCCGGCTCAAAAGCTAAAGCTGATTATCCCGTTGTCTTGAAAGATAAGAAAGGCAATGAAGTAACCGGAACAACAGATGAAAACGGTGTTATTATTCTTCCCGGCAAGGAACACAAGGCATATATCTTTGGCTATGATGACGGAACATTCAGAGCCGATGCAGATATGAGCCGAGCTGAAGCTGCCGCAATTTTCGCAAGACTTATTGCTGAAGCAAAAAGCGAAGCTGTAAACGGCAAAGCAACATTCTCCGACGTTTCCTCAAAGGATTGGTATTACGGCTATGTTGGTTATCTTGAAAAGTACGACATCATTAAGGGATATTCTGACGGAACATTCAGACCTGACGCACCCGTAACCCGTGCAGAGTTTGTAACAATGGCGGTTCGCTACTATGCACTCTTTAACGAGGTTAAAAAGAGCGACTATACCGTAAACTATACAGACCTTACAAAATCCTATTGGGCATACTCTGATATTGCATACGCAAAGCACATCGGTTGGCTCAACGGATATGCAGACGGCACATTCAAGGGCGATAACAACATCACCCGTGCCGAGGTTGTAACTGTTACAAACCACGCAACCGAAAGAACACCTGACGAGGATTATATCAATAAGAATGTGTCAACTCTCAATAAGTTCACAGACCTCAAGAATAACTCTCATTGGGCATACTACGACATTATGGAAGCTGCAAATACTCACCTCGGCGTAGCAAACAAAGATGCTGAGAATTGGGTAAAATAAGAGCTTTCACAGATAAGGCAGTCCAAGCGGCTGCCTTATCATATTTTGACAAAAAATTTTTTTATTCTCCGTTTTTTTTGATTTTATTTTCTTCTCCTTGTAAAATAAAGATGTGGCAAGAGCCATAAATAAAAAAGTGGAAGGATGAAGATTTATGAAGTTAAGAAAAGTTATTTGTTTGTTTATGGTGGCGTTGATGCTCGTTTGCACATCGGCTGTTACGGCAACAGCCGCCGACATTGAATATCCCATCGGATATTGGAACATTGTTTACGCAAACCGTTATCTGACATTCGCAACAGACGGAGGCTCATTTATCAAAACATTGGAATTGCCCCGTGGAGATGTTGTTAATGTCAATGACTATGTTCCTACAAAAGACGGATATATCTTTGACGGTTGGTATTCTGATCCGAGAAGCAAAACAGAGCGAGTAAACGAAATCATACTTACCGAAAACACCGTTGTCTATGCCAAATGGCTTGATGACGGAACCCCGAAGCCTGAACCCGAAGCACCGGATATTGCAACAAAAGAAGAACTCCTTGCTTACGGAGATTACACCGACAAAGAAACCGGCGCACCCGTAACGGCTTTATGGGTAGAACAACACACAAGGCTTGAAGCCTTAATGGAACAGTATAATGCAAAATTCAATAAATAATGTAATAAGAGGACGGCACACGCTGTCCTCTTTTTGCATAGAAAGAAGGTGTCCAATATGAAATACACATCGGTTAGTTGGGATTCAAGTTGAATAGGCAGAATGACACAAAAACTTTAATCATTTTATTTTCTGTTCTTTCGCCTTTTGTAATATGGCTTGCGCTTATGCTTGCAAGCTGTTATGAGCAAGGCATCAAACTTTTTGAGCTTTTGGAAAGGCTCACTTTGTTATTCAACAATCCCTTAAATATTTCTCTTAATGAGTACAGCTTAAAAACTGTGCTCATTTCTCTTTTTCTCTATTTAATGTGTATCGGTGTCTATTTCTCATCACGGGAAAACCGCCGACCGGGTGAAGAACATGGCTCGGCAAAATGGGGTATCGTTTCGCAAATTGCAAAACGGTACGCTGACCATAAGGACAAGAGTAAAAATCTTATTTTATCTCAAATAATGCGTGTCGGACTTGATGCAAAAAAGCATCGCAGAAATCTTAATGTGCTTGTTGTTGGTGGTTCAGGTGCAGGTAAAACCCGTTTTTATGCAAAGCCGAACATTATGCAATGCAACACCTCTTTTATTATCGCAGATCCAAAGGGTGAAATGCTCCGTAGTGTTGCGCCGCTTCTGCTCGAAAACGGTTATGATGTAAAGGTTTTTAATCTCATCACTCCGCAGAACTCGGACGGATATAACCCGTTTATGTATGTACGAAATGACGAAGATGTTATAAAGCTGATTACAAACCTCATACAGAACACAACCCCTAAAAATGCTACACAGAACGATCCTTTTTGGGAGAAGTCGGAAATCGCTCTTGATACAGCACTTATGCTTTATCTCTTGCACGAAGCTCCACCCGAAGAACAGACCTTTGAAATGCTGATGTTCTTAATTGAGAACGCCGCAACTATGGAAGATGATGAAGAATATCAGTCCCCGGTGGATGTGCTTTTTGAAGCATTGGAGGACGAAAATCCGAACCATATTGCGTTAAAGCAATACAAGGTATTCAAGCAGGCTTCAGGCAAAACTGCAAAATCAATACTCATTTCAGCGGCAGTTCGACTTGCCGCTTTTAATTTGCCCGAAATTGCAAAGATGACCTCGTATGATAATCTCGAACTCGGACAGCTCGGCGAGAAGAAAAAAGCTATTTTCTGTGTTATTCCCGATAATGATAATTCCTTTAACTATCTTGTCGGTATGCTCTATACGCAGGCGTTTCAGGAGCTTTATTATAAAGCTGACCACGAACACGGCGGAGAACTGCCAATACCCGTTCATTTTGTAATGGACGAATTTGCAAACGTGGCACTTCCTGATAATTTTGAAAGGCTGCTTGCGACTATGCGTTCAAGACGAATTTCCGTAAGTATTATCATTCAGAATATGGCGCAGCTTAAAGCACTCTTTAAGGATAGTTGGGAGAGCTTGGTCGGCAACTGTGATACGATGCTTTATCTTGGCGGTAACGAACAGTCCACGCACGAGTATATATCCAAAATGCTCGGCAAGGAAACTATCGACACCCGTACAAGAGGTATAACAAAAGGTCAGCACGGTTCAAGCAATACGAATTATCAAAATACCGGGCGTGAGCTTCTTACGCTCGATGAGGTTCGCTTGCTTGATAACAGTAATGCTCTTATTTTCATTCGTGGCGAAAAGCCTATTGTCGATAAGAAATTCGATATAATGTCGCATCCGAATGTGAAGCTGACTGCTGACGGCGGTGCAAAGCCTTATATTCATATCAAGCAGAGCAAATATATCAGGCAGAACCTTTCTGTCAAGATTGATGACACCTTTACCATCAATGAGGACACCATTAAAAACTCCGGTATTGCATTTGTGGATATACCTCCCGAAGAAGCAGCGCCGGAGCAAGAGGAAAAGAAAGAGAAATTATCCGCAAAGGAGCGTGCAAAAACGCTTCTTAAAACAATTAAATCTAAATTATGGAGGTAAATGCGAAATGAAAAAGCAGAACAAACTTGAGAAAGTTACCCTTGTTTTAAGACGTGTTAAGGTGGCACTTGTTTCTATGGTGCTTATGATGTCGCTTATGACAAATACGGTTTTAGCGGCATCTCCGCTTGACACCATCAACAGCCTTTCCGACTTTATCTTCTCTGCAATTAAAGCTATCGGTCTTATTCTTCTCGGCTTTGGTATCGTGCAGATCGGTCTATCCCTCAAATCTCACGATGCTTCACAGAGAGCTAACGGCTTCTTAACATTCTTCGGCGGCGTAATTATCGCCTTTGCAAAAGATATTCTCGATATGATTATGTAATTACACCTTACCGGAGTGTAAAAAGTGGAAAAAGTGTAATTTCACTTGACGTGATTCCGTAATCGGAGTAGAATATTTAATGCAAAGTGACGAAAATTGCATTATTTTCGCTCAACTCTTGACTTTTTGCTAAATATGTAGTACAATATGTATGCAGAGATGTGAGCGTATCAAATGCTCTTAATCTGCATACAATGTATACTGTAGGACGAAAGTTCTATTTGTAACAGCGGGTGTATCTCAGCCCAAAATGAGAAACTTATTTAGAGAGCTTCTCTTGGCTCTAATCAAGAAAGTTAAGAGTGAGTGTTTCGCTACTCTAAAAGCGAGCGTAACAGAGGGCAAGCTTGCTTGCCCTTTTGTTGTACGCAAGGAGAAAAAATTATGGACAATATTAAATTTTATGAGATAAGCAACAAATACATAGATTACTTATCTCCCCATGCTCCGCACCTGTTCCTGAATAAAAAGCCGGGACAAAGAAATGAGCGAAAATATATCGGTATAATCTTACACATAAACAATGTTGATTATTTTGCTCCGCTATCATCGTTTAAGCCAAAGCATAAAACAATGGATGAAATGCTTGATTTCATAAAGATTAAGAACTACGCAGTTATCAACCTGAACAATATGTTTCCGGTTCCTCAATCGGAATGTACTTATGTTGATATTGCTCAGGAAAAAGATTTGCGTTATCGTTCATTGCTTCTTTCTGAATATCGTTACATAAAATCTATTCAAGAGAAAATCAGAAAAAATGCTTTGGTTATATACAAGCATAAGTTGGAAAAAGGTAATTCAACAGGACTTGCTAAAAGATGTAACGATTTTACATTGCTGGAGAAACTTTGCAAGGATTACAAATAAACTAAATAAAATTTATACGTTTAAGCCATCACCGTAAAAAGTGGTGGCTTTTTTACGTTCAAGGAGGTGAATGACCTTTGTCCGATAATTGGATTGTAGCAAACCTTGAAAACGCTTTTAATACTTGGAACGACAAAATGGCGGAAATATGGAGCCTTATCACCACATCACCACAGTCTTTTCGTGGCGGTGCTGTATGGTCTATCGTTGAAGGTATAAACGGCGGCTTACAGGCTATCGGATATGGCTTGTTAGTCCTCTTTTTTGCTATGTCGGTGTTTAAGTCAACGGCATCCTTCCGTGACTTCCAACGCCCCGAATATGCACTCAGGCACTTTATACGCTTTGTTGCGGCAAAAGCGGCAATAACCTATGCTATGGACTTGATGACAGCTATCTACACGATATGTGGCGGTGTTGTGACACAAATTGCAAGCAGTCTTGGCGGTATCGGTGCGGCATCTGTTACACTTCCGTCGGTTATTGAATCGGCGGTTGAGGATGCAGGCTTTTGGGCATCTATCCCGTTATGGCTTGTGACAATTCTCGGTAGCCTTTTTATAACCATTATGTCATTCATTATGATAATGAGCGTTTACGGGCGGTTTTTCCGTCTGTATATGTACACGGCACTTGCCCCGGTTCCTCTTTCTTCCTTTGCGGGAGAAGGCACATCGGAAATGGGTAAGCACTTTGTAAAATCTTATGTAGGCGTATGTCTTGAGGGAGCAGTAATTGTACTTGCGTGTATCATATTCTCTGCTTTTGCAAGCACAAGTACGCCGTCGATTGACACGAGCATTACAACCGTCACGATGATATGGAAATATATCGGCGAGGTTATTTTCAATATGCTTGTGCTTGTAGGACTTATTAAAGGTTCTGACCGTATTATCAAAGAAATGCTCGGAACTTAAAGGAGGTATTGTTTATGAGCTATAACAACGTAATTGCAAGCGATGATTCAATGAAGCTGACAAAGCTCTTGGAGAATAAAGAGTTTTTTGAACAGCGAAATGAATATATGCAGAATGTAAATGACTACTATGCAGAACACGGTACGGTTGTCGGCTGTCCCGGTATCGAAAATGACACGGCACACAACCTTAATTCAAGAGTCAAAGATGGTATGTCGGGACCATACCCGGAACAGTTCTTTAAGGAGAATCAGGAACAGATTGACAGGCTTGCGGCTATGATTGACCGTCTTTATGAAAAGCCTGAAACGCTGTTTCAAGGTTGGAAATTTGCAGGCGGCGAAGCTGTTGTAAATCTTGCAAATAACCGCTTACAGCTTATGTTTGATGAAAAGCCCTCTGAAGAACAGATAGGTGTGCTGAAAAAGCACGGCTTTCATTGGGCAAGAACTGCAAAGGCGTGGCAAAGACCGCTTACACATAAGGCTATGTCTGCGGCAGATAAGATTGACTTTATCAAACCGCTTGATGGCAGAAAGCCTACGGAACTTCAACCTAAAGCACCTAAACGCACAGAGCCGGAGAGATAAGGAGGTTTTTGACTTTGGAAATCAGAATCAACAAAGAAATCAAGGATTACCACGAAAGCCTTTTCTTCGGTCTTTCTATGCGACAGTTTGTATGCTCGGTTGCGGCTATCGGTGCGGCAGTCGGCATTTATTTCGGACTGAGCAAGGTGCTTGACAAAGAAACGGTTTCGTGGCTGTGTATAGTCTGCGCTGCTCCGTTGGCGGCGGCAGGCTTTTTCAAATACAACGGACTAAATTTTGAGCAGTTTGTTGTGGCGTTTGTTTACAGCGAATTTCTCTGTGCCGGAGTTCGGACTTATCAAAGCGAGAACTACCTGCAAGAAGCATATAAGGAGGTAATAGCTGATGTTTCTGTTCGGAAAAAAGAAACCAAAAAAGGAAAAAAGAAAAATTCCGAAGACAGTACAGCAATCAATACCGATAGATAAGCTGTATAGGGACGGAATTTTCAAGTGCGGTCACATCTACTCAAAGACTTGGCGTTTTTCGGATATAAACTATGCTGTTGCTTCCGATGACGATCAGCTTCAAATGTTTCTTGCACATTCCGCACTTATTAACGGTCTGCCAACCGATGCAATGGCAAAAATCAGTATATTCAACCGTCAGCTCAGTAAAGAGGTTCTGTCGAGCCTTGCTACACCTAATGGCGAAGAACAGTACAATATTTACGCAAAGGAGCTTGGCGAAATATTCGCTGATAAAATGGCAGACAGTAACAACATCGTACACGATAAATTCATTACCGTGTCGAGTGAAAAGAAAAATATCGAGGAAGCACGCACTTTCTTCACCCGTGTTGGCAACGACCTCACGGCAGATTTTGCAAAGCTGTCCTCACGAACTACGGAGCTTGGATACAAAGAAAGGCTCCGTCTTTTTTATGACTTCTTCCGTAACGGCGATGAAACCGGATTTGAGTTTGATATGAAAAAAGAAATGGCAAGGGGTAAATCTTTTAAGGATAAAATTTGCCCTGACAGTATCGAGTTCAAAAACGACCATATCCGTATGGGAGATAAGTTTGCAAGGGTTCTGTTCTTAAAGGAATATCCGTCATTCTTGAAAGACAGTATGCTTTCGGAGCTGACAGACTTTTCACGGAGTATGATGCTCTCTGTTGACATTCAACCTATCGCAACTGATGATGCTGTAAAGCAGGTGCAGAAAAAGCTCCTTGCTATCGAAACGGATATTACCAAGTGGCAGCAGAAACAGAATATGAATAATAACTTTTCTGCAAATGTACCGTATGAAATGGAGCAAATGCGAAAGGAAATCAAAGAGTTCCTTGATGACATTACAACCCGTGACCAAAGAATGATGTTTGTAACCGTCACTCTCGTTCATGTGGCTGACACACTTGACGAATTAAACAATGATACGGAAACTCTGCTCTCTATCGGCAGAAAGCATCTTTGTAACTTTGGTATTCTCAAATATCAGCAAGAGGACGGATTCAATACGGTTCTGCCTTATGGTTTGATGAGAATAAAAGCGGTGCGCACTCTCACAACAGAAAGCACCGCAGTTTTAATGCCGTATAAAACGCAGGAGATTATTGACAAAGGCGGTCTGTATTACGGCATAAACGCCATATCGCATAATCTTCTGATGTGTAACCGTAAACTGCTCCTTAACGGTAACGGGTTCATACTTGGTGTTTCCGGTTCCGGTAAGAGCTTTGCGACAAAGCTTGAAATTGCCCTTGCAGCCATTTTCACCAATGACGATATTATCATCATTGATCCGGAGCGAGAATACAGCCGACTTGTTGAGAACCTTTTGGGCGAAAGCATACGGCTCTCAGCATCCTCCACATCGTCAAACCATATCAATGCTATGTCTATCAATAAGGATGTTGAGGACGAAAACCCGGTATCTATGAAATCGGAGCTTCTTATATCTATCTTTGATGAACTCTTGAAAAGCGGTAATTCCCGTATGGGTGGCGGTGTCGGAGCAAAGGACAAATCTATTATTGACCGATGCTGTATCAGAGTTTACGCCGACTATATGAACGGCAGAACGGACAAAGAACCGACACTTATGCAGCTCCGTGACGAGTTCCTAAACCAGCCTGAACCCGAAGCACACGACCTCGCACTCTGTCTTGAAATGTTTACAACGGGTAGTCTTAACTCCTTTGCACATCAAAGCAATGTAAATGTAAACAAGCGAATTGTAAGCTATGACATTTTGGAGCTTGGCGAACAGATGAAGTCTATCGGGCTGCTCATTATGCTTGATAACATTATGAACCGTGTAATTGAGAACAGAAAGAAAGGCAAATACACAAGAGTGTATATCGACGAGGCTCACTTATTCTTTAAGAATCAGTACAGCGCCGAGTTCTTGCTGAAGGCTTGGAAGCGTTTCAGAAAATACGGCGGTCTTTTGACAGCTATCACACAGAACATTTCCGACTGCCTTTTGAATGAAACCGCACGAGGTATGCTTTCAAACAGCGAATTTTTGCTTATGCTCAATCAATCGCCTTCAGACAGACGTGACCTTGCAGATCTGCTCAATATCTCGGATACGCAGATGAGCTATATCACCAACGCCGGAGCCGGACGAGGACTTATTAAGGTTGGCGGCTCTATCGTACCATTTGTAAACGATTTTCCGACCGATACGGAGCTTTATAAGCTGATGAGCACGAAGCCCGGTGAAGGATAATACGGAGGGCATACAATGAAAAAATACAGTCCGCAGCTCTGCCCGAATTGCAAAAAGAGTGCGGATAGTTATTTGTTTGAGAATAAAAATCCCTTTTGTTCTCACTTGCACCTGCACACCGGAACGAGCTGTATAAAATTTATCAAAACAGAAAATACCGAAATGGAGGTAAACCACAATGGCAAAGGACTACAAAATTGACTTTAACGAATACAGCTTTACGACCGAGGAAGGAACCTTCTCCGGCAAGCTTGATTTCAAGATGTTTGGGAAAAAGCAAAATATACTTGCATATATCACCCTTGATAACGGTGAAAAGGTTATTGCCGCAGCATACAAGGACAATGACTATTACGGTCTGCGTGATATTGAACCCGACAGCTTAATCGAGGTTACTTTTACAAGGTCAAACAGCGGTATGATAAGACTTTCGGCAGTCAATTTGATTTAACCTATGCAACGGGCGGAGCATTACAGCTTCGCCCGATTTTTCTATAAGGAGGACACTATGAAAAACAAAGCTATGGAAAAGCTGTTCCGCTTGGCATATAGCGATGCTATGACGGGACTGCATAACAGGAACGCCTACGAGGAATGTCTTGAAAGGCTCAGAAACGACCGTAGCAGATTAGATAATCTCACGGTAGTCGTGGTAGATATAAACGACTTAAAGCGCATTAACAAAGCCTACGGACACCACACGGGCGATGAAGCTATAAAGACTGTTGCCAATATGCTGAAAAGAACTATCGGCGACAAAGCGGAAATTTATCGCATTGACGGTGATGACTTTATCTGCATATCCGACAAGGATATACGCTCCCAAATTTCACAGTTTATTGACTTTATGAAGTTTGAGAACCGGGACAGATATAACAAAATCAATGTTGCGGTTGGCAGCGGCAGATTTGACGGCCGCAAACACGACACCATTGATGACCTGCTGAAATTCTGTGATACAAAGCTGATAAAGGATAAGCAAAGAAAATCGAGGTGATGACCTTTGAGCGAAAAAGATATTAAGATGAAACCAAAGGATTCCCCCAAAGGTGCAGCGGCGAAGAATACACCTAAAGTTGCAGTAAAAAGCAAAGATGCGGTTGTTAATACCGTAAAGGACGCAGGCTCGGTTGCAAAGGATGCTATGATCCGAAAAGCTATCGAAACAAAACTCGGTTCGGAAAGTGGCGAACAGCAACCGCAGAAAGCAGATACCGAAGCCGCCGAGAGCGTAGAAAGTGCCGCATATACAACGGCTGATACGGTATATCACAAGGGAAAGACCTTTACTCAAAATCGCATCCGGGAATACAGAGCGAACAAGGTTAAAACAAGAGAACAGGCAGAAAATGACACGCCTGATACTCCCGAAGAAACACCCGATAATCCCGAAGCTCCAAAAGAGCCTGATAATCAACCAAAAACAAGGGATAGTCAGGAGCCGACCGCAGATAAAGGCGGTGAGCAGAAAAGCTCCGGTGTTAAAACCAAAGAGGAATACCTGAAATCGCAAGGCGAAAAACAAAGTAAAGCCGACGGAGTTAAAACAAAAGAAAACTATCTCAAAGAGCATAATGGTGATAATATGCGTAGCGGTGTTAAAGAGCATAAACCTTCTACTACACCAAAAACAAAAGATAGTATTCATTATGCCGACGGCAAGGTTGAACCTAAAACCGCACAGGATGCCCGGCGTGAATATGTGGAATCAAAGCTGAAGCGTAAAGGAAAAGCGGATGCCGAGGAAGTACAAAGTGGTAATTCTCCTAAAACGGGCGAAAGCTCCGGTAATGCTCCAAAGTCAAACGATGTTCGTGGAGAAAAAGCACACAAGACAAGTGAACTTCGTGATGGTAAAGTACCCACTACTGAAGCTCCGAGAGAAAAGTCGCAGATTAAAACCAAAGAGAGCTATATGCGTTCTCTGCAACAAGAGCGTGTTGAACCACGGCAGACTATATCTCGACAGCCAAAGGAAAAAACATCCAATGTCAGACGCAGTACGGCTAATGTCAAAAAAGGCTTGAAAACCCGTGAAAATGTAGTTGGAAAATCAAAATCGGTTATTAAAAGCGGAAATTCTCACACTGCAAAAAAGACTACACGAAACGCCGTTAAAACTGCAAACAAAGCGGCTAAAACTCAAAAAGAGGTTGCAAAAAAAGCGGCAAAGCAAGCGGCTATCAAAGCAAAGCAAGCAGCTATAAAAGCAGCTCAATTAGCAAAGGCTGCCGCCATAAAAACAGCAAAAGCCGCCGTTGCTATCGGTAAGGCTATTGTAGCGGCTGTCACAAAAGCTGCTGCGGCGTTTTTTGCCGCCTTTGGTTGGATAGGTGTTGTCGTTCTTTTGGTAATCCTTATTGTCGTCATAATCGTTGCGGCAATAGCGGCAAGTCCTTTTGGTATATTCATATCCGATGAAGCGGCTGATGCAAACAGTATTCCCGTTTCCTCCATTGTGAATGAATGTAATATCGAACTGTCGCAAAAGCTGACTGATATTGAGGATAACACCACCCATGACAGAATTGTTATGGAGGGCGAACAAGCGGATTGGAATTTGGTTCTTTCTCTGTTCTCGGTTAAGGTTGCCGGCACGGGTGACGACACGGCGCAGGATGTTGTTGTAATAGACGATGCAAAGAAACAAAAACTCAAAGAAGTATTTTGGGATATGCACACGATTTCATCACGGACAGAAACCGTAACAAGCGGCGAAACATCGGAAACCGTTTTGTATATTACCATAACGGCAAAGACAAAAGACCAAATGGTTTCACAATATAGCTTTAATGCAAAGCAAAAGGAAGCACTCGAAACCTTGCTTGAAAACAGCGATGCTTATGTTGGATCTATGCAGAGCTTGGCAATATCCGATGCGACGGCACAAGATGTTATTGACGCTCTACCTGATAGTCTATCTGCAGAACGAAAATCTGTTGTTAAAAAGGCTTGCTCTCTTGTAGGTAAAGTAACTTACTTTTGGGGCGGTAAATCCTCTGCTATCGGTTGGGATAGCGAATGGGGCAAAATGAAACTTGTTACCGCCGAGGGTAGCCGTTCTACCGGATGTATGCGACCTTTCGGACTTGACTGCTCAGGCTTTGTAACCTGGGCATTTCATAACGCAGGTTTTACGGAATCAGCCATTGGTCACGGTGCAAGCACTCAGGCTTCAAAAGGAACCCGTATTTCGTGGAGTTCTGCACAACCGGGAGATTTAGCGGTCTATGATGATAAATCTCATATAGGCATTGTCGCAGGTAAAGACAGCAGCGGAAACACACTTGTTATTCATTGCTCATCGGGAGCAAACAATGTTGTAATCACAACAGGCGGCTTCGGTTTTGTTGTACGACCGAACTGCTATTCATAAAAAAATCGGAGGTGTTCGCCTGAACATCTCCGAGTAATTTTTTTCATCAAGTACAATACTTAATTATCCTGTATGGAAATACTGCACAAATGCCCTGAAATCAAGGGATCATAGCTTCTTTACAGAAATAGTCTATGATAAAATATACACAGTCATTATACCATATAATGATTAAAAAATCAATGATTTGAGTGTATTTTGTGTAAATTCTCCGTCAAAAAGTTAGTCAGAAAGAGAGGTTAAATTTTATGGCACGTCACGGTGAAAACATTTACAAGAGAAAAGACGGTCGATGGGAAGGCAGATATATCAAGGGATATGATGTAGATGGCAAGGCTATTCCCGGATATATTTATGGGAAAACCTACAAGGAAGCAAAAGAAAAATTAACGCTTGCAAAAGCCAATATTCAAAAGGCACAAAAGCCTATTTCCTCTGATATGACAGTGGCAATGTGGTTTGAAAAATGGCTTGAATCACAAAAGCGCATCAAGCGTTCCTCCTATACAACCTATTCATCAAATATCAATAAGCATATTAAAAAGCGACTCGGAAAAATCAAGCTGAAGCTATTGACCGATGAGCACATCCAAACCTTTGTTGATAATATATCAAATGAGCTTGCACCCAAGAGTGTCCGTTCTGTATTTTCGGTTCTTCGGTTAGGTCTTACGGATGCTTATGAGAAAAAGCTGACCATTGAGCTATGCCGCAAGATGAAGCTCCCAAAGGTTAAAAGAAAAGAGGTAAAAGTCTTTAACAAGGCTGAACAGAAAGCCATTGAGCAGTATATAGATAATTCAAATAATCCCAACGACATTGGTATTCTTATTTGCTTCTATACGGGAATTAGAATTGGCGAATTATGTGCATTGGACTTGGATTATATCGACTTGAAAAGAGGTGTTATATCTATCGTACAAACGCTGTATAGAGTAAAAAGCGAAAAAGGCAAAAAGAAAACTGAATTGAGAATATCCACTCCTAAAAGTGAATCGTCCATCAGAGATATACCACTTCCAAAATTTTTGATTGCAAAGCTATCTGCGATTAAAAACGGAAGTGGTTTTCTTATTCAAAGAAACGGGAAATTTATCGAGCCGAATGTATATGCCCGGAGATATAAAAAGATTTTGGAGGAATTGGATATTCCGTACCGTAAGTTCCATTCCACCCGACACACCTTTGCAACGAGAGCTTTGGAGATCGGTATGGATATAAAAACACTTTCGGAAATACTCGGTCATTCATCGCCTACGGTAACACTCAACCTCTATTCTCATTCACTACCGGAGCATAAGAAAAAGGAAATGGACAGACTCGGAAAGCTCTATAATCCGTCAAATTAGTCCGTCATACTAAATTGAATAGTGCTTGATAAGGGCAAAAATTAAAGGTTAGTCATTAAGTATTGTACTTAACGACTTTTATTTTTGCCCTTAAATCAAGTATTTAATCAATTTGACGGAGAAAGTGAAGTGTTATCGTGAATAAAGAAATTGATACATCACATAGCTGCTGCTTTTTCGGACATAGAAAAATAAACGAAACACCCGAATTGATAGAAAGACTGACAAAAGAGATGGAAGTCTTAATCACGGAAAAAGAGGTTGATGTTTTTTATTTCGGCAGCAAAAGTGAATTTGATGACTTATGCCATAAGGTTGCAACCGAGTTGAAAGAAAAATATCCCCACATAAAGCGTGTTTATGTGAGGTCGGCTTTTCAGCATATTCCCGATTGGTACGAGGATAGTCTGCTGAACCATTATGAAGAAACATACTTCCCGGAACATATGGGAAAAGCGGGAAAAGCATCCTATGTAGAACGGAATCAGGAAATGATAAACAAATCTGATTTCTGTGTGGTGTACTACGACGAAAACTATGCACCGCCGAGAAGAAGAAACAGCAGTCGAGATTTGACAGACTATCAACCTAAAAGCGGTACAAAGGTCGCTTATGACTACGCCGTAAGAAAGAAGAAGGAAATTGTAAATGTATTTGTAGGAGAATAGATATTATGGCTCATTCAAACCTTAAAGATGCGAAAAGCACAAAAAACGATGAGTTTTATACTCAGTATGAAGATATACAGCGAGAAATAAATGCTTACTTGGAATATAACCCTGATGTTTTCAAAGGCAAAACAGTTCTGCTCCCTTGTGATGATCCTGAATGGAGCAACTTTACAAAGTTTTTTGCACAGAACTTTGAAAACTTTGGTTTGAAAAAATTGATAAGCACAAGCTATGCTACCGAGAGTAAAAAAATCAAATTTCAACAGCTTTCATTCTTTGAAGAAAATAGCCCTCAATTTGACGAAACAAAAACTAATACGCACGGAAAGATATTTACCTTAACCCGTGATAGCAACAAATCTGGCAGTATAGACATTGATGATTTAGAATGGCACTATCTTGAAGGCGATGGAGATTTTAGAAGTGAGGAAGTTATACAGTTAAGAAACGAAGCTGATATAATTGTTACAAATCCGCCATTCTCGCTCTTTCGAGAGTTCTTGGCTTGGATAATCGAAGCTGACAAGAAGTTTATTATCATAGGCAATATGAACGCCATTACATACAAAGAGGTATTTCCCTTGATAAGAGAAAACAAGATATGGCTTGGTAATGGATTCAGCGGAGGAAACGCATATTTTAGACCTATTGGAGAAAATTTCGCTAATTATGCAAATGGGGTATATGACGATAAGACGGGACTTGTAAAATTCCGTAATTGTTGTTGGTTTACTAATTTTGAACACGGGCGCAGACATCAACCATTATCACTAATGACTGCTGATGATAATATAAAATTCAGCAAACATAAAGAAATCCGTAATATGGGATATTGTGAATATGACAACTACAATGCCATTGAAGTTCCATATACTGATGCTATACCAAGTGATTTTGACGGAATTATGGGAGTGCCTATCAGCTTTTTGGATAAATACTGTCCCGAACAATTTGAAATTATAGAATTAAGCAGATATTTACAAGATGGTCAAGGAATGTCACAACAGTTTGTTGATGACTATTATGCACAAGGTAATACAGGACAAATATCCGCAGGACATCCCGATCTTTGTTATTACGATAAAACCGGCAAAGCCGTAGTGCCTTATATGCGTATTTTAATTAAACCAAAGGGGGCAACAAAATGATTACAACCCTAAAAACCGATATAACCGTAGCCGACATTTGCAAAGGCTTTGTATATAACGAATACGAGGGCAAAGGTCTGTTCGGACTGTCCGGCAAACTTGTCATTCAGCCGGAATATCAAAGAAATTACATATATGCAGACGGCAAGCGTGACGTTGCTGTTATTGATTCCATTATCAAAGGCTATCCGCTTGGTCTTATCTATTTCACAAAGGTTGCCGAGGACAAGTATGAGGTTCTTGACGGTCAACAGCGTATAACGAGCTTTGGTCGATATGTTACGGGCAAATTTGCAATAAACGATAGCAACGGCATACCTCGTTATTTTTCCGGTCTTGCTGAAGATATGCAGAAAAAGATAATGGAAACACCGCTTACCATTTACATCTGCGAGGGTACGGAAAGCGAAATCAAAGAATGGTTCAAAACTATCAATATTGCAGGCATACCATTAAACGAGCAGGAATTGTCTAACGCCATTCATTCCGGCCCGTTTGTTACAAAGGCAAAAGAGGAATTTTCAAACAGTCAGAACGCCAATATCCAAAAATGGAGTGCCTATATCTCCGGTAGTGTTCTTCGTCAAGATTATCTCCGCACAGCTCTTGAATGGGTAAGCAAAGGTAAAATTGACGATTATATGAGCAAGCACCGCTATGACGATAATATAACCGAGTTAAAGGCATATTTCACAAGTGTTATAGATTGGGTATCAAGTGTGTTCACCGATGTTGAAAGTGAAATGCGTGGACTTCCTTGGGGCGAGTTTTACGAGCAGTATCACACAAACTCATATAACCCCGATGAAGTGTCTGCAAAGCTCCGTGAGCTTTATGCCGACTTTTATGTAAAAGACAAAAAGGGCGTTTATGAATACATCCTCGGTGGCTGCACCGACAATAAGCTCCTTAACATCCGTGTCTTTGACGAGCCGACAAAAAAGACGGTTTATACACAGCAGACCGAAAAGGCAAAAGCAAAGAATGTGTCAAACTGTCCTCTCTGCGCTATCGGCAGCGATAATAATAAAACCCGTGTATGGAAAATAACCGAAATGGATGCAGACCACGTTACCGCTTGGAGCAAAGGCGGAGCTACGGATATAAAGAATTGTCAGATGCTTTGTAAAACACATAACAGAGCAAAAGGCAATAAATAGGAGTGATAACAATGTTTGAAAAAAAGATAACTGATGAAATGTGTGCCGCTTTCTTCAAGGCAGATAGCGAAGCAAGAAAAGCAGCAGGTCTTGAAAACAAAATAGGTTCTTATACCTTTACTTGCCCGAACTGCGGCTCCGAATGTAAAGGCGAATGGGTACGCTTTGACAGCTTGGGAAATCTTCACGGCCGAACTGATTGCTTTACCTGCGATATTCATTTGATGGTTTGATATAGGAGTTGAAGTATTTGAGAAATTTTGTAGATCTACGGAAAAAATCTTTTGAAATAAACAGACCAGACTTTTATAAGGCTATGGAAGAACGCAATTTTGATGAGATGGCGGACATTTACAATGAAATGATGCGTTATGATGACTTGGCTGCAACAAACGGTATGGACAGACATTTTTTCGCCGAGGTGCTTGACGGATATGTTATAAAGCTTCCGACAAATGCCTTGTCTTTCATTCGCAGAATGGAAAATGATTTTTACTACATTCTCACAGACAGCTACATTTTATACGATGTTGACGAATATCCCGTTACGGACGGCGAAAACGACATAACTCTTGATTTTTTCAAACAGGAAAATGTAGAAGTCACAAAAGCGGTTTTGGAAGGCGACAGCATACACTTTACCGCTACTGCCGTAAAGACACTCAATCTTTCCGTTGGAGATATTATGGAAATCACACTATTTGAAAACGATTGTTTTGAAATATGCAAATTTGAAAGACCGCTTCTGATAGACTAACCATATACAGCCTTGAGTTTCGTGCTCAAGGCGTTTATTTTTTATGCAAAGTTCCACAAACTTTACTTGCTGTATTTGATTTCGTACAGAAAAGCACTGCCGGAGGAAAAATATCGTGAGAAAATCAGGGATAATGCAGGCACAATGTACGAACCGCAGCTTGTAAAATTATATTTGCAAAATTAGGACTACATAGTAGGCGGTATATACGAAAATTTATAGAAAAATAAAATATCTAAAAAAATGCTGTCGGAAGTCCAACTTTCCGACAGTTTTTTGTCGATAAAAAATAATAGTGCAAACCGCTGAAAATATCCTCAACCCATTGACATTACAAGAAAAATCTGCTATACTATTATCAAATATGTAATGCGTTTCGTTTTCGGTGCGACACCAAAGACGAACATCATAAAAGGAGGCGGATAGACTTGGCAAACATAGGACACGGCGAAAAATACGAACAAGTCCGTAAAAGACTTTTGTATTCAGCAGCTAAACTGTTTCTGCAAAAAGGATATTCAATGACAACGGTCAAAGAGCTTGCAGCCGATGCAGGAACAAATACAGGTGTACTTATGCGGACATTCGGCAGCAAAGAAAATATCCTTGCAATTCTTGTAAAATATGTTCTTAACGAACAGTTTGGTTATACGGAGGAATTGTTAAAGGGTAAAACAAACGATAAAATCCTGTTTTATGCAGCGGAAACAACCTTGCAGCTACATATCGTTGAAAGTAATGAGCATATCCGAGAGTTATACTGTGCGGCTTATTCTCTCCCTGCAACAACACAGATTATTCAGCAGACGATAACAGGCAAATTGGAAAATCTTTTTAAGGAACATTTACCGCACCTTGAAACAAAAGATTTCTATGAGCTTGAAATAGCATCCGGCGGAATAATGCGAGGATTTATGACTATTCCCTGTGATATGTATTTCACAATGGAGAGAAAAATCAAACGGTTTTTGGAAACAACCTTTCTTGTTTACCGTGTTTCGGACGAGAAGATAAAAGAAACAATCGACTTTGTTTCACAATTCGACTTTAAGCAAATCGCTGAAAAACTCGTACAAGAAATGCTTGAAAAAGTCGCAGAAAAAGCACAGTATTAAAAATTTTGAGCAAAGGGATATATCCCTTTATGTTGTATGTAAGTACAACATAAAGAATCTTAATTACTTTTGAAAACAATAACAAAAACATATTGAAAGGACTGAAATTATGAAAACAAAAACACAATTTCACAAATTAACTGCGTGGCTGCTTACGCTTGCTATGCTAATGACATTTATTCCGAGCTTTACGCTGGCGGCGAGTGCAGCGGAAAGTCTGACAGACAGCACAACGGGCGTTATATTGGCAGACAGCGACGGAGATGATTATTATGAGGTCGATACTCCGGATAAGCTTGTTGCTTTTGCAAATCTTGTGAATGCCGGAAACGATTCAATCAATATTGAGCTTACGGACGATATTGATATGACCGGAAAAGAATGGTCGATGATTGTTTATGGCGGAACAATAGACGGCAATGAACATACTGTTTCAAACCTGACATTTGTCGCAACAGAAGCAGAAGGTGAGCAGTATGCCGGATTGATTTATGCTTATGATGCAACTGTTAGAAATATAACATTTAAAAATTGCCGGACAGTCATAAATTCGGAGACTTCTTCAGGAAGAGATATTTATGCCGCGATTATTGCACCCGTGGCGATAGGCGGTATATTTGAAAATTGTTCTCTTGTTGACAGTACGGTTACTCAGAGCGGAATGGCATCCGGCTGCAGCTATGCGGGAAGCCTTGCAGGTCTTACGGCATACGGCTTGAAAATCACAGGCTGTTCTGTTGAGGGTTGTACCGTAACGGACGACAGTGAATCGGAGGATGGCAACTTTGCAGGCGGTCTTGCGGGTGGCTTTTGGGCAGACGAAGCAGCTTACGATTTTGGCGTTCAGGTAAAGAACAATACAATTAATGCCGATGTGACAGCAAAAAATTCCCCCGGAGTTGATGCGGCAAGCGGACTGATATGTTCTGTCCTGGATGATTCATTAGCAATAGTGCAAGTCTATGATAATTGTATTGTAGACGGAACAATTATCGCAGATGATGTTGCGGCAGGTCTTATCGGTGATTGCATAGGATATGATATGACAATAAGCAACTGTACCGTTCTATGTGACAGTATTTCTGCTGCACAAGGAGATCCTTTTGCATACGGCGAATGGGCTCAAAAGGGTGAGCACGATTATTACACCATGACATATTCCGATCTTAAAATCAGTGAAAATACGGAATTTGTTTGTAAACAATTTGAAAACACGCTCGGTAAATACTATTTGAGTGATCTTTATGCCGACGGTGCATTTGATGCTGATATTGTAAGTTTTGCGGATTCTGCCGCCGAAGTGTCTTACGCGGTTACTGTTTCGGACAGCATTGAGAACGGCACAGTCGTAGCGGATGTGTCCGAAGCAGCAGAGGGCGACACCGTGACACTTACCGTCACCCCGGCTGACGGCTATAAGCTTGACACCCTTACAGTTAAAGATGCGGATAATGGCAATGTTACAGTTACCGATAACAAATTCACAATGCCCGCAAAGGCTGTTACGGTAACAGCGACATTTAAGGAGGTTGCAATTGGTCACATTCACTCAATCTGCGGTGAAGAGCATACCGAAATCGGAGACCATAACAGCGTTGGATGCGCAGAAGTGACCTATGCCGCATTTCCTACGGCAACGGATAGCGATACTTCTGATGGCATCACCGCAACAGTATCAGACGGGAAAGTTGCCGTTACCCTTGTTGGCGGTGAAGAAAGCAATCCAAAAACCTACAATCTGTATTTGAACGGGGACATTGCATTGTCAAAACCATTAAATATTCCCGCTTACACGACTTTGAATCTGTGTCTGAATGGTTTTGCTTTGGACGCAAGTGCTGCTTCCGAAAGCATTTATCAGCAGGTAGCCTTGCTTATAGGTGGTACGGCATCTACTCTTAACCTGTGTGACTGCAACGGTTCATATAACATACATAAATTTACAGCAGATGATACTGGAAAGTGGACAATGGATGAGAGTGGCAATCAAGAGATTTCAGGCGGCGTGATTATAGGAGGAAGTGTCGATAACTCAGG
The DNA here is from genome assembly GCA_017442155.1 of Clostridia bacterium. GTDB lineage: Bacteria > Bacillota > Clostridia > UMGS1883 > UMGS1540 > SIG447. The sequence continues at coordinate 3,034 of JAFSAU010000002.1, read as the reverse complement.
TACATTCAATATGTATGGAGGCAGTATCGTCGGTGCATCAAAACGAGGTGTTTTGAACAGGTACAACTCTATAAACAGCACCTTTAATATGTACGCTGGTGAAATCGTAGGAAACGCTGATGGAGGTGTGGATTGCAACTATACCGAATTTACCCTCTATGGCGGAAAGATTCATAACAATGTTACTGTGAAGAACGGAGCAGGAATACTTGCGAATTATACTACCTTTAATATGTACGGTGGTGAAATCTATAAAAACACATCCACTTATGAACCGGAAACAAATAAAATTAACGGTGGCGGCGGTGTGTTCTTTAATGGTAACGCAAGCAATGTTTTCACAATGACCGGAGGCAAAATTCATAATAACTCGGCTGCTCGTGACGGTGGCGGCGTACTCATTCAGGGAGCTGCATTTTCTTTGTCAGGTGGTGAAATAAGCGAAAACATCACAGCTAAAAAAGGTGGCGGCGTAATTCTTGATACATTTAATACAGTAAGTATAAGCGGCGGCAGCATTACCGGAAACAAGGCTGAAATCGGTGGAGGAGCATATTCCATTGGCGGCGGTGATGTTCAACTGTCCGGTAGAGTAAAAATTACCGACAACACACTCGCCGATGGTAGCACGGCAAGCAACCTATATTTGGCAAGAACAGAAAACATACTCCAGTTGAGTGTGACCGGTGCATTAGAGAATGAAGCACATATCGGCGTGTCAATGGAAATCCCCGATATTTTTACCACTGCGGGAACCTACACGGTCACAAACGACGACAAAACGAAATTCACCTCTGACTCTGATGCATACGAGGTGGAGCTTACGGATGGCGTGTTGTCTTTACAGCCAATGGTGCCACGGGTGGCAACACCTGAAAATCCACGATGGCTCTATACCTCTGCTGCCTTTTGGGATGCGGTGGATGGAGCTACCGGCTACGCCCTGAAGTTGTATGCCGGAGGAACTACAGAAGCTCATTTGGTGCAAAGGTTATCTGTGGGCAACGAGGTCTCCGCATATCTTTATAACATATTATCGGGAATCGTTGATGATGCTGATTTAGACTCCGCAGAGTTTTACTTCTCTGTCCGTGCGAAGGGAAATAATTATACCACCGCTGACAGTGAGTGGTCTGAAATCATCGGTCCACAGACACATGTGCAACCGGTGCCGGTGTTAATCGTTACACAACCTACCACACAGAGCGTGATGGTTGGTTCATCTGCAACTTTTTCCATCACCGCAGCAGGCGACTCACCAATCACTTATCAATGGCAGTTCAGCAAAGACGATGGCTCGACGTGGGAGAATGTTGTTTATAATCAGACTGATTCTACACTGTCTGGCACAACAGCCACCTATACCGTCAATAATGTGACAACGGACATGAACGGTTGGCAGTATCGGTGTGTTGCTACAAATATGTCTGGCACGAAAACAGCTACCAGCGAGGCTGTCACGCTGGCGGTTAAAGAAATATTTACCGTTACATTCAATGCAAACGGCGGAACTTGCGAAACAACTTCTGCCGAGACGGTTGACGGAAAGCTCGCAGAACTTCCCACTCCTACATACGATGGATATGTTTTCAACGGTTGGTTTGATGCGGCAGAGGGCGGAAACAAAATAACAATTTCAACAGTTTTCGATGCAGATACAACCATATATGCACAATGGACACAGAAAATTGTTATTACAGCAGATATGATTACCGTTGACGAAGAAACCTACAACGGTGAGCAACAGCTTCCGAATGAGACGATCATAGTAAACGGACAGCCACTTGTGAGAAACGTGGATTATTCTGTTCAGGTTTGGCCCGATGCGAATTACTACCGTGATGCAGGCGAATGGGAATTCTTCATCCATATGGATATGAATCCTGTGTATATAGGCGAAAAAATCAGAATGGTGCAGACCATTCATAAGGCAACACCCACCATAACCGCACCTTCCGCAATTCCTGATCTGATTTATGACGGTTCAAAACAAGTGCTTATAAACGCAGGTAGCACAACCGGCGGTACGATTCAGTACAGTTTAGATAACGCTTCTTGGAGCACCGAACTTCCAATGGCAACCAACGCAGGTGAATACACCGTTTACTACAAGGTAGTCGGCGATAGCAACTACAAGGATGTGGGCGCTGTTTCCACCCTTGTGACCATTGCCCCGGCCTCTCTGGCAGATGCCATCGTCACCCTTGACGAGGATACCTTTACATACGACGGTCAGCCTCACAAGCCCGGCGTGACCGTTGAACTGAATGGCAAGACATTGACCGTGGGCACTGACTATCAGGTGACCTACAGGGTACCCCTCAAACTTACCGGCGACAAGCCTACAGAATGGATGGATCCGAACATAGTGCCCGTTACCTTCACCGATGCAGGAATTATGTATTACGCAGTCATAGAGGGTATGGGCAACTACTACACGGAAAATGATACCACTCTCTATGCCCGCTTCCGGATTGAACCCAAGGAAGTCACGGCTCCTACCTTTGCAGATTTAGAAGAAAGTTATCTGTATCAGGACGGTGCGGAAATTAAGCCCACCTTCAATCTGATGGACGGAGACAAGAAGATTCTCGCAAGGGAATACACAGTCTCTTACAGCAACAATACCGAAGTGGGTACTGCTACTATTACTATTACGGATAAGGCAGGCGGAAACTATACCGTCAGCGGAAGTACGACTTTTGAAATCGTGGTGCATGAGCACGTATGGAATTACACCGCAAGCGGCGACACAATCACCGCAACCTGCTCCGGCACCATCGGCACTTGCCCTGTGGAAAACAATACCGTAACCATCAAGCTGAATGCTCCCGAAAATCTGACCTATGACGGTAATGCTAAGAACGTAACTGTCACGCAGACTCCCGCAGGCGTGTTCGGCGATATTCCTGCTGTGACTTATGTCGGCGACTGCATGAACTGCGCTACTCATACCGCAAATCTGACCTACGGCGAAAAGACTGCAAGTTTGGATTTCACCATAGAAAAAGCCACCATCAGCAATGTCAGCTTT
>JAFSAU010000041.1 GCA_017442155.1 Clostridia bacterium | reverse complement strand
TGTACTGGCTTGTACTTATCTGTCTGATTCGACAGATTCTTTTACTCAAAAATTTCTTTTGAGCCCTTTTACGCTATCTAATTTTCAAAGTCCGGTGCCGCATCCGTGCGGCGGAGTTTTATTGTACCACACACGAGAGGGGTTTGTCAAGAGATTTTTTAAATTTTTTTCAAAATCCAAATCCCTAAGCCCCGCCTCGCGGCGACAGCTTAAATAGTTTACCACGCCAAAAAGAAAATGTCAAGCCTTTTTCAAAAAAAGTTTAAAATTTTTTTCGCCACCCAAACAAATCCCGTTTTTTCGGCATTTTTTTCTTTTTCTTTTCGGAATTTTTTAGCAAAAGCTTGTAGAAATACGATTCCGGAACCACGGGTACGCACCTTCGCTCCGGAATCGTATTGTCTGTTTTTCTATTCCTCCGGTCTTTTGTTTCGGAATCGCAGACCGATTGACTTACGTACATAATTCCCGGCATACGATTCTCTTAATTAATCAATTATTTTCTGATTTCGCAAATCATGTTTTCTGCATCCGACTTGCTCATATCGGGATTAATGGCGATATAGACCGTTCTTGCCAGTATATCAAGTGTTTTCGGACACATATTCTCATGATAATCCGGAATAATTGCCTTATTTGCTTCCATCCCGAACGGATCCATCAAAGGATGCAATGCACCCCGTTTTTCCATAATAGGAGTCCAGTGCTTATAAATATGCTTTCCGGTGTTAATCGGAATCGTTGTCCTAAAGGACAGCTTTTCCGTGAATGCTACCGCCTCCTCGGCCGTATCAAACTGAAGCGCGAGTGTTGTGCCGCAGTCGCCCTCTATGTCATGGCTGGGTGCAAACACAAAATCTGAAGCGAGTGCATCCATTAAAATTTTCTTGTTTTGGCGAAGGTCTTTCAAAATACCGTCCATTCTGGAAAGCTGCACCCGCATAATTGCGGCGGGAATTTCATGCATACGGTATTCATTCCCGCAAAACGGCTTTGTTTTTACATTATCAAGCTGGTCACCGAAAAAGGCAACAGCACTGGAATCATGGTAAATTAAGGCACGCTCGTACAATGCAGAATCATCCGTTAAGAGTGCACCACCTTCTCCACAGGAAATCAGTTTAAAGGCGTTAAAGCTTAGTGCACCGGCATGTCCGATGGACCCGAGACGTTTGCCGCGGTAAGAGCCGCCGTCTGCCTGACAGGAATCTTCCAACGCAAAAAGATCATGCTTATCAGCAACTTCCATAATCGCGTCCATATTGCAAGGGAAGCCCTGAATATGTACAGGAAGGATCGCCTTGGTGTGCGGTGTGATTTTTCTTTCTACATCAGCGACATCCAGCGTCATGGTTTTGTCGATTTCTGCAATTACAGGTATTGCACCGGCGGCAACGACCGCCATTGCGGTAGCAATATAGGTGTATGCCGGCACGATAACCTGGTCCCCCGGACCAATACCTTTGGCAATCAGTGCCGAGGTCAGTGCGGCATGTCCGCTGGTCATGAACAGGGCATGTTTTACCCCGAATGTTTTTTCCATTTTGAGCTGTACGTTCAGGCATTCCTGCAGTGTACCGTCATTTACCTTAAAAAGCTCTTGAGATTCTATAACGCGTGCTACAGCATCAATTTCTTCTTGTCCTATTCTGTACATGTTAACTCCTCCAAATTCTTTAAAGTTTCTTTGACAATATAGTAATCCGCATCATGCGTATAGGGCTGCAGAGTTGTCATACTATACATCGCAACCTCATACCCGCCGTTATGCGGTGCAAGGTACAGATTGTCTTCTGTTATAAAATATCCCTCCGAACCGTTTGATAACACAAGATTTAAAGTGTAGGGAACGGGACTGGCCTCTGCGATCCGCATACCGATAACCGAGAACAGCTCATAAGGAGTACTGACGAAGGCAACGTCCCCGATTTTAATGATAGTTTGCGGAATTTCCCTTGCGTCAACTTCTTCGTATCCGTTTTCATACGATGCCAGGACTTCCTGGTAGTGATTTGCAAGTGCCATAGCGGTGCCGCCCGGCTCCTTTGAAAAACGTTCATATCCCGCCTTCGCCGTCTCCGGACTTATACGTTTATCAAAGGGAATTCGAACTGTTTTGCCGGCGCAGCTGAGAGTCGCATCATGAAAAGAACGGATTTCCTTATAAATCCGAATAGCATCACTTGCCGCTACGCCGCCAAGTTCTTCCATGAGTGCTATATTGCCGATGGTTTCACCGTTTGAAAGGCGAGGACCCACATCGCCCTCCGGTCCGCAAAAGAATGCTGTAACAGCACCGGTTTCCGCAACCAATCTGTCCACCATAACACCAGACCAGTCTCGTCCTATGACAGTAGATTTCCCGGCAGAGGTCCCATGTAAACCGTAATGAATCATATTCGCTACAGCTTTTCCTTCGCTGTCACGGAAGGAAATAACGGTCATGTCGGGACAAAATGGGCCCCAGGGATTTTGCCCAAGCTCAATCCGGTTGTTGGACATAAGCTGTCTGCGGTTTATTCCAATATAACTTTTACCCTGTGCAATTCCCATTTTCACCGGTACGGGCGCAACTGCAGCATCCCTCGCCACTTGCAGAAGCCGTGGAATGAAAATGGTTTCGCAGTAGTCAGTATCAATTTCACCCCAACCCACCATGCCTGCTGTAGTCGGTCCCGTATGCGTGTGCGTAACATTTAAAATACAGTTTTCGTACGGAACCGAAAGGGATGAAGCAATTTCGGCACGAATTCTGTCTGCAAGGGGCGTTATTATGGAACATACGGTAATGCTCATCAAAAGTGCACGGGTGTTTCCATTTTCAAACCAAAAAGCCGTTGCTGTTAAATTATCGTGTACAGTTTCCGAACGAACATTGCCACCATAACCGAACAGGCGTGCACCGATTTTGGGGGTGATATCCGTTTGTGCTACACCCAGAAGAAGTTTCTCGCACATATAGAGTGCCTCCTTTTAGTAGTTTTCCACAAGGAACTTATAATTGTTTAAAGCGGAAATGGAGTTGGACATAGGCGGATGGTCAAGCTCTGCGCACAAAGGCCCGTCATATCCCGCATTTTTCAGGAGATCAAACACGCGCCGGAAATCAACGCACCCCGTGCCCAGCTCAGAATACAGGAACAGCTCAACGCCCGACTCGGCAAATCCGCAGGAGGAGGTTCCGTTTGCGGGAATATCCTTAAAATGCGTGAAGTTTACGCGGTCAATATATTTTTCAATCACCTTACAGGGATCGCATTTGCCCGCAACCAAATGTGCCGTATCCGGAGCAAAGCTCACCAGGCTTGCCGGCAGATTCTCGAAACAATACTCAATTTCATTTTCGTACATGACATATGTATTAATGTGCGGATGGAGATTCGTTGTGATGCCGAAATTTTTGGCAATAGTCGCAAATTTTGTAATAATCTCCAGTTCAGAGTCCATCACACTGTTATCCATAACCTTGGGTCTTCCGATTGTCCCCTGCAAACATACTCTCTTGACATCCAGATTGGCTACAAACTCCAGTTCTTTTTCCAGATTTTCAAATAAGGTGTGCTCTTCACCGCGCTTGGGAATATGATAATAGAAGCTTACGGGCTTAATGTTATACCTTTTCAGCACCTCACGATATGCATCCAAATCCAAATCAAAGGCATAAATTGCCTGCTTTACACTTTCGAAGCACTCATAGCCGATGTTGGAAACTTCCTGTGCCGCCACCTCCATTTGTTCTCTGGTTTCTGTGCCCCACGGCCAAATGGCTGCGGTTATTCTTGATTTGTCCATAGAAATTTTCCTCCCTATATATTATGTTAGGTTCATTATAGCATTGAAAATTTCATGGTTGCAATCCCCAAAGAAAACTCTTTGTTCCCAAAAACTTGCAAAGTTAAATCATTCTTCCCTTTTCACTTGTTGTTTTCTGTATTCACTGGGCGTTACACCCGTTATCTGCTTAAAAACACGGCAAAAAGTTTTTAACTCCTGAAAACCCACATTTTCTGCAATTTTAGATACAGTGTCAGCATTGTCCAAAAGCAAAATGCAGGCTTTTTTTATACGGTAATTATTCAGGTACTGATGAAAACTTGTATCCGTTGCCTGTTTAAAAATCCGACTGAATGCATTTTTTTCGTAACCAGCAATTTGCGCCGCTTTTTCCACAGAAATTTCCTTATCGTAATTAGTGGAAACATGGTCCAATGTTTTCTGAATATTTAAAATATAGGTGATGCGCTTGCTTTGTCCGGCACTTCTGTAGGAAACCCGAGGTAAGTGTTTTAACAAAAGGGACACAAGTGAATAAATGCAGCCCTGCATTTCCAGCTTGTTTTCAAGGCTTTCTTTTTTATTGCAAAGCTCGGTAATACGGGTAAATACATTTAAAATTTCCGCATTGTTTTCAATAACAGCTGTCCCGAACTGTTTTTTTGCTATTTCCATAAACAACGCACTGCCGAAAAATACACTTCCCACACGCAACAGCGTAATTTGATTGTCCTCGGCACAATCATAGTATTCGTGTGGCTGTGCACTGCCGACAAAAAGTGTCTGCCCCGGTGTTACGTGATAATCCGTCCCATCAATCCGCACGTCAAACGTCCCTTTTTGGCAATATATAATCTCAAGGTCACTGTGCCAATGAAGTTCATAACATGCAAGGTGTCTCGTATCCACGGAATATAGCCCTTTAGATAGAACAATCGGTTGATAAAACATAGTTTTCGCCTCCCGGATTTATTATAAAATATTATTCATCACATGTCAACAGGTATCTTTAGACTGCAAGTTTTTGGGAACAAATAGTTTGAAAATAGGATTGATTTATAAAATATTTTTTTATTATACTATAAAGAAAAAAGGAAAGGTCGGTGGATAGATTTGAAAGGAACCCGGGTTGGCATCATCGGAATGGGCTACATCGGTGAAAGCCACATTGAAGCACTTCGCCGTATCGGCATGTGCGAAATCGCGGCGATTGCAGACACAAATGCCGCACTTGCCGAGCAAAAGGCACAGCAATACGGTATTGAAAAGGTATATCCCACAGTGGATGCACTTTTAGCCGATGATACCATTGATGCCGTACATAACTGTACGCCCAACTTTCTGCATCGGGAAATCAACGAAAAGATTATCCGCAGCGGAAAACATCTTTTAAGCGAAAAACCGCTTACCACCACATATGAAGAAGCGATGGAGCTGGTAAATCTGAAAAAGCAATACCCTGCTTCCGCAGTGTGTGTGAACTTTAATTATCGCTTGAATCCCATGGTACAGGAAACCAGGGCAAGAATCGCAAAGGGTGAAGCCGGAGAGGTACGGGTTATCAGCGGATACTACCGGCAGGACTGGCTGATGTATGACACGGATTATTCCTGGCGTCTGGAACCGGAGATTGCAGGTGCTTCCTGCTGCGTGGCAGACATCGGCTCCCACTGGATGGATATGATTCAGCATGTAACAGGGCACCGTATC
>JAFSAU010000040.1 GCA_017442155.1 Clostridia bacterium | reverse complement strand
AGAGCCCTTCGGAAACAGTAAAGAGGCTCGTGGATGCTCTCGATATTATGCTTGATTATGACAAAGAAATCAAGGTTATGATTGAAACGAAGCCGAATGAGCCTATCGACAGAAGTGTTTGCCCCACATTAGGACACGCTTTGGCGGTTTCCGCGGCAACAAAAGACCCGTCCCGCGTAGGTGCTCTGCTCGAAACCGCGCACGCTGTGCTTGCAGGTCTTGACCCCGCAGGTGAAATGGGCTTTGCACTCGCCATGGGTAAGCTTTGGGGCGTTCATCTCAATGACCAGAACGGCATGAAGTTTGACGAAGATAAGAGCTTCGGTGTAGAAAACCTCAGAAGCGCATTCAATCAGGTGAAGATTCTGAAGGAGCATAACTTCTGCGCCGGCGGCGAATATATCGGTCTTGACGTAAAAGCCATCCGTACCCAGAAGAGGGATGTCAGCTTCACACATCTGGAAAACAGCCTGAAAATTACAAAAATGCTGGAAGAAAAGGTAAACCGTTACGACTATGCCTTTGAAAAGAAATGTGTGGAAGAACGGAACTATGAAGCCCTTGAAATGTATGTCATGGAGCTTCTCATGGGTAGCAAATAATCTAAACCTACGCAAAATAAAAAGACCTGTTGCAGTAAAACAAATAAGTCTATGCTGCATCAGGTCTTTTTTGTTTATTCGTGCATCCGGAAATCCAGATGCTCGGGAAGTTCCTTTTTTCCATCGTAAATTCCCTGCCAGATGGCCGAAACAGAAAGCTCTCCTTCCTTGATATCAGAAAGCAAGAATTCTTCGTTTATATACTCCGCTGCCTTTTCCTTTTCGTCCAGATGCAAGTGAGCGACAGCTGTATAAAGCTGCAATCTCCCCAGGCTTCGCATTGCCGGAGAAAGCGAGGCATAAAGGGACAGCCACTTTTCATCTGCCCCGCAGGCTGTATACAGTGCCCCGGCATCCGTAATAAGACCACGGCACTCCGTTTCTGCTTCTTCGAGTGCGGCTGTCATGTATTCCACTGCCTTTTCCGGATTATTATAATCGTTTTTGTACACCATAGCAATGTTACGAAGATTCCACGGTGTTTTCTTCTTTTCGGCAGAAGTCAGCCATGCAGTAAGGGCTGCATCGATATCCCCTTGCTTATACCGGATAATACCGATATGATACAAAGTATACCAGTGGTTTCCTTTATCTGTTTTCTTGGATTTTTCCAAAAGCTCCAGAACAGGCGCATCGGTCACATAGCTTATCGGCGGTGTTTTGCCGTCATTTTCTGGCAAATAACCGTTGTCTAAAAGGGAGTTCCATTCTGCCTGTTTCTCATTCATGCTGTCCTTTGGGAACACGCAAATATCGCTGACCGCACCAAAGCGGCTTTCAAAAGCACCCCAGCCGGAGCCATACATTTTAATTTCTTTTTCGCTGTCTGTGGGGATCTGGATTGTATCCAAATCATAAATAGAATCTACATACTCTGCCATTGCCTCGGAAGCTTCTTTCCAATCTGCCCCTGCCTTTTCCGGTGCAATTTTACCGATGGTATACATTTCCGTCCATGTCCACATAGTTTTCGGTGGCATAGGTATATGCTCCATCTGTGTACGGAGAAGCCCTGCCTGGATTTCGATATACGTTCTTTCGTCTCTCTGCAGAAAGCGGTTCCAGTTCCGGCCGCCGCGTCCCTGCCCCCAGAGGAATACCTTTCTGCCACGAAGCTCGGGTGTGGAAACCTGCAAAAGGCCTTCCCCTTCTTTATTCACAACTGCAACCCACTTTTTCGCTTCGTCCGGCACAATGTAAAAAAAGTCGTTGGCACGCTTGCCCCGTTCAGGATAGGACAAATCTTCTCCTTCATAAAAAGGTGCAGGGCATTTATCAATAAAATATGCATTATCACCATACTGGCAAAGGAACATTTCGTCCGCAGGCGCCAGAACACGCATTCCCTTTTCCTCTGTGGCAATATTGGACCACCAGTACATGTATTTTTCCGTATCGGATTTGTTTTCCACCGTTGTTTTGATATACAGCTTATCGCTTCCTTCGGGCAAATAGGCATGAATGGCATATACGAGTCCCCGAAGTCGTTCGTATTCATACATGGTAAGAATGCTTTCACCACTTGCATTCTTACTTTCCGCGGCAAAAAGCGGGTCACAGGTCAGAGGATTATGCCCCTTTATGCCCACGTTCCATTCCACGCCGCCGGAAAACCAGGCATTCCGGATTCCCAGGTTACCCGGCTGAAATACGGAATTTACAAACAGAAGCTCTTTTTTCTTTTCTTTATGGTAAAGGGACCAGAGCCGCCCGCCTACCTCCGGCAGAAAAACGGCTCTCATTTTTTCATTTTCCAATATCGCGGCACGAAACGCGCGTTTTTTAAGGTCACGATTATAGCCGTCCTCATTCAGATAGGGCAGAATAGTTTGTACCATTCCCTTTCCCATGTGCTTTTTATCCTCTTCCGACAAATTGTCGGACGCCCGATACGTAGCATGGATATACGATACATTTTTAAGGTCCGGCATGGGGTTTTCTGCGCCTAACTCTGCCGCCATTATTTCATAGGGCGCAAACCGAAGTGTTGTCATATAAATTCTCCTGTTTCCGTTTTGCGGTAAAGCTTGGATGAAATGTGCAATGTCTTCCCTCCGCTTTTTGTTTCCACCGCAATGTAATATTCAGCTGCCGTATCCGGCACGTAAAATATAACGGTGTTTCCGTTTATTTCGCACGGTGTGCTTTTCCAGTTTTCCGTCATATAGGAATGTTCGCCGGCACCAAACTTATCAAACACGGCATACGCCATTGGGCTTTTCAGATAATAAAGTTTTGCCGAAAGTACAGATTGTGCTCCATGTACGCGGACACAATCAGAATCTACAACCAACTCAGGAAATGCACCTGCATTCTTACATATGCAATCTGCGAAGGCATACACCTCTTCTCTTTCGCTTGCCGCCCTGTGTGAATGGGAAAAGTCATGTATCAAAGAAAGGCGTGTGCCTGCATGGTGGGAACGGGTTTCCTCATAAGAAAGACTGTTTATATTTGAAGAAAAATTCGGGTCATCGTCCCAACCGAGCCAAAGACACGGCATTGTAAAAAGCGAGAAACGCGCCTGTGCTAACCAATATTTCCGATTTTGCGCAGGATGAAAAAACGTACCGAGCCGCGCCAGATTTTCATCCATAAAACCACCGCCATAAATGGGTACTGCAAAATCAAACCGGTTTTCAAACCCGAGCACTAAAGCCGTAATGACAGCACCCCAGGAAACTCCGACAATGCCGATTTTTTTGCACTTTGTTTTCTCCAGTAAAATCTGCCGTGCCACAATCACCTTACTGACAGCATGTGTCATCCACTGCTTTTCCAGTGGCAGGGCAAAATTTCCCATGCTGTCATTTTTTGGCGAAGGGCATTCTCCTGTATCAAAAATTCCGTACTCTCCGTGATGCCACGTCCCGTCCGTCCAGTTTGCACCGGCATTCTTCGTTTCCGGATAAAACCCTTCCAAATCCATGGCGATTGCGGCATAGCCGCGGTCATTCCAAAGCTTTACCCATTCTAAAAAGGCATGTCCGTTTCCACCATGCACCAAAACTACAGCCGGTACGTTTTTCACGTCTTCCGGCACGCCAATATAGGCAAAGGTTTTATATTTGCCTCCCAGGGCGGCGGGCATACTGTATGTAATGGCCTGGATTCCCGTATATCTGCCGTCAGGTTGAAATTTTTCTGCTTCCAGAACCACAGATTTGAAGTTTTTTGCTTCCTTTATAATGTTTAAAAGTCCGTCCATACCTTCGCATCCTCCTCCGGCGTCAACCCGTCCCAGTGCAGAATTTTAAATTTGTATACACCCTGCGTTACCTCCCGTACCGTATCTCCGTTTTGATACAGTCCGATAAGCTCCCACGCGGTTCCGTATTGCTGATACAGTGCAAACCAGATATTTTCCTCTGCCCATACAGTTCCATTTCCTACTGTATAGCGTTTCACGTTCTCTCTGTATACCCCTCGGCCAGGTGTATCAGTAATTTTCACAGCAACGGCCGAGTCCGGTGGTAGCTGCGCCGACAGTACACCGTTGGAAAATGTCACCGAAAAATCTCCCAGGGGCGCAGCGTACGCCCCCGGGACTTCTGCCGTCACAGTCGCTTCATTCCCACTTCCGTTTGCCATAAGCACGTAAGTGTATCCCTCTCCATCCATAACATGATACCAGCCTGCTTTATCTTCTGCAAACGTCCCCAATGCAAGAAATCCGTTTACAATACTTTCCCGTTCTCTATCTGTAATTCCTTCATAAACCGACTTTCACGGCTCCGAGAGAAAGGAAACAATTCTATCCATAATGACAGCCGCTTCCGCTCTCGTTGTATTCCCGAGCGGGTTTATAGTGCCGTCCGCATTGCCTTTCACAATGCCAACGCGTACCATAGCCGCAATATCTGCCACAGCATAATCGGCAATTAAGGCGTTATCCGGGAAGCCGGAAATATCCGCACCCTCCCCAAGTTCTTTTTTAAGACGCATACCGCGGGCACAGATAACCATGAGATCCTGCCGTGTAATTTCTGCCTCCGGGTTGAAGCGGTTATCTCCTACGCCTTTCAGTATTCCTGCCGCACGGCCGATTGCAACGGCGCGGCTATAATCCGCATTCTCCTTTACGTCTGCAAAGTTTTCACCGGGCTCAATATCTAAACCAAGTGCATTTACGAGGAACATGGCAAAGTCACCGCGTGTAATTGCCTTGCCGGGTGCAAATGCCGTTGGGGTAATGCCGGATGCAATGCTTGCATTTTCCATTTTCACAATTGCTTCGCGCGCCCAGTCATAATTGTATAAATCACGGAAATTTGTAGTCAGAAGTGCAGAGAAATCTGCGGATTTCGGCGTGATTTTATACATGGTGGCACCACCGCCGTTCACCTTTGCTGTAAAGCTTCCATTACCCGTGAAGGTTTCTGCCGCAATACCGCCGATAACCTCGCCGGTAAATTCACCGATTTGCAGACCGGAAGGACTTGAAAGTTTGATTTCATACGTCACATCTTTCTTCTGACGGTTTAAAACGGGAATATACAGGCTCCCGTCCTTTGCAAACGCCGTGTACCATACGGTATCATTCCTGGCTTCGCAAAATACGGGCAAGTCACCAAATACAAAGCCCTCAAACATAATATCCTTTTCGTTTCTGCCGAAAGCATTAATATACGGCCAGATATCGCTTTCTGTCAGAGGCACCGACTTGCCGTCCACTTTTTTAGCCTCAGTAAACTGGAAGAAGCCAACGCCCGTGGCACCTGCGAAAAATGCCTGATAAATCATACTGCGCGTATCATCGCCTGTGGGCCAGTAGTTCATGTAATCAATGCCCTGCAAAATGCAGATGATGGGTTTGTCGTAATCCACCGCTTCCCGTGCAAGATTTACACGAAGGGACGGGAAGTATGTGGGGTCATCATGGTTTGCCGGATAGGGGTCTACACTGAGAATATCCGCATATTTCGCCGCCTCCCTCTGATATCTGTCGGTTGCTTCATTAATGAGAACCGGATGATTGTCGTCGATTGTCCGAATCGCTACATACGAATCGCGAAGGGAATCATACGGGTCGGGCATATGGGTAAAGATTTCATCTGCAATGCCCCATGCAAATACAACCGGGTCATCCTTAAAGGTTTCGACAATCAGCTTGGCATTTTCAATATTGTTCGGGTGTCCTGCCGGATAGGACTTTCTGTACAGACAAACAAATGCTTTAATGCCTTTATCGCGAAGTTTGTCCAGCTGATTCTTTACGTAATCAATACTCTGCTGGCCTTCGAAGGTAGAGGAAACGGCTACCTGCGCCACATTGAAGCCTGCCGGGTATGCCTTTTCCGCATGGGCAGGCAGATAGCGGTACCCACTCATAATCTTCATGGGAGCACCGTCGCCGATGTAATTTCCCTGTGCGTCCAGGAACTTGGGTCTTGCGAACTTATATACAAGGCAGTCTGCCGTTTCGAGCACCTTGCCGCTTGCATCCTTTACCGCCGCGGTAATCGTATACGGAGCTTTCAGCTCTGTAATTAAATCAAAATCAAATTTTGCGGTTGCCTCTCCATTTACAAGTGCCACATTCGACACAGTCTTTAAAACCGCATCTTCTTTTTTGAAGGTAAAGTCTACCGTTGTGTTGGCAAGCTCGGGGAATGCCATAACGTTCGGCGTTGCCGTTACGGTAAATGCACCGATTCTGTCCGGATACACAAAGGTTTCGCTGGACTTTACGGAAAGCATCTTGGAATTGCCGCGGTGCACAAGTCCGATGTTATCATATACAACATCACCGCACTGCCAGAGACGAATAAGCACGGTTACCAGATTACATTCCGCCGGTGTGGTAAAATTATATGCCTGGTATTCCCATTTGCCACCCGTGCCCGAATGTATCTGTGTCTTTGCACCCTGAATAAATCCCTCTGCATCCGTTGTATCTTTATAATATTCTATCTTAAATGCAAGTGAACCATCATTATATCCTACCATATCAGAGCGGTACTGGGTATACAGCTGATAATCGGTATTCGGCAAAACGGAAATGGTTTGTGCGAGATACGGGCTGTACAGCGGGTCTGTATTGTGAATCCGCACAGCCTGACTGCCTTTGGCCACATCGTCCGTTACCCATTCATAATAGCCGTCCCAGGAAGGAAATACGCGCCAGCCTTTGGGCTGACCGACCGTTTCTCCCTTCTGTGCCTCCTCTGCCGTCAGTTTTTCTTCCAAATCACCGTTCTGAATCATGTTCGGGGCATTTACCAGAACCTCTGTTCCGTCAACTGCATATACGCCATTTCCTGCCGGCGTATCCGGTGTTTGCGTATCATTGTTGTCCGGCACTTCTGTTTCCGGCGCACCCTCGCCTTTTTCACCTTTGAATGATACTTCATCCCAGTACATTTCTCCGGCACCTAAAAGGCGAATCAGAAGAGAAGCTTCCGTCGCATTTTCAGGCACTTTCACTTCTGCGGATTTGTAAAGCCATACGCCGCTGTCATCCGGGAAGCTCCCGTTATAAGCAGGCGTTACATTGTTCCCGTTTTTATCGCGGAATTCCATTTTCACAAAGGGTCCTGTGCCGCTGAAGGATATGGATTTCATATAGAAGGAAAGGGTGTAGGTTTTCCCACCCACAAGACTGCCGAAGCGGCTTACAGCCGTGATGTTATCGCCCTCACTTTTCATGTACAGCGCTTTTTCTCCGACCTTCTTGTCTGTACCTACCACAGCCGCCGTGGCCGGTACTGTCCAGCCTTCGGCATCGCTTTCGAAGCCGCCGTTTACGACAAATTCACTGCCGTCCACGCTGTTTAAAACAACCTCGCTCTCCTTCACCTCTGCACGCTCGCCCTTGAAGGAAACAGCATCCCAGTAAATTTCACCGCCGCCCAGAAGCCGCAGAAGCAAAGAAGCATCGGTTGTGCCGGCCGGCACAGTTATTTTTTCCGAAATCTCAACATAGGACTTGTTGATTGCAGTATAGGGCTTATTCACAGCTCCGATCGGGTTCCCGGATGCATCCTTGAATTCAAACTTGATAAGCGCACCCGTTCCGTTTAAGGAAACTGCTTTCAGTGCCGCAGAAAGGGCGTATGTTTTTCCGCCCACCAGTCCGGTAAACCGGCTGACGACAAATACATTGTCCGTTTCCCCGTACATCTTCACAGCTTTCGCGCCGTCCTTCGCATCGGTTACAACAGAAAAGTTTTCGCCCGCCTTGCCGCTGAGTGTCCAGTTTTCCGGCACGCCCGCCGCGTTTACCGCTTCAAAGCTTCCGTTTTTCACAAATTCATATTCTTCTGCCAACGTGAACATCTGACACATTGAAAACAGAACTGCGATTGTAAGTAAAATTGCAAATATTTTCTTCATAATTGTCCTCCTATTTAGTTGCTTTTCCGAGCGGTTTCAGGCCGGATATGCCATCCCATGCAAACGCCTTTACCACTGTTCCCGCCGGTGCCGACACGGTTGCATTTGCCGAAAACTGTCCGGCTGCAGTAAGCGCAACATCTGCCTTTTCGCCGCTTACCATTTTAACATCTGTCAGCTTTTTCCCCTCATACGCACACAGAATCAGAACGGGTGCCGATTCATCCGTGATTGGTGCCGCCGCAACCATGTGTGCCTTCACAGTTACATTACCCTCCGCTTCCGTAAAGGTAAAGTTTGTTCTGGTCTGTGTAAGACTGATATCATCCAGGGCTGTGGTCTCATCATTACAATAGAAATTAATGATAAGGTAAGCCACCTCCACGCCGCCCCGGTGTGCCGTAATAAATGCTTCGTATTCGGTCCATGCAGTAGCCCCCGGCGTTGCAAGTGCGGAAATTTCACTGAGTGTAATATAATTACTGGAATTATTACCTGCCGCCGCGTTTGAAGCATCGTAAAAATACACCCGGATATTGGGAAGTTTGGTAGTACCGTACATGCGGAATGACAGTTTATATGTTTTACCCGGACTTACCGAAAGCTTCGCATGTTGCATATACGTAGCGTACGAACTGGTTCCCCGTGTCATAAGCGCATATACGTTCCCGCTTGACTCTCTCTGCCCTGCAACCGTGCCGCCGTCCGTCGATTTAACCGTCCAGCCGGACAGGGTGATGTTCCCTTCGCCATCTTCCGTATATCCCTGCATATCTCCGTTTTCCAGCAGATTGCCCTCGCTTTGCAGACGAAGCTTAGGTGATGCGTAGCTCACAGTAGTTTCTGCATCCGTATTGCGAAGCCAGATTTTAAAATATGCCGCACCCTCCTTCTGGATTGTGATTACTTTTTTCATCCAGACCGATGATTGCGTAAGCGGATAAGAATCTACGACATTATTGTTTCCGCTTTTCAGATTCTGCTTCTCTGCATCATAGTAATACACCTGTATTACATAGCCTAAATCTGCACTTGCCTTATAAAACACCTCAAATACGCACGGTTCATTCTGTACGGGAATAAAATCTGTTGTTGCATTTACTTTTCTTGCGAACGTAAGATAATCCGTCCCATCCAGTGAGGCTCCGTCTGTCTGTAGGTCAGCCGCGAGTGCTCCTGTCCAGCCTGCAATTCCCTCTCCGGAAACTGCGAAGGAAAGGTCCGGAAGGAAAACCTCGTCTTCCTCCGCCACCGCAGGCATCGCCACCATCGTCAGCAGCATCAGCATTGCCAAAAGAATTGCCATCCATTTTTTCATTGTTTTTGCTCCTTTCTTATTCAACATAATATATACCGTACCCGAACGCCCCAAGTGCCGCCGAAAGCCTTCCGCCGGAAAGTACGCTTTCTGTTTTCTCCGGCAAAAGCGTGGCTTTGGAAAACTGTGCCGGAAGCTGAATCTCGATGTTCTCTATTTCATCGGCAGTGGTGTTGGAGATAAAGAAAAGTAGCTTTTCTCTGCCGGTCGGGTCTGTATACTTATAATAGCTTGCAAGCGCACGGTCATCCGATAGTTGCACGGTGTCTCCGTTATTCCAATACGGATGCCAGGAAGCCTGTTCTATGGGGAAGCTTTCAAAAATCTTCCAGATGCTACTCATGAGCTCTAAAGGATGTCCGATATCATTCGGGCGCGGCAGGATGCCGTGAATAATCGAACAGGCAACGGCACTTTCAAAGGTCCAAACAGGTCTATTCTCATACGCAATCAGTTCTACAGGCGTTCCGATATTCCGTCCCGTATATTCCGCACGGAAATAGTCCACCGGCATTTTCCCCATTTTCCCCTGCAGATAATCTCTCTGGAGATTTTCGCCATACCAATTCAGATGAATAAAGGAAAGCGCAGTAAAGTTATTGCACGCGGCACAATGCACGTTAATCATACCGCCTCTGGCCTCTACAACTTCGTAAAGCCCTTTAAAGAGGTTTCGCACTGCGCCGATGGGGTATGTACCGTGTAAAACACCTTTCGCATCCCGCCATCCGCACCCGTGCTTTTCGTTATAGCAGATGAATGGACGGGAAGTGCCGTCAAGGTATATACCGTCTGTGTGATAGGTATCCATAATATAGCGAATACCCTCCACGAATTTATCCTGCATCACGTTATTGTAGCAAAGCAGGTAATCCCGCTGAAAGGGAACTCTGTACCAGCCGCCGAGATTGCGTCCGTTTTCTCTCTTTGCGAGCACATACTCTTCGTACTCTGCCCAGACGGGAGAAATGCTTGCAAGCTCATACCCGAAATACGTCAGAACCTTAATGCCGCGGGCGTGACACTCTTCCACAATATTTTTAAGATTTGCCGCCGTTTCTTCGGAAAGCTCAAACCAGTTTTGCGATTTATTCCACTTTTCATGAATGATAAGGGTTGTAACGCCAAGGCGTTTTAAGCGGTCGTACCCGATTTCATCTGCGTCTTCCTTTACGGGGCCGGAAAGAAATTTATGGTATTCTCCCGGCGTTTTCACATAGCAATCCAGGTGGAATCCATTATGTAAATACGGCTTTTTCGGGAAGGGCTTTACAGGTGTTGCCTGAAAACCGAACCGGAAGGTTATCGGCGGATACGATACGCGTCCGTCATCCACGTCCCCTTCCCAGGGCTTCCAAGCCTCGGGCTGTCTGTCTAAAAGGTGGATGCGAAGAACGGTTGCAGATTCTGTTTGCACAATTTCTATTGCGCGGTTTTCATCCTCAATTTCCCAATTCCGGTCAGTTTCTGCAAAATAGCCGAAGCCTGCATCCTCATTTCCGAGCCAGAGAAGTGCTTTGAAGGGAAGCGCGGCGTTTTGCTGTGGAGTAAGGCCGCCACCCGAGGTTGGTGTTTCCTCCGTCGCTGTGCCGTCCTCTAAATAAAAGCTCGTTTGCGGAAACATATGGTAGAGTGTTGCAAACTCCTTTTTCAGCGGAATCTCCAGCCAAAGGCGCGAAACGTTGTAGTTTCTCTTTTTCGCTTCTTTTACACCCAGTGCCTCTGCCACCGTAAGCCCGCGGGGCATAAGCTTTACATCCACCATTGTATACCCGTCATATTCCACATCGATACAGGTATCGACAACAAAGCTCTCGCTCTGCATGGCCCCCAAAATCTGCACCCGCTCTGCCGTTCTTTTCTGGACGAAAGCGGCACTTTCGTTTGTTTCATAATCTGTCTGCCAAACGATTTCTTCTCCGTTTTCCGTCCCTACAAGCCGAACCGGTGCGGCTAAAAGCTCCTCACCTTCTGCCAAAATGGAAACGGGAAGAGAATTTTCTCCGAGCGTATACCGTCTCCCGCTCATATAGATGCTCTTCCCTTTTTCTACGTCTTTTACAACAAGGGGCGTAAAAGGGTGCATCAGTGAATCGTGCTTCGTAAACTGTCTGTACATATTCCTCTCCTTTCCGAAACACAAAATGCGTTTACACTTATATTAAAGCATAAACGCATTTTAAAAGCAATGTATGTTTTCCGCGGGAATCCCGCGGAAATTTTTCATTATTTTATATTGAACGCAAGGAATGCTTCCACAAGCTCCTTCTTTGTTCCGACACCGAGCATTTCCTTCATTTTCCGTATCCGGTAAGCCACTGTTCGCTCTTCCAGAAAAAGACGGCCGGCAATTTCCTGTGTGGTTTTTCCTTCAATCAGCTCATACACAATAGCAAGGGAAATCGAATCGCACTCCGTCAGAAAGTTCTCCATGCTTGAGAAAATACGGTAGCCGATTTCACTTGCATCCTGCGACTTTTGTCTGTAATGCAGTGAGTAGTCTGCCTCGCATATAGACGTACCCAGCGCCGTACTCTCTCCCACACGCAGATTCTGGCTGACCATCAAATCCATTTTCCGGACAGTAGGCTCTTTCTGTAAATAGCGGCAAAGATTCAAAAGCTGCCTGAGAAAATCTTGTCTGTCAAGCTCTCCCGTTGTGACGGTGGGTCTTGTCAGTTTACCGACAAGTGTATCACCCCGCCCCGAAACCGAAAAGTCTCTCGGCACTAAAAATCCTGCTTCTGCCGCCGCCTTGCACAGATATACCGCATTGATATCATTACTGCAAATTACGGCATTATACTCCTTTATGTGCTCCTGCAACCGTGCCCAGCAATCTGCAAAGCTGCATCGGTCGCGCCAATAAATATCCGCTTCCCGGATTTCGATGCCGTACCTCTCTGCCGCCTCCATATATGCACCGATATGCTCCTCCACATAAATCGAGCTGTGACAAAACGAAAAAAGTGCGGCACGCGAGCACCCCATTTCCGCAAGATGACGGCATAGCTGCATCGCATAATCGGTAATGCTGTAGGAAACCGAGCTTACATTCGGAAAATCGGTCTTCGGCTTCTCCGTTACCACAATCCGGTAGCCCGGAAGTGATTTGGTTAACCTCTCCAGAAAATGCACATCCGTAGAAAGATACACCACGGGGTCGGAAGGCTGAAAAGCAGACGGATTTTTCAAAAATTCTTCCGGCGGCACAAATTCGCTTTTAATGTGATTTTTGGAACAAAGCTCCTTGATGTTCTGATGAAATGTTTTTTGTCCTCCGCTATCTGTTGTAAGAAAAGTTAATCTGTTTTGCATGCTTCTCACCCGATTCAAAATAGATTGCTTATATAAAGCATATCATCTTTTTTCGATTTTGTCAAACAAACAAGCAAAAAACTCTTCCTCTCTCCGCCCTTCGTTTCCCCTTTTACATGCCTCAGTATTCCAGAATGAACATTCTGAACAAATCCAGCTTGTCTACGGTAAAGGTGATTTCTCCTTTTTCCGCTTCAAACACCACCGCTTCTTCATCCGGTGCAGAGAAAACACGTGTAATCGTTTCGGGAACACGGATTTTCACCACTGTATCTGTAACCGCAATGGGCGGAAGCTCCTTCTGGAAATTCAGCATATTCAGTACATATCTTCCCTTTTCCTCTTGCTTATAGAGCGTTATCTCTACACATTGCGGCGCATTGGATGCAAAATAAAGCTTTTCCGGAAGCACATAGGAAAGTGCACGCATAAAGGCATTTTCTCTTTCATACACATCCTCTGTTTCAATCGCACAGGCACTGTAAAGTACCCTTCCCTTCCCGTACCTTCCGAATACAATTGACGGATAGTCGGTATGGATTCCCGGAGGATTGGCGATTGCAGACGCAAATTTTTCCGTATCTGAAGGATTTGTGTAAACCCTTGTCAATCTTGCAAGAACCCTTCTTCCTTCTGTTTCCTTTACAAGCGTCTGGCTCCTATTAAAGCTGAGTGGATGCTCTTTTGTAAAGTCTCCCGTCACCATGCCGCCATTTTCCGGCCGCATATAGATGATTTCCTCTTCTGTTCTTCCCTGGATTTGAACACCGAGAACATCCGAAAGTGCACCCTCGGGTGTTTTAGAAGCGTTTTCGTCAAAGAGTGCCACATATCCGCTGGCATACAGGTTGCCGCCGTTTGACACAAAGCTTCGTATGGCCGCTTTTTCTTCGGTGTCCAGCGTGATGGTTTCGGGAAGAATTATCGTATCGTAGTCCCCCAGATTATCCAAATCATATTTTGTAATTACGGTGAAGGGAATATGCTTCTTCACAAGGGTAGCCGCCGCACCGCGCACAGCGTCCGTATGCGGTGTTCCCTCCTTCAGCTCAAAAAGCTTTTTCCCGTTGTCCTTCATGTCTATAACGGATGACGGACTGACATACAGACCAACATTTGCGCAAAAACGAACTTCCGGCATAAGATACTTTTCATACGGTTTTTCGGTTTCTGCAAGCATTTTCATTCTCGCAAGCACCTTGGGATTCGTGGTTCCTGCGGGGTCAATTCCGTCAATAAAACCATATCGCCCATTATGCATAAGACAAGAGAACATAAGAAGCTTCATTCTTTCTTCGCTTTTAAGTATCACATGCTCACAGAGGGCAGGGTCCATAACCGAACCCAAAAACTCGAAGGGCTTATTTGCCGTTACGCTGTTAAAAAGCTTACATTCCAGGGAGTGCATTTCACGGCTGTCATTAAAATCGCCCCCTACAAATTCACTTTTCCGATAATAGGCAAGGTCTTCTCCGAGCCATCTGTTTTCAAGATACGAGCAGTTACACATCACGGTATGATCCGGGTCATATGATTTCACTTTCTCGATGATGGCGTCATAAAACGCGCTGACCCACTCTTCGCGCTTTCTGATATATGCGTTCCATACCGGACTGTCCCAGTCCACAACCTGGGGCAGGTCGTATCCGGTTTCCTTTTTAAAGCGCGCTTTGCAGTGGTCGCAGGTACACATCGTTCTCCACAAAATCATATCTACCCATAAGCCCTTGAATTTATAGGAAGAGCAAAGCTCATCCACAAGCCCGAGTACATACGCCTGATATGGAGAATTCAGGCACAAAACGCCATACCGCCCGGGCTGATTGAACATATATTCTCCACTGCCTCTTCCCTCGGGGTCCTTACATCGCCACTCGGGGTGCAGGTCATACATATATTTAGACCAGACATTGATATAAACGATGACGTTAATTCCCTTTTCGGCAAAGCCTTCTGTAAGTGCTTTTATTCTGTCCTGCCCATTGTGACCGTTATGCATATGCCCCAGCTTTGTGGGCCAGTTACAGATGCCCACACAGGAATTTGCATACAGATAAACGGTATCAATCCCCGTTTTCACCATATTCTCAACATATTTTTCCGGATTAAACTTACGCATAAACTCCGGATTCCAGTCCGGAATGTGCATGTCGGTAAGAAGCCTGAGGTAACTGTTTTTGTACCATTTTTCTGCCATTTTTTTCACTTCCTTATATTGCGCAATACCCTGTTGTATAATAGCCTAAGTTATAGCGGCGGTCAAGTCTGCCAAAGCATGCACAAACAGGAATATCGCTGTCAAGCTCTACAGAATACTGCCCGAAAGGAATTTTATATTCCTCATCACAAATCGGCAAATCCATCCGGATACAAACCACTCTTTCAGCAGGCACTGTTATATGCAATCCCCGGACGGGGGCTTTATCGGAAAAATAAAGATTTACAATAATGTGTGCGTCCTCCGTATTTTTATTCGTAATCATCATGGCCTCATGACCGGGAAGCGACATATCGTCGCCGTTGCCCGGTAAATCTCCGTCGATGAACATATAGTGCCTATACCCTAATACTTTTTCTGACATACTACTACTTCCTTTCTTTTATTAAAGATCTTTCTTAAAGTAATCCCACATCTTGGGGGAAAGCGGACGGCATCCGGTATCGGTGATAACAAAACCCGTTTCAATTCTTCCGCCGTGCAGGTCAGGATGTCCGAAGAAGCTTACGTCCACCATCACAGTCATTCCGGGAACGAGAACGAAATCTCCGTTCGGGCCGAAGAAAGGAGCTTCCGCTTCCATAAGACCGATAGAATGTGCAAACGGGCATACTATGTACTCTTTCAGTCCGTGCTTCTCATAATAAAGGCGACCGGGGACATCAATTTCGCGACCCGTCATTCCCGGCTTTAACATATCATATGTAAGGCGCATTGTTTCGCGCATATGATTGATTAAATCCTTTTGCTTCTGCGTATAAACACCATTTACGGGAATGGTATCGCCAAATGTACCGGCATAACCATTAAAGCGAGGTGCAATACCAATCATAACAAGCTCACCGTCCTGCATCACCTTATTGGTTGCAGTAGGCACAACGGCCTTTGCCCGTTCTCCTGAGCCTACAATACAGGAATATGCAAAGCTTGTAGCACCGTTGATACGGCAGATAGATTCCCCTGCTGCGGCAACCTCAAACTCATACGCCCCGGGTCTGATGGCCTCTACCATCTTGTCATACGCCATATCACAAAGCACGGTTGCTTTCTGAATCTGTTCAACCTCCCACTCCGACTTATATGCCCGGAGTGTTTCATATTCATCTGTAATATCCACCATTTCCACGCCATCAAAGCCTGCCGCAAAGTCACAATACACCTGGTGAGGAATCGTTGCTGTTCCTACAAAGCCGATTCTTTTCAGAATGGTTCCTTCACTTTTAAGCTCTTCATTCAGCTGCTTAAAGTTTATGATAGTTGCGTTGGGGTATTCTTCATCAGGAACCATAAATACGGGAAAACATCTTACCTTTGTGATTGCGGAGTTCATTTTTGCGAAAGGCTCTGACTCGGGACCGCCGAGAAGTATCGGCTCGCCTTCCACAGGGACAAGCACGGACCCCTTTTCAAACTGGCCACACCAGCCGGTAAGGTACCACCCGTTTGCAACATTAAGCTCATCAAAATAGACGAGTGCTGCATCCAGGTTTTTCTCTCTCAAAATCCTCCTTACGTCCTCGATTCTTTTTTCCGTTTCTGCCATGTTGTAATACGCCATTTTCTTTTCCTCCTAAAAAATTTTTTTATTTAAAATTATCCTCAAGCGGGAACATCGGACGGCGAATATTTTTCATATGCATATCCTCCAGACGTTCCGTAGAGCTTCCCGGTGTAAACGCAAGAATCGCTCTTTCCGCTTCCGCTGCAAGCTCGGGAAATAAATATCCCAGCTTTACAACAATAATTTTAAATTTACTATACTCAAGACCGATAGATTCAAATATATCAGGTCTGCACAAGGAAGCCCTGTTCCTTGTAATTACAACCGTTACATCCCCGCAATCAAGCGTTGCACTGGGGCCTGCATTCCCGCCTGTATAGGAAAGGATATCTCCTTTATGCATGAGCGTGCCGGTAATAACAGCACTTTCGCTGGTGTGGTCCATACTTGCACCGATTTTTACGGTTACCGTATCCCCGATATTCTTTTCATAACACAAATCGCAGCCTGCCGCATCGGCAATGCCGGCAATCAGAACATTTTTGGCTCCAAGCTTTAAAACTCGGTTCAGCATATACGCATTATCGCCCGCGGCACCGGCTGTAGTATTATCGCCGGAATCAGAAATGAACACCTGCCTTTCGGCGGCCTCCATCCCAAGGCGGATTGCCTCTTCCGGCTCCGCAGTTTCAACCGTAAAACGGAATGCATGCCGTACATCATAAAACCTGTCTGCTATCTTTCTTGCACACTTTAGAGCAAGCGCGCTATCTGATTCGTGCGTTGCAACAACAGCAGGACCCATATACGGTGCATCAATCCATGGCTGCCCATTAAAAACCTGCACAGAAAGCATACCGGGAATTGTACGTTCATATTCTTCTGCCATTTGCATAATACTTTTCAAAGGTTCCGAATCGGTCTGTACGGCATCGCCGCAAATTACCACATTTTCTCTTGCAATCTGCGGTTTTGGAAGAATCTTTTTCCGAATACATTCCAGAAGAAGCTCCGCCGCACGAAGCTGCGTTCTGGCATGATCGCGGTGCGGTGCCGTACGAAAAGCGGTGATTACGTTTGCCATTTCAACGATTTCATCCGTATTATCAGCATGAAAATCCATTGCCAGGGATATCGGAACTGCATTTCCGACCTTTTCCCTTATTTTCCTTACAAGATATGTATCGCCCGAGCCTATTTCCTCGACACACATTGCACCGTGAAGGTACAGCCAGATTCCATCGATTCCATGGGATGGAACTTTATCTGTAAGCTCATCTGCAAGCCGGAGAAAATCTTCTTTTATGACCGCGCCGCCCGGAAGTGCATGTGCATAGATTGTCGGAATAATTTCACAGCCATTTTCCAGAAAGTACTCTGCCACCTTAATTTTCCCGTACATTGCTTTGCCTGCGGCGTAATCAAAATCTGTATATTTTGTATGAATGGGCGTCAGACTATTTCCTTCACACTGTATTGATCCAATTACTATTCTCATATCCAATCCTCCTTCTCATTTTTTGCAAACGTTTGCAATTGTTTGAAAAATTAATATACCAATCCTTTTGGTATATCAATTTTCAGCAATACTTGCTTTCCGTTTCATGGATACGTTTTACCGTATCTCCTTCGTAAATAAATGGGCTGAGACGCATTTTTATTCCCTTTTGTCCGTTCTCTTCATTTTTAAGTCTGTCAAGAAGCAGCTCCCCCACTTTTTTGCCTATAGCTTCCTCCGGCTGGCAAACTGTCGTTATCATTTGCGGCCTGTCATCCATAAGATTATGGATATCAAATCCTACCAGAGACAAATCGCCCGGTATGGTAAGCCCTGCTTCTCTTATTGCGCGGATTGCGCCGTAAGTCATCTTTTCCGAAGTAACATAGACGGCAGAAAAAGCAGTCTCGCGTCTTTTTTCCAGCAGTCTTTTCATGGCTTCATAGCCTGACTCCATTTTATAGTCACCGTATTCAATAAGCTCCTCGTCCACTTCTTCGCCAGACGCATATAAGGCCTGCCGGTATCCTTCGAGACGCTCAATACCGGTTGTTTCTGTTTTTGAACCAAGGATTACCGCTATTTTCCGGTGTCCTGCCGAAAGCAAATACTTTGTTGCCACCTTGCTTGCCGCAATATTATCAACGGTTATAACATCAGCCGAAACAATATCCGGAATATTATCAATAAAAACCACCGGCGTTCCCGATTCTAAAAAGGGGGTTGCCGACGCCCCGCTGCAGTCAACAGTTGCGAGCACCAACGCATCCACACGCCTCCGGTAAAGCATTTCGATATATTGACTTTCTTTATCCGCTCTTTCACGGGTATCTGCCAATATAATCATATATCCATGCTGCATCATAACATTTTCAAGCCCTTTTACAATTCTGGCAAAAAATGTTTCTGAAATATCAGGCAGCACAACGGCTATCGTTTCTGTGGAAGACTTCTGCAATGACCTCGCCACTTCATTCGGCACGTAGCCATATTTTTTCGCCATTTCCTGCACCTTTTTCCGTGTTTCCTCTTTCACAACACTTTTTTCATTCAAGGCGCGGGAAACGGTCGAGACCGAAATCCCCATTTGCTGTGCTATATATTTGAGCGTGCTGTTTCCTTTCATTCAACCCTCGCCTTTTGCAAACGTTTGTATTATTATACACCACCGCACCTCCTTTGTCAAGATTTTTTTATTTCAAAATTATATTATATTTGTATTTTTAAAAAACATACAAAAACATATTGACAAACATATGAAGTTATGTTATGATATATGTAATTCATACAGGAGGTGTTTTGCTTTGCTGCAAAATCTTGACAAAAGCCTGGTCGCGGAGGCCGAAACCATATTGGAGGACATCGGCATGGATCTCCAGACTGTAATCCGAATGACCCTAAAGCGGATTGTACGGGAAAACAGCATCGCCTTTTTGCTTCCCGATACGCTTTCTCCATACCCGCAGGAAAAACTGCCGGAAAAGTCCGTCCCCCCACAAACAGAGCCGGAAATTAAGATGACTAAAAGCCGTGCCGCCACCCTTTTTCGCCAAGAGGGGATATCCCTTTCCCATACCACCACGTTCTCTTCCAAAAACAAGACCACACAGATATACTGGGCCAACCCGGCAAAATCCGTTCTTTCAGAGGACTGGCATCTTATTTTGCACGACTGGCCGCGCCGGTCATTGCATCTGTTTTTCATTCCCCGTGGCTCAATTTCGGTGAAGGAGGTTAAATACCGCGCCGACAATAGGAATTTAATTGATCTGCAGATTTTACCGGATGATTCCACTTTCACCGATAATCGGAGTAAGCTGAGCTTTGCCGGGTATCTCGTGAAATCCATACTGTACTAAGAGGTGTTTTTATGGAACAGCTTGCGAAAATCATAACCGCCCTCGCATGGCCCGCCGCATTTGTTATTGCTTCCGCCGTTTTACGAAAGCCCATGATGAAGCTGAAAAAAATCTCGGTGGAAAAGATTGAAATCGAAACCCGTGAGGATGAACATACTGTCTGAACGTTTGTGGACGGCACACCAAAAGGTGTGCCGTCCACATGTTTTTTCTCAAACTCTTTGTCTGCCGCTGTCTAACATTGATTTGTCTTTTACATCTTCATGCCGGCAGGATTGAGAATATAGATTTCATGATTGAAAATTCTGTGCATGATCACTGCCGCTTCTGCACGGGTTGTGTTGCCAAGGGGATTAATGGTACCGTCTGCATTACCGGCAATAATGCCGTTCCAAATCATGTTCGACACAGCATCTTTGGCATAACCTGCAATCGCACCGCCGTCAGAAAAGTCCAACGTTTTGTCCTTCTCTGCTTTTTCAAGCTTACCGACATACTCTAAGGCTCTGGCGCAAATCGTCATCAAATCCTGTCTTGATATGGTCGCTTCAGGATTATACATATTGTCGCCCACACCGTTTAAAATCCCCAGTGCTTTTCCGGTCATAATTTCCTTATAGTAATGGGAATCTGCCGGAACATCCGCGAAAGCCGCTGTCTCGCCGCCGTAAAGTCCCAGGGTCCGGATCAGATACTTTGCAAAATCGCCGCGTGTAATCGGGGTGGCAGGATTATAGTTTCCGCTTGCATCCCCTTCTACAATACCGATGCCGCCGAGTACCGAAATTGCCTCTGCCGCCCAGTCATACCCTGCAAGGTCGGCAAACTGCGGCTGTGCCATCAGTGAGAAGTCTACCGGCTGACTTGTGGTTATCTTATATTTTGCCACATGCCCCGGTGCAAGGGTCGCAACAAAACGGCCATTACCCGTTACCGTCTCCGCACCGCTGATATCTACAGGTGTTGCTGTAAATTCACCAACCTTTGCGCCGCCGGACATAAGCGGAATATCCGCTTCTACCGTTTCGGTGCCGGACATGTTGAGGAGAATCATGTACAGCTCGTTATCCTTCCGATAGATTCTATACCATATGTCATGTTCAGGATTTGAGAGGTTTGCAAAAGTGGGATATTCGCCCGTTACAAATACCTTGCGCGCTTCTTCGATTTCTTCGGTATTCAGGACTTTGATACCTTCATACCGCTTGGATTCCCAGAGATTCGGGTTTCCCATCTCCGCATTTACCGGATAGTAACCTACCGAAGCGGTCCCTGCAAAAAGTGCCTGGTATGTCTGATGGCGCATACCGTTGGAATCCGGTGCATAATCGCCGTAATCCATTGCCTGCAAAATAGAATAATGGGGTCTGCCGAGAACGTCACCGACTTCTGTATTCGCCTTAACATATTTGGAAACTACCTTTAAGGGGTTTTTGTATACATAGGGGTCGGCAACATATGCATCACATACGCCTGCTACCTCAATGGCAAAGAAGTCAGAGGTTTCTAGAAGGTATACAGGGTGATCGGGGTCAAGCCCGTGAATCAGCTCGTACGATGCAAACAAATCGGGATAGCAGTTGGGGTTTGCCCAGTAAGCTTCGTCCTGTACCATCCATGCAAATACTGCCGGATGGTCCTTGCAGGCGTTAATAATATTTGTAGTTTTGATTACGTTGGTTTCATGGCCTGCCGGAAGACCGTTGTCATAGAGAAGCACCGCAATATAAACGCCTTTCTCGTATGCCTGGTCCAGTGCTTTTTTCAGACTGTCTGCGTTGCCGCCCGGGTTCCACTGTACAACGTTAATGCCCATATCCGCACAGTAGTCGAGGTTATCGAGGGTGCCGATATGGTAACCGATTTTAGGAATAATTTCCTTGCCTTCCTTCGTTACAAACGTACCGTCCGGCTTTAACATGGTAGGACGCTTTACCTTGGAAATTTTGTTATCTCTCGAATCTATCACACTGCCGTCTGCATTCTTATAGGTGATACGGAGATTATAGTAGGTATCCTGCTTTGGCAATATCTCCGTTTTGAAATTGTAACGGGTATCGCCCACGGCTTCTGTTTCGTAACTATCCAAAACCGTTTCGCCATCCAGGATTTCAAACAGCACCCTGGCTCCTTCCGGCGTTTCATAGGAAATGGTATTCGGTCTTGCTGCTGCGATGCCTGTTTCCACATCCGTGTAGTTAAAGGCACTTACGCTGTAGTACATGGGCACGGGGTCCTTTACCTTGTGCATGGTTATGTCGTCAAAATACGCTACACCGCCGCCATAAAGTCTGCAGTAAATCTTCACGTACTTTGCAAAGGCAGGTGCTTCCACCGTTGAACCTACAAGCTGCCATGTGCCGTATGTCCCTTTAAAATACTGGGACTGTGCTTCATCGTAACCTTTACTGGGATCGGCAGGGTCTACATAAAATTCAAACTTATATTTTACGCTGCCCGATAATTCCTCGGTTTTTAAAAGATTCGTTACCTGATAGGTTGCCATGGGCTCTACCGGAAGGGTCAGTCTTCCCCAGGGGTTTGTGCTGCCGTCGGACTCAACGCGCAGAACGTTATTGCCGCGCTGCTCGTCTTTCACAACGGAAGCTGCACCGCCGTCCCAACCGAGATAAACATCCCAGCCTTCGGCTCCGCTTTCGGGACTGTATTTTTCTAAGTCCCCGTTCACCGCGAGATCGGGACTGCCTTCGGGTACTTCGACGAAATCACAGGTCTGCGCCGCATTGGCAGGACCCTGGATACTGATTTCGTCTAAATACATATTGGTGTTATTTTTAAATTTAATGTAGAAATAACCGTTATCGGCATTTTCCGGTGTTGTAAATTCATAGGTGATTTTCTGCCATCTTCTGGTTGCATCCGCTTCATGGGTCACATAGCCTACAATGGGAACACCGGTAAGATACGTGTTCCCGATATCACGGATTTCAAATTTTGTATAGAAGGACAGTTCTCCCTCTACAACATATGCCCATGCAGAAAATGTATACTGCTGGCCGCCCACAAGACCGTTTACTTTCTGACAAATGGATTCATTCTGTTTTGCTATCGCATGGACGGCACGCGTACCTTCATGTGCGCTTTCTGTTGATAAAGTAATGTTATCGCCCGTATGCCACCAGCTTGCGGCAAAACCGTCGGAACCCACTCTTTCCACACTCGTGTTTGCGATAAGCTCCGTCACCACTTTTTCCTCTGCCATAACAGACGGAAAAGCCATGGTCATACAGAGGGCAAAAATAAGTGCTAAAACTCTGACTGTTTTCTTCATAGTCTCCTCCTATCTTCCTTTATAGCGAATCAGGAACAATTGGGCAATGCCGCCCCAAACGGAGACAACCTTTTCGTCCTTGGCAATATCAGCACTGCTGATTTGTCTGTATGTTCCTTTTTCCAAATCAAATTCCAGTATCTGTCCCTTGAAGGGAAATACACGTGTTGCAAATGCATTCGGCTTCGGATCACCCTTGGTGTCTGCAAGCTGTACGCGGACAACAAGGCCTTCTTTTCCGTTTCTGAGTACCTCGGCATCGGCTATAAGGTTACCGCCACGGTATACGATTTCCGTCGATGTGGAGTAAATATTATCCATGTAGGATAAGAATTCTACGCCGCCCGGTGTTTTGGCCCGGTAAATCAGACAAATCATAGTAACACGATTTGTTCCCGATGCAGTTTCGTAGCGGATTACGTCGCCGGGATTTAGCCCTGATACCGGCATTTTGGAATTTAACATATCCCGCTTGCCGTCCGTAATAATTGGTGCATAAGGGTCTTGTGACGTAGTGCTGGCAACGCCCATAAGGCACATAAAGCCATCCTCTGTCGTCAGCTGTTTTTTCTCCCCCTTGCCCGTCAGAACATTGATATACTGCTCCGGAAAACCGTCTGCATCAAGTCCCGTGGAAAACCCGGTTACCAGTGCCGTATTCCCTGCATCTGACGGATATGTGCTTACGCCGCTTGCACTTACGTCCCAAACCATTGCGCCGACTACAAAATCTTCGTCTACATCATAGAAGGTCAGCCGGTTGTAGTTGTCACCGTCATTGCCATGGGTCAGCTTTGCAGGATCAAGCATTTTGTATTCTTCGTCCTTTGCATCTGCCCCCGGAATGACGAACACCTTCGTGGGCGTACGCATCAGGAATCTGCCGCCGAAGGAGCGGTGGTCACCGCCGATAAACATGGATTGCCATGTTCTGTCGCCGAGAGCCACACGGCCTTCGTCGATATAATAGTCTGCGCTGAATTTTTCAAGACGCAGGGGATTGTTATAATCGTAAATATAATCCACAGCCGTTTCAATCTTGCAGATTTTTCCGTCCGCATTCAATTCAAAGCGTACCAGCTGCCGTTTTGCCTTGTCGCTTTCCCAAAGACCGTTTTCCACGGACAGAAGGGAGGCCGCCGGTACAGTGCCCGAAATAGTTTCTACCTTTTCGGCGGTTTCAAATATCTGCATTTCGCCGCTTTCCGTAAAAATTTTCAGCCGGGGTGCGCCATTTAAACCCTTTGTCATGTCGGCCGCCGTTAAAAAGCCATACTTATATCCGCGAACACCGCCGGTGTCTGCCGCCGCAATGTTTCCAAGAAAATCCAGATGAAATACAGCCCGCATACCCAGCTCCGGCATATGCAATCCCTGGCTCTGTATATTTGGTGCTATCTTATACGTCACGCCGTCAATGACCGCCTCTTTTTCAGAAAACTCGCTGACCGTTCCCTCCACGGTTTGCACCGAACGGATGGCCCGCACCTTGGTCCCGCTTGTGTTTTTAGCCACGGACACAACGTCCCATTCAATCAGGTCATACACCGTAACCGCTTTTTTATCATCATTATCGGTAAACAAGATGTGTGCGTTCTGCGGGTCCAGCTCCAGCGGTGCCTGACCGCCCATGAAGAACACCTTGTTCTGGGCTGAGCTTACGCTGCTGACAATGCAGTTTACAAACGCATCCACCCGGATAACATCCACCTGTCCACCATTTGCAATCAGCGTGACCGTACCCATCGCCGGTGAAAGCACATCCGGCGTGCGGGGCGAAGCCTCACCGTTATACAGTACCGCCGCATTATCGATGGAAACGGATTTTTCCTTTCCATTCTCTTCGTACCAGAAAACAGACGCTGTGGTTTTATCCAGGATATCCTCTGCCTCAACTGTCAGTGTCTCTTTGGATTTATCCAGTACACAAAGTGCAGTATTTTCATTTTCCGTTTCCTTATAATACAGGTACACCTTTTTGCCAATCAGTGCTTCATGGCTCTTTGCCGCATCTGTAAACACCGTATCGCCAACAGCAAATTCGTTTTCATGCACTGCCGGAGCATCCGGGTCCATTTCGGCAAAATAGGTCGCTCTTACCTGCCCCTCCATGCTTTTAATGCCCATGTAGTCAAGCAGTGTTCTTGCACCCACGGTGTATTTTCCGCTGTCGGTACCGTAATCCGCTTTCTCCGCAAGCGCAGCTTCCAGGGCATTGTATACTAAAATTGCCGTATCGCCTCTGGAAATCGGACCATCTGCCGTTGTAACCCGGTCTAAAATTTCAAGCTGTGCCGCTTTTGCCAGATAGCCGGAAGGGTAACCGCCTGCTGCTTCTGCATGGGGCGTGTAACCAAGCGTTGCCACCATCATCTTTACGGCCTCTGTGCGGCTTACGGGTGCCTCCGGCTGAAACAGCCCTTCTCCCACGCCGTTTACAATGCCCATTCTGTATGCAAGAGAAATATTGCCGGCCGCCCAATGGTCACCGGGTACGTCCGAAAACGCCGATACACCGCCGGGCATATCGGAAATTCCCTGCAGGCGAACCATAATGGTTACCATTTCCGCTCTTGTCAGCGTATCGGCCGGAGCAAACTCTGTTTCCGTTTTGCCGGTAAGTACGCCGAGTGCCGAAAGTACCTCCACCGCTTCTGCACAGCTTTCTCCTGCCGTGTCCGTGAAATCAGCGGCAAGTGCCGGCATCCCGAGAAGGAGCACCGAAAGCAAAACTGCAAGTATCTTTTTCATGTCTGTCACCTCTTTTTGCTGTAATCAAACTTTCTTTTCTTATTTCCAAAACCGGGGATGTAAGGCCTGTTACATCCCCGATTCTCGTTTAAAACTAAACCTTTATTTTACTTCGTACGTGGTTGTATCCAGAAGAGAGGTAAGCCCTCCGATTTCTCCCCATGTCATAATCTTATAGGTGTATTCACCCGTTGCAGGTACTGTAATTGCTGATGTCTGTATACTCTGATTTTTATCAAATGAACACGCACCATAAGAATCAAAAGATTCGATTCTTATATCGTCCAAACGTTTCTCTCCAGCAACATTTACATATCTGGCTATTATATGCGTTACCTTTTCTTCTTGTTCTGTAACAAAATATGAATAGGGATACACCGTGCTACCATGTGAAAGAACATCAACAAATACGCATCTTTCACCATTCACGTTTCCATTCTTGTTTTCTTTAAATCCGGAAAATCCCTTTTCTGGAATCACTTTAATACATATATCATCGAAATAAATATAATTATCTGTTGCCGTCGAATTATCGTTGCGGCGGATACGAACAGTATTTGCATTGTTTTGAGGAACTACCGATGCACGTGAAACCGTTGTTTTATAACCTTCCACTGCATACGCACTTGCCGGGACAGAGGGAAAGCTGTCATGTGTGACACTAAATTGCGTTGATACAAAGTTACTACTGTTGTGTTCAGCTACAGTGTTAATCATTATTATAACCGTACTGCCCGGCGTTGCCCCAAAATCAGCAAGCCGAACATCATTAACCATGATGCCGTGTTGACCAGTGGTTGTTCCTCCGTTCTTTGTATATTTTACGCTGTATTCACCGCTTGTTTTATGTTCTTTGGAATATTCGACCTTTCCATAATTATTACCATCACCATTACAATTCCAATATTCCCATCCACTGATGCAGGTGGCATCATATGTATCAAAATCGGCATTTCCCTTTGTTTTCATCTCAACAATATTGTCTGTTTCAAAAACACGGACATCGTCCACATACAGTTTTACGCCATCCTTTGCCCCTGTAATCCCAATCACAATCTTACTATCCGACAAATCAAGGTCTTCCGCATTTTTAATTATACCGGTTGCGCGAATTCTATACCATCCTTCGGTATTCTTATTTGGCCAAACAGCATTTTCAAAACTATATTTTGTCTTTACAACACCTAAAAAAGAACTGACCGTTTCTGCATCTTTATAAAATGCCATTGTCACCTGTTCGCCGTAAGGCACCATTGTTGTTGTACCTTCTGTTTCACCGGGCACTTCCCTTTCATCATACCCTGCCAGCTCACCTTCAATGTGATACCAAGCCTCTGCTACCAGCATCTTATCTACCCATGCTTCTGCCGCATTTCCGATAGGAATTTCCAGCTTCGGTTCTGTGCCGTCTTCCGTGATGACATAGGATTTTTCACCGTTTCTGGCCATCGTATTGACAACACCATCACCGGTTGTTGAAATTTCTTTGCTCTCAAAGCCTTCTGCAAAAAGGTCTGCAGGCTGTGCGTAGATTACATCCGCCGATGCCGGCATCATTGCCATACCGGCCATGAGTGCGCCTGCCAAAATCGTACTTAAAATTTTCTTTGCCGTTTTCATAAAAAATTCCTCCTCAAAATTTTTATTCACCAAAATTCATTTTCCCGTCCGTTTCTATATCTTGCCTACGCATCACTCCCTTCCGTCCGAAGAAGCCGTACCGCCGTCTGCGAAATATACGGCCGCATATCCCCCGCTTCTTCAAACACCATAATTTTTACTTCCTTTTCCCAATTTGCCTGTTCAATCTGTCCGCCCACATTGGCTGACAGGCTGCCGTTTTCTATACAAAGCGGATATACCGCCATAGAAACAAGTTCTTTTCCTTCCGGATAGAGGGCATATTCTACCACAATAGCCTGCACAGTGCGGGCTTCTTTCGCAAGAAGATGCACGGCGGGCTGTACCGCCTCCGATAAAGCACCGGCCGCACCGGTATGCTCCTTACCGTCCTTTGTTCGGAAGACTGCAGCTCCAAACGCCGTCACGCCCGAAAAAATCTTGTATTTCGCCGCTCCTTGCCCCGGCAAGGTCACCGAAAGCTTACTGTTTCCCCAAAGCACCGGTTCACCCCACTGCCCTTCGGCACGGAGAAATCCGGCCGATGCAAAGGGTACCATAGCCGTCCGGGCATCATCCTCCCGGTTTATAGCAAGGAGATACATTTCATTTCCCTTTTTATACAACTTGTACCACACCGGCACATCTTCGCCGTATGCTTCGGCAAGGGTTTCATATTCCCCGCTGCAGAACACTTTATAGGCTTCTTCGGCTTCGTTTTTATTGAAATCCGTCACTTCTTCCAGATAGTCCGCATTCCATAACACCGCCGTTCCCGGCTCATTGACCGGATAATACCCAACGCCCGTAGCTCCCATAAAGTAGCCCTGATATGCCATCTGACGGATATTATCTGCCGTGGGGGTAAATTCCGTCTGACCGTAGCACTGCATAATGTTGATAAGAGGCTGTATACCCTTCGTGGCCCTTGCCACGTTTCCGGTAATGTCCCCCACCCGTTTAATGCCGAGGGAGGAAGGATACGGGTCAATGCCGAGTACGTCGCATACGCCTGCCATATCTATGCACATTTCCTCCGAAGCTTCACACATATAAACAGGATTCTTTTTATCTATACTGTGAATCAGCTCGTAGGAATCAAAGAGAATCGGATAGCAATACGGGTCATTCCAAAGGGGTTCATCCTGCACCATCCAGGCAAACAGTGCCGGATGGTCTTTGAATTTTGTTACTAAATTCCTTGTTTTTTCTGCATTTTTCGCACTGCCTGCGGCTTTTCCGTTATCATAGAGTACCACTGCCAGATACACCCCGGCTTCTTTTGCCGCATCCAGATTCTTCTGCAAAACCGCCGCATTACCGCCCGGATTACACTGCACAACGTTTATCCCGGCCGAGGCGCAATTTTCGTAATCTCCCGGTCCGGTCACGTGATACCCCATCACCGGCAGTACTTTTTCGCCGTCATAACCGATGAAGTAGCCTTCTTTCGTTATGCGCGAAGGACGCTGTGTCCGGCAAACAGTCCGGTCGTCCGTCTCCGTGATTTTCCCTTCGGCATTGATATAAGAAGTTCGAAGCGTATAATACGTATCTTCTAAAAAGTCCGTTATGGGGAATTTATGGACAATTTCTTCTTTTACCGCTTCCTCATGGGTATACAGCACTGTCCCGCCGTTCAGAATTTCAAAACGGAT
The DNA here is from genome assembly GCA_017442155.1 of Clostridia bacterium. Lineage (GTDB taxonomy): Bacteria > Bacillota > Clostridia > UMGS1883 > UMGS1540 > SIG447. The sequence goes on along the minus strand of JAFSAU010000040.1, from coordinate 10,983 downwards.
ACGGGCACCGGGCTCTATTTCATATGCATCTGTGTTGGCTCTGGCATAGCAAAGGCCGTAGCCCACATCGGTGTAATTAAAAGCACTGCTTCCGTAATACATCCGGGCCGGTTCATGAAGCTTATGTGCCCGGGCATTTGTAACCAACATTTCACCCGTTCCGTAAAGCCGAATCAGTATAGACATGGTCGTCGCACCCTCCGGCACGCAAAATTTTGCACCCACCGTCTGCCAGGAGCCGAATGTTTCATTAAATACAGGCGACTGTCCTTCTCCTTTACCGCTTCCGCCGCCCCGGTATTCCGCCTTAAACCGCGGACCCACGCCGACTATTCCGTTCGTTTTAATCTCACACTGCACCTGGTAAGTACAGCCCGCCTCAACCGACAACGTGTACCGGACACATGGGTTTGCATTTGCCACCGAGGATGCAATCCGGGCAACCTTCCCCTTTTCGACATCCTCCGTCAGGGAAACGTACGGTCCGCCCCAGCCCCCGGAAGCCAGCCAAAGCTTGTTTCCGCTGCCGTCCACCGCTTCAAAGTCGCTGTTTATTAAGTTTTCAGCACCGGCTGGCACTTCTTCTATAACGCAGTCCTGTGAAGCGTCCGCCGGCCCCACCATGCTGACCCCGTCCAGGTAAACGGTGCTTTTATCCGTCAGCATAATGTAGAAATATCCCTGGTCTGCATTTTCCGGTGCCATAAACTCCCACTTGATTTTCCTCCATAACATATGGGAAGAAACAGAATGGGTCTGGTACGTTGTGACCGGATCCGAAATATATTCTCCGGTGTGGTCTACGATTTCAAACTTAGTATACAGCGATTTTGCACCGGATTCTACCCATACCCAAGTAGTAAAAGTATATTCCTGTCCGCCGACCAGATTATAAATCCGCTGACCGATTTTATCAAAGGCCTGCCCGGAAAGACGCAGCGAATAGCTTCCGTCCTTTGCCCGGCTATCGGTAACAGCGGCAACAGACGAGTCCCCCGCCCAGCCGGTCATGCCATCTTCAAAGCTGCCACAGGCGATATGCTCACTTGTTACATAAACCGACTCTGCTGCCTCCGCCGCCCACACGGGCAGTAAAAACAGGACGCACAAAAGTGCCAATATTCTGAAAGGTTTTGTCAAATTCCTTTCACCTCCCTTTTTAAGGGCATTATTTATTTTTCTATGTCCACCCACACAAACGGTGTCTTTTTTGCCCGGATGCTTGCTTCACGAATGGCGATAACCTCCACCGTCTGGGCGTGGGGTACGGGAATCTCTCCGGTGCGGAAAAATTCAAGCATATTTTCGATAAAATGTGCAAAAAACGGAGATTCTACCGAATAATCTGCAGCCTTGCCGTCCCGATAGCCAATGTGCATTCTGAATCGGCCCGGCATCAGCACCATATCTGCGTACCGTTCCCCTTCAAACTGAACTTTAAAGGCAGGAAACTTTGGCGAACCTGTGTACATTACGCTTTTTGCACCGCCGCCCATCAGCACGGCCACCTGCTCAATCTGATGGATAGAATGAATTTCGTAATCACCGGAACCGAAGCTTGCAATATATTCCACGTCTTCCTTCTTTGCATTCTTCAGCTCTTCAGCGAAATTCAAAGCCGAGCTGGAATAACAAGGTGTACCGAATCTGTCGGCTCGTTCAAAAATGCGTTTTGCCGCTCCTGCATCCGGTGCAAAGGTCTTATCAATATACAGCCGTTTGCCGCTGGCTGTTGGCAGAAGTGCCAATTCCTCATGCATTTCGGGATTATCCGGCGAAAGGAGAACCAGATAATCACTTTTTTCAATTACGTCTTCTATGGATTTTAGAAGCTCTATGCCATAGTCTTCCGCCCATTGTTTATTCGTTCTGCCGTTCGGTGCGTCAATTTTCCCCCAGGCGTAGCAAACCGCCATCTCATCCCCACAGGCATCCTTTATCATCTGCGGATAATTGTTAGCATGCCATTCATCCAGATAATAGTCAATAAATCCGATTTTCTTCATTTTTTCTTCCTTTCCGAGTCCGGACCTCAGACTCTTTTCAAATCAATCACCGCAAGTGCAGCACCTCTTCGTTCCCACGTATAATTTCGTGTGTACGATATATAAAGCTTGCCCTCATTTTCACAGGCCACAGGATAATGCATACACCCCTCCAGCCCTTTATCCGAATCACACAAAACCAAACATTTTGTAAACTCCATTGTGTCCTTTTCCGAAAAATATATCACCAGCTTTGTTCGCGCTGCCTTTTCGATGTTACCGACAATATAATATCTTCCGTCCTGAAGCTGTCCGGCATATACTTTTGTGCTGACAAGGGGAATATCGTGGGTAAACGGTCCGTCCCAACTTTCGCCGTTATCCTTTGAAACATAAAGGAACGGAACCCGTCTTTTATCATTCCGGCAAAACATATATATACCGTCTTCCCGGATAATCGGACAGATTTCAGGATGTACGAATTTTTCCCCATCGGGAAGATCGCCATTTTCGGCAAGCTTTACGAGTCTCCATTCCGCGTCAATTTTTCCGCTGTCGGAAAGCAGTACTGCCGGTGTGTTCGGAAAGCCGTCAAGCTCTGCAACCCGTCCCGAAATCATCTTTTTACCATTTGGCAATGTCATCACATTGGTATTGAGTTTAAACGGAATCGGTCTTGACCAAAGCTTTTCAAAACAATTTGTTTCTTCGCAAAATACATACAAATTCAATGCATGCATATGGTCTGCCGCTACCATTTCGTTTACAAGCATATATAGTTTATCATCGTCAATGCCATAAACAGGCGGACAAAACATGATGTTTCCGCTTTCATCATCGTCTATCACTTCCACCGCGCTCCAGGTTTTTCCGCCATCTGAAGAGCGTTTCCCTCGCACAGGGGTTCTGCCGTGCAGTTCGTCTCTGCGGCAGTTATACCAGGAAGCAAACAGTACGCCGTGATACGCTATGACCGCCGTTTCATGCAGAAAACCGTATTCTTCGTCCGGCTCATGAATCATATATTTTTCTACGGCTTCCGAGTTGGTAATTTCTCTGCAATTTCGCAAAAAAGAATAGGATTTCAGGCTTTCTGCAAGCCGTATATCTTCTGCTGTATAAAAACGAAACAGCGTCGGTTTATCGGAAGGTTTCATCTTATAATTCAATCTCCGTATGTGTATCTGCACTGCGGTAAAGGGCATCCATCAGTGCCGCCGTGCGGATAACCGTATCAATATTGGAAGGCAGTTTTTCGCCGCTTTCGATGCAGTCTGCAAAGGCATTGATTTCCTGACGGAACATATTCGGTGCCGTGAAATTATATTCTGTCTTTGTAAGGCTTCCGTTTTCTGTGCCGTAAACAGTAAAGCTCTTGCCATACTGCAGTCTTGCGCCCGCCTTTGTACCGATAAAGTCAATGAACATTTCGTTTTCGCCGATATTCTGTGCCCATGCACCGTTTAAGGTGATGACCGGACCTTCTGTTCTGACCATACCGGTGATGCCTTCTTCTACGGTGTACACGCCGTCCATCTTCGGGGGACCTGCCCACATATCCACAAAGGTATATCCGGGAATGTCCTTGCCGAGACTGGAGAAGGTTTCGGCCGACACTGTTTTCGCCGCAGGGTCACCACAGCAGTACATTACGATATCGAGAAAATGTACGCCCCAGTCAATCAGCACACCGCCGCCGGCAATCTCCTTGTCGGTAAATGCGCCGCCGAGGCCGGGAATGGCGCGGTGACTGCGGAAGGAAACGTATACCTGATAGATTTCGCCTAACTTTCCGTCATCGATCAGCGACTTCAGCTTATTGACGCCGGTATTGAAACGGTTTACAACGCCGATATTCAGAATTTTTCCTGTGCGTGCCTGTGCTTTCTGCATTTCCAGTGCTTCCGGATATGTACGGGCGGCCGGCTTTTCGCAAAGCACATGTTTTCCTGCTTCCATAGCATCTATGGCAATGCGGGCATGTACATTGTTAGGTGTACAGACGGAAATAGCCTCCACCTCCGGATCTGCAAGTACATCACGGTAGTCTGTCACTGCCGTGCCGCAGCCGTATTTCTTAACGGCCGCTTCGGCGCGTTCAGGAATAATGTCGCAAAAGTATTTGATTTCTGTTTTTTCACATTCCAGATAAGACGGAATGTGTGCACTGTTTGCAATTGTGCCGCATCCAATTACGGCAACCTTCATTTTTTTCATACTATCACCCCTATAAAGCCAGTATACCATTCCTCATATGCAAAGTAAATACACTATTGTAACATTTTTTTTATTTATTGTTGTAAAATATTGAAAACGCTTTATTTTTTTGTTTTTTATGCAAAAATTAGAATTTGACTTTTTGTTTGTTTTGCCAAAAACAAACTGCAGAAATCGTATGCTGTATATATTAGATTCTTTCACCAATCTTTTGATAATACTTTCGATACTCTTCGTATTGCTTCACTGCCGCTTCGCCGCCAAGCTTGGGAAAAAAACCGGGCGGTGTGAAAAAACCTGTATATGCAAAATTCATTATCTTTTCAACAAAGGGGCGTACTGTCTCGATTTGCTGCACGAATCCGCTTTCACCATCCATGCCGCCATCTTTAAATCTTGGCACTAAGAGCTTTTCTTTAAAATTAAACGCCTCACAATTTGCCCAGAAATGTTTTTGGAGAGACGTGCAGATTTCGCTGAGAATTTTATGCATATCGGCGCTCCTTTTAAGGTCGAATCGACCTGAACCGACGCAGTCCTGTGGCATCATAATATCAAATACATCATGGGTTTTAAGGTATTCCAAAACAAGGGCACACGGATAATCAAACGGTGAAATCAATATGGGTTTTACTGGCGAAATTTCCCGGATAACCTCACACTGGTGCCGTAGAATTTCCCAGCCTTCCAATCCCGTTCTGCTCATATTTACTTCGTTTGTCAGATACCAGCCGTAAAAAGATGTATATTTTCCGTATAAGGCATGCATTTCATAGAAATCATCGTCAAAATTAGTGTGTCCGTAGCAATTTCCCACACTTAAAAACACATGCATGTTATGATTTTGTGCCGTTTCGAGAATCACCCCTATCGGGTCCTCTGACCGGATATCAGACTTCGGATGGAGCCCGGACGGATAATGTGCCGCGATAGTTTCAGGATTTGGTTTTTCCGTATCATAAAGGCGAAGATATTCCTGACAGTTATGGAATACAATACACTGACAGCCTATTTCTGCAAGTTTTTCAATATATTCTCTCCAATTCGCATCTGTAAACGCCTTTAAATCCTCCCGGAAGGGACTCACCTGTATTCTGTCATTGGGCGGCCCGATTATGACAAAACCTCCGTCCAGTTTTGCTAAAGGCTCTTTATACACCTTCAAAGACACCGTTTCGCCGTTTACCGATACGGTATGCGTGCCGCATCTGCCCTGCATGGGAACGTGACAGCGGCAAAAGCCATACGAACTCCCTTTTACATGTATACTTTCAGAAAAAATGATTTCATCATCTATCTTTATGCATACGGGCACTTCGCCCTCTTCGCCGTTATTATAGCCCTGCACGCGAATTTCGAGCGTGTCGCACTCACAAACAGGGCTAAACGGCAGAAGCCGAATGTCATGTCCGGCAGAAATGATAAAATTTGTTTTCATATCTCTTCTCCTTGTTAACTGTTGGTTTCCGGTTTTTGTCAAGATATGAACAGGGTTATTTGTACCACTTTTGGGCATAGTCTGCAATCAAGGCTTTTTCCGGCTTTGTGCCGCACCACTGTAGTGCTCCCGAAAGAATGACATAAGGCACGGCACTTTGCGGTCTGTGCCACGTGGTCTGTACCATACCGTGGCTTTTTCTTTCGTGGCAAAGCGCAATCATGCTTTCAATACTCTTTTCGTTCATGAACGGCGAATACACCGTTTCAAAGCCTTTGTTCTCAAAGAAGGCGGCATCCTGCCATTTTCTGCCGGGGTCATTATGTGTCCAGATATTGATAAGAATATTTTTCGGAATAAAGTCCGCCGTTTTCTCGTCACATTTCCAATATAATGCATCCATGGACGCGTAAAGCATGTCGCCCCACATCACCATTCTCACATCTTTTTCGCGAAGATAGGTATTCAGGAAGGATATATGCTTTGCAAACAGCACATCCGCACTCATAGTTCTGTCCGCTTCTGTTGATCCAAAACCAAAACACTTATCACAGCAACAATGTAAGTATGGCGGATTGCGGAACATTTCGATAAGTTCGTCCATAAGTGTTTTGAGAAAAGCTTGCGTTTTGGGGCTTTCCGTTGCAAAGCACCAGCCACCGGGAATATACATATCCGAAAGGTCCGGTCTTTGGTCTAAAACGGTATGCTGTCTTGTGACGATTCTGCTCCAACCGGCATGAGAAGTCAGATTCTGTGCCGGAAGGGGTGTGATATGCAAATCATCTATGGCATATGCAACCATATCCTGTATCTGTTCTTTTGTATAGGCATTCGGCCAATGTGCATAGTCCAAGCTGTACGGGAACATACCCCAGAACTCTATGAAAATATGATTATATCCAAGAAGTGCCGCTGTTTTCATCATTTTCTTGATATAATCAGGATGACTTTCTTCTTTGTCACTGCCATCATCCGGGCGGAATATACAGGTATGTACCGAACGGAACGGAATGTCAGGATAATCCATTACAGTCATTTGCGGCAACGCTTCAAACTCGTTCTGCATTCGTATGAGTGCTTTCAGTCCGAGAAGCATCCCGGAAACGGTTTTACCCACTATCAGGACAGTGCTTTCCCCTATCTCCATAAAAAATTCTTCATCATTTACAAAAGTATGGCCGGTGTCTTTCATTGCACAGCCGATTGCAAGGATATAATTTTTAACATCTGCATCTTGCATCTTTGCGTTATTCTTATATCCGGCAAGTGTAAGAAGATACGACATATCCATGTCGGAATTTGTCAAAATCTCTGCATTTGCATCAAACGCGTATGTACCTCCCTGCACGGTGAGTGTTTTCGGCTTGATAATCATTTTTGAAAGTACTTCTTTTTTATGCATTGTAATTTGTTCCTTTCTCATTTTATACTTGACTTACATATTGCATCTTTTTAAATTATACCATACATACTCATTTCTTTGAATCCACATTTTAGAATAAAACTTATAAATTTCCGAACAATTTTATTGACTTTTTCTTCGGGATATGCTATGCTTAAAGCAAGGTGGTGACAGTATGTTTTTTAAATCCGACAACATATCCTTCGAGATTCTTACCGTACAAAAAATAAACCGTAAAAATGTAGATTGTTCGTCTTATCCCAGAACATATAATGTCCTTGCCTTCCGCATAAAGGGCGGTGCCGAGTTTTATTCCAAAAATGAAAAACTGGATATACTCGAAAATGACATTCTTTTTGCGCCGTCTTTACCAGAGTATTCACAAAAAACGAAGGGTGAGGAAATTTACGCGGTACACTTTGTGTCCGAAAGCCCCCTTCCCGATGTAATCAAAAAGTTTTCACCACGCAATCCGGAATATTTTAATCTTCAATTCTCTGAGCTGTATTCCGTTTGGACTGCCAAAAAACCCGGTTATCTTTATCGATGCAAATCCCTTCTCTACAAAATTATAGGTGCCATTGAAAGCGAATACGCGCAAAGTTCCCATTTTCCGGACGACAAAATTTCAGATGCAGTTGACTATATCCATAATCATTTTACAGAAGGTTCTCTTTCTGTTGACGCCCTTGCAAAGATGTGCGCAATGAGCGATACCTATTTCCGCCGTCTGTTTGTAAAGCGGTTTTCTATGACACCGCTAAAATATATAAACCGATTGAAGCTCAGTTATTCAAAAGAGCTTTTGCGGTCTGGCTATTATACCGTTGAAGAAGTCAGTGAAAAATGCGGTTTTTTAAATATAAACTATTTCAGCTTGTTTTTTAAAAAGGAAACCGGCAAACCGCCGTCAAGGTTTGTCAAAAAGGAAAGGTGAACCAAAAAATGAAACGTTCGAATCGAATTCGTGTACTACTTAATCAAAATATCTCACGCGAGGATTGCTCTTTTTATATCCGCAACCATAAAATTGACGTGCCCTTTGCATTGCACCGGCATGAATTTTTTGAAATTGATATTGTGATAAGCGGCAAAGCAAAAAGTAATATCAACGGCCATGTATACAACATAGAAAAGGGCAGCATTCTCTTTTTCACCCCGGCGGATTTTCACGATATCATCCCTATAGGTACACAGCCTCTGGAGACCTATAACATCGCCTTTCCGACACATATGATTTACAAACAGATATGGACATTTGTTCCCATGAGCTGCCGCTTTGCCACGCTCTCCCCGGCGAATTTCCAGTCTGCAGTACTCGTCTGCCAGCGGTTGATGCAAGCCTACAAAAATCCTTCTCCTTCCACGGAGCTGCTTATGAAAACCGGCATTGAATGGTGTTTGTTTCTCCTTGCCGATGCAGCAAATGCCCTTTCAGATAATGTGCAGTTCCCCAAGGACATTTCTGCCGTTCTCGCCTACATTTACGACAATTTTACCGGGCGGGTTTCACGGGATGAGGCCGCCGCCATCATGCATGTTTCTCCTATTTATTTCAGTAATCTTTTCCATAAGCATATGGGGCTGTCCTTCCAGGAATATCTCCTCAATCTTCGTCTCGATTTTGCCCGACGTCTGCTTATTGGCAAAGGTACCACCGTGTCCGATGCCGCATATAGCTCAGGTTTTAATTCGGTCACATATTTTTCCCGCGTTTTCACCCGCCGCTTCGGCTGTCCTCCCGGAAAATATGCTGAACAAAACAGTCTGTAACGCCTCTGTACAAAAGCCTATATACAAAAAAAGAATCTCGGCCTGAGATTCTTTTTTTGTATATATCTTCTGTGCATAAAATCAGTTTTTTGAAAAACCCTTCATCTTATTACATTCTTTTATACAGAATATCCATAAACGTCTCCCCGGTAATCGTTTCTTTCTCGTACAAGTGCTTTGCCAGCTCGTCCAGCTTCGGTTTATTCTCCCGGAGCATGGAAACAGCCTTTTCATACTGCTCCTGCACCAGTTTTGATACGGCCTCGTCTATTTTCGTCTGGGTTTCCGGCGAACAGGTCAGGCTCGCATCCCCTCCTAAATACTGGTTCGTCATCTGTTCCATGGCCACCATACCAAAATCTTCGCTCATACCATAACGGCAAATCATAGCCCGTGCCAGCTTCGTGGCCTGTTCGATATCATTTGCGGCCCCGGTCGTCACCGACCCAAAAACCACTTCCTCTGCCGCCCGTCCGGCCACAAAAGTCAGGATTTTGGCGGTCAGTTCTTCTTTTGAAAGAAGATGCTGGTCCCCCTCATCCACCTGCATGGTGTAACCCAGTGCGCCGCTGGTACGGGGAATAATCGTTATTTTCTGCACCGGTGCCGTATTTTTCTGCAGTGCCGCAGCCAATGCATGGCCCACCTCATGGTATGAAACAATCAGTTTTTCTTTATTGGATAAAATGGCGTTTTTCTTCTGGTAACCGGCGATAACAACCTCTATGCTTTCTTCCATGTCGGCCTGGGTCACCATGCGCCGATTTTCCCGCACTGCCCGGAGGGCCGCTTCGTTCACCACATTGGCAAGCTCTGCACCGCTGGCACCGGAGGCCATTCTTGCCACAGCACTGTAATCAATTTCCGGGCTGACCCTCACGCGGCGGGCATGAACCTTCAGAATTTCTTCTCTGCCTTTCAAATCCGGCAATTCCACGGGGACCCTGCGGTCAAAACGACCGGGACGGAGCAGTGCCGGGTCGAGAGATTCGGGGCGATTCGTGGCCGCCAGAATCATCACACCGGTATTCCCCTCAAATCCATCCATTTCGGTAAGCAGCTGATTTAAGGTCTGCTCCCGTTCGTCGTTGCCGCCGAAATGGCCGTCCCGTTTTTTACCGATGGCATCAATCTCATCAATAAATACAATACAGGGAGCCTTTTCCTTCGCCTGCTTGAAAAGGTCCCGCACCTTGGAGGCCCCCATACCTACAAACATTTCCACAAATTCTGACCCGGAAATGGAGAAAAAGGGTACACTTGCCTCACCGGCTACCGCCTTGGCAAGCATGGTTTTACCCGTCCCCGGCGGACCGACCAACAAAATACCTTTTGGCATGGATGCCCCGATTTCCGTATATTTTTTCGGGTTGTGCAGATATTCCACTACTTCAGCAAGATTTTCCTTTGCCTCATCCTCCCCTGCTACATCAGAGAACTTAATGCCGGAAGAGGATTTGACGTAAATTTTAGCATTGCTTTTTCCCATGCCGAACATCATGGAATCCGGGCCGCCCATTTTTTTCATCATTTTTTTGGACAAAAGCTGCCCCACGCCTACAAACAGCAGAATCGGCACGAGCCAGGAAATAAGAAAGCTGATAATAGGGGATGCTTCCTCCACGATTTCACTGCCATATTGCGCCCCTGCCTCCTGCAGACGGTTCACCAGTTCGCCATCCTCTAAAACACCCGTTTTGTAAAATTCTTCTCCCGATTTGTCAGTAAAGACAATCTGATTCGATTCAATCTGTACCATGCCAATATCCTTTTCCTCTGTCATGCGCACAAAGGTGCCATAGTCCACCTCCTGTATATGCGGCGAAAACATACGAGGTGTAACCAGAATATTAAAAAGAAGCAGCACGCCGATGACAATCGCATAGTAAAACAATAGCGGCTTCTTTGGTGTTTTTACTTCGTTCATCCTTATTTCCTCCGGATTTCTTTTTATCCATTATATCTCTTTTCCATGATGCGTCAATGAATAATCTGTTAACTTTCCTTGAATTTCTTTTCTCCAATAATAAATATCCCCCCGTGAAACGGGGGGTATTTCATTTTCGGGCAAAGCCCTACACTTTACTGGCTGCGCACAAGTGCGCTTTTTATTGGCCTGCCAGCCACGCATCTGTTACTTGTTACCCATAAATGGGTCCGCGGGT
>JAFSAU010000039.1 GCA_017442155.1 Clostridia bacterium | reverse complement strand
TTAAAGGTACGTAACTATATATACAACAAGTTTCCTATCCGTCCATTAAATTGGAAATCTCCTGACGAATGTATTCACGCCTTTCTTGAAACAGGAGAAATTTTTTGAGGAATTTTGTAACACATCATTGACAAACCTACACGCTATATTTTCAAAAAAGTCCTTGCCGGCCTTGACTTTTTTCTGTTAATATGATATAGTATGCTTTGCATTTTGTAAAAGGGAGGAAGAAAATGACAGAATATGCCCAGTGCGAAAGCTGTGCCTATTTTTCGGAGGATGACAGCGGCGATCCGTTTTGCACAGTGGATTTTGACATGGATGAGCTTTTTTCGCTTTATGGGGGGAAAACGACCTGCCCCTACTATCGGTTTTACGATGAATATAAAATGGTACAGAAGCAAAATTAGGAGGAAAGAAAATGGGGATTTTTATACCGACACTCAGCCAGATGGCGTTTTTATTTTTGCTGATTGCCGTGGGCTTCCTTTTAGTGAAAACCCGGGTGATGGGCGAGGGTGCAGCCGCGGTACTGGCGAAGCTGGAAAATACGGTGCTGATTCCGGCACTGGTTCTGCGTACCTTTGTGGAAAATTTCACGGTGGAGCGGCTGGGGAATTCGTGGACGCTGTTTCTATCCGCTTTTGTACTCTGCTTCATTTCCATGGCACTGGCAATCGGATTGTCCCGCCTTTGCACAAAAGACGGATATCTCCGGCGGATTTATACATACGGTCTGACCTTTTCCAACTTCGGTTTTATGGGAAACGCGGTGGTCAGTGCACTGTTCCCCGATATCTTTTTTGAATATCTGATTTTCACGCTCCCGCTTTGGACGATGATTTACCTTTGGGGAGTACCCGCATTGCTTTTGCGGGATGAGGGCGTACAGCAGACGCTGGCACGACGGCTGAAGGCCTTCGTAAATCCTATGTTTATTGCTATGATACTGGGGATGCTGATTGGTCTTTCCGGCATAAAACTGCCGGGATTTGTCAGCGGTGCCGTCTCCTCGGCGGCAGACTGCATGTCTCCCGTGGCAATGCTTCTGACAGGCATTACCGTGGCGGCAACCCCAATGAAAAAAATGCTTTCCGTGGGCAGTGTGTATGTGGTAACGGCAATTCGCCTTCTGAGTATGCCGCTTCTGTTTCTGGCACTGTGCTGTTTTGTGGAGTTTTCGGATACGTTTATCGTTTGTGCTACCAGTGCCCTGGCAATGCCGCTGGGATTGAATACGATTGTAATTCCCAGTGCCTATGGCCGGGATACCTCCGCGGCGGCAGGGATGACCATTGTGTCCCACCTTTGCGCCTGCGGAACGATTCCACTGGTGTTTATGCTGATGCAGAAGGTTATGTAAAAAATGGAAAAATGAGCGGGGCCAAGGCAATCCGGCTTTGAAAATCGGATTGCCTTGGCCCCGCTTGTTACATTGAGATATAATATTTATTCATCTGCTTCCATGCGCTTGATTTTATCCCGAAGCTTTGCCGCATCCTCAAACCGCAGCTCCTTTGCCGCCCTCTGCATTTCTTCTTTAAGGCGGGCGAGGACGATTTCCCGGTTTTCAGGTTCTTTATCTTGGGTCTGGGGTTCATACACTGTAGCTTCAATAACTTCATGCACGGCTTTTTTGATGGTTTTGGGTATGATGCCGTGTGCCGCGTTATAGTCGCTTTGTTTTTTGCGGCGTCGTTCTGTTTCCGCGATTGCCCGTTTCATAGAACCGGTCATGGTGTCGGCATACATAATAACAGTACCTTCCGCGTTCCGGGCGGCCCGGCCTATGGTCTGGATAAGAGAGGTTTCGCTCCGGAGGAATCCCTCCTTGTCGGCATCCAGAATGGCTACCAGCGACACCTCGGGCAAGTCAAGCCCTTCGCGCAGCAGGTTAATGCCAACCAGAACGTCAAAAACGCCCATACGTAAATCACGGATAATCTCCATCCGCTCTATGGTTTCCACGCCGTGGTGCATATATTTTACGGCTACGCCCATTTCACGGAGGTAATCTGTAAGGTCCTCGGCCATTTTTTTCGTCAGTGTTGTAACGAGCACCCGTTCCTTTTTCTCTGTCCGCTTAAAAATTTCACCGAGAAGGTCGTCAACCTGGCCCGCCACGGGGCGCACCTCCACATGAGGATCAAGAAGGCCGGTGGGGCGGATAACCTGTTCCGCAATCTGTACCGACCGCTGCCGCTCGTAGTCGGCAGGGGTGGCACTGACATAGACGGCCTGATTGACTCTGTCCTGAAATTCACCGAAGTTTAAGGGGCGGTTATCAAAGGCAGAGGGGAGACGGAAGCCGTATTCTACCAGCGTTTCCTTTCGGGCACGGTCACCGGCATACATGGCCCGTACCTGCGGAATTGTCACATGACTTTCATCCACCACCAGGAGGTAATCCTCCGGAAAGTAGTCCATCAGCGTATAGGGGGCACTGCCCGGCTCCCGGCCGCTGATGTAGCGAGAATAGTTTTCAATGCCCTGGCAGAAACCGATTTCCTGCATCATTTCAATATCATAATTTACGCGCTGGGCAATCCGCTGGGCTTCCAGAAGCTTGCCTTCCCGGCGGAAAAACTCCACCCGCTCGTCTGCTTCCAGCCGTATCTGCCGTATTGCCTCCTGCAGGCGTTCCGCTGTGGTCACATAGTGGGAGGCGGGGTATACGGCCACGTGGTTGCGGCGGCCCAACACCTCCCCGGTCAGCACGTCAATTTCGGTAATACGGTCGATTTCGTCACCGAAAAACTCCACCCGAACAGCCCGGTCACCGGAGCCGGCCGGGAAAATTTCCAGAACATCTCCGCGGACACGGAACTTGCCGCGGGTAAAGTTAATATCGTTTCTTGTATACTGGATGTCCACCAGCCGACGGATAACATCATCCCGATCCCGCTGCATCCCGGGACGGAGAGAAAGAATCATCCGCGCATAGTCCACCGGGTCTCCCAGACTGTAGATACAGGAAACACTGGACACCACAATCACGTCCCGCCGTTCAAAGAGAGCGGCGGTAGCACTATGGCGCAGTTTGTCGATTTCGTCGTTTATCTGGGCGTCCTTTTCAATATAGGTATCTGTCTGTGGAATATAGGCTTCCGGCTGGTAGTAATCGTAATAGGAGACAAAATATTCCACGGCGTTGTTCGGAAAAAACTCTTTAAACTCATTACAAAGCTGTGCCGCCAGCGTTTTGTTGTGCGCCAAAACAAGCGTGGGTTTCTGCACCCGGGCAATCGTGTTGGCGATCGTAAAGGTTTTCCCCGAGCCGGTAACGCCCAGGAGCGTCTGTTCCTTGTCCCCCCGTATGATGCCGTGCGATAAAGCATCAATTGCCGCCGGCTGGTCTCCGGTCGGCTGGTATGGGGCATGAATTTCAAATTCCGGCATGACCGGACCTCCTTTTTACGGTAAAGATTTTTCAACCGGCGTTTTTTCCGGATTAAAATAATCCGTGCGGATAACGACTTCGTTGATTTTCTCCCGCAGGCTGAATTTTTCGTTCATTCTATCAATGTATTCCAGCTGTTCTTCCGGATATTCTTCCGTCTGTTCGTCTGTAATGAAGTACAGTGTGCCGTCATACCAGGAGCCGCTGCTGAAATAGGCATGACCGCCGTAATCCGGACTCAGGGCATCCTCACCCATCCAGTAAGGGGTTTTGGTAAAGCCCATGAGGTTCACCACTGTGGGCAGAATGTCCAGCGTATTTGTTACCTTGTCAATCTGCTGTCCCTCCGCGGCGGCACAGTAAATGAAAAACGGTGTTCTTTCCAGCATATCCGAGGTTTGCGCATCATCCATGGCGTACAGTTTTTCCCAACTGGAAATCCCGTAGGCAAAATGGTCGGAAAAGGCCACAATGACTGTGTTCTCAAGTAAACCGTCCTGTTTCAGATTTTGCAGAAGGATGCGGAAAAATTCGTCAGTGTCGTGCGCCAGAATTTTGGCATTATTGATTTCCCGGTCCTCTGTTCTGTCTATAAGCTCCGGATACAGGGCCTTGATTTTTTTCATTTTGGAGTGGTCATCTGTGTAAGGCAGGTGCGCGGAGTACGTGACAACGTAGCTGAAGAAGGGCGCGTCCTGCAGCGGCGCAATTTCCCGGTATACATTTTTGTTCTGTATGGCAAGGGAATCACACTCCGCATCCTCCATCGGCATGTATTTCTGGTAGGAAACATATTCGTCATAGCCAAAGGCTGCAGACATTTTGCCCCGGTTATAAAAATCGGGGGTGTTGTAGTGAATTTCCTTTGCAGTATACCCTTTTTCCCTGAAGGCGTTCGCCAGGGAATAAGGGAACGCACTGTCGTACAGTTCACTGACGGAGGGACCCACAAGCGTGGCATGGTAGCCCGTGTTGGCAGCAAATTCTGTGTTAAAAGTGTACCCCGTGCCGAAGGTGCAGGCATAATGATTGGAAAAAGTAAAGCCATTTTCCATCATGGCGCAGATGGTGGGCGTGTAGTCCTCGTCAATCATCCAGTCGTCCATGCTTTCCATCATCACCATAATTACGTTTTTGCCCTCGAAAAGCCCGGTCATCGCATTGTTGCCGCTGACCGGCTTTTCCGCAAAATATTTGTCTACTTCTTTTACGGTGGTATCATCATAGTTTACTTCCGGAAAGACCATTCGCACCAGATTCCGGAATACATACTGGTAGGGGCCGGCCGCCTGCATGGAACGGTTGGGATCCGTAAAGGTCCGGTATATTTCTTTTGCGTGGTCACGCTCAAAATCCTCCTGGTTCTGTGCTGCGGTTTCCGTCATCATATAGGTGTGCAGTGTCACGAGAAGCAGGACGGGCACAAGAAGTAAAAGCCCCGGGATTTTATAACGTTCTGCCCGCCAGAAACGGCAGGTCAGAAAAATAAGAAACAGCTGGAGAAAAAAAGCCAGAATCATCTGCCAGTCCAGGTAGCCGAAGATAGCACCGGTGTATGTGGCCGCCTGCCCCGTCATGCTTAGGGCATCCAGCCAGAAATACTGGTTAAAAATCCGATAGTAAATATAGGAGGCAACCGAAAAAACGGAGAAAACGGAAATCAAAGCTATATAAATACTGCGGCCCCATTTTTTATTCAGAAAGCCTGTGCAGACTACCACGAAAAAAGATATCCAGAACAAGGTAAACAGGCTTCCCACAGCCCCCAGCTCCTGAATGTGGGAGCCATAGCTTTGCATACGGAGAAGTGCATCCGGCAGAAGAAGGGACAAAAGCATGGAAAATAAAAATAAATTTCGTTTTAGCAGCAAAAAGAGTTTATGAAGCATTGCCATCATTTCCTTTTTATGAGATAGTACTATTATACCACTTTGCCGTATCTCTTTGCAACAAATTGTAAATATTTCCGTGTTTTTCTTATCTGCGCAAAAAAGCGGCCCCGTAAAGAGCCGCTACGTATCGATGGGTTTTTCCGAATCTATTCAATTGCCAAAAGGGCATCCATTTCCTCGGCATAGCCGCGCATCAGAAAGCTCTTTTCGCATCCGCTCCAGAGAACATTACAGCCCATCTTACGGTATTTCGCCGCAAATTCCGCGTCATCACAGAAAATACCGCAGGACTTGCCGTGGGCGTTACAAATATCAAATACAGACTGGATCGCCTCCATCATCTTGGGAGAAGTGATGTCCAGAGGCGTACCCACCATGATGGACAAATCATAGGGGCCGATAATGACAGCACTGATGTATTCGCCGTAACTATCCAGCATTTCGGGGAGAGCCGCGATACCCTTTGGGGATTCAATCTGGGGCAGAAGGAAACGGGTTTTAGCAAAGTCGGAATACTTTTCGCCCTTTCGCATCTGGCCGTGGCCGCCGCAGCCCTTTCGGCCGGCGGGGGCAAACAGCATCCCGTCCACAGCAGTTCGCAGCTGTTCGCAGCTTTCTACGCGGGGAATCATCACACCGTCGGCACCCATGTCAATTGCCTTGGCAATCAGGTGGTAGGCACTGTCCTGGGCACGGACAAAAGCCGGAAGACCCATCAGACGTGTAATCTGCAGCATGGGCACTACGTTCTGCGTGTCAAAAATACCGTGCTCGGCATCAAAGAGAATAAAATCCAGCTCTTCCCGGTTTAAAGCTTCCAGCATCAGGGTGCTGTCCGAGCTCATCATCGTGCCGATGATTTTCTCGCGTCCGGCAAACTTTTCTGCCAGTTTTTCATACTTGTTCATGTTTTTTCTCCTTTATTTAATATGTAAAGATTTTTCGGTTTCAGCCATAGCTTCCAGGGTTTCGTCTGCCACGTCCACCATACCGTCTTTCAGACATGCGGCCTGTTTCCGGGCTTCGATTTCGCCGGGATAGAAAATTTCTGTGGCACCGGCCGCCTTTTCGGAGGCCTTGATTTCCGTAATCATGGCTTCCATTCGCGCTGCGAAGTCCGGCACAGTAACGTCCATAGCCATAAAGAAATGGCCCACGTTTCCGTTCTGGTCCGGATTTACATTCCATGCATGTACGTCCCGTGTCATAGCGGCACCGGAGAGAGCGGCCGCCAGGGTTTCCACCATCATGGCCATGCCGTAACCTTTGTAGCCGCCGAAGGGGAGCAGAACACCGCCCTTTTCGTATTCGGCCGGGTCCGTCGTGTCGTTCCCGTCCTTGTCAATAATCCAGCCGGCGGGGCAAGGCTTGCCCTCCTTGGCCATCTGAATGATTTTCTTGTCAGAGGAATAGCTCATGGCAATGTCGTAGACCATCTTGCCGTATTTACCTGCCGGTGCGGCAAAGGAGAAGGGGTTATTACCGATGGTGCGCTCCCGGCTGCCGGTGGCGGCAACAAGCACATCTCCGTTACTCATGGCCATACCGCAAAGTCCTTCGTCAGCACACATGCCGGTATAATAGCCCGCCGCACCGAAGTGGTGGCTGCCACGGAGCTGAACAATACCTACGCCCGTCTTTTTTGCTTTTTCTATCGCAAGCTGCATGGCCTTGTAGGAAAGAATAATACCCAGGCCTCCCTCGCCGTCAGCCAGCGCACGTGAGGGCGTATCCTGAACAATTGTCAGCTCGCTTCTTGGCTGAATACCGCCTTTTTGCAGACAGTTTATGTAATAGGGTACCCGATGGAACCCGTGGGTAAAGACCCCGCGCATTTCCGTTTCCAGAAGCACTTCGGTGATGATTTCCGCATCCGGGGCAGATACACCGGCAGCCCGGAAAATGGCTGCACAGCGGCTGCGGATGTCCGTGATTGAAACTTTCATAAAAATCTCCATTCCGCCGCCATACGTCGGCACAAAAAGTAATTAAATTTCTCTTATCCGTATGGCAAGGAATGATAAGAGATTTTTGCGCCCATGTGCGTTTCTTCGCAAACGCGAAGAAAAACTCGCACGGGCAATCAAATCCGCCGGAGGCATTAACGGGAAAGGAACTTTCGCGTTAACAACTCCTTTTCTGGTTTTCGCTTACTGCACTACCTATAGAATACAGTGCGTGAAAGACTATAAACTACAGCGAATGTGCGGTCTTTCACTGCGAATGTGCGGTTTCGCAGAAAGCGGAAGCGATACATTGTATGAAAAACTACATAAATTGCGCTTTTTATAAACCCGCCCGGGGTTGAAAGTGCGGATAGCCTGTCAGGCTACAATACCTTTGATTCATAGCGGCTGAATTCCGTTGGCGTAATCCCTACTCTTTTTTTGAAGAATTTTGTAAAGTAATTTTGGGTAGAAAAGCCGAGATAAGAGGAAATTTCCGCAAAGTTCATGGAGGAAGAAATAATCATCCGTTTTGCTGCATTGATTTTAAGATCCAGGAAAAAGTTAATAACACTGTCGCCCGTTTCCCGCTTGAAGGCCTTCATCATTGTCCGTGGATTCAGCCCGAAGTTTGCGGCAATGTCGTCAATGGTGAGATTTTCCGATATGTGCTCCAAAAGATACGCTCGCACCTCCCTGACGAAGCTGCTTTCTTCAACATGGCGGTTCGCCTTGGCCTGCGCATCCGCAAAAAAGGGAGAGCTTATCAGGCGGCCGTAGAGCATGAGCAGAAAACGCTCCAGTGAAACACCCACATATTGCAGGGCGTGCAGAGATGCATTTTCACGAAGGCGAACACCCCGGAAATATGCATCGTGTTCAATCGGGCGGAAGAGTCTGGCACCCGTTTTAATCAGATCCAGCAGCGTTGCGATTTCTTCGCCGTAAAGTGGTAAAATCTGATTTTGAAAAATAGCCATGGATGGGGAATTGCAGGTAAAGCTGATGAGTGCAAGCTGGGTGGGCGAATCTTTGGAATAGACCATACAGGAGGACTTCCCGGGCGTCCGGAATACGGCCTGCCCCTCCTGCACCGTCCGCCGTGTGTCATCGGTGATAATCTCTGCGCTTCCCTTCTTGAAGAACAGAACTTGCCAGAAATCATGCTGCTCATAATACGGCTCGTGGAAGGACAAATACGGATCCATGTAATAGCAAGTAACAATACTGGTAACTGCAATTTGCTTCTTGATTTTTGAACGGTTAAATTCCTTTTCCATAGTCATTCTCCCTTCTGTCTTCAGTATACCATACGGCTGATTTTTTTGCAACTCTTTTCATATGGAATCAAAAATAAAGTGCATTTTAGCGCACAAGGGGAAAATTTCTCTGTTTTCAGCCTCGATACCTTAGCATTGCCGGATTTCCCGGAAATTTTTGGCATCATTTTTTTGCGGCTTCCTTTTTTTTCGTCGCAGGCGGCGTGCAGGATATTACTAATTATATTCGCTTTTTTATATAGACAAGGGGGCGGAATATCCGTATAATGAAACTATAGACGATTCCGGAATCTTCGTCGAAAGAAAAACAGGAGGACATCGAAATGGAGAGGAAAACAGTAAATTTTGCAATTGTGGGAACACGTGGTATCGCCAGGCAACATATCGCTGGTATCGGCATGACGAAGGAGGCAAGGCTTACGGCGGTATGTGATATTCACGAGGATATCGTTCGGAACACCGCGGAAACATACGGCATAGACGCATATTACACGGATATAGACGAAATGCTTTTGCGGGATGATATTGATGTAGTGATTATCGCAACGCCGGACAGCGCACACCGCGAGGGGACAGTCAAGGCACTCCGGGCAGGAAAGCATGTGCTTTGCGAAAAGCCTATGGCACTTCTTTTAGAGGACTGCACAGAAATGATTCGGGTAGCAAAGGAAACGGGAAAGCTTCTGATGATTGGCCAGGTTTGCCGGTATGCCCCCGGCTTTGTCATGGCGAAAAAGCTTTTAGATGCAGGGGAAATCGGCGATTTGTTTTTTGTAGAATCCGAGTATGCCCATGACTACACGGGAAACTTCGGACAGGACGGCTGGAGAATTGACCCTGTAAATCTTCGCCATCCGATTATCGGCGGCGGCTGTCATGCCATTGACCTTCTGCGCTGGCTGGCGGGCAATCCCACAGAAGTATCTGCCTACGCAAACAAAAAGGTGCTGACGGACTGGCCGGTGGATGACTGCACAGTGGCAACCATGAAATTCCCGAATGATGTAATCGGAAAGGTCATGACTTCGATCGGCTGTAAACGGGAATACACCATGCGTACTTGTCTGTATGGAACAAAGGGAACGATTATTACCGACAATACAAGCAATACGATTTCTCTGTTCAAGGAAGAAATCGGCGGGAATAGAAAATATTTAGAATCCATTCCCTGCCGGTGTATAGAATGGAAGATTCCGGTCAAGGTGGCAAGCCATAATATGGCGGCTGAGGTTAAAGATATGTGCGAAGCGGTTCTGACGGGCCAAAAGCCCAAGACCGACGGCGTGGAGGGCGCTTCCACGGTTGCAGTTTGCGACGCCGTGGTGCGCTCTGCCGCAAGCGGAATGCCACAAAAAGTGGATTACTCTTTTGAGGAGATATAAGGAATGTACCAATGTGGATTTTATGAATCAGATATTACGCCGCCGCTTGGCTGTTCGATTCCCGGCTATTTCCGGAAACGGCTCGGGGAAGATGTTCGGGATAGGCTTCATGCGAAAGCTGCCGTTATAAGTGACGGGAAAACCGAGGTGGCGATTCTGTCCGTGGATAATGTGGGCTTTTATAGTAAAATACGTGCCGGAATCCAAAAACGGGTGGAAGAATATACTGGTATTTCATCTTCCAATCTGATTCTATGTGCCACACATGCGCACACGGGCGGTTCCGGTGAGGACCGGCAGACGAACGGAGAAATCGATGCGTTATACCTGGAAATGCTGACGCTTCTTGCGGCAGATGCGGTAACACTTGCAAAGAAAAGAATGCAGCCTTGTGCGCTCCGCTACGCAACCGGTAACGTGGAAGGGCATTCCTTTGTGCGTAACTATCGGATGCGGGACGGAAGCGTCCGGACAAATCCGGGATGGGATACGACGGATATCGTGGAGGCCATTGCAAAACCGAATACGGAGCTGCCTGTTCTTTTTGCAGAAGATGAAGAAGGAAAGCTTATCGGTGCGATTACAAATTTTGCTCTCCATAATGACTGCGTAGCCGGAAATGCCTACAGCTCCGACTATGCCGGAAAGCTGGGCGAAGTGCTGAAAAAGACATACGGACAGGAGTTTATTACGGTATTCACCACAGGCTTTTGCGGAAATATAAACCATATGGATTATATCGGAAAAACATCGCGGAATTATGTGGATATCGGCGAGGCACTTGCTGCGGAGGTTGTACGGCTGGCCGAAAATACAGAAGCGGTTTCCGGTGCGGTATCAGCTGTCACAAGACGGCTTTCAGTTAAGACAAGAAATGTCGCCAGAAGCGAGCTTGACGAGCTCCGGGAATTTGTGAAAGCGTATGACGCCCCGACGGATGGGTCGGTCGACCTTGCCTATCCGGAAAAAATAGAAACGAAGTACAGATATGCTGTCAATATTCTGCAGAAGTATGAAAATCTGCCGCCGGAGAAGGAAGTGAAGCTCACAGTGCTTTGCGTGGGAGACGTATGCTTTTATTCTATGCCCGGCGAGCCTTTTTCGGAATTCCGGGAGCTTATAAAGGAAGGCTCTCCCTTTAAAAAATATTTTGCGATTGAGATGAACGGTTCCCACCATGGCTATATTCCTACGAAAGGGCTTGAGGAAACAGCGGTGTACGAGGCAGGCCCCATCAGTAACAGCCTTTCGCCCGAAGCCGGATACCGTATGGTGGATGCACTTTTAGCTATGGCATCGGAAATTGTCAGCCTGTAAAAAGCAGCACCAAAAGCGGTGTATGCCTGAAATATGGGGGTTTTTAATAGAAAACAGGGGGTGAAATGATGGAAAAGAAATTCTGTGCACACAGAGGCTTGTCGGCGTTGATGCCGGAAAATACGTTGCCTGCATTTGCAGCAGCATTGGCGTTAGGCGCAGATGAAATTGAATTTGATGTAAGATTGACGAAGGATTTAAAACTTATTGTTTCCCATGACGGAACCTTGGAAAGAATATCGGATGGAGAAGGACAGCTCTCTGATTTTACAGTACAGGAGTTAAGAAAATTAAATATCGGTATAAAGAAGGGGTGGCAGGTATCCTTTTGTACAGTGGAAGAGGTTTTTGCACAATTTGCCAGAAAAATCGTTTTCAACATTCATCTGAAGGAACACGGGGAAGACGGCTATCTGGTCAAAGAATTACTGCAGCTTATTGAAAAGTACGACGCATACGACTTTGTATATTTTGCAGCATCGCCGAAGGAGCTGGAGTGGTTATTACGCCTTGCACCGCAAGTGAAGCGTGTGGCAATTCAGCTTCCGAATGACAAAATCAGTATAGATGAAATGGCACTGAAATATAAGTGCTCCGGTGTTCAGTTCTGGCTGGATATGTTTGACGAACCTCTAATAAATAAACTACATGAAGCCGGTCTTTTCTGCAATCTTTTCTATGCCGATGATGCTGAGAACTATTATAAATATTTTAAAATGGGAATCGATACTCTGCTTACGAACAGAATGGATTTGGCGGCGCACTTCAAATCGCAAAATAAGATTTTTCAAAGCAGGAAATAGATTTTATACAGACACTGCATAATGAAATTAAAGATGATTCTGGAAGTTTCGCCACAAGAAAAACAGTAAATTAAAATGACCGTTTTAGGAGGTATAAAAATGTATAAATGTGGGTTTTATGAATCTGATATCACGCCGCCGCTTGGCTGCTCTATTCCCGGATATTTCCGAAAGCGGCTGGGCGAGGACATCCTGGAAAGGCTACATGCAAAAGCTGCCGTTATAAGTGACGGAAAGACCGAAATTGCGTTTCTTGTATTGGATTGTCTTAATCTGAATTACACGTTCTGGGAACGCATTGCCAATCGGATAAAAATGTACACCGGAATTCCGTACTCCAACCTGATTATTTCATCCACACACACCCATACAGGCGGTAGCAGTTGTGATAGTACGGATGCGGAAGAACCGGACAAAGCATACCTGGAGATGCTGCCGCTTCTTGCGGCAGATGCGGTGACACTTGCAAAGAAAAGAATGCAGCCGTGCACGCTCCGATATGCTTCCGGTACCGTAGAAGGCTTTTCCTTCGTTCGCAACTACCGTATGCGGGATGGGAGCATCCGCACAAATCCCGGATGGGACAATCCGGATGTCGTGGAGTCGTATTCCGAGCCGAACAAAGAGTTTCCGCTCCTTTTTGCAGAAGATGAAAGCGGAAATCCCCTGGGCGTCATTGCAAATTTTGCATTACATAATGATTGTGTGGCTGGGAATGCCTACTGTGCGGATTGGGCAGGAAGGCTGGGTACAGAGCTTAAAAAAACGTACGGTGAGGACTTTGTTACAGTGTGCACAACCGGGCCCTGCGGCAATATTAACCATAATAACTACATCAGCGGCAAACGCGGCGCATTTACATACCGGGATATTGCCTCTGCCATGGCGAAGGAAGCCGTGCATCTTATAGAAAACACAGAGCCTGTGGAAGGCGAAATCTCTGTTGTGAGCCGCAAGGTGAAGATAAAGACAAGGCAGCTTCCGGAAGGAGAGCTTCAGGCAATGCGGGAATTTGTGGAAGCGAATGAGGCTCCGGCACCGGGAACTACGAATCTCGCCAGTCCCGAAAGCTTTGCCACGAAGTATTCATACGCTCTGGGCTGTATTCAGAAATACGACGGCATGCCGCCCGAAAAGGATATTCTTCTGAACGTATTCACAATAGGCGATGTTTGCTTCTATTCCATGCCGGGCGAAGTTTTCTCCCAGTTCCGGGAGATGATAAAAGCAGATACCCCCTTTAAAAAGTATTTTGTCATTACGCTTGCAAACGAGTGGCATCATGGTTATATCCCGATAAGAGAATTTGAGAACACACCGGTGTATGAGGCAGACTATGTGAGCAATACGCTGGACTTCTCAGCAGGGTACACCATGGTGGAGACGCTTCTCGAAATGGCGCAGAAGCTTACGGAGAAGTAATTGTGTTCACAAGGCTTCCAAAGGAGGCTTTGAAAATAAAAAACAAGGAGTGTAAAAGGATGAAAAACGCAAAGAAATTTTTTAGTCTGGCAATGGTGCTCTTGATGGTACTGTCATTGGCACCGGCGGCGGTGTACGCCGAAACCACGGGGAATCTGCTGCAAAACGGTGGATTTGAAACGGCGGAGGAACATGTGGCAACCGGATGGGACTACAGTGCTCAAGTTCCCACTCACCTGGCAAGCAAAGCCGGAACAAATGCTTTTATCGTGAAAAAAGGCGACGAAGGGGCACAAGTCCACTCCGGCAACAATGCACTGAAGCTTGTCAGCGGCAACGATGGCGATGCAACAACAGGCCGCTGGATATCCCAGAAGGTAACAGGTCTTACGCCGGGAAAGGCATACCGGGCAAGCGTCTGGGTGTATATTGACGGTACTTTGGAAAGCGGAAAGGGCTTATCTCTCCGAATTGCGGACAGTAAAGGAACAAGCGCTTCTGTAGGCTTTTCATCTTCCAACGGTGCCAACCGTGGTCATGGTGTTCTCCTTGAAACCACTGGCGGTGTGTGGAAAAAACTGAATTGTGCATTTATTCCCTCTGTTGTGACTAGTGTGGTTGAAAATGAAGTTGTAGTGACATATGATGCAACGTTTGCATACATTTGCCTGGATTTCGGTCGGAATGCAACAACTGCGGTCGATGTGTATATAGACGACATGGTATTTGAAGAGATTTCCGGAATAAACGGAGATTTTGAGGACACCGAATACACGGTGGTCGATGATGCCGAATCAAAAGCATGGGCAACAGGCTGGAGCACCTCAAACGGCCTGAATGGCTATCAGACGTTTATCGGGGAGCATGCCTTTGTTGCGGCAAATGCCGGCCAGGACGGCACGAATGCACTTTGTCTGACAACAACGGAGGATGAAGCAAGACAGCTGCATGCATATGTACCGGTAACAGGTCTTAAGAAGGGGCATGCCTATAAAATGCGTTGCTTTGTAAAATCCTCGATCGAGGAAAGTGAAGCCACAGCATGGATCAATGCTATTAACGCAACAGTTCCCAACGGGAACACCTATAATTTGTATGAAACTCTACATAAAATGGGATGGGGCGGTTCCCGAGTGGTTACCTACGACAGCAAAACGACCACAGCAAATTGGATAGAACTTACTAAGGTCTTTACGGCGGTAGACACGTATACATTTATCGGACTTGCAGCGAAGCCGGAAAAGGGTGAATGTATTTATTTTGACAATGTTACTGTAGAAGAAACCTCTGTTTGCTTTACGGATGAAAGCGGAATTTCCTTAGGGGAAACACTTTCAGCACCGGGGGCTGTGAATGCAAAAGCGACCGTAATCGGTGCACAGGGCGATACGGCACGCATCCTTGTAGGCGTATACAAAACAGTAAACGGTATGCCGTGCCTTGTAAATCTTTATATTTCTGACAGCATCACCTTGCCGGCGGTAAAGTACAAAGATGTCACAATAGAGAACATTAGTCTTGCAGAAGGGCAGTATGCAAAAGCTGTAGTATTGAACAGTGCGGCAGGCTTGCAGCCACTTACAGAAGCGAAGACACTTACTGTTTCTGCTTCTTAAGAATCGGCCTTTATAACGATTAAAAAGGAGAAAAGAATGAAATTCAAACGTATACTTTCTATTTTTCTTACTCTGTTCTGTTTTCTCGGCGTTTCGGCATCGGTTTTCGCTTCTGAGGATCGTTATACCTGGGCGGATGGCTGGGATGTGGGTACGTTTGCCTACACCACGGTAAAGGGCGTACAGGCAGAGGTGTCCGGTGATGTCGTACACGGTGGAAAATACGCCATGAAGGTCTGGAACAAAGCGGAAAGTAATACCCGGATCTGGACAAGGCTGCGCGGACTGGAAACAGGAGAGACGTACACTGTAAATGCATATGTCAGAATTGTCGGCCCTTCCCCGGTAAACACCATGCTTCGCATCACGCCGGAGTATAAGTCCAGTGCAGGTGCTGCGCTTGGTGCATCCGAAACGGTTTCGTCCACAACAGGCCGATTTGTAAAGCTTTCTGCGGCATTTACGATGCCGGAGGATTTACCCTCCGTTACCGTCTGTCTCGACACCGGTGCCATCAGCGAGGGCTGCACGGTGTATTGGGACGATGTGTCCGTAGATGGCGTTGAGCTGGATATTAACGGCGGCTTTGAAACGATAACACGGGTGCAGCCTGAAGAAATTATCGTTCCCGAACAGTTTCAGGGTGTGGATTACGCAATTAACGGCAGCTTTGAGGATAACGACGGCTTATCCCCTACGAAGTGGAATGCCTATAAGGGATGGTCGAAGGAAAATCCTTATGTAAACCTTACGAATGAAAAGGCACACACAGGGACTACAGCCGTAAAAATCCAAAGCGATGAAACCGGAAAAAACCCGTGGGCAAGCCAGGTGGTTGCGGTAAATCCGGGTACGGAATATGTGGCGTCAGCCTGGATATATTCGGAGCATCTTGAGGGCGATGCTGGAATAGTATTCAAATTTGAGTATTATACCAGTCCGGAAAATCCTTCCGGAAAGACACACCTCGACGGCGATTCTCTTTCAGATGAATTTAATACAATCGACGGCGAATGGGTAAAAGTGCAGAGCCGTTTTTACACGGGTCTCAATTGCCATGGTGCGGCAATTTATCCGCGGCTTTACGGCATAGGCACATTTTATGTGGATGACTTTGAAGTACATCAGCTGACGGAGACTACGAAGATGTCTCTTTCCACCGATTGGTGCTTCTACCGCGAGTATCACGAAAGCGGTGTTGCTACCGCGATGCCGACAGATCCGACGTTTTCCTATGCAGGCACAAGTGTTTCTTTTGCATTTAAGGACGGAGAGAGTGTCGTTCTTTCTCAGGAAAAGAAGCCTATGACGGAGGAAGGCGTGCAATTCACATATCCCATCTCTCTGATTAAAGAAAAAGGAAAGCCGTATATAATTGTTGCCACACTTTATAATGCGGACGGAACGGAAGCAGAGGTGCAGACAACGCCTGTCTACCGGATAGACACTTCGCCCTACCTTCGTGAGGATGGTGTGTATCTTCTGGAAAAGAAAACACCGTTTTATCCGGTAATCGGGTATCACGTTTCTTTGTCAGAAACGGGAATTCCCCCTCTTAAGGAAGCGGGGATAAACACGGTACAGGTCATGGCCACGCGTATGTCAGAGCTGGATGGACTTATGGAGCGTGTTGAAGAAAGCGGTTTGATGGCACTGGTGGGCCTGTACTTTGGTATGAAGCCGCCGGCACATCCCGATAATCAGGAATTTGCACGGGACGTGGTGGAAAAATATAAGGACCACCCGAATGTTTTGGGATGGATGATAATGGATGAGCCCTTTTTGCATATGCAATATAACGTCATGGTAGGCTATCTCCGCGATTCGTATGCACTTGTGAGAAAATATGACCCTGAGCATCCGGTGTATCTGCTGGACAACTATGCAGATACGTTTAAAGAAACAGCGAAATATGCGGATATTCTGGCATCTGACCCTTATCCGGTTTCCAGAGAAGACCCTGCCACATATATTTCCGACAGAATGGGGCAGCTCCGCATTGCGACCCGAGGAGAAAAAGCACGTTGCGCCATTTTGCAGACTTATGATTACGGCCCTTCATGGTGGCCGAACGCCAGCCAGTACAGAAGCAGTATCTATCAGGCCTTTTTTGAAGGTGCAACTGCAATGGGCTATTTTGCCATTTCCGATTCACAAAAGCAGGCAGACGGCACAATTTTGCCTCTTTATGAAACGGATCTCTGGCCGGCCGTGGTGGAATACAAAAACGTGGACATGGAAATGGCACACAAGGTTTTTGTCAGCGGTGAAATCCCCACCTTCAATGATGTCCGTACAGAGGACTATTGGTATAGAAGCTGGGAAAAAGATGGGAAATTATATCTCATTTTACTCAACCGCGATAATAACAATGCAAAGGAAACTGAAATCCGTCTCACCTCCTTTGACGGCAATGTGACGGTCGGAGATTTCAGTGCAAAAATCATTTCCGGCGGCAGCGGGACGTATTCGGGAAATGGTACCCTGAAAGTGGAAATGGAGCCCTGTGCGGCACAGCTTTGGGAAATCACGCCCCAGGAACCAATAGACACGAGCGGTGCTTCTCGGTTTACCTATTATGATATGAACACATACGGCTGGGCAAGAAAAGCGGCAGAGACCTTGAAAGAAAAAGGCATCACGGAGGATGCGGATGTATTCTCCTTCCGCCCCGGCGAAAAGATCACAAGAGCCGAATTTGCCGGCTTCCTCATCCGCACCTTGGGGCTGACAAGTAACACTGCGGAGAATTTTGCAGATGTAACCGAGGATACACCGTATGCGGCAGAAATTGCTATTGGTCGTGCACTTGGTATTTTAAAAGGTACGGGAGATGATTTATATAATCCCAATGCTGAAATTTCCCGGCAGGATTTAATGGTGATTTGTGCCCGCGGGATGCGCACGGTTAAAGCACTGGAGGAAGGCGGAAATATGGATTTCTCCGATACGGAAGCCATCGCCGACTACGCCGTGCTTGACATTGCGGCTGTGGTACGGGCAGGCATTGTACGGGGAAACGCAGACGGAACGCTGAATCCCTTGGGGAATACAACCCGCGCGGAAGCCGCTGTGATTATGGACAGAATTGCGACCTGGAGTGCCGAACCGTGAAAGGAAGAGTTTCCGGGACTGTCCGGAGCGGAAGCAGAAAAACTCTTTTATCTTTTGCTGTCGGATGGTACATTTGAAACGGAAAGCTTCTGGAGTGCAGAAGAGGACGGCATGCTTGTATTCTGCAACGGCGGTGATTCACCGCAGCCTTTTACGATGGAAGCGCAGTCCGGCAGTTATTGTCTTCTCTATGGAGCAGTAAATCCGGTAATTACGGAGGGCTTGCTTTCAATAGAGATGCCGCCGCATTCACTTTTGATTCTTGCGGAAAACGACGGTACAAGACGTGGCTTTCTGAAGGATGGCATTTTGCACCTTTCCCCGATGGAGGGTGGGACAGTGCAGTGCGAAGAAGACGCCATTATGGCACAGTATCTGTTTTATGACGGAAAACCGGAGCTTACCGGGATATATAGAAACGGAGATATACTTTTGGATGGAGAAGGGGAAGTACGGTTTTTCCGTTGGGATAAAATGCAGCCATTAAAGTAAAAAAATAACATTGAAAAAGGCACTGTCTCAATGTGCAGGTTTTGCATAATTGAGGCGGTGCCTTTTTTCGTTCGCTAACTTCGGTTTTTGAGATATCCGCATATTTTAAAATCCATGCATATTTCTGACAGATCCCCGCTCTATAAACCGTGGATTTGCTATAATTGTCTGTTTGGGGATATAGGGATTATCCATCCGTTTCAATAGGAGTTCATATGCCATATCGTAGAAGGAAATATCAACTTTTTGAAAAGTAGTGAGATTATAGCCCATTGCCGAGGTATCTATGTTATCCATGCTGATGACCGAAAAGTCATCCGGCACGGAAAAACCGCTGTCTTTAATGCAGGAAATGACCCCGTGGGCAATTGTGTCATAAGCACAAAAAATTGCAGTGGGTCTTTTAGGGAGAGAGAGTAGCTCCTTCATTTCCGAGTACCCTGCCTCTTCCAGGCGAAGGCGGCTGGTGCGGACAAATTCCCCGGGAACAGGGAGGTTGTGTTTTTGCATGACAGCCTTGAACATATCTTGCTTTGGTTTGCTTAGAAATTCGCCCACATATGCAATGTCGGTGTGCCCGTTTTGCATAAGATAAGAAATCGCACTGTCTGTAATGGTATTCATATCCCAAACGATTCGGTCCGCAATTTGCTTGTTTTGTGCACTGCTTTTGCTTGAGAACGCTACAATAGGGATATCAAGGTTCGACACGGTAAGCTCCTTCAGGGAAGAAAATACGATAAGCCCGTCCACCTTGGCATAGGTGGTGAAATAATCCATAAGATACTGTCTGGTCTGTTGGGAATAGTTGGAATAGGCAACAAGCATCACGTTACCGTCTTGCCGGATTCTTTTATCTAACTGCTTGAGACCTTTGGTGTAAACATTTTCCTTGATTTCGTTTGCAATAACGGCGATTACCTTTATGGTCGGCGTTCCGCTGTAATATTTGGCAAAGCAACCGTATTCTTTTGCCAGCTCGAATATTTTGTTTTTTGTTTTCTCGCTGATTTCGTTGCTGTTGGCAAAGGCTTTTGAAACTGTTGAAACAGAAACGTTTGCAAGCTCTGCCAGCCGTTGTTGCGTGATACTTTTCATACCGGGTACCTCCTATCATAATTATTTTCTTGTGTTTATTATACTACAATTTTATGTTTAAATCAATTCTTATTATAAAATAACTACGAAAAATTTTCGTAGTTTACGAAAAATTATAGTTGGTTAAATTGTTGACTTTTTTCTTTTATCTGATAAAATGAAAACATAAAGAATTTAAATTTATTCAAGGAGAATTTCTAATGAGCAAGCTATTGTTTGGGTGGGCAGAAATTGATATAACACCAAAGAAAAATGTAGCACTTGCCGGGCAGTTTGCAGAAAGAATTTCGGAATACGTTGAAAAACCGCTTTCGGCTACAGCCCTGACAGTAAAAAATGAAAAGGAACAGTGTATTTTCGTAAGCTGTGACTTAGTTGGAGTGCCGGCAAATCTTGTGGATGCAGTAAGAGAGAAGCTTTCCGGGAACGAATATGGCATAGACCCTATGAAGGTCATATTAAATGCAATTCACACGCACACCGGCCCTGTTTTTCCCCGCTTGGGAAGGTCAGATTCGTCATGCTCGGCAAAAAAAATATTACAGTCCCTTTTACCTCCCGGCAAAAAATATGTTGAAAAAGAAAATATTTCCAGTAATCCTGACATCGAAAATCAGGAAGAAACCTTTGATTTTCTCGTTGAAAATATAACAGACGTTATCATTGCGTCATGGAAAAATACGAGTGAGGGGTATTTCACAAACAGCTTTGGAAGAGCGGCTGTCGGTATGTGCCGTCGGGCAGTATATAATGACGGAAGCGCACAGATGTGGGGGAATACGGATACGGCAATGTTTACAGAGCTTGAAGGCGGTAACGACTCGGGGATTGAACTCTTATACATATTTGATAAGAATAAAAAACTAAGCGGTATCATTGCAAATCTTGCGTGCCCGGCACAGTGCGTGCAGCACAGATTGTTTGTTTCACCGGATTTTTGGGGCGAGGTTAAGGTTTTGCTGCGTAAGCATTTCGGTGAGGATATATATCTTCTGCCCCAGTGCAGTGCCGCAGGCGACCAGTGCCCTGTGGACCTCATAAGATGGGTGGAACCGGAAAGTCCCGTAAATGATCCGAACATTGAGAGAGAAAATGTTATAAAGAGAAAAGCTGACCCTTCCATGTTTGATATAGGTGGAATGAAGCGCGTAGGCAAACGCATTGCCAATGAAATTATCGAGGTGTTTGAAAATTACCTGGAAAGCCTCTGCGAAGAAGGTGAATTTCTGCACGATGCGATGATAATGAAGCTCCCGCTGCGCAGGGTAACACATACAGATGTGGCGTATGCCCAAAAAGCAATCAAGGAATATATCGATAATAAAGAAGGCGATGTTGATTATAACGACGTCGCAAAACTGCAGGTGCATATGGGTGCGTTGAGACGAATGGAGCTGCAGGAAACGCAAAATGTTTTGGATACAGAAGTGCACGTTGTCAGACTTGGCAATATTGTTTTTGCAACAAATCCCTTTGAGCTTTTCCTCGACTACGGAAATCAGATGAAAGCGAGAAGCCGTGCAGAACAAACGTTTGTAGTGCAGCTTGCAAGCGGCATCGAAGGGTATCTTCCTACAAAAAAAGCCGAAAGCGGCGGACATTACAGTGCTTTTGTTCCAAGTGGCCTGGTCGGACATGAGGGCGGGGACCTGCTTGTGAGACAGACACTGGAGACAATCAATAAACAATTTGCGTAGAATCGGTTGTGTCAGCAATTGCTTGAATGCAGGACAGCAGAAAGGAGATGCCCATGGAATACAGAATCACCGATTTCGGCGCAGTAGGTGACGGAAAAACAATGAATACGGCCTCAATTCAAAAGGCGGTTGATACGGCTGAAAAAGCGGGCGGAGGACGTGTAATCGTGCCTGCAGGACGGTTTATGAGCGGAACCATATGGCTGAAAGATAATGTGGAACTGCATCTGGAGGTAGGTGCAGTGCTTCAGGCAAGCGAGAATCTGGAGGATTATAATGAATCCGATGCCTATCCGCAAAACTATGACGCTATACAGGAAGGTTGGCTTGGCAAGCATTTTATCATTATACATGAGAAACAAAACGTTTCCATCACAGGCCCCGGGACAATCGACGGAAACGGCGAAAGCTTTTTTGAAGAGCCCAAGCCGCAGGAATATTACCGCTATGGATGGAGCTACGGCTTTGTTCGTCCGGAGAAAATGCGTCCCGGGCAGATGATAAGCTTTATAGAAAGTAAAAACATACACATCACCGATGTAACATTGCTTCATTCAACTTCCTGGGCCTGTCATTTGCATGGCTGTGAAAATGTTACAATACGAGGTGTACACATCTTTAATAAACGGTATTGGGCAAATACGGACGGTATTGATATTGACACATGCAGTACTGTAACCGTTTCGGACTGTATTATCGATACCGGCGATGATGCCATAACCTTCCGTTGTGCTTCGCAGCGGCTTAGAAACGGCAAAACAGCT
This sequence comes from Clostridia bacterium, assembly GCA_017442155.1. Classification (GTDB taxonomy): domain Bacteria; phylum Bacillota; class Clostridia; order UMGS1883; family UMGS1540; genus SIG447. Next base: position 23,691 of record JAFSAU010000039.1, on the reverse strand, counting down.
TGCGAATATGTTACGGTAACGAACTGTGTGCTTGCAGCTTCGGCAAGTGTTTTCCGCATTGGTGTAGGCACCGGAGAAATCAGAAATATCAACGTATCCGATATTGTTATAAAACGGGGGGCCGCGGCCATAAATTGCATAACGGCTTATTCGTATAATGGATGCGCCAAAATTGAAAACATCCGTTTTTCCAATTTGATTGCAGACCGGATATCCTTCCCGCTTCGGATCAATCAGATGAATAACGGATATGTCAGAAATTTTCATGTGCAAAGCTTTGTTGCACGGGCCTTTTGTAAGTCTGACGTGACGGCCATAGATAAAGGCGAGATTTCCGATATAAGCATAAAAGATATGTCTGTGGAAATTATCCGGCCGCCGTTTCCGGTCGGCCCCGATGAAGCCGAGCAGCGCGGCGTGTATGCAGTGGAAACATACGGAGTGCGAAATGTCAGTTTTGAAAATGTAAATATCAAAATAGCCGAAGAGTTAAAAGAGAAATGGAAGGGCATGGCAAAATTTACAGACAGCGAAAACATCAGAACAACGAATTGCTGTTTTTGAGGAACGTGGCGCATTTCCGCAAGTGATGCTTGACAAATGCAAGAAATAAATGCTTGCGTCGAAAAAATAATGTAATATACAATATAGTAAAGAAAGGGGAGCTGATACATGTCGGTTGGTGATAATATTCTGAAGTTAAGAAAAAGGCTGGGACTGTCACAAGGGGGATTCGCAGAAAAATTATTTCTTTCAAGACAAACGGTTAGTCAGTGGGAAACAGACCAGACCATGCCTACACTTGACAACCTTAAGATTATTTGTGATGTTTTTGGAGTCTCTACAGATGAGATTTTAGGGGTTAATGTTAGTCCGGAGGCGGTTAGAAACACAGAATCTTTAGACAGTATATGTGCTGCCCTTGCTTATTCTATGGGAATAGAACCTCCGGAGTACGCGGCACCGAAGAATTGCGAGCTTTCAAAATATATCGACAGGGTTTTCGATGGAGAAAAAGCTGACCGCATTATTATGTATAATCCAGATGCTATTGCACAATGGATATATGAAAAGTACATACACTTATTTAATGATGTTCTTGCAAATGTAGATGTAAAAGTTCCTCTTGCATCAGTTATGCCATCGGTTACACCTGTATGTTTTGGTACAATGTATACAGGGGCACAACCGGAAATTCACGGTATTCAAAAATATGAGAAGCCTGTCATAAAAATTGACACTATTTTTGATGCTTTGATTCGTGCGGGCAAAAAAATCGCGCTTATCACATATGGTAAAGTCAGTTTAAGCCGGATTTTTCTTGAGCGTAATATAGACTATTTCCATTTTGAGGAAGGTAATATTGTCAATGTAAATGCAAAGGCAGTAGAGGTTATTCTGCGTGATGAACACGATTTTGTAGTAATATACAACGGGAATTACGACGCTATTATGCATAAATACGGACCGGAAAGTGCAGAAGCTTTGGGCGAACTCAGAACAAACTGCCATATCTTTTCATGTATAACAGAGCTTGTCAAGAATAATTGGAAGCATCATAATACTTTACTGGGCTTTGCAATGGATCATGGTTGTCATGAAATTGATGGGAATAGTGGTTCTCACGGATTGGATATGCTTGAAGACATAAATATAGTTCATTTATACAAAGGGTTCGGGAAAGAAAAGTAGAAACATGAGAGTTTATGGCAAAATTTACAGACAGCGAAAACCGCAGAACAGTGAATTGCTGTTTTGAGGATGACATAAATGAATAGCATTCAAAGAAAGGAGGAGACAGAATGGAGAAGGATTTTTTTCAAACTGCGGCATCACCGGAAGCAGTGGGAATTTCCTCAGGCAGTGTGCAGAAGCTGATTGACAGTTTCAATGAAAGCGGGCTGTATATGCATAGTATTCTGCTTATCCGTCACGGTCGGATTGCCGCCGAAGGATACTGGGCACCGTTTACGAAGGATACAAAGCACCGCATGTATTCCAGCACAAAGAGCTTTGTTGCAGGTGCAATCGGGCTTTTATACGATGAAGGAAAAGTAGCTTTGGATGACCCGGTACATAAATTCTTCCCGGAATTTCCACCGGAAACACTGCATCCGTATATCCGGGAAACAACCGTGCGAGATCTGCTTACAATGTCGTCACCGCATATTACGACCTATTCCTTTCATAAGGACGGATGGGTAAAGAGCTTTTTCGAGGCAAAACCGAACAGACCCGGCGGCACAGTGTTCCGTTATGATACCTCTGCAACCTACATTTTAGATGTTATTGTGGAACGGATAACGGGGCAGCCGTTTATAGACTATATGAAGGATAAAATGCTTCGGGAAGTGGGATTTTCGGAAGATGCCCGGTGCGTGGAATCTCCCGACGGATATTCCTGGGGCGGTTCGGGACTACTGTGCACCACCCGGGATATGGCAAGATATGCGTATATCCTGCTGAACAAAGGAAATGTATGCGGAAAGCAGCTTCTCTCAGAAGAGTATGTCCGGCAGGCTACCTCGAAGCAGGTTCCCACATCTCATTGCCGTCAGCAACCCAATAGTTATGGGTACGGCTATCAGATTTGGCGGCATAGGGATACGGCATTTACGTTTAACGGCATGGGAAACCAGATTGTTATGTGCTATCCCGAACAGGATTTGATTTTTGTTTGTACGGCAGATAATCAGGGGATTGGGTATGCCTATAAGGTGATTTACGATGCGGTTTACCATGAAATCGTGCAAACCCTTTCGGATGCACCGCTACCGGATAATCCGACCGCCTTTGAAGCTTTACAAAATACAATTTCCGCTCTTTCCCTGCAGCTTCCCGAAGGCGAAAGAGGAAGTCCGCTGCAAAAGGAAATTGACGGCGTAGAATATGTACTGGACGAAAACCCCATGGGAATTGAAAAGCTCTCGGTGTCCTTCAGAGGGGACGGCGGCGTGCTTCGGTATACAAATGCCCGGGGCGATAAGGAAATTCCCTTTGGTCTCGGCAGATACAAAGAGGGCGAATTCCCCGAAACCCATTATAGCGGCAATCGCATCGGAACACCGCTCGGCAGGGGATACAGAATGCTTGCGGCCGGGGTGTGGCCGAGCGAAACCAATCTGGTAATCCGTGTGAATATCGCAGATGATTATTTTGGGAATCTGACGGTTGCGCTCGGGTATCGGGGCGATAAAATCGGGGTAACCATGGATAAATTCGCCGAAGCCTTTTTGGATGAGTATGCCGGGATTGCCGGCGGTGCAAAAAAACAGGCGAATCAATAGGTTTACAAGGCTTCCAAAGGGAGCTTTGAAATAAAAAAATAAGGAGTGTAAAAGGATGAAAAACGCGAAGAAATTTTTGAGTCTGGCAATGGTGCTTATGATGGTACTGTCATTGGCACCGACGGCGGTGTACGCCGACAACACAGGGAATCTGCTGACAAACGGTGGATTTGAGGAAGAACTGAAAACGGAATGGGAATATGCGAGTAACCAATCAAAGTATTCAAGCACCTTGAATGAAAATGCTTTTATTGTCACAGCACCTGTTCACTCCGGTGGTAAAGCACTGCAGCTTGTCACCGATGGTACAGGTCGCTGGCTCTCCCAGAAGGTGGAGGGCCTTACGCCAGGTAAGGCGTACCGTGCAAGTGTTTGGGTGAATATTGAGGGTACGTTAACCGACGGCTTGTTCCTCGGGGTTGCGAAAACTAAAACAGAGGCCGACGCGGGTTGTATGGCGGCTTCTAACGGTGTGAACCGGGGGGCTGGTCGTTTGCTTACAACCACAGGCGGCGTGTGGAAAAACCTGGATTGCGCATTTGTTCCGTCTGTCGAGAAAAATACGGACGGCGAAGTGACATATGATGCAACGTTTGCGTACATCATTCTGGAATTTGGAGCAAACGAAGCACTGACAGGTACGAGTGCGGTTAGCGTGTATATTGATGATGTAGTACTTGAAGAGATTCCTGCCATAAACGGCAGCTTTGAGGATACCGAATATACAGTAAGCGGAGATGCTACATCGACAGTATGGGCAAAAGGCTGGAGCACAATAGGCGCAGGCGATACTCAGTATGAGACTACGATTGGTATACATACTTTCGTTGCAGCAAACGCCGGTCGAGACGGCACAAATGCACTTTGCCTGACAACGACGGAAGATCCGGCTTCTGATGGGAAGTATAGACAGCTTCATGCATATGTACCGGTAACGGGGCTTGAGCCGGGCCGTGCCTATAGAATGCGGTGTTATACGAAAACTTCGCTTACAGGCAGTGAGACGAAGGTATCACTCAATGTTGTGAAAAACGATAGCTTGTATAATAAGCTGCACGGGTCATGGGCTGGTAAAAATATGGTTAACTATAAGTCTGATACGGCCACAACAGAGTGGGGAGCGCGTACGTTTGTCTTTACGGCAGAAGATACGTATGCATTCATCGGTCTTGCTGCAAGAGCGGTAAAGGGTGAAATTATTTATTTTGACGATGTTACTATAGAAGAAACAAACATTAAATTTACGGCTGAAGACGGTACCGTTCTCGGAGAAAACTTTTCAGCAACCGGCACTGTGAATGCAAAAGCAACCGTAGTCGGTGCAGCGGGCGATGTGGCACGTATGATTGTGGGCGTATACGATACAGTAAGTGGCACACCTTGCCTTGAAAAAGTATATATATCTGAAAGCACTACCCTCACGTCGGCATGGAAAGAAATCACGATAGAGAACATCAGCCTTTCAGCGGGACAATATGCAAAGGCTGTGCTCCTGGACAGCGCGGCAGGCCTGAAGCCGCTTACGGAAGCAAAACAGCTTACGGTGGAATCGGCATCATAAAATTGGACGTTTATGACAGTTTAGAAAGGAGAAAAAATGAAATTTAAACGTATACTTTCTGTTTTTCTTGTTATGATTAGCATCCTTGGCATTTCGGCGGTATCGGTAGGCGCATCGGAAACCGAATACACCTGGGCAGAAGGCTGGGATGTGGGTACGAATAGCTACGCCATCACAAAGGGCGTGAACGCAGAGGTGACAGCGGAATACGCAAACAGCGGCACGTATTCCCTCAAGGTATGGAACCGCCCGGAAGGGAACACACGTGTATGGACGAGCGTGCGCGGGCTGACTGTGGGCGAAAAGTACACAGTCAGCGGCTATATCCGCGTCGACGGTACACTTCCCACCGGTGCACGTATACGTATTCTTCCGGATCGAGGATCCGGAGACGCTAAAAAACATGGGGTTTCCAAGACGATAACCACCACAACGAGTCGCTTTGAGAAGGTCTCCGCAACCTTTACCATGCCGGACCAGCCTTCTGTGGTAATAGGACTTGACAGCGGCAAGATTCCTGATGGCTGCGTCATTTACTGGGATGATATTACGGTCGAAGGTGTCGAGACCGACATAAACGGCGGCTTTGAAAAAATCATCGAAGTAAGGCCCCCGGAAATGCCCGAGGTGCCCGAAGGGTTTACGAATCAGTTTGTAAACAATAGCTTTGAGATAAATGACGGCACCGTGCCGGAAGGCTGGGAGGCCTATAAGGAGTGGAAGGATAATCCTCTTATCAGCCTGACAAATGAACATACACATACGGGAAATTGGGCAGTCAAGGTTAAATTATCGGAGGAAGATAAGGCAGCAAAAATAGGATCAAACCCCTGGATCAGGCAATTGATTCCGGTGCAGCCCGGCACGAAATATGTAATGAGCGTCTGGGCGCGCACGGATGAGCCGGGATCCTTCTTCAGATTTAAGGTCGAGCAATATACTGAATGCAGAATTCACCGGGATACCATTGCGGACGGCACTGTGAATACCGACTATTACTATCCGACGGGTGAGTGGCAGCAGTATTGGTGCACCTTCTCCTCCAGCATTGAGGCGTACGGTGTGGCATTATATCAGCGGCTTTACGGCACAGGCAGTGTTTACTTTGACGATGTCGAGGTATATCCGCTGACATTGCCGGATAAAACAATGCTGGAGACAGACTGGTGCTTCTACCGGGAGTACCACGAGGTCGGAACGGCAACTGTAACGCCTATGGCAGATTTTAATCCCGAAGGAACAAGCGTGGACTTTACCTTTAAGGATGGCGAAAAGCTTCTCCTGTCCCAGGAAAAGCGGCCTTTAACCGCAGAAGGCGTAACCTTCACCTATCCGGTAAACGGGTCTGGGAGTTTGATTACGGAAAAGGGCAAGGCTTACGATATTACGGCAACACTCTACGATGCGGACGGCAATGTGCTGGAGACGCAAACTACGCCCGTGTATCGGATTGACTCCTCGCCTTATATAAGAAAAGAGGATGGTGTTTTCCTCAAAGATAAGAAAACACCGTTTTATCCCTATATCGCCTACCATTCAAGTACCGCCGCAGCAGAGCATCTGGCGAAAATCGGCGTAAATGCCATTCAGTTTAACATCACTGCAACCACAACCATGGAAACGCTGGATAAATGGCTTTTGGAGGCAGAGGAAAGCGGGCTTATGCTTCTCGTAAAGCTCTATATCGGTATGGTGCCCCCGGCCCACCCGGACGCCGATATAGAAAGGGTACGGGATGTCATTACAAAATGTAAAGACCATCCGAACACAATGGGCTATATGGTTATGGACGAGCCGTTTATCTGGTTTGAACGAAAAGCGGTAATAGAGTATCTGCGGGAGTCCTATTTGCTGATTAAAAGCATTGACCCCGAGCATCCTGTGTATATTCTCGATAACAATGCGCCCACTTTCAAAGATACGGCAAAATACTGTGACATGATGGCACATGATTCCTATGTGCGCGATAGGGAGGATGCCGCTGACTTTGTTGCTGAGGAAACGGAAATAGCGCGTATCGCAAAAAGAGGGGAAGTGGCGAGCTATGCCATTGTGCAGGCGTTTGATTACACAGGCGAGGTGAGATATTTCCCGAATGCGGACCAATACAGAAGCAGTCTCTACCAGGCACTTTTTGAGGGCGCAGAAGGTACGGGCTTTTTCTCCTACGCCAAAGCGATAAAGACTCCGGACGGCGAATACACGCCGCTTCGCCAAACGGACCTCTGGCCCGGTATGGTCGAATATGCCGAGGTGGATATGGATATGGCACATAAAGTCTTTATCGGCGGTGAGATTCCGACCTTAAACGATGTACGTAACGAGGAGTATTGGTGCCGCCTCTGGGAAAAGGACGGAAAGCTGTATCTTGTAGTACTGAACAAGGATGCGAAGAATAGTAAGACAGTAGAGATACCGCTCACTTCCTTTGACGGAAGTCTCAAGGTCGGGAATTTCAGTGCAAAAATCATTTCCGGCGGCGAAGGCTCTTTTAGTGGTACCGATGTTCTGAAGGCGGAGCTGCAGCCCTGTGCGGCACAGCTTTGGGAAATCACGCCGGCAGGACCGGTTGATACGAGCAGTGCTTCTCGGTTCACCTATTTTGATATGAACACATACGGCTGGGCAAGAAAAGCGGCAGAAACCTTGAAAGAAAAGGGCATCACGGAGGATGCGGATGTCTACGCCTTCCGGCCCGGCGAAAAGATTACAAGAGCGGAATTTGCCGGCTTCCTTGTTCGGACACTGGGACTTAAGGCAGACAGCACTGAAAATTTTGCGGATGTAACAGCAAAAACGCCTTATGCCGCAGAAATTGCAATCGGACGCGCCCTCGGCATCTTGAAGGGAACCGACGGCGTAAACTATAATCCCGATGCGGAGATTTCCCGTCAGGATTTAATGGTGATTTGTGCACGTGGTATGCGGCTTATAAAAGAGCTTGCAGAAGGCGGCAACATGGACTTTTCGGATAAGGAAGCTATCGCCGACTATGCCGTGCTGGATATTGCGGCTGTAGTGCGTGCCGGTATTGTACGCGGTAATGCAGACGGCACTTTAAATCCCCTTGGGAATACTACACGCGCCGAAGGTGCTGTCATTATGGACAGAATTGCGGCTTGGAGTGCAAATTCTTAAAGAATGATTTGATATGCGCATATAAAACAGTAGGCGAAACGGCTTGTCTTATACACTTATATGTATCAGACAGCATGGCCGTCGTCTCGACAAGATAGGTAGGTTAATGTATGGGGCGCACGGAATAAAGCGGAAACCGGGAAGCGGTTTTTGGGATGGAGAGAAAATGATGCTTTATTTCTTGCGCCCCATATGTAAAACAGCGGACGGGTTATATACCGATTTAAAAAGGAGAAAAAGAATGACTATAAAACGCATATTTTCCATTTTTCTTGTCGTTTTCTGTTTCCTTGGCATTTCGGCGGTATCGGTAGGCGCATCGGAAACGGAATACACCTGGGCAGAAGGCTGGGATGTGGGTGTTTACAGCTATGCCACCACAAAAGGCGTGGATGCAGAGGTGACAACGGAATACGCAAACAGCGGCATGTATTCCCTCAAGGTATGGAACCACCCGGAAAGGAACACACGTGTATGGACGAGCGTGCGCGGGCTGACTGTGGGCGAAAAGTACACAGTCAGCGGCTATATCCGCGTAAACGGTACCCTTCCCACCGGTGCACGTATACGCATTCTGCCGGATTACACGAGCAGTGCCAATGACAAACTGGGGATTTCCACGACGATAACCACCACAACGAGTCGCTTTGAGAAGGTCTCCGCAACCTTTACCATGCCGGACCAGCCTTCCGTGGTAATAGGACTTGACAGCGGCGTGATTCCTGATGGCTGCGTCATTTACTGGGATGATATTACGGTAGAGGGTACCGACATCGACATAAACGGCGGCTTTGAAAACATCATCGAAGTAAGGCCCCCGGAAATGCCCGAGGTGCCCGACGAATTTAAGAATACGAATATTATGTATAACGGTGGCTTTGAGGTTACCAGCGAGAAATATGGCATCACCACGCCGGATGGTAAATGGGGATGGAGTGCCTATAATGGGTGGGCGGATATGCCTTCTATCAACCGGATAGAAGAAAATCCACATACCGGAAAGTATGCAGCCAAAGTTGAAATGACGGCTGAATATAAGAAATTAGATTATATAAATAATATCAGGCAAATGGTTCCGGTAACCCCCGGCACGAAATATTTATTGAGTGTCTGGGCGCGCACGGATGAGCCGGGATCCTACTTCAGATTTAAGTTCGAACAATATTCTGATGACAGTATTTCCACAAAGTACAGTGTGGACGGCACTGTGAATACCGAAGAGTTCTATCCGACGGAGGAGTGGACGCAGTTTTGGTTCATCTTCTCCTCCAGCATTGAGGCACACTATGTGGCAGTATATCTGCGGCTTCTCGGCATAGGCAGCGTTTGCTTTGATGATGTCGAGATATATCAGCTGACAGAGACGAAAAAAATGTTGCTGGATACAGACTGGTGCTTTTACCGGGAGTATCACGAAAGCGGAACAGCCACTGTCATGCCTTCGTCTGTTTTTAATCCCGAAGGCACAAGTGTGGACTTTACCTTTAAGGATGGCGAAAAGCTTCTCCTGTCCCAGGAAAAGCGGCCTTTAACCGCAGAAGGCGTAACCTTCTCCTATCCGGTAAACGGGCCTGACGCCCTGATTACGGAAAAGGCCAAACCTTACAATATTACGGCAACACTCTACGATGCGGACGGCAATGTGCTGGAGACGCAAACTACGCCCGTGTATCGAATTGACTCCTCGCCTTATATAAGAAAAGAGGATAATGTTTATCTGAGGGACAAGACAACACCGTTTTATCCCTATATCGCCTACGGAGCAGGTGTCACTGCAGCAGAGAATCTGGCGAAAATCGGCGTAAATACCATTCAGTTTAATATGACCGCAGAGACAACCATGGAAAGTCTGGATGAACAGCTGAAACAGGCAGAGGAAAGCGGGCTTATGCTGCTCGTAAAGCTTTATATCGGCATGGTGCCCCCGGCCCACCCGGACGCCGATACGGACAAGATACGGGATATCATTACAAAATGTAAAGATCATCCGAATACAATGGGCTATATGGTTATGGACGAGCCGTTTATCTGGTTTGAACGAAATGAGTGTATAGAGTATATGCGGGATTCTTATTTGTTTATTAAAAGCATTGACCCCGAGCATCCTGTGTATATTCTCGATAACAATGCGCCCACTTTCAAAGATACGGCAAAATACTCTGACATGTTTGCATCTGATATCTATGTGAAGGATACGCGGGATCCTGCTTCCTATGTTGCAATGAAAGCGGAAGCCGGACGTGTAGCGGGAGGCGGGGGACTACCGTTCTATTCCGTTGTGCAGGCGTATGATTTCACAGGAGAAATGAGAATATTCCCGAAGCCTGACTATTACAGAAGCGGTCTCTATCAGTCACTTTTTGTGGGTGCACACGGTATAGGCTTCTTCCGCTACGCCCAGTCGGTAAAAAATGCGGACGGCACATACAAGCACGTTAGTGAAACGGACCTCTGGCCCGAAATGGTTGAATTTGGCCAGGTGGATTTAGATATGGCACAGAAGGTGTTTATCGGCGGCGAAATTCCGACCTTAAACGATGTGCGTAACGAGGAGTATTGGTGCCGCCTCTGGGAAAAGGACGGAAAGCTGTATCTTGTCGTATTAAATAAGGACGCGAAGAATAGTAAGACAGCAGAAATCGCGCTCACTTCCTTTGACGGTAGTCTCAAGGTCGGGAATTTCAGTGCAAAAATTATTTCCGGCGGCGAAGGAGCCTACAGCGGGACCGATGTTCTGAAGGCGGAGCTGCAGCCCTGTGCGGCACAGCTTTGGGAAATCACGCCGGAAGGTGCAATAGACACAAGCGGTGCTTCTCGGTTTACCTATTATGATATGAATGATTACGGCTGGGCAAGAAAAGCGGCAGAAACCCTGAAGGAAAAGGGCATCACGGAGGATGCGGATGTCTACGCCTTCCGCCCCGGCGAAAAGATTACAAGAGCGGAATTTGCCGGCTTCCTCATCCGCACCTTAGGACTGAAAGGTGACACTGCGAAGAATTTTGCAGATGTAACCGAGGATACACCGTATGCGGCGGAAATTGCTATTGGTCGTGCACTTGGTATTTTAAAAGGTACGGGAGATGATTTATATAATCCCAATGCTGAAATTTCCCGGCAGGATTTAATGGTGATTTGTGCGCGCGGGATGCGCACGGTTAAAGCACTGGAGGAAGGCGGAAATATGGACTTTTCCGATGCAGAAGCCATCGCCGACTATGCGGTTCTCGACATTGCGGCGGTGGTACGCGCCGGTATTGTACGCGGCAATGCGGACGGTACTTTAAACCCCCGCGGGAATACAACCCGTGCCGAAGCGGCCGTAATTATGGACAGAATTGCGGTTTGGGGTGCCGAACCATGAAAGGACGGGTTCCCCACACTGACAGCGGAAGAAAAGGAAACGCTTTTCTACCTTCTGCTGTCAGACGGAGCCTTTGAAACAGAAAGCTTCTGGCATACAGCGCAGGACGGTTTGCTGGCGTTTTACAACGGTGGGGACGGCGTGCAGACCTTTGAAACGGCCGTTTCCTCCCGCGCCCCCAGCCTTTTGTACGGCACACCGGTGCTGACAGTTTCGCAAGGCGTGCTACACCTCGAAATACCGCCCCGCTCGCTCGTGGTACTCGCCGATAAAGACGGTCGCGGCTTTGTCAAGGACGATATTTTATACAGAGAACCGATTAAGGGCGGCATGGTACAGTGCGAAGAGGACGCTTTTGCGGCGCAGTATACGACCTCCGGTGGCGTGCCGGAACTGGCACATTTGTATATCAATGGGGACACACTTTTGGATGGAGAAGGAGAAGTACGGTTTTTCCGGTGGGAGAATATGCGTCCCCAAGAATAAAAATACCCCGGTGCAGTAAAAAGCACCGGGGCATTTTTTGCAGTATAGTACTTTACTTTTTCCTGAAACCGTGATATAATAGAAAAAAATATCGACCCGGCAGGGAAACGGTTGGACATATAGATTTGCCGGAAGGAGAACGCCATGCTTTGGGAAAATTTAAGGGAAGAAGAGTTTGAAGAGGCTATAAACCGGTCAAAGGGTGTGTGCATTTTGCCCGTCGGCTGTCTGGAAAAACACGGCCAGCATTTGCCGGTGGGGACGGATGTGATTCACATTACGGAGATTGCGCGGCTTGCGGCCGAATTGGAGCCTGCAGTGATTTTTCCCACGATGTATTTCGGAGAGAAGACGGGTGCAGGGGAATTTAAGGGAACGGTTATTTTTACCGCCAAGCTGCGCCAGCAGATTCTGAAAGAAACCTGCCGTGAAATTGCCCGGAACGGCTTTAAAAAAATCCTGCTCTATAACGGGCATGGCGGGAACCAGGCCATGCTGTCCGCTTTTTCCCGCAGTGTCCTGTACGAAAAGACGGACTACATGGTGTACGATTACAGCATCGGCTCCGATTTTGCAACACCGAAAAAGCTTCTGCAGGAAAATTACAGCTATCTTACAAGCGAGGACAGGAAAATACTGGAAGCATACACGGCACAGAAAAAGCGGTACGGTCACGCGTGCTTTATCGAAACGGGATGGGTGTACGGTGTGCGGCCGGAGGCGGTGCGGTTGGACAAGGCAGACCAGGAAAGCGGAGCCTCCGTGCACCGATTCGATGCGTTTGCAGAGCGGAAAATCAACACACCGTTTGCCTGGATGGCAGATTACCCCAATTCGTATGCAGGCGATATGCACGAGGGCATGAATGAAAGAATTGCCCGTGCAATGGTGGAATATTCCACCGGGAAGCTTTGCGGGGTAATCCGGTTTCTGAAAAACGAAACCATATCCAATGCTTACAAAAAAGAATGGGAAGAAAAAGGAGAATAGCATGACAGAGGAGCTTTTGCAGAGAATCAATTTCCTGGCACGTAAATCCAGGGAAGAAGGGCTGACGGAAGAAGAAACGCGGGAACAGGCTGCACTCCGGCAGCAGTATATCCGGGAATTTCGCCAGGGCGTGGAAAATACGCTGGGGAATGTCTATATTGTGGATAAGGACGGAAATAAGAAGAGAGTGGAAAAGAAAAAACGGGGAATGCAATAAGGCCTGATAAAACAGCATTCGAGATTGGGATACAGAAATAATAAATAGAAAATTATCATAGGGGAAGGAACAACATGCAAATTATAACACTTTTACTTACAGCTGTGGGGCTTTCCATGGATGCTTTTGCTGTTGCCATGTGTAAAGGACTGAGTCTCCGGCGTTTCCGGCTTCGGCAGGGGGTTTTGGTAGGCCTGTATTTTGGCGTGTTTCAGGCGGTTATGCCGCTGATAGGATATTTTCTCGGCGTAAACTTTGCCCAGCGAATTGAAAGCTTTGACCATTGGATTGCTTTTGCGCTGCTTGCTTTTCTGGGACTGAAAATGCTGTACGAAGCACTGGGAAAGGACGATGATGCGGAATGTGATGCGTTGGATTTTAAAACGATGTTCGTGCTTTCTGTTGCCACCAGTATAGATGCTCTGGCTGTGGGGATTTCTTTTGCGGTTTTGCAGGTGGAAATCTTCTCCGCGGTGGCGGTAATCGGGATTACCACTTTCCTGCTTTCGGCGGCGGGCGTGAAAATCGGCAGTGTGTTCGGAGAAAAGTTTAAAACAGGTGCCGAGGTCTGCGGCGGTGTGATTCTGATTGGTATCGGAATTAAGATTCTGATAGAACATATGGCCGCTTGATGGAAAACGGTGCAAAAAGGCCGCCCGCGTCCGGGCGGCCTTTAAAACAAGAGCTACAAAAGGAAAATCCCTTCAGATTTCTCCGGGGAATTTTACTTTGTGTACTTGTAACCGGGCAGATACATTTTGTTTTTCTCACATTGCCCGTCCTGCACTCTGCGGAGTGCTTCACCGAACCTTTGAAAATGCACAACCTCCCGGGCGCGGAGATACTTGATAACGTCTGCAACATCCGGGTCATCGCACATGCGAAGAATATTGTCGTAGGTTGCGCGAGCCTTCTGCTCTGCTGCCAAATCTTCCGTTAGGTCTGCGATGACGTCACCTTTGGTCTGCACATAAGCGGCGGTAAAGGGTACGCCTGCGGCAGAAGCTGCATAAATGCCAAGATTGTGGTCTACATAATAATCGCCAAATCCCTTTTTATCGACTTCCTCCGGCGTCAGATCGCGGGTCAGCTGGTGAATGATTGTACCAACCATTTCAAGATGCGCCAGTTCTTCTGTCCCTACATCGTGTGCCTAATGCTCCTCTTGATAAAAACACCTTAAAAATCGCGGAAATTCAGGTGTTTGAGCGTTGCTTGAAGTATGGGACAAACCCTGATTATGTGAGAAAAAAACAAACAGATGAACCGGAAATGATAGTCAGTGTTAAATTGGCGGCATGATATAAAATGCAAAAAGAAGGTTTTCACCTGCCAATGTGGAGGTGAAGTAACCTTCTTTTTTCGTACTAGTAAAGTGAAATTTTACCGTTGTGATTATAAATTCTTAGTGTATATCGCCGAGATTAATGTAAGCGATGCCCGGAAACCTTGAAAAACAAGGACTTCCGAGCATTTGAAGTTGGTTATCAATGCGCGACCATTCATCAATATTGTGGCATAGTTACATACATATATTTAAGTGTTCGCTGAAGCATGGAACAAGTTCTGATTATTTGAAAAAAGAACAGTAATGACGTTTAACTAACACTATCTGGAATTTATATTATAGGATTCATTAGAAATTTACAATAAATATAATAAAAGTTTGATAAAACTTGATTTTTTGTCGCTAAAGGGATATAATCATATATAATGGACAGCAAGGTGATAGTTTTCTGTAAGGTTCCAATAAATAGTTTTATTGAAATCTTACTGCTGTACATAACGCTTTAAAGGGAATAAATTTTATGATTGTTGTTAAAAAACTCACCCTTTTTTAATGAGTGAGATACGAAAGGGAAAAATATGAAAAACACAAAATCAACGTCTATTCTTGCCGCATTTTCTACATTAAAGGCTTTAAATGACGCTAAAAAGTATAGCAATGCATACCAACTATTAACAGAGTTTATACAATATATAATTTATACGGATAGATTGTATTCATTTACGGCAGTTGAGATGAAAAAGAGCTTAAATAGAGTTTTTGGATTTGATGTTCCTGAAGCTGTTATAAAGACAGCCTCAAAAATCTTGCCATATGTAATTAGAGAAAATGGTACATACAAAGTCGATTCGGAAAAAGTTGTCGTTGATAAAATATTTGAAAAAACAAAATTATTAGCAGAAAATAATAATTCAGGTATTATAGATACATTAGTGGAGTATATTAAAGAAAAGGAACCCGATAAAGAGATTATCATTGACGAAGTTATAAAAGATTTAATCGGCTTCCTTATTGAAGAACAACAAAAGGCTTCTGGTCAATATACAAACTTGATTAGCGAATTTATCCTTAAACATGAACGAGATGAAAAGATACAATTAGCTTTGAATTCTATAAGAGAAGGCAGTATTCTTTATATTGGGATAAATTATAATATTAATGAGACTGGGAGTTTATTAAAACCCATCACTTTATATCTCGGAACAGAGGTATTATTTAGCATAGCTGGATTTAACGGAACAATTTATAAAACACTAACGGAAGATTTTTTCGTTCAAGTTCGTAATGCAAATATAAACGGTGAAAAAATTTTTTTACGTTATTTTAAGGATGTCAAAAAGGAGATAGATGGTTTTTTTGGCAGAGCTGAGATGATTGTTGAAGGAAAAGAACAATCAGTTAATACTCCTGCCATGAAAGCTATTGTGAATGGATGCTCCACAGTAAGTGATATAAAAATTAAAAAATCAGACTTTTATCACTCCCTTCAAAGGCACTATGGAATTATTGAGGATGAAAGGGATGACTATTACAGTGATGAGATGAAACTTTATAATTTAGAGAGCATGGAATATAGTGACCCGCAAGAGCAAGAGGGTTGGAAATTTGTTAGTCATATTAATAAATTGAGAAAAGGGGGGATTTTTCGCGACAATATAGAGGCCGAGTATCTTTTTATAACAAACACATACAATACACTTAAAATATCTCAGAAACAAGTCGATAAGGTAAAAGAAGAGAATGAAGTTGAATTCGTTAGTGATTATGCGCTTTCTGTAGATAGAATGACTAATATATTATGGTATAAATTGGGAAATGGTTTTGGAAGGAAAGAATGTCCTAATAATGTCAATGCAATTCTAAAAGCGAGAATTGTTTTAGCCTCAAATATTGCTAATAATGTTGAAAAAATTTACCGCGAGACAAATGAACAATTTAAAAAGGGGGAAATAACAAGCGAACAACTTGTGGCTCGTATTATAACGTTGCGTAAAAAACCGTTATTACCAGAAGATGTGGAGGGTGATTCAATAGAAAATTCAATGGATTTTTCGGCTGATTTTATGAGCAGATTTGAAGAAGAGATAAATTCTAATAAGATTGCACTTCGGGAAAAAGATAAAGAATTAGAGCAACTGGAGAAACAGAGGCAACAGCAGCTTTCGGAAAAAGATAAAAAAATAGAACAGAATGAACAATTGATACGAAGACAAAAAGAAGCAACAGCAGCATTGGAATCAGAACTTGCAACATATCGTAAACAGGACGAAATTAAGAAAAAAAGAAAAGAAAGAGTTTGTCGCATTATAAAGTTTGGGTTTAATATCTTTTGGAAAATTGCAGCGCTTGTAATCTTTACTATTATTGCTTTTTTTCTTGAAGAAAAGTATAAAACCAATTGGATTAAATATCTGTGTTTAGTGGTAGATGGTTTCGGTTTTTTGGGGACTGTATGGATGACACTTAAAAAAGATATTTCTAAACATTCCCCCAAAAGCAATGAAACAATGAGTGGGGATTAAGAAGAGTTTATTAATTTATATCTTGAAATTGTCCAAAAAAGAAGCGTTGGTGCGCTTCTTTTTTTGTACTTGATGGGTACCTGTTTTATTGGCGGGAAAAAGAGTTGTGGAGGATAAAAAATGACATTCGACTATTTTTACGGAACAGAAAGCGAGCAGTTTTCGTTCTATCGCATCCCCAAGGTCTTATTTCGGGATGAGCATTTTAAAAATGTTTCTACCGACGCAAAGGTACTTTACGGGCTTATGCTGGACCGTATGAGTCTATCCATGAAGAACCGATGGATTGACGAGGAAAACCGAGTTTACATCATTTACACCATTACCGACATTATGGAGGACCTAAACTGCGCGGATCAGAAGGCGGGGCGGATGCTATCGGAGCTTGATAATATCAAGGGTGTAGGTCTTATAGAACGCAAGCGGCAGGGCCTTGGAAAGCCGAACATCATCTATGTGAAAAACTTCATGCCAGCGTCACAAATGCAGAATCGTGAAAATCACGATTCAGGAAAAGTGATTATCACGAATCAAGAAATGCGAAAATCACGAACAAATAATACTGAATATAATAATACTGAGTTAAATGAGACTGAGAATATATCATATCCTATCGAATCAGAAGTAAATAGGCCTTGCGACGAAGCGCCCGATGCGATACGATGGATGGAAGAACGCACGCTATATGAGAGAATTATCAAAAAGAATATTGAATACGAAATCAGTTGTGAAAAGTTCGGTAGAAAGTGGGTGGATGAAATTGTGATGCTTATGGTAGATGTGGTATGCTGCAGGGGACCGTGTATACGCATAAACCGACAGGAATATCCGCAGGCGGTTGTCAAAACCCGCTTCCTTAAAATTGACAGCGAACATATAGAATACATATTTTTTGCATTGCAAAATAACACTTCTGAAGTCCGTAACATACGGGCTTTTTTAATTACAACCATTTATCGGGCATTTGAAACGTCAGATAATTGGTTTGCGGCAAAGGCGAATTTTGATTTAAAACACAGAAAGGAAGCTGAACATGAGTAAAGTAATAGCAATAGCAAATCAGAAAGGCGGTGTCGGGAAAACCACAACAACCGTCAACTTGGGCATTGGTCTTGTGAATGAAGGTAAAAAAGTTCTGCTCATTGACTGCGATGCGCAGGGGAGCTTAACAGAGAGCTTGGGTTTTCAAAATCCCGATGATCTGAAAATAACATTATCTACTATGATGCAGAAAGCCATAAACGAAGAACCGTTTGCAAAAGACGAAGGCATCATAAACCATAACGAGGGTGTGGACTTGGTCCCGGCAAACATTGAACTGTCGGGCATGGAAACAGCACTTGTCAACATTATGAACCGTGAAAGAGCCTTGAAAACCTATATTGACAAGGTAAAGGATAATTACGACTATGTGCTGATAGACTGCACACCTTCCCTCGGTATGCTGACAATCAATTCACTTGCGGCAGCCGATGAGGTAATCATTCCGGTGCAGGCGCACTATCTTCCGGCGAAAGGCTTGGAGCAGTTAATAACAACTGTCGGCAAGGTAAAACGACAGATAAATCCCGATTTGAAAATCGGTGGCATACTGCTGACTATGGTAGATAAGCGAACCAAATTTGCGAAGGATGTTTCCGGGCAGATAAGATTTAACTATGGAAAACACCTGACAATTTACAAAACAGAAATACCTTTGTCGGTAAAAGCTGCTGAAACATCTGCTGTCGGTAAGAGCATTTACACTTATGACGGTAACGGCAAAGCGGCAGACGCATATAAGAACTTTACCAAGGAGGTGCTTGACGGTGGCAAACAACGGAATAAACATAGGTCTGAGATCATACGATGACCTTTTCAAAACAGATGAAGGCAGAAAAACCGAAGAAATAAAGCCTATCGCCATTGGGGAGCTGAAACCCTTTGAACAACAGCCGTTTAAGGTTCTGCTTGATGAAAGTATGGACGAGCTTGTGGAAAGCATTAAACAAAGCGGCGTTCTTTCTCCTGTTGTGGTAAGACCTCATAAAGACGGCGGATATGAAATACTGTCCGGGCATCGCAGAGTAAAAGCATGCGAAATTGCAGGGATAACAGAAATCCCCACAGTAATCAAAGATCTTGATGACGATACAGCAACCATACTGCTTGTTGACAGTAATCTTCAGCGCGAAAATATACTGCCGAGTGAGAAAGCATTTGCGTATCAAATGAAGCTTGAAGCTATGAATCGCAGGGGGCAAAGGACAGATTTAACTTGTTCCCAATTTGGTGACAAGTTAGAAGGACGAAAATCAAGTGATATTTTGGCAGAACAATCAGGAGAAAGCAAGAATCAGATTTTTCGTTATATCCGTCTTACAAACCTTATTGATCCGATACTGGAAATGGTGGATAACAAAGAAATTGCAATGAATGCGGCTGTGGAATTATCCTATCTCGGCATCAAAGAACAAGTTAATGTAAAAAATATAATGGAGAGTGAGGATTGTGCGCCGTCCATTGAGCAAGCGAAAAAGATTCGTAAGTTTCATGATGAAGGAAGATTAAACCCTGATGTTATTCTATCTATTATGCAAGAGCAAAAGGAGGAAAAAATAAAAATAACACTCAGAGAAGATAAGCTGAAAAAGTATTTTCCAAAGGGATTC
Source organism: Clostridia bacterium (assembly GCA_017442155.1). Lineage (GTDB taxonomy): Bacteria > Bacillota > Clostridia > UMGS1883 > UMGS1540 > SIG447. Next base: position 4,187 of record JAFSAU010000039.1, on the reverse strand, counting down.
TCAAAACAACAAATGGAAGATACGATTATAAAGCTCCTTGAAAAGTGGCATCGTAAGTTGGAAATGGAGAGATAAATATGACTTGGATATGGATCGTTTCGGCATTTATTGCCGGAAGCATTTTCGGTTTGGGAATAATGTGCTGCTTTGTTGCGGCGAGTGAGGAGGATAAACGACTTGAAAAACTTAATACACAAGATGCCGACGGAAAATAAGCGCGTCGGCTATTTTTATGGAGGTGAAAATAATGGAGTGGCGAAAAAACGCAGGATACATAATTACAAATGCAATTACAGTCGGAGAATCCGAAATAGTCCTCGGTGTACACGAAACAAGGCCCGATATGTTTGTGACCTGGGAATGTAAAAACAAAACCGATTATTATTGGGGACATTATTTTGAGAATCTGCTTGCGGCACAAAAGGATTTTTGCCAACGTGGTCTTGATAAAGCAAGATTTTATGAACGACAAAACAAGCCGAAGGAACCTCCGGAACCTGCGAGGTGACGAAGATGGCAAAAGCAAGATACCCCGATTTTAGATATAATGACAGCGGATATCCAGACCTTACGGCATTTGAAGCGATAAACAATGTGCGCCGGGAGGAACGTAAACAACTTATATCCGAACTCAAAGCACTTGCGAATAAGTATGGATACCGCATAGTACAGTAGATAACATCAATGTTATTGTCAGCGATGAAATCGGTCTTATAGAAAATGCTTTCGTTAAGCATAATGAAGATGGTACCATTTTAATTTCGCTTCCTGAAGGCAAATCTATTAGCCACGCAAACAGAACAACTGTTAGCGTTCTTGACTCCGAAGGTCTTGCTATCGTAGGTAAAACAATTACCGTAACTGACCTCGAAGAAAAAACTTATACTGACCAGACAGATGAGTCCGGCATAATTGTAGTTCCTCCTCTTTCGGAAGACTACTCAGATGAAACCGGTATGGCAGCAGTTAATGGATACACTGTTCTTATCACAGATGAGACAAAGCCTATCAAAAATGCTTTTGTTGAAATGATTGATGGTGTTATCAGTGTAATTCTTCCTGAAGGTGTAGTATTTGACTATCACAACAGGATTACTGCTGAAATTAAAGATACCGAGGGTAATCCCGGAGTAGGTATTACCGTAAACTTTACCGACGGTAATAAAAATAACGAATCTGTTGTATCTGATGAAAACGGTAAGGCAATTGTACCTCCTGTTCATAAGGACATGACCGATGTCGAAGGTAAAGCAAAGGTTAATGGCTATAACGTAGTTCTTTCAGATGAAACCAAGCCAATTGCTAATGCATTCATAGAAATCGTTGATGGCAAAATCAGTGTGAAGCTCCCTGAAGGAGTTACATTCGATTACAACAACAGAATTACTGCAGTTGTTACTGACAGTGAAGACAAACCTGTTAAGGATATGAGTGTAACTTTCACTGATGCGGAAAACAAGAGCGAAACCAACCTGACCGATGAAAACGGTAAAGCGGTTGTTCCTCCTGCAAACATTGACTACACTGACATTAACGGCTTTGCACAGGTTGACGGATACTCCGTAACCATCAAGGATGAAAACGGGTTCATTGAAAAAGCGTTCGTAACTCATACTGAGGACGACAAGCTTGATATTAAGCTTCCTGACAATCTCCTGATCCAGTATTCCAACAGAATCACTGTCCAGGTAACTGACAAAGAAACTCAGGCGCCCGTTAAGGACCTTATGGTCATTGTAAATGAAGTGCTTGTTCCGACTGAGTCTGAGGAAAACACTCAAAATCCTGACTCTTCGGGAAATAATCCGAATGCGCCTGATGCAGGTACATCTAACGAAAATGAGTCTGACACAGCTTTACCTGAAGCAAAGACTATGAGCGGCATAACCGACGTCAAGGGTGTTGTAGTATTCCCGCCGCTTAATGAGGATATAACTGACAACGAAGGTAACTCCGGCGTTGAAGAAACAAAACCGGGTACCGGCGAAGATACTGACGGAGACGGTAAAGAAGATAAGCCGGGCGCTGATGTAACAACCACTTATAAAGTTCTCGTTAATGACACAAAGGGTGTGATCGGCGATGCACTCGTTAAAATCGAGGATGGCAAAGTAACTGTTACACTTCCTGATGAAAAGACATTAACAACCAGCAACCAGACAACTGTAACCGTAAAAGATAGTGAAGATAAGGCCGTTAAAGGTGTATCTGTTACTATCAAGGATAAAACCACATCCAAATCCGGTACTACCGATGCAAATGGTAAGGTAACTCTTCCCGTTAAGTCATCCGGTGGTGGCGGTGGTGGCGGCAGCTACTCTGGTGGCGGCGGTGGCGGTGGTTCTTACTCATCCACAACAATCAAGGTTGTAGATAAAGATGGTAAGACCGTGTCTGTAAGCAAATCCACCACTACGACAAAAGCAACCCTTACTCTTCCTGCAGGCAAGAATCTTTTGAAGGACGATAACTACTATGAAATCACAGTTACATCCGGCTCCAAAGCAAAAGCTGATTATACTGTGGTGCTCAAGGATAAGAACGGAAACGAAGTAACAGGCGTTACTGATGACGAAGGTAAGCTTACACTTCCGGGTGTTGAACACAAGTCATATATCTTCGGATATCCGGACGGCACCTTCAGACCGAACGGCAATATGACAAGAAGCGAAGCTGCGGCAATCTTTGCCTGCCTCATTGCAGAAGCCAAGGGCGAAACCATTTCCGGCAAATCTTCCTTCAAGGATGTTTCATCTAACGAATGGTACGCATCTTATGTTGCTTACCTTGAAAAGTATGATGTTATCAAGGGTTATGCGGATAATACATTCCGTGCAGACAATCAGGTTACACGTGCAGAGTTTGTTGCAATGAGCGTTCGTTACTACGACTTGTTCGGTGATCTTCCTACAGTGTCCAATACTAAGAAGTACAGTGATGTGGCTTCAAACTACTGGGCAGTAAAAGAAATCTCCGTAGCAAAAGAAATCGGCTGGCTCAATGGCTATGCTGATGGCACATTCCGCGGTGATAATGAAATCACTCGTGCAGAAGCCGTTACAGTAATTAACCGTGCAACCGGACGTACTCCTGACAAGGAGCACATCAATGAGAACTATACTAAGCTTAACAGATTTACTGATGTAACTGATAACAGCGCATGGTTCTTCTATGATTGCATGGAAGCTTGCAATACTCATTTAGGCGCAACAACTTCTGACGGTGAAAATTGGATAGACTAATCTGAGTTTTAAGTCCGGAGGGGGGAACTCCTCCGGACGAATATAAAAAGAAGGTGAAATTGATGAAAACCAAGATTTTCAGTATGGTGTTTGCCATACTCATGCTATGCTGTTCAATGACCACAGCGTTTGCAGCTCAGGGAACTGATGGTGATGAACTCCATGTGGTTGAGGCACAACAGCTCGAAATCCAGCTCGGCACCGAATGGGCCGGTGTGGAATTCATGCTCAGAACCGATGCCGGAGTTTATCCCGGAGTTATTCCCGTGGATGAAACCGGTGTGCTCTCATTGGAAATAGGCGGCAGTAAGACTTACATCCTTTCATGCTTGCAGTCTTCTGTTGCTATTCCTGATGTTTCATTGTTGCAGGCTCCTGTCACAGGCGAGACTGAACCCGACAAAGATGATTTGGTAGATATAAAAGATAAAGAACCTGCAGTTCCTACTGCGCATATCATTATGTTTGTCGGAGGAATTATAGTTGCAGTTGGAATTTTGATTGCAATTTATATATCCAACAAAAACAGACAAATTGTGCAAGATGACGAGGAAGATGATGATTTTTAAGAAAATTCCTTCTCCAGACTGAGATAGAACTTAAAAACCAAAACTTTTGGAAAATATTTTGTGCAAAACATAAAAACTTTACTAATCGGCTTGACAAATGGGATTTGTTTTGCTATACTATAACCGTGACAGGAGCTTGCATCCAGGCTCTCGGTACATCGGAACGAATTCCCGGTGTCAGACTTGTTCTTGGAAGTGGCAAGGAACCGTTACGGATTTAGCGCACTGAGCGATCCATAATGATGCAAGCCAAATTGAATATTAAAGCCGGAGGGCTGCTTAATACTTTACAGAGTCAATCGTTGGGATGAGACACCAAAATTCCCGACACTATGGCTCTGTATTGTTATTTTTGCAGACTTTCCGGCTTTTTTCA
>JAFSAU010000038.1 GCA_017442155.1 Clostridia bacterium | reverse complement strand
TGTCCTTTTTGCATGGCGCGCCGTAAGAGATTCGAACTCCTGACCTTATGGTCCGTAGCCATACGCTCTATCCAGCTGAGCTAACGGCGCAATATGTCGGCATTTCTCAGCCGACTTAGATAGTATACCACAATTCAAAAGAAAATGCAAGCTTTTTTTGAAAATATTTCCGAGAATTTTATTTTTCCTTAGTTTTACCGGTCTTTTCCTCCAGGAAACGTACACAAATTTCTGCATTCTTCTCTGCTTTCCCGCAAAGCTGCTTTGCCTTTTCACGAAGAAGTCCGCGAATTTCATCCCGTTGGCTACAAATCTCATCCACATATCCGCAAAGCTTCTCTACATCCAGCTTAGCATTATTGCAAATTCGTTCCTGCCCGATATATTCCATAAAGCCCGTTACCTTCGGGTCATATGCCAGCCCAATCACCGGAACGCCGCCGCCTGCGGCGTAAATCAATGCGTGAAGCCGCATTCCGATAATCAGCTCACAATTTCTCACCACACCGATAACCTCCGAAACACCGTACGAATCACCGAGGCAAAAAGCCGCGGTTTTCATTTCCGCCATCACCCGCTGGGCTGTGCGGACATCCGCCTGCTTTTTCATCGGAATAAACAGCGGAACCAGACCATGCTTTTCAGCCACATAATCGATACACGCCGCCATTTTTTTATAAAAATCCTTATCGCTCTCCGGCCAGTCCAGAAGAGAAATGCCCAGAATTTTTTGTCCCTCCGCTATGCCCGCCTTCCGAAGTACCGTACGTATCGTCGCATCCCCTGCACCGGGCAGGGCCAGAGCCGGATCCGCCGTAACAAAAAAATCCTCCCTTTTCACGCCCATACTGCGTATTTCATCCAGCGATGCCATATCCCGGAGTGTTACAAGCTCGGTTTTTTCCAGTGCACGGGCCGCACGCAACCGGTTTCTGCCATGGAGCGGGCCGATACCGTTGGCATAGACATACACTGCCGCCCCCTTTTTACGGGCAATCCGCATCACTCCCAGATAGTACCAAAGGGATTGTGAGCTGGTAACATCCTGCAAAAGACTGCCGCCGCCGTTAAGCAGCATATGTGCTTTCCCCAGCTTCCGGTACAGTGCCGGGATGTTAAAACGGTAAATCGCATCCACGCCGTACATTGCTTCCGTTTCTTTCGGCCGGGCCGAAAGCACCAGCGGACGGATATCCGGCTTTTCGCGACGGAGACTCTCTAAAATGGCTTTTAAAAGTGCATCATCGCCGCTGTTATGGAAACCATAGTAGCCACTGAGCACCACGTCATACTGTTTTGTATCATAATAATCCCTGAGAACGGCTCTATAGATATTCACATGGGTACGGGCCAGACTGTCATTGGAGAAGTTTTCTGTGGCCCGCCGGTATAATGCCTCGCCAAGAGCATTTCGTTTTTCCCGGTTTTCCGCAAGCTCCAGCATTTTTACCGCAAAAGCCTTATGGTCCTCTGCCGGAAACAGAGAACCGGTCTCTCCATCCCCAATCAGGTCCGGAATCCCGCCCACAGCGGCACTAATCGTCGGCTTCTTCATCCGTGCCCCTTCCAAAAGCACATAGGGGAAGCTTTCGCTTCTTGAAGAAAGTGTATTGATATCAATAAAGTTTATAAAGCTGTAGATGTCCCGGATGAAGCCGGTGAAAACCAGCTTATCCTCCAAGCCCTCTTCCCTTGCAAGCTGCACCAGGGCCTCCCGTCCCTCGCCGTCTCCGGCTATCAGAAACCGAAGCTTGGGATTTTTTCGTGCCGCTATGCCCGCCGCACGGACAAAGACATCATGCCCTTTAACATAGTCATGCCGGCCAATGAGTCCTATATATGTGCAATCCGGGTCATATGCTATGCCGACTCTTGCCGCAAAGGCTTCTTTTTCATCAAACGAAAATGGAGCGGTATAATCCATACCGTTGTAGACCGTAAAAATCTTTCCCGGTGCAAATCCGCGGGAAATCAGCATGTTGCGGAAGCTGGAGGATACCGCAATATAATAGTCCATTTTCCGGAGTGCCAGCACGTTCAGCCCCGTATACACGATTTTTCTGTACAAGCCGTCAAAATCAAGCCTGTAATCGCTGTGCACGGTGGTAATGACGGGAATGCGCACCTTTTTCTTCAGCTGGCGGGCAATGAAATTCGCCCGTGCCCCATGGGCGTGGACAATCTCAAACCCTTCTCCCTGTATCATGTCGCAAAGCTGTCCTACCACCGACAGGTCCAGCCGGCTTTTCTGTGGCAACACAGCCGCGTCCACCCCTCTGGCCCGGATTTCCTCATAGAACGGGCCGGACATCAGGCAGACAATTTTCACCTCTGCCATATTCTTCAAAGCGTCCAAAAGGGCGAAAACGTGGGTTTTTGCGCCGCCCGTATCGCCGCCGCTGATGAGATGCAAAACGCGCATAATTTCCTCCGAATCTGCTTTACTTCTTCTGTTCTTTTCCGGCGATATGCACCGCCGCCATCGCAATGCCGGCCGCAATGAAGAAGGCCAGCTGTACTCTGGGATAAAACCAGGTGTATTCCACAAAACCGATAGCCGTAATTCCGGCCATGGATGCCGCCGCCGCACAAAGCACATTCCGCATTTTGCGGGAAACGGTGGCTGCCGCCGACACAGCCGTACGGCGGGACAGACTGATGCTGTACCAAAGAAGGCTTAAAAATCCTAAAATCCCCAGCTCTGCCAGCATTTCCATAAATTGCATATGGGTGTGCGGGGCAACGCCGGACGTTCCGACCGCATATGCCGGATACACAGAGGTGAATGCGCCGGCTCCCAGTCCCGTACCGGCAAACCAGTACCCGTCCCTAAGCATACGGAGGCTTCCCGTCCATATATCCACCCGATAAGAGCTGGAGGAATCGGCCAGGTTTCCAATCGTCAGAATCCGGTTCAGTACCGTCTGGGGCAGAAGCGGAATGCAAAGCACGCCCACAAGAAACAAAATCGGCAGAAGCCGCCAGTTATACAGGGCAATAAACACCACTGCCGCCAGTGCAAAGGCCAGCCAGCCGGAACGGGAATAGGTCAGCACCAAAGCCACCGTACCCACAATCACTGCCGCAATTCCCAGCACCCGCCAGCCCTTCCTTTCCTGGTTTATGGAAAAAGCCAGGGCAAAGGGAATAAAGAGCATTAAAAATTCAGCAAAATTATTAGGATTTCCCAGCGTTCCGAACACACGGCCCGGCATGTTGCGATTCAGCTCCAAATCCGTCAGTGATGCATCGGCCGCCACGCCCATTACCCGCTGTACCGCCGCATATGCCCCTGTCAGGAGCAGGGCCAGCACAATTCCGCGGAGAAAAAAGTCAATTTTCGCATAAGACGAAAGCGTCCCCCGCACGACCACACAAAGGAGGAATGCCGTTACAAAGAAAGCCAGCACCCGTATGCTGTCCCCCGGTGTCGGGCTTCCTATAGTGCCTAAGACGACCGCAAACATAAAGAACAGAAGCGGAAACCAGAGTCCCCCCTTCGGTCTTTCCTCCATATCCTTCCGGCCGCTGATGATGCACAGGAAATACACCACCGTCAGAAGTGCAGTCAGCGCTGTGGCGTACAAATTATTCCACATTTTATGGGGAAGTATGAAAATCAGCAGTACAAACACCGCCAGCAGGGATTCCAGATGAAACAGGAATGAGCCGCCAAGCGTCTTTTCATACAGTCGCATGTTCAGACTTCCTGAATTGACAGAGCGAAGCTTTCCGTACATCCGGGTGAAAAACCCGGTAATCCCCTCGCGGACGACACCCATGCCCCGGTACAGTACCGAAGTGCCGGTATAGCTGTCTATACTTGTTTCCCGGCAAAGGATGCGGCCGAAAATACTGCCGCGCAAAGCCCTGCCCACGGCACCCACAGCCACTTCTATCGCCCGGATGACCGCACTTTGTCCGGCCGCGTGATATAACCACAGAAAAAATCTGCAGAAAACACTGTTTTGCATTGTATATCCTTTCCGTTACTCCGTGACGGCTTCCTCTTCTCTGATGGCTCCCTCCGGCAGTTCTGCACCGGACGGGACCTTCTCTTCCGTCTCTCCCTTGACGCGGATGTCACTCACGCGCAGATACATTTTGGCATCACCGGCATACAGCACCATGGAATGTCCGACACCGTACTTGTTTCCGTCGATTTCCGCACCGTTCGCTGTCTTTACACCCTGTACCTCTCCAATAACTGTCAGAGAGCAGTATCCTTCACGGGGGGCCAGCACATACTGCCCCTCCTGCGTGAGACCCCAGGTCATCGGCTCCGCCTGCACGGCTTCTATAACCGTTCCCAGCTCCAGGTCATACGTGCCGTCGTACAGTGCATCCCCGGGATGGATTTTCTCAGCCACCCAGTCATTTACCTCTTCCGTGTAAAACTCCATTTCCAATGTCTGCAGCTCTGTGCCGCCGGGTTTCATGAATTTCACACCCACCACCGCGATGGCCACCACTAAAATAAGGAGGACCAGAAGGTCAATAATGTTAATTTTTCCGAATACCTTTCCGTTTTTGTCAATCATGTTTTACCGTCCTTTCTCCGTGCCATCCAGCACTTCTTCATATACTGCATATATTTTATCCAGAATGATTTCCAGATTAAACACATTTTTTACTGCCTTCTGCCCGTTCTCACCATACCGGGCACAGAGGGCACGGTCAGCCGCCAGGGTTTCGATGGCCTTCGCCATCGCGTCTGTGTCGCCGTATTCCACTAAGATGCCGCAGTCGTTTTCTTCGTTCACAATGTCGCCGTTCCCGCCGATGTTAGTGGCAATGACCGGAAGCCCCGCTCCCAGTGCCTCTAAAATAGCAAAGCTGAGTGCCTCATAGCATTTGGCAGAGTTAATAAACACATCCGCACCGGCCAGAAGGTTGTCCGCATCCTTGCGGAAGCCCAGCTGCAGCACTCTGTTCTCCAGACCCTTTTCTGCAATCTGTGCACGTACCTCGTCATACAGCTCCCCGTCTCCTGCAATCAGGCACACGAAGGGCAAATCCGGACTTACCTTTGCAATGGAATCCACCAGATAGGGAAGTCCCTTTGCAATATGATACCGGGCAAGGGTGACCGCCACAAAGGTATCCTCCCCCAGTCCCAGCTCCTGCCGGATGGTGGATTCTGCCGCTCTTGTGGCTTCCTCCGGCCAGAGACCGTTGAAAATAACGCGGATTTTATCCTCCGGCACACCGTTTCCGATGAGCAGCTCCTTGCCGTTATTACAAACGGAGATGATAGCATCGTCCCTCTTTGTAATCATTTTGTTGGTCAGCTTCCATAAGGGACCGGTTTTCAGTGTCAGATGACAGGTGTAAATCACCTTGGTTTCCGGCCGGTACCGCTTAGAAAGCACCGCAATGTAGTTTTCCCGCGGGTACTGGGTGTGAATGATATCAATTTTATATCTCCGGCATAAAAGTGCCAGCTTTTTCGCGGCCCGTCTGTCGAAGGGAGAGCGCATTTCCACCCGGCAGGTGGGTATGCCTAATTCCTGCATCTGCGTAAGAAGCGGCCCCGGCTCGTTATAAGCGAAAAAGCATTCCGCCTTTTCCTCCCGGTACGCCTTTACCAGGTTGTACACATATTTTTCCGTGCCGGCCTTTCCGGCGTGGTTAATGAGATACAGTACGCGCATTTTATCCGTCCTTTCTGTTTTTCAGAATCCGGGCAGGATTGCCCCCGACCACCGCGTAGTCCGGCACATCCTTCGTCACCACCGCACCGCCGGCAATAATACAGCCGTTTCCGATGGTGATGCCCGGCAGAATGATGACATTGGCACCAATCCATACGTCATTTCCAATGGTTACTTTATGTTTGGGCGCCGTCTGCAAACGCATCGGGCGGCTCAAATCCGAGGTTTCATGGTTTTGCGTTACAATGGTTACATTGGGAGCCATCATCACGTCGTCCCCAATCTCCAGCGGTCCCGCCACACGGCATCCGATGCCGAGCCCGGAATTATTGCCGATGGAAATTTCTTTGCCGGAGGCAAAAAATGCCCCATGCTCAATATTTACATTTTTTCCGCATTTATCCAGCATTCCCTTTGCAAAAAAGTGGCGGATATGCCCGGCCCCGAGACTATAGGGCAGACCCGTGCAGGGCAGATGCCGTGCAAAGCAGTAATAAAAGAAATAACAAATGGTACGGATTATTTTTTTCATGCAGTTTTACCTCCGCGTTTCGGCAAAAGACCCAAAATGAGAGCCAGAATGCCGTAAATGAGAACGCCCGCCATACAGGGCACCCCAAGGCGCACCAGCCGGAACAGCAGTGTGTTGCCGGGCAGGGCATTCCCCAGCACCCGGTTTAAAAACAGCACACAAACGAACATTACGGCCGCCGCGAATATGCTTTTTATAAAGGTTGTCCCAATCCCCTTCCCGTAAGGACCGATTTTCCGGCGCAGGGCAAAGAGAAGCACAGCCGTGCCGGTGAGGGATGCGACGGAGTAGGCCAGCGGAATACCGTTTGCACCCATTTTCCGCATCAGAATCTGGCTGAGAACAATATTTACCGCCATAATAACAAAGCCATTCACAGCCGGCAGAAACGTCTTTTTCAGTGCATAAAAGGCCCGATCCAGGATTTCCTTCATGCCGATACCTAAAATACCAATCGAATACATGCACAAAAGCCCGGCGGCCGCGTCAATATCACTGCTTGTCACCTTGCCCCACTGGCTGATAAGCTGCAAAAGCTCCTGCCGGACGGCAATAAAGCCAAAGGTGACCGGCACCAAAAGAAGAATCACACTGTTTAAAATTTTCCGCAGTGTTTCCTTGTAGGAATCCATATCGTCCACCGCGGCATACGCTGTCAGCCGCGGATAAATCACCGCCGTGATGGAATAGGCAAATGCCAAAACGAGATAAAGCGTTATATTCTGCACAAAGGTCAGCAGGGTGACCATGCCGGGGAAATTCGCAATCATCGTTGTGTTGTAAAACATATTCATCTGGTACGCCGAAACACCGAGAAGCACCGGCAATGTCATGCGGAGTGCCACCCGCATATCCGGGTTTTTAAGGTCAAAGGATGCCTTATAGCGATAGCCTGTCCGCACAAGGGGCGGCACAAGGATAAATGCCTGCAGGCTGAGACCGATGAGTGTGGCCACCAGAAGACCGGAAACCCCATAGGTATCGCCCAGAAATATAACGTACAGAATCACGACCAGACTGCTGGGCACGCTGACAAAAGCGGGCCAGCCGTATTTGCCGTGGGACTGGAGCATTCCCTGGAAAATATAGTTAAGGCCATAAAACAGCATGGCCGGCATCATAATCATCAGTGCCCTGACGGCAAAGCCATAATCCCCGAGGGAAGTGAACCGGGGCAAAATGGGCGAAAGGGCTATTCCTACCAGCACCAGAAGTGCCGTAAACACCGTGGTTACGGTAATGAGCGTATCGGCAAAGGACTTCGCCTTCTCCCGTTTTTCTGTGGCAATATACCCGGTATAAATGGGAATCACCACCGTGGAGAGTGCCGTGCCGAAGCAGGTGAAGATAATGTTCGGTATGCTGATGGCATAGGAATAAATATTCAGATACAGGTCCGATGCCCCGTAAAAGGACATATATACCTGGGTACTGACAAGGGCCAGAAGCCGCGAAAAAATCATAATGACTGTTACGTACCCAATGGCGCCGAACAGATTCTTTTTCTTCATTCCTTCCATTCCACCTCTTCTTTAAGTACGCGGGCCGGATTTCCGCCCACCAGCGTGCGGGGCGGCACGTCACGGGTTACCACGCTTCCGGCGGCAATCACCGCACCGTCACCCACCGTAACGCCTTTCAGAATGGTGGCCTTACATCCAATCCAGACGTGGTTTCCGATAGTCACCGGCCGGAATACCTCACGTTCGGTGCCGAGCTTATGATAGTCCCGGTCCATAATACAGCAGTCCCAGGAAATGTCGCATCCGTCGCCAATGGTCACGCTTTGTCCGGCATGAATTTCCGTTCTGTCGCCGATATAGGTACGGTTGCCGACGGTAATTTTCGCCGGACCGTCTGTCCCCCAGGCACTGAGTTTGCAGTTTTTGTGCAATACCACCCGGTCCCCCAGACGGATTTCACCGTTCTTTTTCAGTATAACAACGCCGCTTCCCATGCGCAGGGTTTTCCCGCAGGACGCAAACCGCCCGCGCCGCAAAATCCCTCGCAGAAGCTTTGCCGCAATGTCTCTGTATTCTCCGATTGTTCTTCCCACTTTCCCAGCTCCTTCCAAGCTTTCTACTATTTTACCATACTTTCCGCAGTTTGTCCAGTTTTATATTGTTAATTTATTTTAAACCATAAAAAAAGACTGCCACAGGCACAACTTTTGAAAATCAGCCTGCGGCAGACCTCTGCTTTTTATTACAGCAGCTTCAGAATGTCGTCAAAGGGAATTATGTATTTTTCATATTTATACTGCGGGCGGTCATATCCGAGCTTCTTCTCTGCCGCCTCTTTCTCCAGGCCATCTAAATATTGCTGTTCCTCCTCTGTAAAATCCACGGCACAGCTCAGAAACAGAGCCTGAATATTGCTTCTGACCGAAAATATTTTATAATAATGCGCTTCTTCCGGAATACGGATTCCGACCCAGTTCACCTGATCCTTGGAAGCCCAGACAACATTACTCTTTGATTCCACCAGTTCTACGCCGTATGTCTTTGATATATAATATTCTTTCTCGTACGGACGAAAAGAAAAATACAGTCCCGTCTCTTCATCCTCGAAAAGTGCGGCTCCCTCTATGCCGAAAGGAAAGCTTTGCTCCAAAAGCACCGGGGTTTTTACCTTTCCCGTCGGCAGGCTTCCTTTATGCCACGTTTTAAAATCATAAGAATAATACAGTTTTTCCGGATCATACGGTATCGGCACGCTCTGGAAAACCTCATACGCCCAGTCAAACCGGGCGGCTTCAATGTAGTCGGGCAAACCATAGCAAACCGTTTTCCCGTCTATGGTCTCACTCAGCACATGCCAGGTTTCGTTGTCGTAGGAATACAGCACTTTTTCCGGCACAATGTGAAAATATCCCGTCGATGAATCGATGGGCTTTTTGGAATACCCCTGCCAATGCTTCGGATAATAATCAATATATACATGCCCCGTATATGTATCACAGCCCAGCTTTTGCACTAAATCCGGGTAAACCTTAATTTTCTCCCCCGTATTTCTCAGAAGTGCCTCCATGTTCCCGCGCATAACGGGCATATTCATTTGCATGGCAACCCCCTGTGTGAGACCCTCCTGCATGGCAAAAATCGTATACCCGTCCGGATAGGCACCAAAGTTTCGGACAATCCATTCATCTCCGCGAAAGCTTCTTCCCAGCATTGCAACTGCTTCCTGATACGTAATAAGGTCATCCGGACGGAAATTCCCGTTTCCGTCTCCGTTTACAACGCCAATTTCCTCCAGCAGTAAAATATCAGCATAGTATGCTTGCTCCGGCGAAATATCCGAAAAGCCGTCGCTTTCCTTTTCCGTTCCCCATACGCCCTTATCCCGCAAAAGCTCTGCCAGTGCATGGCTGAATTCCGCTCTTGTCGCAAACATCTGCTTTTCTTCCTCCGTCATCGAAACCGATAACGCCTGTGCCGCCTGACCCAGCATAAGCACTGTGCTCAAAAGGATTGTACTGAGTGATAACAAAATTTTTCGCTTTTTCATTTTAGTATGACCTCCTTATTCATATCAAGAATCACTGCAAACACTTCCCAAAAACAAGCAGTCCATCATCCTTCTTTTGGTATAAAATCCGTCAGTGTATTTTCGCCAGTTTCCAGATTGACACTGTAATAGTAGACGCCCGGTTCATAGTACACAATTTCAATTGTTTCTTTTCTCGTTTCCGGATCTATTGTTCTTTTCACCGCTCTGTCTTTACACGTGACAGAATAGGTCATTGTTTTACCGTCTTCCCAAATAGCGATATACTCCGCCCGCGGATGTATATTCATCCCATCTTTCAGGACGGCACTATCGAGCCGTGTATAGTTTCCTTCTGCATCCAAAAGGAAAATTTCATATCCTGTTCTGTACGGTACGCCCAGCAGGGTACATTGTATCACTGTACCGTAGTCTGTTTCATACACATCATGCACCGTATACCTATTCTCCTGGAATCGCTCTGCCAGAATCTCATTTCGTTTCTCTGATACACTCTTCCCGTAAATGTGGACAGTATTTTGCACTTGTACCCACGCCACATAACAGTTCAGCACTTCCGAAATTGCCCGAAGGGGCAGCATTGTTCTTCCGTTTATAATTTCTGCCGGTACTTCAAGTTTTTTCTCTTCGCCGTTTTTCAGAAGAACATTGCTCCCGATAGGAATCTGTACACTTATTTCATCCTTTTCCACCGTCACCGTCTGCGTCTCCCCATCCCAGGAAACTACAGCACCCATATCTTCAAAAACAGACCGGGCAGGTACCAGCGTTCGTCCTGCTTTGATAATCGGCTGCTGGTCTGCAAAAACAATCTCCTGTCCTTCCAGCATGACCTTTGTTTTTGTCGAAAAAAGCAGTCCTTTTTCGTTCGCCCAGCTTTCTGCATACGAGCCAGGTTCTCCATAAACAACCAGCCCTTCAGGATAGCCCAAAACCTCATAAAGTCCTTTATATACAACAAAATCCTGGAATTCTTCATCTCCTATATACGTAATATTTGCCGGAAGTGTTAGTTCTTTTAAGCTTCTCGTCCAAAACGAATAGTCGCCCGAGACGGGCGCGACCGCTTCTATCCGCTGTAGTTCTCCCGGTAAAAAAACAATTTTTTCGAGGAAATGGCAGTAACCAAAGGCATGATATCCTATTTCACGAAGGGTTGACGGAAACGTGATTTCCCTGATAGGAGTAGAAGCGAGTGCACAGTCATCAATACGCTCAAGCCCCTCCGGAAGTTCAATTTCTTTTATAGAGGTTGCTGAAAGGCTGGCATGGCCCAGTTCCTTAATCGTTGACGGCAAAATACATTTTTCCAGGAACATGTCACCATTAAAGCAAAATGTTGGCAACCGTTTTATGGACGTGAAAGATAAATCAATCGTTTTTGCTTTTTCATAAATGACACAGTTACAAAGCCCCTCAATGGTATACCCGGCAATTTCTCCGGGGATCACCAGTGTTCCTTCGTCTGTTACAGCGGTTTCATCCACCTGAACCAAACATGCTGTCTTCTTTTCCTCGTCTAACACATAATAAGTGAAGCCGTTTTCTCGTTTTGTTTCTTCTGCATGAATATAAATATACTGATTTTTTTCGTATTCATACTGAAAGTCCCAGCTTTCAGCATCGTTGGCTGCTTTTGCTATCATGGGTAAAAATATTGATAATACCACAACCAGGCACGAAAAAGTCTTTTTCATTTTCTTCCCCCTTTTTAGTTTATTATATCATAAAATTTGTCGCTTTGCAATTGCTTTCTGTTAAAAACGGGCGGGTTTCCCCGCCCTTTCCTGCGGCAGACCTCTGCTTTTTTATTACAGTAGTTTCAGAATGTCGTCAAAGGGAATTATGTAGTTTTCATATTTATATTGCGGCCGATCATATCCACCGCCTGCTTCCTCTGCCTGCTTTTCTACCGCATCCAGATATTGTCGTTCGTCCTCCGTGAAATCCACCGCACAGTCAAGCCGAATCCCTTGTATATCGCTTCTAACCGTAAAACTTTTATAGTAATACACTTCTTCCGGAAGCGTGATTCCAATCCAGTTCACCTGATCCTTTGAAGCCCAGATTATATTGCTTTTCGTCTCGACCATTTCTATCCCGTAGGTTTTGGACATATAATACGCCGCCTCATATGGGAGAAACGAAAAATACAGCCCCGATGCAGTATCCGTAAAAAGGCTTGTCCCTTGTATGCCAAAAGGAAAGCTTTCCTCCGTAACCGCAAGGTCTTCGTATTTCCTCTGGGTTGCCGGCCCCGGATACCAGGTTTTGTAATCATAGGAATGGTACATTGCTTCCGGGTGGTACGGTACGCTCTCAAAGGCCTTGTATGCCCAGTTGTACCGGGCCGCTTCCACATATTCCGGCAAGCCGTAGAAAACCGTTTTCCCGTCTATCGCCTCGTAGGCCACATGCCAGGTTTCGTTGTCGTAGGAATACAGCACTTTTTCCGGCACAATGTGAAAATATCCCGTCGATGAATCGATGGGCTTTTGGGAATACCCCTGCCAGTGCTTCGGGTAATAGTCTATGTATAGCTGTCCCGTATAGTCATCACAGCCCAGCTTTTGCACTAAATCCGAGTAAACCTTGATTTTCTCCCCCGTATTTTTCAGAAGTGCCTCCATGTTCCCGCGCATAACAGGCATATTCATTTGCATGGCAACTCCCTGTGTGAGACCCTCCTGCATGGCAAAAATCGTATAGCCGTTTGGATAGGGACCAAAATTCCGGACAATCCATTCATCTCCGCGAAAGCTTCTTCCCAGCATTGCAACTGCTTCCTGATACGTAATAAGGTCATTCGGGCGGAATTTCCCGTTTCCGTCTCCGTTTACAACGCCAATTTCTTCCAGCAGTAAAATATCAGCATAGTATGCTTGCTCCGGCGAAATATCCGAAAACCCGTCGCTTTCCTTTTCCGTTCCCCATACGCCCTTTTCCCGCAAAAGCTCTGCCAGTGCATGGCTGAATTCCGCTCTTGTCGCAAACATCTGCTTTTCTTCCTCCGTCATCGAAACCGATAACGCCTGTGCCGCCTGGCTGAACAAAAGTACTGTAACCAACAGCACCGCAACACATAAAAACAGGGGTTTTCTCTTGTTCATTTGCGCTCTCCTTTCTTTATCCGAACTGTAATATTATCGTTCCAGATGCGGCTGACTCAGATATTTATCAAAAAACCGCATAAGCGCTCCGTCCACGCCGTCCATCACGGTATAGACGGGGTTATTACTGTAGACCGTCTGTTCCATCACCGGCAGGTACACAGCGTTCATCAGAAGCCGCGCAATCTGTCCCTGGGTGGCCTCTGCCGTTCTTTCCAGCGTTGTATTCTCCAGAAGACCGATTTCCTCCGCCACGCTCCAGTACCCGTCCGGATAGCCGCCCCGTTCCCCTGCCCGCGGTGCATAACCCAGCATGGAAACCAGCATCTTTACGGCCTGTTCATTTGTTATATGCACTTCCGGCCGGAAGGTACCATCCCCGTAGCCCGAAACGTGCCCCATCTGCATGGCCAGATGCGCGGCGTTAAAGGCCGGATGCTCCTCTGGTACATCTGTAAAGGTTTCCCCCGGCTGCATACCGAAGGCCGGTGTATTTTTCAGATTCAGCATATTAAGAACAATCTGCGCCATATCCGCCCGGCTGACCGGAATATCCAGATTTACCTTGCCGGATTCGTTTCCTTCTATGATACCGAAAATCTCAAGGAAGCTGAATTCCTCTTCTATCGGGTCTCTGTCATCACCGCCGTATTTATATATTTCTGCGGAAAAAACAAATATTGCCGGAATCCGGATTTCCTCATTTTGTTTTTTACTATATTCATAATATTTGCTTATCGGCACAAAAAATTGAATCCAGGGGTAGCTCCCCGATACAAACCCTTCGATGTACACCGATGCTGTGGCCGCATCTTCAGGCAGAAGTGTTTTCTCGTCTATGATGTAAATGCTCGTATCTTCTGTATCGCTGTTTTGGAAGATAATTTCGTTTTTTTCAATGTCCCTTGTTACCGCAGTGCTCTGCATGTCAATCAATAAATAATCCGCATCGTCATAATATTCTGCGGAAGTTGTCTTTCCTTTCGCAGATACGACGGCCGGCAATAGCATTGCCAGACTCACCCCCAGTGCCAACCATTTTTTACATTTGTTTTTCATTGTTTTATCGCTCCTTTCTTTTTGTATGTACAGTATAGCATAAATCGCTCCTTTTATGGGTGCATATGCACAAACGACGTTCTGCACAGCACAAAATGCAAACAAAAAAGCCCGGAAAGCATCCAAAAAGTGCCTCCGAGCTCTTGAAAAATCGCGGTTTCTTTCATCTCTCCGTAATTTGGAAAAAAAATGAAAACTCTTCATCCGTTTGTTCAAAGGTATGTACGCTGTCATATTTTACAAGCGTGGCTTCCATATTGCCGATACCAAATCCGTGTTTCCCGTTTCCTTTCTTCGCCGTCTGCAAAAAACCGCCCTCTGTCTTCTCCGCAGAGTTACTGATTTTACAGTACAGCGTACCTTTTTCATAGGTTGCCGACAACTTCACCCACTTATGCCCGCTTTGCATCCGCTCGCAGGCCTCAATTGCATTATCCAGCGCATTTCCGAATAAAACGCAGATATCAATCGGATCCAAAAATAGATTTTCCGGAATTTGCAGCAAAACTGAAAGATCTATTCCTCTGCTTTGTGCAATCTGCCTTTTGGTATTCAGTATGGCATCCAGCGTTATATTTCCTGTGTCAAAAAATTTTTCATGAAAAGCTGAATTTTCCTGTATTCCTTCAAGGTATGCGAGTGCTCCCGCACAGTCATTCTGCTCCAGATACGCTTTAATGGATATATTGTGATTTTTCAAGTCGTGCCGTAATTTTTTCACTTCGGTCTGCGCCATCAGTATTTCGTCCATATGCTTTGCCTGTGCACGTACCTGCTGCCGCAATATCTCCTGCTTTTTCTCCTCTGCAGCCTGCCGTACAATTTTTTCGTACAAGTACAGGTAGAAAAACGTTGCGAAGGAAAGCCCTAAGGAGCACCAGTTCGCCAAGGTATTATAGAACTTCGGTGCGACACTGTAATACTGCAGAATATACAGCACATAAATGGACATGGTAGAAATCATAAAAATAACAAAAAATAATATCCAATAGGATGCCTTCAACGCCACGTCCCGGCTGGATCTGTGCCTTGTACAAATCACCTTCATTATCACATACGCCAAAAGCTTAGAAAGAATCGTTCCCGTAATGCGAGCGTTTTCTATGTTTGTCGCATCTTCCACGGTTATGCCCGTCAGGAGAGACATCAGGGATAGCACAACAAATTCCGTTGTAAGAAAAACCGCCATCGTAATGGCCCCGATTTGTATTCCTTGTTTGACACTTTTCGTAAAAACAGCCGACACGCTGAAAACCATCAAAATCAAAATAAATAAATTCAAATATCCGATGTTGAAAAAATAATTGCTCAACATCGTAATCCCGGCCAGCACCAGCGCCCCCAGCACATAGGCGTAAAACGGCCGTGGCTTTTCTGTATACACCTTTATAAGCATAAGCGTAATAATGGCTTCCACAACTCCGCTTAAAAGATTGACGATTGTTCCCATTGTCATAATAAATACTTCCTTTCTTTAAATGCCGTGAAAAAGTCCATAAACTCTTTTTTATATGTCCGGCCAAGTGGTATCGTTTTTTCGGATTGATGCAACGAAAGCTCTGTGTTTCCAACCGTATACACTGCATTTAGATTGACCACAAAAGCCCGGTGTACACGGCAAAAGTGGCTTTTATCCACGCTTTCCATCAGTTCCTTCATATTTTTCTGAATTTTATGGGTCTGACCGTCTTTTTTATGTAAAACAATCCAGTGTCCCCGGCTTTCAAAGAAAAGAATATCCTCGCAGAAAAGCCGGATGTGCTGCTTATTCTCCGTGAATACAAAGGTTTTTCGTTCCTCCGCAAGGCAGCGGCTGATTTCTCCGTACACCTTCTGCAAATCTGCCTCCGAAACCGGCTTTAGCAAAAATCGGAACGGTCTGCATTCAAAGCATCTACGCGCATGTCGCTCGTGGCTTGTTACAAAAACAATCAGCACATGTCTGTCCAGGCTTCGGATTGCATTTGCGGTTTCTATGCCGTCCATGCCTTCCATTTCGATATCCAGAAAAATCACGTCAAACCCGACCTTTCCGGCTTTATAGGCTCGAAGCAGCATATCCCCGCTCGAAAAGCATTGGATTTCGTTCTTCTCCGGGTCCAGGTCCCGGATACCGGCCGTAAGCCCGTCTAAAATCACTTTGTTGTCGTCACATATCGCTATTTTCATGCCTCGTGCCCTCCTTATATTTATTTTACCACAAAAACCGCTTTTTGTCAAATACTGTCGAACATGGAAAAAGCAGGGAAACACGAGGTTTCCCTGCCGGTTTTGGTGTTAGTTTTATTGATTTTTCATCTTTGCGATTTCGACGTGACGTTTGATTTTCTTCGTGGTTGTCTTTTCAAATTCTTCCTCGCGGACAAAGACTTTCCCGACGCGCTTATAGCCCTGCAGGCTATGGTTTACGTCCAGCACTGCTGCTTCCACCGCTTTCTGCAGCTGTTCCTTCGTGTACGATTCGCCGAGAAGCTTTTTAGCTTCTTCCAAATCGGGCAGGACCTGCACGGCCACCTCGATATCGCCGTCGGGTGTATCTATGCCGTAAACCATAGATTCTGCCACGATGGGGGCGCGGTTTAAGTAGGTTTCAATTTCCTCCGGGAAAATGTTCTTGCCGTTTTTCGTGACAATTACGTTCTTTTTCCGGCCCGTGATATACACAAAGCCGTCTTTATCTATATAGCCATAGTCCCCGGAGCAGAACCAGCCGTCCCGCAGGACTTCGGCTGTAGCCGCAGGGTTATTGTAGTAGCCCATCATTACATTCTTGCCGCGAATCAGAATTTCGCCGATGCCGTTTTCATCCGGGTCATCAATCTGAATGTCCACACCGGGCAGAGGCAGACCCGCCGCCGCATCCCGGTAATTACAATCCCGATTGAGGGCCGCAATAGGCGCACATTCCGTCAGGCCATAGCCCTGAATCACTTCAATGCCGAAATCACGCAGTCCCTCTGCCACCACCGGGTCCATCGCCGCGGCACCCACAACCAGCATCCGCAGCTTGCCGCCCAGTGCCTCATGAATGTCTTTAAACAGCTCCCGTCTCTTGTCAATACCTATCTTCAGGAGGGCACGGCTGATTTTGATACCAAGCCGGAGCTTTTTGGCCCGACCGCTCTTTTCCGCCTTTTTCCACACCTGGTTATACATGGTTTCCACAAGGAGCGGAACACCCAGCATCATGGTTGCCTTGCATTCAGCCAGG
Source organism: Clostridia bacterium (assembly GCA_017442155.1). Taxonomy (GTDB): domain Bacteria; phylum Bacillota; class Clostridia; order UMGS1883; family UMGS1540; genus SIG447. The sequence continues at coordinate 107,831 of JAFSAU010000038.1, read as the reverse complement.
TTTTTCGTGATATACCTCAGACCGTCGCTGTACGCCACGGTGGTACCGCGGTAAATCTGGCAGATAAAGCCACAGGTGCACTCATAGGTATGATGAATCGGCAAAACGGACAGAAAAACATCGTCCGGTCCGATATAGGTCATGGCGCACATGCCCATAAGGTTCTCCGCAATATTCCGGTGATTGAGCATAACCGCCTTTGCGGAAGAAGTAGTACCCGACGTAAAGAGCAGAATCCGCATTTCTTCCGGGTCAATTTCAATATCCAGATAGCTGCGGTCTCCCGCTTCCAATAACTTCCGGCCTTCCTCTAAAAGAGCGGGGAAATCGGTTTCCATGCTGAATTTTTCCACCCCGGGGGCATTCATAATCGTCTTTTCATTTTTTGGCGCATACATAACCGCATCCGCTTCCGCCGTTTCTATCATCTGCAACGCTTCCTTCTCCGGCAGCTCCTTGTCCATAGGGACAACGATACCGACGCCACAAAGCACGGCCATATATGTAACATCCCATTCGTAACGGTTTTCACCGATAACGATGATGCGCTTGCCGCCGTAGCCCCTGTGCAAAAGGGCCGTTCCCATTGCGTTTACGTCCGCACCGAACTGATTGTAGCTGATAGGTTCGTACTTTCCGTTCACCTTGGAAAGAAAAGCCGCCTTGGGGCCAAATTTTTCCACACTTTTATTCAGCATTTCCTTTATGTCACGGATTTTTTCGACCTCATATAAGGGTCTTTCACTTGCCTTCATATGCATTGCCTCCAAATTCGTTTTTTATTAATATCAGTATACCATATTTCTTTCCCAAAAGCAAACTTTTTTCCAAATATCACTGCGGTCTCTCATCTTCCTCCGGCCGTGACGCTTCCATCTGCTCCAGTATTGTTTCCGTACCACTGTTTTTTGCGGCCATGAAAATCAGCACCACCCAGCCGATGCCCGTCCAGGCAGTCAGCAGATTCCACAGAAGAATCTTTTTTCTTTTCGGATGCTCCCGTTTTGCCGCCAGATACGCCGGCAGGAAATAGACTGGAAAGCCCAGAAAAATCAAAACAACAATCGCGAGTCCTTTCATTTGTTCCGGCATTTTTATTTCTCCTTACTCGTATTTACAGCCTTCCCGGCTATAGATAATTTCCATTGTGGCACCCACAGCATCTGCCATGCGGTAGAAGCCCAGGTCGTTAGGATGACAGCCGTCCACGGTGCAGCCGTCCCGGCAGTCTCCGCCGAAAAGACGTTCACCGTCCACATAATACACATTCTTGTCGCCTTCCGCAGCCGCGCGGGCGTAGTTTTCAAAAATCAAAGCCCGGCGGGGTGTCCAGTGGTCCCGATTGGTATCGAAGTTCGGTGCACTCATGAAAATAACCGGCATATCCGGGTGGGCCGCACGTATGGCACGGAACATTTTATCGTGGGTATTTCGGAGATGCTCGAGACTCGGGGCATTATGGTCATAGTCATACACAAACATGGACATATCCAGCCCGCAGATATAGTCAATCATGGCATCCTCAGCCTTAGCATTGCCGGAAAAGCCGAGATTTACATAGTCAAAATCAAAACGGCGTGAGAGAAAGCCCTGATAGCAGTTGCCCGGATGGGAGGCACAGCCGCCCTGGGTGATGGACGAGCCGTAAAAGACCACCGGCTTTTCCCTTTTGTATGTATCGCCTGGAAGCACCTCGGCATCCTCCTGGAGACCAATATACAAGCTGTCCACCATGCCGTACAGCGGAAAATACACGGTTACGTCCCGCATATCCTCCTCGGGAATATCTACAAACTCCACGATGCCCGTAATGCCCTTGCCCTCCATAAGACGCAAAGAGTCCGGCTTGAACGTCCGGTAATAGGTGCTTTGTCCGTTTTTATTAAAATAGACGGCAAAGCCCGCCTGCCCTGTCCGGGGCATATGGCTCATGGGGAAAAGCTCCGGCATTTCTGCCCGGATAGCGATAAAGGGGGAATTGGTTTTAAAGCGGACACGGCCGCCGGCCGTATGCAGAGACAGCCCGGAAACGCGGGGGCTTACCGCATCGGCCACCTCCCCCGGCATCCTACGGAATACCGGCTCTTCTACCGGATTATATAATCCGTAAATCCGGAACGGTTCCTTGCGCACATCATAGAACTTCACATCCTGCCGGGTGAAGGCAGCAGCGGCAAAATTCTTGTCTATCTCCTCAATTCTCATTACAACTCTTCCTTTCTAAACAATTTTTTTAAAATTTTATACAGCGGCAGACCCAGCCCGTAGCAGGCCACCGCCTGTCCAAGGCCCACCATTGCCATACACAGCCACACGGCCATGGAATTATCCAGAAACAACCCGATGTATCCTCCCACGATAACGGCATTGAGAACCACCGGAAACAGCATTGCAATATACTTATTTTTCCGGCACTTCCAAGTCAGAAATGCGGCTAAAAGCGTTGTAAGTGACCCGAAAACAATATCGTAGACGGAGCCGAGAAAAACATTAGCTATCAGGCATCCGATAAACAGGCCGGGAATTGCCACCGGCGTAAACAGCGGCAAGATTGTCAGTGCCTCCGAAATACGGCATTGCACCGCGCCCATGCTGATGGGGGACAGCACCAATGTGAGTGCTGCATAAACAGCCGCGATAATGGCTCCGAAGGTAACTTGACGAAGGTTCATTTTATATCTCCTTTGCTTTCTTCGTTAGCTTGTATAATGTATTGAGTGCCTCAATGGGTGACAGGGTTTCGGCGTCAATGGCGCGGAGCTCGTCCAGAAGCTCGCTTCCCGCCAGTGCTGCAAAGCCAATCTGTCCCGTGCTTTCCGGTTCCTTTTTGGATTTGCCGCGAATCTGCACCCCCTCGCCGCCTTCCTCTATTTCACGGAGGATTTGCTTGGCCCGCTTTGTAACCGTTTCCGGCACGCCGGCAAGCCGTGCCACCTCAATGCCGTAGCTGTCATCCGTTCCCCCGGGCACAATTTTCCGAAGAAATATAATGTCATCCCCCCGTTTTCTGGCGGCTATATTATAGTTAATAACCCCCTCCATCTTGTCTTCCAGCTTTGTAAGCTCATGGTAGTGGGTAGCAAATAAGGTTTTGGCTCCGATTTTCGTCACGCAATGCTCCAGCACGGACCAGGCAATAGACAGCCCGTCATAGGTACTGGTGCCGCGTCCGATTTCATCCAGCACCAGAAGGCTTTTCTTCGTGGCATGGCGCAGGATGTCCGACACCTCGCTCATTTCCACCATAAAGGTACTGCGGCCGGTGGAAAGGTCATCCGATGCGCCAATGCGCGTAAACACCTTATCAATAATGCCCAACCGGCAGTATTCCGCCGGCACAAAGCTTCCCATCTGGGCCATGACCGCAATCAGGGCAATCTGCCGCATGTAAGTGGATTTACCGGCCATATTGGGACCGGTGATGATGGCCAGACGGTTTTTATCCGTGTCCAGCCGGGTATCGTTCGGCACAAACAGGCCGTCCTTCAAAACGGTTTCCACCACCGGATGACGGCCACCGCGGATTTCCAGTGCTTCAGAGGTATCTATTTCCGGACGGACGTAGCGATTTCGCATAGCAACATCGCCGAGGGCCGCCAGCGCATCTGCCGTACCTATGGCGTGGGCCGTCCGTTGCAAGGCCTCCGCCACAGCCGCAATTCTGTCCCGGATATCCTGAAACAGCTGGTATTCCAGAGCCACAATCTTTTCGGAAGCCCCCAGGATAACGCTTTCAACCTCTTTGAGCTGTTCCGTGATATACCGCTCGCCGTTTACCGTAGTCTGCTTACGGATATAGTCTGCCGGAACCTTATCTAAATTAGATTTGGAAACCTCAATATAATAACCGAAAACCTTATTAAAACGAATCCGCAGATTTTTAATATCGGTACGTTCTTTTTCCTCCGCTTCGATTTTTGCAATAATACCTGCGCCGTCGGTTTTCGCCCGCCGCAGTTCATCCAGTGCTTCGGAAAAGCCCTCCCGTATAATACCGCCTTCGCGTACCGTCATGGGCGGCTCGTCCACAATCGCCCGGGAAATCAGACTACAAAGGGCAGGAAGCGCATCCATCTTCTCCTCCTGTTCCCGAAGAAGCAGTGCTTTGGCTCCCGACAGTGCCGCCTTGATTTCGGGAATCACGGCAAGTGAGGTCTGGAGTTTAATCAGGTCCCGCGGGTTGGCCGTGCCCATAACCACACGCCCCGTCACCCGCTCCATATCGGACACGCCGCCGAAAAGCTCCCGTACCCGGTCGGTCAGCGCGGGATTTTTTACAAACTCTTCCACCGCCGTGTGCCGGGCCATAATCTGGGCGCAGTTTATCAGCGGCCGCATCAGCCAGGCCCGCACGGTACGGCTGCCCATGGTAGTACGGCTGGCATCCAGCACCCAGTAGAGGGAATGCTTCTTTTCCCTGTCCCGCATATTCCGGCAAAGCTCCAGATTGTTCAGTGCCGCCATGTCCATTTCCATAAATTGAGCGGTGGTATACACGGTAATGTCTGTAATATGAAGGGGCTTTACCTTCTGGGTCTGGGCAAAATACGAAAGCAGTGCTCCGGTGGACTGCATGGCGGCAGGGGGCAGAGCTTCCTTCCGGTGGCCAAACTGCTCCTCCACCGCGGCCGCGGCATAGGCAGGGTCAAAAAAAGCATCATTATATAAAACCGTATAACTTTGACAGATTTCTGCCGCCGTGCGTACCCGTTCGCACTCGCCTGCCTCCAGATTATAAATGATTTCCGCAGGATGCATCCGGACGATTTCTTCAGAAAGAAGCATTCCCGTCGCATCATCGGCAAAGGCGGTGCACTGCATCTGCCCCGTGGAAGCCTCGCAGAAGGTCACGCCGCTCTCATCCCCGTTTTTATATACACTGCAGATATAATTTTCGCCTCTTGCAGTAACAATACTTTCATCGAGCGTTGTGCCGGGTGTGATAATCCGCACCACGTCCCGCCGGACGATGCCCTTGGCCGCTTTCGGGTCCTCCACCTGCTCACAGATGGCCACTTTATAGCCCCTGGATACAAGACGGGCGATATAGCCGTCGGCCGAATGAAACGGGACGCCGCACATAGGAGCCTTTTCCTCCGCGCCGCAACTTTTCCCCGTCAGCGTAATTTCCAGTTCTCTCGATGCAACCTCCGCATCTTCATAGAACATTTCATAAAAATCGCCGAGACGGAAAAATAAAATCGCATCTCTGTATTGCTCCTTAATCTCAAAATATTGCTGCATCATCGGTGTGATTTTCTGCATTCACTCTTCCTGCTTTCGTGTTTTTATCTCTTTCTTTCAATAATATCACATTTTCCGTTTTTCTTCAAGATTTTTTTGCTCCAAATACAAAAAATTCCCTGCATATAAAATAATGAAATGCTCACACTAACTACTGCACCGACAAATTATAGTTTTTATTTTAAAGGAGTAGATTAAAATGGCAAACAGTAATAAGAGAAACCTGGTACCCGAAGCACGTGCAGCACTTGACAAGTTCAAGATGGAAGCTGCAAACGAAGTTGGCGTAAACCTCAAGGAAGGTTACAACGGCGACCTGACAAGCAAGCAGGCCGGTTCTGTTGGCGGACAGATGGTCAAGAAGATGATTCAGTCTTATGAAAACGGCATGAAATAAGTTTTTGCGCACAACAAAAAGGGGCAGTCTCAATGCGTGATTATTCGCAAAATTGAGGCCTGCCCTCTTTTTATGTACGCAAGGGAGAATGGAATGCAAGCATGAAAATTATAGTATGCATGGCGGTTCTCTGCGGTCCGGACATCGGGTCTATGCTTTTTGTTGTTCTGCATAAAGCTTGCGGACATGTATAAACGCAAGCACTACGCACCATGTACAGTAAACCGCATAGATTACATATGGTATATGGCACGGGTCGTTTAATACCACCTGAATATTCAGTATCATATTTATCAGCGATGACACAAACCATAAATAGGGATATTCAACATATGCCATCATTGTAAGAACGGAGACTGTTACCCCAAGTAACGATGCTGTATTATCCAGAACTGCATATGCAGAGCCTGTATGCTTCAGCACAGTGAACACAGCGAGCCATGCAAGGACGAATCCCGTCCCGATTCCCACTCCGGCCTTGCCGGACAAATGCTTAAACCGTGTTGACTTTTCGTATGCATGTTTATTCCAGTTCAGAAAAGTCAGGATTTGAATGGGAAAGGAGAAAAACAATGCACTTGCGCCAGTTGCATACAGTCCCAGACGAAAATAAACATAGGCATACAAAAGCGAATTCAGCCCTCCTGCGATATACGAATAACGGCTTGCCTCAGCCTGAAAAAGCATAATGAACAAGGATATAAGCAGAGGCAGCATTCGTATAAAGGGTTGTTTAAAAATAATTCCGGTGATAACAATGGCCAAAAAAGTTACATAAAAAATTACCTTTTTTACCGTTTTAGTATCCATACTGTTTTACTCCTTTGCAAAGCGAATCGAGTAAAGGTCTGCCTCGCGCATTCTAACTGTCATAACCACTTCTTTTCCTGCAAAGGCGGACAAACTGCTTGTAAAACCAATCCGCTTATCCGTGCTGTCTCCGAACATTTCACAGCTTGATACCGCATTTCCGTCCTTGTCCTCTATTGTAAAATACAGATAACCGCAAGCCGACGTAGACAGATTTGCAAAAAGTATATCCCCTTCAAAAGAAAACGGTTTGGTTACAAGAACCTTTTCTGTTGCTCCTGCGTGAACAGAGGCAAAGCCATCCATTCTCAGCGTGTAGCGTCTCAACTTTTCGCAGGTGCTTGTATACTCCCGATTCAACATGGAAAGCTCGTTATCCGCACCGTCAAACTTTGATTTGGTTGTAAGAAACCCTTTTGCCGGATAGCCATCGCCATAAACCCAGTTGTGACCATATTCCGGTCCTGCCGCGAAGAAGGCTTCATCATAGCGGGTGAAATGAAAACCGTCTCTCGAACACATAAACACACAATCTGTAAGTGCAAGGCCATGCCGTCTTGAAATATTTTCCAAAGTATAAAGCCGTTTATCCTTGCCGCAAAGGGCTTCAAAGCTTTTCGTCCATTCAAATCTCTCTTTATACCTTGTGGGGAACCCTACAAACATATGCGGTGCACGTTCATATTGAGAAATCTGGTTTGTGTAAAGAGGAATGTCCTCGCTGTCCCCAAAGTCAAGGCGTTTTGGCTCTGTCCAGGTGACAAAATCTTCAGATTCTATGTAACGAATATCACGTTTCCCCAAATTCACAACCCCCGCGCCATGCTTGTGCGCTTCATCCGCATCCGTGCCCGGAATCACTCTGAGGTTTTTATCTTTAGAAGCATTTACGTAGTCGATATAATCACCGCCGCCTTCAATCGGAATATCGTGAAAACTTCTTATATATCCTCGATAGACCTTTGCCGCATCATCCCACAATACTATATTTAACGTATCGAAAGCGCCCATATCGGTAATAACCAGTTCATTATCAAAATGAATTCCATCCATACTCGTATAGGCAACAAGTGTTCCTTTCTTTCTTGCAATCCCCTTGTATTTTTGTTCCTTTGGACAAGCAGGGTTATCATCACGAAAAACATAAAAATTATCAAGCCAATCTGCCATAAAGACAATGTTGTTATTTTTGCTGCCGTAGAACGCATATATTCCGAGATCAGGCTTTATCCAATTCAGCCCGTCCTTACTTTCTGCATAACAGCAACGGAGTTTTTTATCCTCTTCGCCGGATGCTTCTGAAAAGAATTTATTTCTGTTCCATGCAATATAATACATCCTGTAAATGCCGTCATCCTCAAAGAAATGCACATAACTGGAATTCCCCTCCCACTCCTCGTCAAAGGACAGTACGGTTTCCTCGGGAATCGGTTTGTGCAGTACAATATCCGCCGTGCTCTTATCTGTATTTATGAGATACGTATCGAAAAAAACTTCTCTCCTTGTGCCTATCTTTATCATGTTTCCGCCCCCTTTTTTTACATTTTATCATACATACGATGCAGAATCAATCTTCTAACATACCATTTTTGCAGGAACAATGTTGTATATCGATAGTTTCTTCTTGCTTCTTTGTTCTTAATCTGCTATAATGCTATACGAAAGAAGGTGTCTCCGATGGAAAAAAAGTTCAATCCTTTATATGACGAATTCCACGTTTCGGTAGCAGATACAGAATTCATTTTCTTTGCGGATAAAGGGTTTGGACGCAAGAGTCCATATCATTCTGAAAATCATTCCCATAAATTCAATGAAATAATATATTGCTTGAAGGGCTCTATAGAAATCGTATGTGAAAAAGATACGCAAAAAATCACAGCAGGCGATGTGCTTCTGATTGCGGAAGGCACCGTTCATTCCCTTTCTGCCGATGCCGATGCGTATTGTATATTTCTATCTTTCTGGAAAAATGATACGTTTGCGGCAGAACAGAACATACGGGTCTTTCAAAACTTTCCCGCTTCCGGTGCTTTCGAGAGAATTCCGGAATATTATTACAGCAATTATACATATAAAAAAGAGCTTATTGTTGCCTGCTTGCATGAAATTGCCGCAATGTTTACTGAAATTTCCCTGCCGGAGAATATGAGTACAAAAAATACCGCCACCCTGGAGAACAATCATTACAGAATATATATGATTGAGCAGTATTTTCAGTCTGAATATAATCAGAAACCCAAAATAACCGAACTGTCAGATTTGCTTCATCTGAGTGTCCAACAGACACAAAGAATCATTGCAAGTCTCTACGGCCAGACATTTCGTGAGCGAATCTTACGTTTAAGAATGCATAAAGCAAAAACGTTGCTTACCGATACAGATAAGACCATTGAAGAGATTGCAACAGCCGTAGGATATAGCAGTGTGAATCGTTTTTATTCCGTATTTAAAGCCTGCAACGGTATAACCCCAAAACAATACCGAACTGCATCGAAAATCGTTTGAGATAGTCTCAAACGATTTTCGTGGCTCATGATTGAGAATACAAAAATATGCACCCCTAAAAGTCAGATGCTGTTGGGGGTGCATATCATTTTCATTCTATTTTTTCTTCAGAGATTTTGCCAGTGCAATCAATGCATCCATGTCTTCCGTCCGCAGTCCCTTCAATTCCGACAAAAGCTCTTTTTCCTTTGTGGGATTCGCCGACGCGGTATCAAAAAACTCCGCAGGCGTGATATTCAGATATTCACAGATATAGAAAAATACTGTCATGGACGGAAACGCCACACCGTTCTCTATGTTATTAATATAGCTTTGACTCTGGCCAATAGACAAACTCATATCTCTTGCAGAGACACCTTTGTTAAGACGTAATTGAGAAAGCCTGGCACTAAACTCTTTCAATTCCATTTATATCACCTATATCTAATTGTACTATATAGCGTGTGCAAAAACATCTAAATATTTCATTGATTTTCATTGACTTTAATGATTGTTTCATATATAATAAAGAACGATGTACAAAATATTCATACGAAGTTTTTGCATAAGAAAGGAGATAAATATTGTGAAAGAAGAAAATTTACCCTTGGCAGAAGAATTGTTACTGAAATATATCGCAAAAGTTGCTGAAGAAGAGCTATTAGAAGAGGAAATGCGGGGAATAGAAAACATTACGGTGCCGGAGCTGTCTCCCGAAGAAATGGAGGCGAACTTTCAGAAAATTCTTGAGAAAATCAATAAAGGAAAATAAAATCATCGAAAAAAAGGGAGCGTAAACAAAGCTGGATGTCGTTAAGGAAGAATTGCCTTAAAACAGGTAATTTCAGGATATCTGCGTGTTTTTGCCTTATTATCCATCTGAAATTTCTGTTTCTAAGGTGCTGCGCAGTTTTGAAAATCAGATTTCAGCTTAGACAAAGAACAAAATTTTCGGAATACTTTCGTATTTCGGAGATTTTTGATGCAGTATAAGGTGAAATCTGACTTCAAAACCTAATCTTCCTTGCCGACATCCAGCTTATTTTACACTCCCAATGCATCGATTCCAAAGAATATAATAGCAAGCCTTTCCAGAAGGCGATTTTTATTCCGGCGGATGGTGGAAGGGTCGCAGCACAGCCGTTCAGCGATTTCCTCTTCCGGCAATCCTTCCGTATATTTCAGCGGCAAAATATCAAAATAGGGGTCATCCGAAAGGGTGGCAACTGCCCTGTCTATTCTTTTTACTGCAAGGCGGTTCCGTGCCAGAAGTGCCTCCATTCCCTCCCGGCCCTGGGTCATGCCGAGGGCTTCGCCGGAGGGCAGGAGATGCACTACCTTATTCCCTGTTTTTTCGTAGGCCATGGTGGAGGGCGGCACATCGTCCCTATAAAGTGCCAGCTCCTCCTCCAGCGAGGTAATCAGGATTTCCAGCCCGCTCCTCGCATACAGTAGCCGTTCCACTCTTTCCCGACAGCCGCGCGTTTCTTTCTGCCGTGCGCTTTGCGCGCCGGCCTGTACCGCGCGGGAGATGCCCCGGTTAATCATTTCCTGCAATTCATTTTTTAAAGTCAATTTTTTCTCTGTTACATCATTTTGACGCATCTCATGCCTCCTTTTCATATTCGGCCGATAGGGCTTCAAATGCCGCATGATACAGCGTGCCCCTGGTCGTGTTCCGTTTTGCAAAAACAAGTGCATCCTGCAAAACTTGCTTCCGGCAGTCCGTGCAAAGGCAGAATTGTCCGAGAGTGGAAAGACATTCCTCTTCTCTGCAAAGTATGCATTTTTTCTGTTCCGACATACAGCCTCCTTTCGTTGTTGCTTTTTTGCAACAAGATAAGTATACACAAAACGCTGTAAAAAGTCAAGTCTTTTTTCAAATTTTTGTCAGTCGGCCGCGCCGGGCTTCAAAAGACCGCGCAGCCGGGCGATGGCCCTTTTTTCAATCCGTGAAACCTGCACCTGGCTCAGACCCAGCATCCGTGCCGTTTCGCTCTGGGTCTTATCCCGGAAATACCGGCAGAGAATTACATTTTTTTCCTGCATGTTTCCGGTATGCAGAAGCCGCTCTATTGTCACCCGGTCCGCGGCCTTTTCGGCAATATCCTCCTTCCCTTCCAGAATATCGGACAGTCGGCCCTCCCCGTCTCCGATGGGCCGTTCGAGGGAATCCGGCATCTGCACCGCCTCCATAGCCGCCGCCACCTCTTCGGGCGTAACGCCGATTTCGGCTGCCACTGCCGACAGCGGTACCTCTCTTCCCGTCTGCATGGAAAGCGTCCGGGCAACCTGCGCGGCACGGGCGGCCAGCTCCTTTGTGCTCCGGCTGACCCGAATCATTCCGCTGTCGCGAAGATGCCGCCGGATTTCGCCCATGATCATAGGTACAGCATAGGTGGACAGTGCCAGCCCCCGCTTTGTATCAAAGCCACGGACGGCCTTGATAAAGCCAATGGCACCCAGCTGAAAGAGGTCCTCGTCCTCCGTTCCCCGCCCCCGGAAGCGTCCGGCGATACTCCGAATCAGCGGTATGTTTTCCTTCGTCAGTTTTTCCATTGCGGCACTGTCTCCGCTCTGGGCAGCCCGGATGGCCGCGTATGTACCGTTACCCATGAATCCGCTTGGTCATCACCACCCGGGTTCCTTCGCCCGGCCGGGAGGAAACAGCTAAGCTGTCCATAAAGCTTTCCATCACCGTAAATCCCATGCCGCTCCGTTCCAGATGCGGCTTGGAGGTGTAGAGCGGACACATGGCCTGCTTGATGTCCGCGATTCCCCGTCCCCTGTCCGTAACGGAGACGGTGAGCAGATTCCCGTTCGCCGTCATTTCCATACACACCCGGCCGCTTTTTCCTTCATAGCCATGAATAATTGCGTTTGTTACTGCCTCACTGACGGCGGTTTTAATATCGGCCAGCTCCTCCACAGTGGGGTCCAGAGCGGCAGCAAACGCAGCCGCCGCCACCCGTGCAAACCCTTCGTTTACCGAACGGGCGTCCAAAATAATTTTTACTTTGTTTTCCACTTTTTCCCCTCCTTACAGTCCGGTCATGGCGTCCTGCAGATTCTCATACATCGGAATAATTTTATGGATGCCCGCAAGGCGCAGAAGCTTGTCCGCCTGCTCGCTGGGTGCGGCAATCCGCACCTGTCCGCCGAGGGCCGTCACCGTTTTATACCGGCCAATCAGAATACCAAGGCCCGAGCTATCCATAAACCGCAGCCCCGACAGGTCAAAAATCAGGTTACGCATCCCGGCCGCAGCAAACCGGCTTTCCAGCTCCTCCCGCACATGCGCGGCGTTATGATGGTCCAGCTCACCCCGCATCTCTGCCAAAAGTGCACGGCCTGTAGTTTTGCATATCAGTTCCATAGTTTGTCCTCCTTTGACTTTGGAATATTTTTCCATTTAAACGTCTTATTCGCGGCCGCTTTTTAAAATCCTTTCGCGAAAAAACACTACTTTTGTCGTATTGACCTTATTTTAAAAATTGCAAAGGAATTATGTAAACCATCGTCCAAAATAAGAAATGTTCTGCAAAGTTATTCTCTGAAAGTTATCCACAGAAAAAGCACGTTTTTTTAAGTTATCCAACAAGTTATCCACATTTTCCACATACGATTCACCCGTTTTATTCGGAATATGTGGATAACTCAAAAATGCGGTTTTATAGCCAAAATGATGGTTTACAAAATTCTTGATTTTCGACCGGAAAAAATGAAAAAACTGTAACAATTTTTGCAAACTCCCCTTTTCCTCTTTTATCTTTCGCCAAAATGTGCTATACTATATTTGCCGCGGTTTTTGCGGCAGAAAACAACAGGAGGATATGCAAAAAATGAAGAAAAAACTTCTGTCCCTCTTTGCGGCGGGTTTGCTTCTGATGCCGGCGAGTGCCAAGGAACTATGGGCAGAAAAAACAGATACGATACTTACAGAAGGTGTAACGCTTACAAAGGATGTGCGTTTTTCCTCTGACGGATGGATGCGGGTCAACATTCTGGAAATTGACCTGACAAATGAAAATCTGAAGCTGGAAGCCCTGTATGACAGCCGGGGGATTCAGCATAACAGCAGTGTACTTACCATGGCAAAGGCGGCCAATACCGTCGCGGCTGTGAACGGGGACTTTTTTAACTGGGAAGGCACGCCCCTCGGCTTTACAGTAGCCGACGGCGAGGTGATATCCTCCCCCGCACACGATACGGGTCTGGCCGCTCTTATGGAGGACACGGAGGGGAATGTGTTTGCCGATTATGTAGACATGGAGCTGATTGTCACCTGCCCCGAAGGGTATGAAGCGGAAATCATCCATATCAATAAATATCATTCCATGGAGTCCATGGTTTTGTACACCTCTGCCTGGGGCGGGACCACACCGGGCAGTCGCGACGGTATTTCGGAGCTTGTAGCCGCGGATGGCATTGTGCAGGAAATCCGGCAGGACATGGATGGTGTGGAAGTGCCTGAAAACGGCTTTGTACTGGCCACCTCCACCCACACAAGCACCTATCTTGTGGATAATTTTCAGCCCGGAGACGAAATTACGCTTTCCTACCGGCTGACGCCGGATTTCAGCGAAATCCGTACCGCCATCGGCGGCGGGACACTGCTGGTAAAGGACGGGAAACGGGCTGCATTTACAAATACCGTTTCCGGCACGCATCCACGCACAGCGGCAGGAATAAGTAAGGACGGAAACACCCTGTATCTTGTCACGGTGGACGGACGACAGACGGCTCTTGCCGGGATGACCCAGACGTCCCTTGCCGATTATATGCTTTCTGTTGGCGCGTACACGGCCATCAATCTTGACGGCGGCGGCAGCACCACCATGGTAGCCCGTGACGGTGCCAGCGGAGAATTGCAGGTTGCAAACCTTCCGTCAGAAGGATCTCTCCGCGCCGTTTCTACGGCTCTCGGGGTGCGGTTTACGGGCCGGGCCGGAACGCTTTCTTCGCTTGAAGTCGGCATAGCCGGCGAGGCTGTGACAGAAGGAGAGGGCGCGCATCTGTATCTGGAAGCCTACGATGAATATCATAACCCCGTTTACATCGCCGACCGCGAAATCACCTTTTCTTCCCCGGACGGCACCTTTACCGGCAACATTTTCTATCCCGACCACACAGGGCTGTGCCGTGTGACGGCAAATTGCGAAAACGTGACGGGAGAGCTGGAAATCCAAGTGCTGGCCCGCCCTGCAGACTATGCGGAGGAAAAGCCGGAGACGGGCGTGAGCATTCTGCTTCTGCCGGGAAAGGCAAAGCAAAAAAACTGTCTGGATATTCTGGCGGCGGCAAGGTTGGAGGCATTGGCGAAAGCCGGAGAACTGGTGTTTACGTTTGGACGGTATGAAAGCGAAACGTCCATCCCCGTCAGCCGGTTTTCGACCACAGAAGCTGAGGACAGCTTGTTTGTGACAGTGGATGCAGAGAAGGGCATCCGGGCACAGAATGCTGACCAGTGGCAATATATTCTGGAAATCTGCGAGGAAGCAGAAGCAAAAAATGTATTTTTCCTTCTCTCCGACCCGCTTTCCGCTTTTACAGACCAGGCCGAGGCAGAGCTTTTTGAACGGGTGATTACCGAAACGCTCCACGGCCGGGGCACAGACGTTTTTGTGGTAATCCCCGGCTCCAAAACGGATATGTCCGAAAAAAACGGTGTCCGGTATATTACCGTCGCACAGACTGCCGATATTTCTGCCAAAACCTTGTTTTCGGATAGCCTTGCCATGTGCGGCATCCGCCTGACAGTGCAGGGGGATGCAGTGCATCTCGAAACTGTGCCGCTATGGGAAAATCCGGCTAAAAAATGATACAAAACGAAATCGGGAGGTGTCGCATTAGCGGCATCTCCCGTTCTTTTTTCCATATTATTTTTTCAATCGGTCAATACAATCTTTGCAAATAGGTTTGTTCCTTAAAAACTGCACATTGTTCTTTTCACCGCAGAACACGCAGGATTTTACATTTGTTTGCAGGAAAACGCAACCTCCCTCAGCAAAAAATTCGAGCAGTGTGTTTTGTCCCCATTTCATCTCCTTCCGGATGTGGGCGGGAACAACCACCCGTCCCAGTTTGTCCATTTTTCGGATTACACCTAAATCCTGCATCCTCTCGCTTCCTTTCGTTTTGGTAAATAAAAAAGTGTGCCCCATTTTCAGAGACACACCGAAAAACGTAGCATCCCTGGTTGTAAGGTCGTCACACCTATATTTTCACAAAGAAGTAGCGAAAGAAACCAAGGCGCACGCTTTTGCCAAAGCGCCCGCTACTTCTTTTTATGAAGAACGCGCCGAAACACGTCCATATAGATGTGACAATACTATAATACCATATTTTGACAACAAAATCAATACTTTTTTCAAAAAAATGGAAAAATTTTGAAAATATGATAAAATTTGCACGAATGCAAGAAGATGTCACCCCGGAACCTTGTCGGAAATAGGGAAATAAAAAACACGCACGTTTGCATCCTCGCAAATGCGCGTGTCCATTTTGCCCTTCTCAAAAACATTTGACCCTCAAGGCTTCATGCATATATTACAAGCAATTGCTGACGCAATTTCCTATATTATAAAATAATGTCACTCTTTTCCTTTACCGAAAAAGCTTCAAAATAGCGGTCCTCCATCGGAATCCATTCATCGAAAAACCGGTCGGCTTTTTCGGGGCTACGGGCCAGAATACGCGCCCGCTGGGTTTCCTTATCCACCTCTATAAAAACCCGCAGGTCATAAATTTCTTCATAATAGGGATGTGCGCTGTACACGCCCTCCACAATATGCAGGTCTGCCGGATGAACATCCTGCCAGCGGGTAATGCGGCCCTCCTTACAGTCCATTACGCCGTATGTAAAAGGCTCGTCAGAGAAAATTCCCTCCACCACCTCGCCGTAAAACCGGTCATAATCCACATTTCCGCCGGGCTCAGCCAGCCGCTCCGGCGTCCGGAGCTGTGGCGGCAGAAAAAAATCGTCCATATGGTACACATTGCCGCCAAATTTCTTTTGCAGTGCCGCGGCCAGGGTGGTTTTGCCGCTGCCGGCACCGCCCTCAATGGAAATACAGACCGGCTCCTCGCTTTCACGCAGAAGCCTCTCTATTTTTGCATACAATTCTTCCATGCTTTTACCCTTCCAGAAAATATGTAGCTTCCATATCTGCCGTAGAAAGTGCAAACGCCAGCGGGAACCGCTGGAATGCCTCGCCCACATTCCGGGCTTCCTCTGTGCCGGCAAAGCCCATATGATACCGAATGGCAAAGGCCTCCTCGCGGCTGAGACGCATAAAGCCCGTGATAATATAGACGGATTTTTCGCCATGCCCGTAGGGCAGGTCATCACTGTATTCAAACGTGGGTACTGTTTTCCATACCCCGTTTTCCTTCACATTCCGCGTGCCCGGCTTATAGCAGTTCACCTTGCAAAGGTCATGCAGAAGGGCGGCGATTGCAACGCTTTCCCCGGCGACGGAAAGGCCGTACGTTTCCTTCACCCGTTCCCTGTCCAGATACGCCTTCAGGCAGTGGTACACATTCACGCTGTGCTCCACAAGACCTCCGGCATATGCCCCGTGAAAGCGGGTGCTGGCAGGGGCTTCAAAGAAATCGCTGGCTGGGGATTGAAGATAGTCCAAAAGCTTGTCCGCACCTTCCCGGGTAATATTTTCCTTATAAATTTGCAAAAATTCTTCTCTTTTGTCCATTGTTTTCTCCTTTCCGTAAATACACGGCTACTTGTGCAGTACCGCGGATTTGCAAAGCGGTGCTACCCCCGCGCTCCACACATAGGCGCGCGCATCCGTGCAGTCTGCCGCATCGGCTTCCACGGTGACAAAAGCTGTTCCCGCCGCAAAATCCACTGCACGCATACCGACCATTTCCTCCCCTTCATACCAGGCAACAAAGCAAATCCCGGCTTGTGTGAC
This sequence comes from Clostridia bacterium, assembly GCA_017442155.1. Lineage (GTDB taxonomy): Bacteria > Bacillota > Clostridia > UMGS1883 > UMGS1540 > SIG447. The sequence goes on along the minus strand of JAFSAU010000038.1, from coordinate 90,962 downwards.
ATCTAACGGAAAATGTACGGTAAAACCCGAATCCGTCCTAAGCAGTGACAAATCAAACGGCAAGGCCTCCGTTCTTATTTCTCTTTCTTCCTCCCCGTCACCGGCAACGGACATATACAACGTATCGCCGAAAATCAGCATATCGCACACAGAGGCATCCCCCAGGCCGGAAGGTGCATGCACACTCGTTTCTCCGGTAGAGGGGTCGATGCTCCGGATTGTACGGGGTGCGTTATAGTACAGGCGTCCCTCATAGATTCCGATTCCAAACAGTCCCGCATAATAGCTACCCCCGGAAACAAACCACCTGTCATCCACCGTCAGCAGTGTTTCCGCCGCCGTATCCATAAAGCCACGGGAAACTATACGGGAAACTGTATTTGTTACATCCTTATAGTACCACTTGCCGTCCAAATAAAAGAGGCCGGATGTGATATCCTCCCAGAACATATTGGTAAAGTCTGTCGAAGCGGTGTACGGGCTTTCCCACAGATAGTGCCCTGTCTCCGTAATCCCCGCATCACCCCGCAGGAAATTTTTATGAGAGACATACCCAAACCTATCTTCCCCGCCGATGAGCGGGTCATCATGCGTCACGTCCACGTGATACCAGGCCCCACCGATTCTCACCATATTCCAGGCATGGTGGTTTGCGTTGCCGGGCACAAAAATCGCATCGATTCCCAGCTTCTGCAGAACATAAGTATATCCCAGGGCGTACCCCTGGCACACAGCGGTTTTATCAATGAACAGGCCGTCAATCCGGTGTGCCGCGGACAATTCGTTTGTCTGGGATGCCGGTACATTATATGCATACCGCAACACAAACCAGTCATGCACTGCCAGTGCCTTTTCCGCATCGGACATGGCCGGGTCAATGGTCGCCAGAATTGCATCCACTTCTGCATCAATCTGCTCCCGCTTCCGGCTTATCGTCGCAGCATCCGTATAGGCATACGATCCAGAAAAAACCAAGCTTACAACCGATGTCCCGTTGCCCATCCCCTCGACCTGGGTTTTTACATAAAAAAGCCCCGGATTTTCGTACAAAACATCGTAAAACAAAGCGTACAGTTCCAGTACATCATCCACCGGAATGGAATACTCCCGTAAATCCACCTCCGGGCTTCTTGCCTCCAGCGCCGCTTTTATATCTGCTTTAATGTCCTCCTTGTCCGAAATCGACATAAGCGATACACGGCCGGACGAAGAAGGCGGGAAAAGGCCCGTATACGCCGGCAATAGCGTTTCCGTTTCTGCCGCGAAGGCCGAAGCCCCCGATAAAAGCAAAACGATACAAATTAAAATACAGCTTACTTTCAATAAAATTCTATGTTTCATAGCACACCTCACCTTTTTTTAGTATAGCACACGAAATAACCATAAGTCAAGAAAAATGCGGACTTTTCCGCAAAAAGCACCGCTTTCCCACCTGTTTCTTCTAAAATTCGTTTTAAATTCTTTTTAAACCAATTTAGGGTATTGGAAATGCAAAGGGTGTAGTGAAATCCATTTCATTTTACTACACCCCTGGTCTTATTTTACTATTCTTTTTCTGCGAGAGGCAGAATCTGTTCCTTAAAGAACATTCTGGCTTCCTCCGGGTGAATTCGCTGTGTCTTTCCGGCGAAGCTTACCGCCACGCCGGCTGCAGAGCATTCCTTCATGCAGAAGGCACCCTTCAGCGTTACTTTATCATGCAGGCCGTACTTTTCAATCAGATGCTGAAACGTGGCTACCACGTTATGGGAACCGTGAATGTGACAGGCACTGCCGATACAGACATTCAGTTCAATCATACCGTTTCCCTCCTACTTTTTTGTGTAGTCCACGTGCAGAAGTTCATGTACCTTTCCCCGGATAATGTCTCTGTACAGTGAAGTCATAATCGGATTTTCTTCTGAACGACGGATACTCTGCAACCTGTCCGACTTATAGAGGCCCGCGCTTCTTGCTTCCTTCTCCGGTGCCATTGCGAAGGGCTGACCGCCGCCATTGATACAGCCGCCGGGGCAGGCCATCACCTCTACAAAATCAATTTTCTCACCGCTGTGAATCCGGCGGATAACCTCTTCGGCGTTATTCAAACCGCTGACAACCACGATATGCAGTTCCCGTTCGCCATACCGGAGCTTAAATTCCTTAATGCCTTCCATGCCTCTCTGGCCGCAGTTTGTCACGAGCATAAGGTCGGAACGGGACTTATTGGCCGCCACACGACGAAGTACAGCCTCCGTTACACCGCCGGTAACGCCAAAGATAATGCCCGCACCGGAAATAGTGCCAAAGGGCATATCCACTGCCTCCGGCTCCAACGTGTCAAACATAATGCCGGCTTCCTTAATCATGGAAATCAGTTCCTGCGTTGTAATTACCGCATCCACATTCGGCTCGCCGTCCATCTTGAATTCATCTCTGGCCGCTTCAAACTTTTTGGCCGTACAGGGCATAACCGCCACATGGAACATCTTCCGGGATGCCGCCTTTGCCTGGTCCTTTAAAATGGCTGCCATCATCTGCATGGGAGAGCGGCAGGTAGAAATATTCGGCAGAAGCTCCGGATGCTTCTTTTCACAATACTGAATCCAGCCCGGACAGCAGGATGTGATCAGCGGAATATTTTCATTCTGCTCCAGCCGTCCCAGGAATTCCTCACTTTCCTCCAGCACCGTCAGGTCTGCACCGAGGGAAGTGTCATAAATTTCATCAAAGCCCATGCGATGGAGTGCCGCCACAATCTTACCCATCACGTCCTCGCCGTCTTTCACGCCCAGTTCCTTACCGAGGGCTACGCGCACAGCAGGTGCCACCTGAACGGTGGTCTTGATTTCCGGATTGCTGATAGCGTTCCAGACAGGCGAAATGTTATTCTTTACTACGATGGCACCGGTCGGACACACTGCCACGCACTGGCCGCAACCCACGCAGGGACTTTCTGCCAGCGGCTTGCCAAAGGCTGTGCTGATAATCATGTTAGAGCCGCGGTACGCAAAATCAATCGCACCCACGTTCTGAATTTCGTTACACATCCGTACACAGTCACCGCAAAGAATGCACTTACCGTTGTCTCGGGTGATGCAGACCGAGGACGTATCGTCATTCACTGTAGATTTAGCCGTGTTCGGGAAACGAACGCCTTCAATATTAAAGCGCATGGCCAGGTCCTGCAGTTTACATTTGCTGTTGTTTTCACAGGTAGTACAGTCCCGGCAATGGTTTGCTAAAAGCAGCTCCAGAATATTCTTCCTGTATCTTCTGAGACGTTCCGTATTCGTCTTAATCACCATACCGTCACGGGGTGGTGTGGAGCAGGCAGCATCCAGGCCGCCTCTCTCATTTTCCACCATACACATACGGCAGGCACCGTATACGGAAAGCTCAGAATGGTAACAGAAGGTCGGCATTTTTACGCCGGTTTTATTGATAAGCTCAAGCAGATTTTTCTCCCCGTTGATTTCTACGGGAATGCCGTCTATGGTTACATACTTTTTACTTGTCATTTCTTATGCCTCCTTAATCGCCTTGAATGCGCAGGCGTCAATACAGCTTCCGCAACGGATACACTTGGAAAGGTCGATGGTAAATGGCTCCTTGATCTTACCCGAAATAGCGTTTACGGGACACTGACGGGCGCACTTGGAGCAACCTTTACAGAGGGCCGGGTCAATCATAATCTGCTTCAGCTTCTGGCAAGCCCCTGCCGGACAGCGTTTTTCGTAAATATGCGCTTCGTATTCCTCGCGGAAGTTCTTGATGGTGCTGACAACCGGAGACGGAGCACTCTTGCCAAGGCCACAGAGAGCCGTGGCAGAAATCGTTTCGGCAAGCTCCAGAAGCAGCTCGATGTCGCCGTCCTGTCCCTCTCCTGCAACGATTCTTTCCAGAATCCCCAGCATCCGCTTTGTTCCTTCGCGGCAGGGTACGCACTTACCGCAGGATTCGTTCTGTGTAAAGTTCATAAAGAAGCGGGCAACCTCCACCATGCAGGTGCTGTCGTCCATAACCACCAGACCGCCGGAGCCAATCATGGCACCCACCTTCTTCAGCGTATCAAAGTCAAGAGGCAGATCCAGATGCTCCTTCGTAAGACAGGCACCGGAGGGGCCGCCAATCTGTACAGCCTTAAACTCTCTGCCATCACGCATGCCGCCGCCGATATCGAAAATAATTTCCCGGAGTGTGGTTCCCATAGGTACCTCAATCAGACCGGTGTTGGCAATATTTCCGGTGAGAGCAAACGCCTTGGTGCCGGGGCTGGTATCTGTGCCTATGCCCAGATACCAGTCCGCGCCGCGGCTGATAATCTGCGCCACATTTGCATACGTTTCCACGTTATTGAGCACCGTCGGTTTGTCAAAAAGACCGTGTTCTACTGTTCTGGGCGGTTTAACACGGGGGAAGCCGCGCTTACCTTCGATGGATGCGGTCAATGCACTGCCCTCACCGCAGACAAACGCTCCTGCGCCGCGGCTGATGTGCATTCTGAACGAAAAGTCAGTACCCAGAATATGGTCACCGAGAAGGCCAAGTTCCTCTGCCTGGGCAATTGCCGTGCGAAGTCTCTCTACAGCCAGCGGATATTCGGCACGGACATAAATGTACCCCTCACTGGCACCGCAGGCCACGCCGGCAATCATCATACCCTCCAGCATTCTGTGGGGGTCACCCTCCATAATGCTGCGGTCCATAAATGCACCGGGGTCACCCTCGTCGCCGTTACATACCACATACTTCTGGGGTTCCTTCTGGCGTTTTACCTGCTCCCATTTTCTGCCGGCAGGGAAGCCGCCGCCGCCTCTGCCGCGGAGGTTGGATTTGCTGATTTCGGACACAATATCGTCCGCTGTCATATCAAAAAGTGCTTTCTCAAAGGCCTCGTAGCCACCGAGAGCAATATATTCGCGAATCGAATCGGCATCAATTTTGCCGCAGTGTTCCAGCACCACACGGGTCTGCTGCTTGTAAAAGGGGATTTCCTCCTGCTTACCATAGGCCACGCCGTCCTTTTTGCAGGCAAGGCGTTCGATTGCTTCACCGCGAAGAACCGTTTTCTCTACGATTTCTTCACAATCCTCCAGCTTTACCTTTGTGTACAGCCAGCCCTGGGGGTCAATGCGAAGCAGCGGCCCCATTTCGCAGAAGCCGTGACAACCGCTCTTTTTAAGACCAATTGTCTCATCATGGGGATCAACCTCCAGCTCTACGGCCACCGGCACGCCTTTAGCTTCTGCCAACTCCTTCAGTCTGTCATAAATTTTCAGAGAACCGCCGGCCACACAGCCCGTTCCTGCGCAGACGATGATTTTTTCCGTCTGCAGCTCGTAGGATTTTTTCGCTTCCTCGCGCAGAGCAATCAGTTCTTCTCTGTTTTTAAGCATTGGCGATTTCCTCCTTCAGGGATTTTAAAAGTTCGGAAGCCTTATCCGGTGTCATGGCAGAATGTACTACATCATTCACCGTAAGTACAGGTGCCAGACCGCAGGCACCGAGGCAGGATACCGTTTCCACGGTAAAATTCAGATCATCCGTTGTTTTCTTTTTCTCGCTGAGTCCCAGCTCACTGCGGAGCCGCTCCAGAATCGGAATGGATTTGCGAACGTGGCAAGCCGTACCGTCGCAAATTTTAATCACATACTTGCCCTTCGGCTCCAGGGAAAAGTTCTCATAGAACGTGGCAACACTGAAAATGCGAGCCTCGCTCATCCCCAGCTCCTCGGCCAGGTAGGGGAAGATTTCTCTCGGCAGATAGTGGTAGTGCTCCTGAATTTCCTGCAAAATCGCAATAATAGCCTGTTCCTGCTTTTCGTGCACTTCCAGAATTTTGTCCACAACCGAAAAATCAAACTGTTCGTTCATGCTTTTCTCTCCTTATTTATTACTTCTTTGAAAGGTACTTGTCAATCGCCGCTGCCGCCGTCTTTCCGGCTCCCATGGCAGAAATTACCGTTGCGGCACCTGTTACCGCGTCGCCGCCGGCATACACACCCTGGCGGGAGGTCAGTCCGTCCTCGTTAACCACAATACCGCCCCGGGCATTGACCTTGAGTCCTTCCGTAGTGTCCTTAATCAGGGGGTTCGGGGATGTACCAATGGACATAACCACCGTATCTACTTCCAGTTCAAATTCAGAGCCTTCCACAGGTACGGGCCTTCTTCTGCCGCGTTCGTCCGGCTCGCCCAGCTCCATCTTTATGCAGCGCATACCGGTTACAAACCCGTTTCTCGGGTCCCGCGGGTCATCCGGATTCTGATAGCCCAGAATTTCCACAGGATTATTCAGAAGACGGAAGTCAATTCCTTCCTCCATCGCGTGTTCCACTTCCTCCCGCCTTGCCGGAAGCTCTTCCATGGAACGGCGGTACACAATGTACACCTTCTCTGCGCCGAGACGAAGGGCCGTGCGGGCCGCGTCCATCGCCACGTTGCCGCCGCCGACAACCGCCACACGTCCTCCCTTCATAATGGGGGTGGTGCTGTCGGGCCGATAGGCCTTCATCAGATTGCTTCTTGTCAGATATTCATTTGCGGAATATACGCCCTTAAGTGCTTCTCCGGGGATACCCATAAAGCTGGGAAGTCCTGCCCCGGAGCCGATAAAGACGGCTTCAAAGCCCATTTCAAAAAGTTCATCTACCGTAAGCGTTTTTCCGATAACCACATTGGGTTCTATCTTTACACCGAGAGCCTTGAGCGTATCTACTTCCTTTGCCACAATGGCCTTCGGCAGACGGAACTCCGGAATCCCGTACACCAGTACGCCACCGGCGGTATGAAACGCTTCATACACTGTCACGTCATAGCCCTTCTTCGCCAGGTCACCGGCGCAGGTCAGACCGGAAGGTCCGGAGCCGACAATTGCCACCTTATGCCCGTTGGACGCAGGAGCCGAAGGGGCTTCCTTTACATTTTCATTATGCCAGTCTGCTACGAACCGCTCCAGCCGTCCGATACCCACCGGCTCAAACTTTATGCCCAGCGTACACTTGCTTTCGCACTGGGTTTCCTGGGGGCACACACGGCCGCAGACGGCAGGCAGAGAAGAGGATTTTGTAATCTCCCGGTACGCCCCTTCAAAATCACCGTTTTTAATACAGGTAATAAAATCAGGAATATGAATATTTACAGGACATCCTGCCACACAGGGCTGGTTTTTGCAGGCAAGACAGCGCTCCGCTTCACCCACGGCCATCTCTGCCGTATATCCGAGGGCCACCTCGTCAAAATTCCGGGCCCGCGTTTCCGGTGCCTGGGTCGGCATTTCCTGCTTTTTCGGATTGATAGCCACTTTCGTTCCCTCCCTTATGCTTTCTTAAACAAATTGCAGGCTTCCTCATAGGCGTGCCGCTCAAAATCAGTATACATTCTACCGCGGGACATCGCCTCATCAAAGTCAATTTCATAGGCATTGAATTCCGGGCCATCCACACAGGCAAATTTAGTCACCTTTTTTCCATCCTGATTTAAGGTGAGACGGCAGCCGCCGCACATGCCCGTGCCGTCAATCATAATCGGATTCATAGACGCGGTAACCGGCACACCATAGGGCTTTGCCGCAAGCGTCACAAACTTCATCATAATAAGCGGACCAATGGTGATAATCATATCAAATGTCTCACCCGCCTCCAGCATTTCTCCAAGCGGCACTGTCACATTGCCGTGCCTTCCGTAGGAGCCATCATCTGTCATAACAATCAGCCGGTCGGAGCAGGCTTTAAATTCCTCTTCCAAAATCAAAAGGTCCTTATCCCGGAAGCCGATAATGCTGGTGACCTCTGCTCCAAGGCGGTGAAATTCCTCCGCCACCGGCATGGCAATGGCGCAGCCAACACCGCCACCCACAACGCATACCTTTTTAATGCCTTCCGTATGGGTAGGCCGGCCCAGAGGCCCTACGAAGTCTTCAATATATTCTCCCTCGTTTTTCTGCTGCAAGCGCGCCGTGGTGCCGCCCACCGTCTGAAAAATAATCTTTACTGTTCCTTCTGCCGGATTCGTTCCCGCCACCGTCAGCGGAATCCGCTCCCCGTCCACGTCCACACGCAAAATAATGAACTGGCCGGGCTTCGCCTTTGCCGCCACACGCGGCGCGTCAATTTCCATCTGGGTTACAGTGGGGTTCAGTGCCCGCTTCCGTACAATTTTGTACATAGTTTCACTTCCCTTTTCTACGATTCAAACATCTATATTGTAACATAAAACTGCAACCTTGTACAGTGTTAAAAATATACAATAAACAAAGCAAACATACGGTCGTTTTGTTCAAAATGCGTTCCGAAAAAACTTTTATCTCGGAGTCGGTTTTACACAAAAAGAAACTGCCAAGGAAATAAGCCCTCTGCAGTCTCTTTTCTGTGCATTTCTTATTTTACGGTTTCCTTCAGAGCTTTACCGGCCTTAAATACCGGAACGCTTGCTGCAGGAATCATAACTTCTGCGCCTGTCTGCGGATTCTTACCCTTACGGGCTGCACGCTGCCGTGTCTCAAAAGTACCAAAGCCGATAAGCTGCACCTTTCCTCCATCCTTCAGCACGCCTGTAATCGTGTCAAGAGCTGCTGCCAGGGCCTTGTCCGCATCCTTTTTGGAAATCTCTGCATTTGCAGCGATTGCCGCGATGAGTTCTGCCTTATTCATGTTTTCACTCCTTCCAAACCTTAACTTATGTCTATTCTACCACTATTTTGGCACAATTTCAATACTTTTGCAAAAAAATGTTAATTTTTTTTTGAAATTTTTATTATTTTCGCCCAGCAAGATACGCTTCTCTGCCTTTTTCGTAGAGGTTGTTTCCTTCGCTGTCGATAATGACCACCAGCGGCATATCCTCCACATACAGTTTACGGAGTGCTTCTGCCCCCAAATCCTCGTAGGCGATAAGCTCCGCACTTTTAATACATTTTGCAAGAAGCGCACCGGCACCGCCAATGGCACCGAAGTAAACACCGCTGTACTTTTTCATAGCATCAATTACCTCGGGGAGACGTGCGCCTTTACCAATCATTCCGCGTGCTCCCACGCTCATCATGGTCGGTGCGTAGGCATCCATACGACCGCTGGTGGTAGGGCCGGCAGAGCCGATGACCTGCCCCGGCTTTGCAGGGGTAGGACCTACATAATAAATGGTTGCATCCTTCGGGTCAAAGGGCAGTTCCTCTCCCCTCGCTAGCGTTTCGCACATTCTCTTGTGCCCTGCGTCACGGGATGTATAAATTGTACCTGTAAGAAGTACTTCATCCCCTGCTTTTAAGGTTTTCGCCAGTTTTTCTGTTAAAGGTAATGTAATCTTCTTAGCCATTTCATCCACTTCCTTTCTTGAAAAGAAAAATATTCAAACCCCATCTGTCATGCAGATGGTTTTTTCGTTCTTTTTGTCTGCCCTGTAAAACGCCATGCGTTTTACAGTACCTCCGACTTATGTCTTGTTACGTGGCAGTTAATGTTAATTGCACAGGGCATACCGGCAATATGGGTAGGCATGGTTTCGATATTCAGACCGATGGCAGTCGTTTTGCCGCCAAAGCCCTGGGGACCGATGCCAAGCTCGTTGATTTTCTCCAGCATTTCCTTTTCGAGGTCTGCATAATAGGGGTCGGGGTTTTCAGAATCGATAGGACGCATCAGTGCCTTTTTGGCAAGGAGTGCCGCCTTATCAAAGGTGCCGCCGATGCCGACGCCCACAACCATGGGCGGGCAGGGATTGGGGCCTGCAATTTCCACGGTTTCCAGAATGAAGTTCTTAATGCCTTCAATGCCGTGGGACGGCTTGAACATGCAGATGCGGCTCATGTTTTCACTGCCGAAGCCCTTCGGGCCTACAGTAATTTTTACATTTTCGCCCGGTACGATTTCCGTATAAATCATCGCCGGGGTGTTGTCGCCGGTGTTACCGCGGCGCACGGGGTCAGCCACGACGGATTTACGTAAGTATCCTTTATCGTAGCCGCGACGAACACCTTCGTTGACAGCATCAGTCAAATCGCCGCCCACAAAGTGTACATCCTGTCCGATTTCAAGGAATACACAGGCCATACCCGTATCCTGGCAAATCGGTACGTTCTCATTGTCTGCAATCTCGAAATTTTCGATTATATTGTCGAGCACGCCTTGTGCAATCTCGCCGTCCTCACAGGCACGGCAGTTTTTGATTGCGCACTTCACGTCCTCCGGCAAGTGGTTGTTTGCATCTATGCACAGCTTTTCCACTGTGTCCGTCACAAGACTTACATTAATTTCACGCATTGTTTTACTCCTTTAGAATAAGATAATCAGGAACTGGGAAACCAGTACAACTGCAATGAGGGCAATGGGATACGTCGCGGCGTATGCGGCAGCAACATCCTCCGTGCCTGCAGTATTGATAAGCGTTCCTAAGGCCGGTGTACTTGTCATACCGCCCGTAATGGAACCAAGATTATTGAGAAGGCTTAATTTCAGCACATATTTTGCAAACAGGAAGCCGATAACCATAGGAATAATCGTCATAATCATACCATATACAAAGTACATCGGGTCAAAGTTTGCAACAAAGTCAGCACCGCCGGGGATACCTGCGCCTACGAGGAACAGAACAAGACCCAGCTCACGGAACAGCTTCAAAGTGGACTGCTCGGGCATCATGTTAAGCTTGCCGATTCTGCCGAAGTGACCTAAAAGCAGAGACGTAAGCAGACAGCCGCCTGTTGTGGTCAGGGAGAAGCATGTGCCGCTAAGACCTGCACCGGAAAGGGGAATTTTAATTTTGCCGATAATCATACCCAGCACTGCTGCAAGGCAAAATGCCGCAAAACCATGACCGTCCAGAGAGAGAAGCTTTCCTACGGTTTTCTTCTTCGTTTGCCCTTCATTTGCGCTTGTGAGTTTTGCGCGTTCTGCCGCCATATCTGCGCGTGTAAGCTTCGGAATCAGCTGTACAAACAGAACAACGCCGATAACGCCGAATATGTACGCAATACCGTGCCCTACAGAAACAAGGCTGGTATATTCCGCTGCCACCGTAGCCTTCGCCGCAGAAAAAGCGGGTGTGGAGGTAAGCGAGCCGGAAAGAAGTCCGACAATCATAGCCGTAAAACCTTCAGAGGTTTCAATGGAAGAGCCAAAGCCAATCCCTCTGCCCATGTAAATACAGGTAATGGCAGAAAGGCCGCCTGCCAGAATAACCACAAGACCTAAAAGCACATAAGACTTAAAGTTCTTTTTCATATTGCCGAAAAATTTCGGTCCGGCAATAAAACCAACAGAGGTAACAAAGAGGATAAGCCCTAAAGTTTCAATAATTTCCAGTGCTTTTTCCACAAAATGCACCGCTTCGCTCTCTCCCTTTATCACCAGCTGGCTTTCCAGCGGTGCAAAGAAGAGTGCGCCAAAGAGAAGCGCAATGACAAACACGCCTGCATCACCAAGGGATACGCCCTTTATCGTAATGCGGCCAAGGGCATAGCCCACGAACAAAACTGCAAACACACAGAACATCAGAAAGGTAATCCCGGTTACGGGGATTACGCCGCCAAACAATTCCATTTTCTATTCTTTCCTTTCACTACACTTTTACACACCTTCGGGCGAAAGCGCATTTTCAGCACTTTCGCCCTACAGTTTTTTACTATTTTATCTTTCGTGACGGGCATACTTGGGGAGAAGCAAGGGCGATACACCATCAAATTCGGCGTCCGCTGCCTTAAGTTCTTCTGCATATGCCTTTACATGGTCAAGATTCATATTGCCAAGCGTAACTTCCTTTGCACGGGCAGATGCGGCCTTACCTGCATTTCTGCCGAATACGATGATATCGAGAAGGGAGTTCCCCATCAGACGGTTTCTGCCGTGGATACCGCCAACGGCTTCGCCGGCTACTAAAAGGTTCGGGATTGCCTTTGTATAACCCTCGCCACCGATTTCAAGACCGCCGTTCTGGTAATGCAATGTGGGATATACCAGAATCGGAACCTTACGCATATCAATGCCGTAGTTCATGTACATACGGAGCATTGCGGGGATACGCTTTTCAATGGTGCCTTCGCCGCCAATGATTTCAATCATGGGGGTGTCGAGCCATACGCCGCTGCCGAGTGGTGTTTCTACGCCCTTGCCGTTTGCACATTCGCGAATAATCGCAGATGCGGAAACGTCACGGGTTTCCAGCGGATGGGCATACGCTTCACCGTCTTTATTAACCAGCATTGCACCGAGAGAACGAACCTTTTCCGTAACGAGTGCGCCGAAAATCTGGGACGGGTACGCAACGCCCGTGGGATGGTACTGAATCGTATCCTGATAGAGGAGCGGTGCGCCTGCGCGGTAACCGAGTACAAGACCGTCAGCGGTTGCGCCGTAGTGATTGGAGGTCGGGAAATTCTGATAGTGGAGTCTGCCTGCGCCGCCCGTTGCGATAATAACGGTTTTGGCACGGGCTACGAGGTAATCCTCCGTTTCCATATTCATCAGGACTGCACCGGCAACCTGACCCTTATCATCTTTGATAAGTTCAACAGCAGAAGTAAATTCTACTACAGGAATGCCGCGGTTAATCACTTCATCACGAAGTGTACGCATGATTTCTGCACCGGAATAGTCCTTACAGGCGTGCATTCTCTTTCTGGAGGTGCCGCCGCCATGGGTGGTAACCATTCTGCCGTCCTCGTCCTTATCGAACATAACGCCGAGGTCATTCAGCCAGCGGATTGCATCCGGGGCTTCCATAACAAGACGGCGCAGAAGCTCGGGACGTGCGGCAAAGTGGCCGCCGCCGAACGCATCCAGGTAATGCTGTACGGGAGAATCGTTCTCCTTGTCTGCCGCCTGGATACCGCCCTCTGCCATCATGGTGTTGGCATCACCGATACGAAGCTTTGTGACAATCATGACGTTTGCGCCCGCTTCATGGGCTTCAATCGCTGCTGAGGAACCTGCACCGCCGCCGCCGATGACAAGCACATCCACGTCATAGTCAACCTTTGTAAGGTCAATATTTTCATTCAGAATTCGGCTGTTGGAATGGAGCAGCTGTCCCAGCTCCAGGGGTGCTTTCTGCCCCTTGTTGGGACCCACTTTAATGGTTGCAAAGCCGTCCTCACGGTAGTCGGGATGATAGGCTTTGAGAAGGGCTTCCTTTTCGTCTGCCGTCATTCTTCTCGGCTCCTTGCTCATACGTTCCGCACGGGTCGCTTCTACCTTTTTGATAGATTCAAGCATTTCTGCTGTAAACATAACCTTTCTCCCTCCTTATTTCTCAATCTCTCTTGTATTGTAAAGTTCCTGCATTTCCGTGATGGGCTTTTGCATAACCTGCTCGATAAGTTCGTCATATGCACCCTTGTTGATTTCCTCCACCCGGTTTTTAAGATGCTCGGTTTCCGGGGCAATATATTTACCCACAAGACGGCGGGCCAGAAGGCCGACCATCGGATGGGAAATCCCTGCGGGACAGCGCACGCTGCAGCAGCCGCAGCTTACACAGTCGAAGGATTCCTCTGCACACTTTTCAAATTCGCCGCGCTGTGCGTATGCAATGTACTGCATAACATTCAGGCTCTGTGTACAGGCCTTTGTACAGGCGTTACAGCCGATACAGCTGTAAATTTCGGGGTACAGCTCCATCATAACCCGCTGGTCAGGACGAATCTCGTTGATTTCATACGTTCTTTTGTCCGTCGGGAAAAACGGAATGCTGGCAATATACATGCCCTCCTGCACCTGGGTCTGGCAGGCCAGACAGGTTTTCAGTTCATTTTTGCCCTTGATGCGGTAAATCGTCGCACAGGCCCCGCAGAAGCCATGTCGGCAGCCGCATCCTCTTTTGAGGGTATAACCGGCGTATTCCATAGCTGTCATAATCGTAAGATCGCCGGGGACGCTGTATTTTTTACCGAAAAAATATACGTTTACCATGTTCTCCATCGTACTTTCGCTCCTCTCTTAATACTCGTTTGGCATTTCATCTATTTCATCACAGCGGAACACCGGACCGTCCTTGCAGACATATTTGGAACCGATGTTACATCTGCCGCACTTACCGACGCCGCACTTCATGCGAAGTTCCAGTGTGGTGTACACCTGCTCTTTGGAAAATCCCATTTCCGTCAGTGCCGCAAGTACGAATTTAATCATAATCGGGGGACCGCAGATGAGTGCTGTCTTATCCGTAGCAAAATTCAGCTCTTTGAGATACGCCGGTACGAAGCCCACATGGCCGTCCCAGCCTTCCTGTTCCCGGTCGATGGTGAGATATACATTCACACCCTCTGCCTTTTCCCAGACCTCCCGGATTTCCTTCAGCTGTACCAGGTCATCCGCACTTCTGGAACCGTAGAGAATGTCCACAGTGCCGTAATTCCCGCGGTTGTCCAGTACATAGTTGATTACGGAGCGGAGCGGTGCAAGACCGATACCGCCGGCGATGAACAGAAGATTTTTTCCCTTCAGTTCTGTTTCCACCGGGAAATTGTTTCCATAGGGACCGCGTACAGTAATCTCATCGCCCACAGACAGGCTGTGGAGATAGTCAGTAAGCTCGCCGCACTTTTTAATGCTGAACTCCTGAAACTCCTTATTCGTAGGAGAGGACGTGATAGAGAACATCGCCTCGCTGACGCCGGGTGCACAAAGCATGGCGCACTGTCCGGGCATATGTTCAAAAAGCTTGCCGCCCTCCGGCGCATTGACACGGAAGGTTTTGACATCCGGTGTTTCCTGACGGATGTCGGTAATGACGCCCACCTTAGGAATCAGGGTGTCTTCTACATAATTTTCATGGCAGTTACATTCACACATTTTACTTGCCCTCCTTTTCCGCAAAGGCCTTCATAACCTTCACTATATTCAGTCCCGTCGGGCATTTTTCCACGCATCGGCCACAGCCTACGCAGGAGAATGTGCCGCCGTAATTTGCGGGATAGTATACCAGCTTATGCATAAACCGCTGCCGATACCGCTGCATCTGGCTGGTGCGGTTGTTGCCATGGGCCATCATGGTAAAATCAGAATACATGCAGGAATCCCAGCAGCGATACCGCTGCACGCCTTCGCCGGTGCTATAGTCCTTAATATCGTAGCACTGGCAGGTGGGACACACGAAGGTACAGGTACCGCAGGCAAGGCACGGCTTATACAGCTCTTCCCAGAGAGGAGACTCGAATTTTTCTTTCTGTGCATCGCCGCCCCAGCCCTCTGTGGTAAGAGAGGCATAAGGAAGCTTTTCCATAATGCCGCGGATATTTGCTTTTTCCTCTTCCACTGCTTTTTCGTCTGCATCAGACAAAAGTGCAGAAAGACGGTTTGTGAGTGCTTCACCCTTTTCGGTATTGGCTTTCCAGTACAGGGCCTCGCCAACCATCCAGGTATCCACGTCTGCGCCCGGCTCTGCGCTGTCAATGCCGAAGGTGGTGCAGAAGCAGCTTTCCTCCGGCGCATGGCAGGCCAAGGCCACCACGGTGCCGTGTTCCCGTCTTGCTTTATAGAAGGAATCCACGGGGTCGGACAGGAAAACCTTGTCCAGGACTTCAAAGCCGCGGGCATCACAGGCGCGGACACCGAACAATACGAAATCCTCGTCCATCAGCTCGCCCCGTGTGATTTTCAGCTTTCCCTCTTCCCGGTGGACGCTGTACAGCGTTTCACTCTGCGGAAAAAAGGCGTCTTTGGCAGATTTTACGGTTTTCAGCGTTTCCAGGTCCACGTCTGCATCCTCGCTCCAGAGGGCGAAGTTTGTCATGCCGCCGTTTTTCACCGGCAGAACGAGGCTGGCTTCCTCCGAAATTGCCGCAAAGAGGGCAGGGAGATTTACTTTTTCTATCTTTTTCATGCCTTAGCCCCTTTCCCGAGCGTCAGAAGGCTCGATATCGTCCGTGGTGAATGCTGTCAGCGGTCCGACTGTTGTATCGTCCTCACCGGCCTGGTATTCACCATAAAATTCGTTTATATCAGAAATCAGCTTCCGGTTAAAGAGGTGGAGCGGAATGTTCTGGGGACACACGCGACTGCACTCACCGCAGTCAGTACATCTGCCCGCCACATGGAAAGCACGGATAACATGGAACATCTTTTCCTCAAAAGAATCCACATTTGCCTTCTGGGCACTGTCGAACTTTGTGCTGTCGAACACGCACTTGCGGCAACTGCAGGCAGGGCATACGTTCCGGCAGGCATTACAGCGGATGCACCGGGACAGCTCATTCTGGAAGAAGGCAAACTTTTCTTCGGGAGACATTGCTTCTATCTCGCGCACCTTTTCCATCCGGTCGCTGTCTGCCGTATCGCGGCTTTCGCCGATAATTTCATCATAGATTTTGTGTTCCTTACCCTTGCAGACATGGCAACGCTCCAGCATAGCATCCTTGTACGCGATTTCGCGGTCGCCGTACAGGGTCTTTACCTGCAGGGTTTCAGCGGGCGCAAATGCATCGGCCCCTTCCACTGCGATAATGCCGCGGATACCTGCCTCCTTAATCCTTTCGCCGCTGATTTTTCCCGTGCAGCCTACACCGATAATATAAGCCTTTTCGCGCAGAATGCGATGTTCCTTTAAAAGCTGGTTAAAGCTGTAGGTGTCGCAGGGCTTTAAGAACACCAGGGTTTTGCCCTCCTTTTTGGAGGCTTCAATCATATATTTACTGAGATTTGCACCGCAAAAGCTGTTGTACACAAAATCAGACAGGGCTTCCTCGTTTTCAAAGAAGGCCGGCTCCGGATTATAGGCAAGGTCGCCCATTTTCCAGCCGAGCACCCGCTGTACGGTACCGTCTGCCAGCAGTGCTTTTGCGCGGTTTACTAATTCTTGCATCGTAAATCCCCCAATCTTACATTTTCACCGAGGGAACGGATTTTTTCAACAAATTCGTTCATCGTCTGCGAGAACTTAACGCCCTCTGCCGCCGATACCCATTCCACCCGGGTACGGCCTTCCTCTACGCCCAGATAGTCAAGCAGGGAGAACAGAAGGGTCATTCTTCTTCTTGCATAAAAGTTGCCCGTGGAATAATGGCAGTCACCGGGATGACAGCCACAGAGGATTACCCCGTCTGCACCCTTTTCAAAGGCGCGGAGAATAAACATGGGGTTGACTCTGCAGGAGCAGGGCACACGGATAATTTTCACATCCGCCGGGTAAGCCAGGCGGCTTGAGCCGGCCAGGTCCGCCCCGGCATAGCTGCACCAGTTACAGCAAAAGGCAACGATTTTAGGTTTAAATTCTGTTGCTACCGACATATCGCATCCACCTCCGCAATAATTTGTCTGTTTGAGAAGCCCTGCAGGTCCATAGCACCCGACGGGCAGGCAACGGTACAGGCACCGCAGCCCTGACACAGAGCACCGTTTACGACCGCTACGCGGCGGGTTTCACGGATGCCGTGATCATTGACTTCTTTTTCTTCATAGCTGATAGCCCCGTAGGGACATACATTCTGGCACACGCTACAGCCGTTACAGAGAAGCGTATCAGACCGGGCTGTGCACGGATTGGTCGTCAGCTTATCCTTTGCAAGCAAACCGATGACCTTCACGGCCGCCGCCCCCGCCTGGGAAACGGTTTCCGGAATATCCTTCGGTCCCTGGCACACGCCGGAGAGGAACACACCTGCTGTGGGAGATTCCACCGGACGAAGCTTCGGATGGGCTTCCGTCAGGAAGTTATTTGTATCAATGCTGGCAGTCAGCATAGTAGCAATCTTTCGTACAGACGGGTCCGGCTCAATGGCCGTGGCCAGCACTACCATGTCCGCTTTCATTTTAATCTGCTTGCCGTCGAGAAGGTCTGACCCCTGTACCAGGAGACTGCCGTCGGCCTGCGGCACAACCTTGCCCACCTGACCCTTAATATAATTTACACCGTATTCCTCCACCGCGCGGCGATAGAACTCGTCAAAATTCTTACCGGGAGTACGCACGTCAATATAAAAGACAGTCACGTTCACATCCGGGTACTTATCACGGATGAGCATGGCATGTTTCGCCGTGTACATACAACAGATTTTCGAGCAGTAGGGCTTTCCTCTGTGGTCATCGCAGCGGCTGCCTACACACTGGATAAACACGATTTCCTTCGGGTGCTTTCCGTCAGAAAGGCGTTCCAGATGTCCCTTGGTGGGGCCTGCGGCGTTCATCACGCGCTCCAGCTCCAGAGAGGTAATAACATCCGGGCTTTCATTATAGGCATACTCGCCGTATTTGTCCAGCTTGATTGTATCAAAGCCGGTGGCAACCACAATGGCACCGTACTGGCGGGTGATAATCTCATCCTGCTGTGTATAGTCGATAGCCCCTGCCTGACAGACCTTTTCGCAAAGACCGCATTTTCCGGTTTTAAACTTGATACAGCTTTCCCGGTCAATGACAGGCACATTCGGTATAGCCTGGGCAAAAGGCGTGTAAATTGCACTTCTCGTGTTAAGGCCGCGGTTAAATTCGCTCAGGGATTTCTTGGAAGGACATTTTCCTGGCAAAGGCCGCAACCGGTACATTTATTTATATCCACGCTTCTGGCTTTCTTGCGGATGTCCACAGAAAAGTCACCAACGAAGCCGGAAACATTCTCCACCTCACTGTAGGTAAAGATATTGATATTTTCATGGGCGGCCGCTTCCACCATTTTGGGGGTAAGAATACAGGCCGAACAGTCCAGCGTCGGGAAGGTTTTGTCAAGCTGACTCATTCTGCCGCCGATGCTGGGCGTTTTTTCTACAATATCAACTTCATAGCCGGCGTCGGCAATATCCAGTGCCGTCTGAATCCCGGCGATACCGCCGCCGATGACGAGAGCACGTTTGGTAACGGCACTCTCTCCGGGATACAGGTGCGCGTTAAGATGCACCTTTGCAATGGCCGCACGGGCCAGAATGACCGCCTTTTCCGTGGCCTCCTCCATATCCTTATGAATCCAGGAGCAATGCTCGCGGATGTTGGCAATCTCCACCATATAAGGGTTGAGACCTGCACGCTCTGCCGCCTTACGGAAGGTGGCTTCATGCATACGGGGCGAACAGGAGCATACCACGATACCGCCCAAATTTTTCTCTTTAATCGCCGCGGCAATCAGGGCCTGACCGGCTTCGGAGCACATATAGGGATAATCCTCTGCGTGTACAACGCCCTGCTCCTTCTTCACTTCTTCCACAACTCGTTTTACATCTACGGTTGCCGCAATGTTACTGCCGCAATGACAGACAAATACACCGATTTTCTGCACCTTTCATCACCTCCTGTATCTTCTGAATGCACTGACTAAAAGCTGCTGGGGCATATCTTCGTCGAGAAGGGCCGGAATTTCGTCCGGAGAAAGCCCTTCCTCCGTTCCCCGCTGGCGGATTACCAGCTGACGGGCCGCATCGATAAGCTTTGCAGGCTCCACATTTCTGGGACAGCGTTCCACACACGCAAAGCAGGAAAGACATTTCCAGAGAGACTTGGAATTTGCCAGTGCCTCTATATCGTCACGCAGTACATACGAAACAAACTGATGGGGTTTAATATCCATTTCGTCATATGACGGGCAGGAAGCAGAACACTTGCCGCACTTCATGCACTTTAAGGGATTGACCCCGCTGATTTCACGTATCAGTTCTGTCTGATTCTTTTTCATGCCTCTGCCGCCTCCTTTACACCGAGGGCTTCTGCCAGAAGCTCGGTAAAGTAATATACCGGTAATTTTTCACTCTTATTTAAGTTATACATACAGAGCGGACATGCCGTCACCAGCATTTCTGCGCCCTGGTCCGCGGCATTTTCCATAATGCTGTCACTCATTTTCTTTGCTGTCTCACCCTCCCGGAGGGAAATATAGCCGCCGCAGCATTCGTTCCGCATACCATAGGTTACGGGCTCAGCACCGATTGCCCGGATAAAGTCCTCAATTATTTTCGGGTTTTCCGGGTCATCAAAGCCCATCACCTGACCGGGCCGGAGCAGGAGACAACCATAATAGGCTCCTATCTTTCTGCCCGTCAACGGGTTTTTCACTTTCCCGGCAAGCGTATCAAAGCCCACCTTATCCCGAAGCACCTCCAGGAAATGAAGCACCTCAGTTTCGCCTGTATAGGGTACTTCTTCCCCCATATAAGCATTCGCCGCGTCCCGGATTTTCGGAACGTTTTTCATATCGTCGTTTACACGCTTTAAAACATGGTGACAAGCCGAACAGAGTGTCACCACCGGCTGCCCCTTCTCCCTGGCGGCACAAAGTGCACGTACAGAGGAAAGCTTTGTGGCAATTTCGTCACTACCCATAGGGTAGACACCGCCGCAGCACTGCCAGTCCTCTATTTCTTCAAGCGTAAAGCCCAGTGCTTCTGCCGACCGTCTGGCATAGACATCCAACGCCTTTGCCTTCGTGCGCAGTGTGCAACCCGGGTAATAGCTATAATTCATTATTTTCGCCCCCTTAATTTATGCAAGGTCTAACTGATTGATTACGTCCTTCAGTGCATTTGCACTCTTATGCAGCTTTGCATATTCCTCTTCATTGAGCGGAATGGGCAGCTTACCGATTACCCCGCCGGGACCGATGCGTGTCAGTGTGCTGAGACATACATCCTCCAGGTCGTATTCGCCATGCATCATGGTGGAAACCGTTACAATAGAAGTTTTCGGCGCAACCAGGATGCTGCACAGACGGCATACACTCATGGCTACGGCATAGAAGGTAGCACCCTTGCCCTCAATAATCATACCGCCGGATCTGCGGACACGCTCTTCAATCATCTCTGTGTCCATGGGCGGGAGATTGTCACCGCATGCTCTTGCAAGCTTTGTATATTCTTCCACGCCTACCGCAGAAATACGGGCGCAGGACCAGGGTACAAACGAGGTATCACCGTGCTCACCGAAGATATAAGCATGAATGCTCTTCTGTGCTACGCCGAAATGCTCAGAAAGTGCATGACGCAGACGGGAAGTGTCCAGCAGTGTACCGGAGCCCAGAATCTGTCTTTCCGGCAGGCCCGATTTCTTCATAAATACATAGGTGATAATATCCACCGGGTTACTTACAATAATATACAGCGCATCCGGTGCCACCTTTGCAATCTTCGGTGCAATGTCTTTGATAATATTTACGTTGGTCTGTGCCAGGTCTATTCGCGTCTGACCCGGTTTTCTTGCAACACCCGACGTAATAATAACAATATCAGAGCCCTTGGCGTCCTCATAGTCGCCGCTGGTGATGGAAATGGCATCCCGGAAGCTGGTGCCCTGCATAATATCCATAACCTCTCCGCCGGCCTTTTTCTTGTCGATGTCAATCATCACAATTTCTGTGGCCAGGCTTTCCGTAGAAAGCGTGTACGCGATTGTGGAGCCGACGCTGCCGGCACCGATAATGGTAATTTTGCTCATACCCTTCGCCCTTTCTTTTTCTTGGCTTTCGCCTTTTTTATTTCTTTTATGGTCTATATAATTTATATCACATTGTTAAAAATTTATCAAGTCTTTTTTGCAAGAAAAAACAAAAAATTTTCAAAAATGACATAATGCCAAAAAATCTTGCAAAAGTCTGTCTTTTTTTGTAGAAATTCCTACTGCTTTCCGGTAGGTTTTTTATTCTTTTTCTCTTCCCCGGCAACTGTTTTCCATAGCATTTCTCCCGTCAGCCGCTTTTCCCCTCCGGCACGGCCATGTTCAAAAACACTTCTTTGCGGTCCGGCAC
The DNA here is from genome assembly GCA_017442155.1 of Clostridia bacterium. Classification (GTDB taxonomy): domain Bacteria; phylum Bacillota; class Clostridia; order UMGS1883; family UMGS1540; genus SIG447. The sequence goes on along the minus strand of JAFSAU010000038.1, from coordinate 69,332 downwards.
CCGGAATTCCTCTCCGGAAAGCGTAGCCACAAACGTTTCTTCCTCGCCGAGTGCTTCCCGCCAGAAAAAGACAGCACCGCCCAGCGGAACACAAACCTGCATACTCTTTTTACTTCCTTTTTCCAGCTTCCGCACAGCTTTTCCTGCCCACGCCAGACGCTTTTCTATCGGAATTTTAGCAAATATCGTATCCAGTAATACCGGCTTCTCAAGGCACGATACAAGCGATGCCCCCAAAAGCCGTTCTGCCAGCCACACATATGCCTTTGTGCAGGGTCTTGCCAGCCGCCCCACCTCCATGGGGTAATAGGGGTACAAGGAAACCGAAATGCCGTGATGGCCGGAAAGCCCAAGCAACCGCTCTGCCTCCCCCACCGTATTATCCTTGCGGACACGGACAGTAAGATACGGATACTCCTTTTCCGTCTCTACGCAGGATAAAAACAGCCCCTCGGGTGCTTCTCTGGCAAAATAAGCACAGAAGTTTTTCAAATCCCCCGACGGCATCAACAATGCCGCCTCGGTACTTCCAGACAGAAATTTGCCGCCGCGCACTGCACCGCGTAGTGTATCTCCGAACAGAAAATACGTAAGACCATACCGCTGACAAATATCACGGCATGTTTTTAAAATTCCGAGCTGTATGTTCTGCACATCGCTTACTGCACACTGCATTGCTTCTTCCTCCTTTTGTCCATTCGATATATTATATCATTTTTCTTCTTTTTTTGCAAGCAAAAAAGCACGAAAAGCCGTAATAAATCAAAAAACTTATTACGGCTTACTTTTCAGATGGTAACAATCTTCAGTGCATCCAGTACAGAAGAAACCAGAATCAGAAGAATAAAAATGGGTGCAATATATTTTACAATAACGGTAAAAAGCTTTTTGCCGCGGAAACGGGACGAAAGCTCCACTTCCTCAATCAAAGCCTTAGGCTTTAGCACATAGCCGACAAAAACGCAGGTCATCAGTGCCACCGTCGGCATCATTACACTGTTGGAAAGAAAGTCAAAGAAGGAAAGAATGTCCATGCCCAGAAGCTTCACACTGCTCCAGAGTCCGTTACCGAGCGAAGAGGGCACACCCAAAAGAAGTGCACCGAGGAAAACGACCAGGCAGCTTGTCGAACGCTTCCAGTGCAGTTTATCCTGCACAATGGATACCACCGTTTCCATCAGAGAAATGGAGGAGGTCAGTGCCGCAAAAAGGACAAGCAGGAAAAAGAGTGCCCCGATAAACTGCCCCCCGAACATCCCTTCAAACACCTGGGGAAGGGTGCCGAACATGAGGCCGGGGCCTTTATCAATATTACCGCCGCCCGAAAACACATATGTGGCCGGCACAATCATAAGACCGGCTAAAAATGCAATGCCGGTATCGAAAATTTCTATCTGATGAACAGAGCTTTCAATATTTACATCCTTTTTCATATATGAACCGTATGTAATCATAATTCCCATAGCAAGGGACATGGAGTAAAACAGTTGTCCCATCGCCCCCAGAACAAGCCGGATAGAAAATTTTGAAAAATCAGGAGTTATGTAATAGAGGACGCCCTCCCATGCACCCGGCAGACACATGGAATAAACAGCAATGACACCGGACAGGAATATGAGAATGGGCATCATGATTTTGCTGACTTTTTCAACGCCCTTTTCCACACCCAGAAATACAACGGCTGCCGTAATGCCAAGAAAAATCAGAAACCACGCAAGCGGTTCTGCAGGCTGGGCAATAAAATTGCCGAAAAACGTCATTCCGCCCGTCATCGCCGCCTCGGGTCCTGCAATAAACGTAAACAGATATTTTGTGACCCAGCCACCGATGACGGAATAATACGGCAGAATAATCATGGGAATCAAAGCCCCGAGCCAGCCGATAAATGAAAATTTACTGTTCAGCTTTTTGTAAGCACCAATCGCACTCAGACCCGTCTTTCGTCCGATTGCAATTTCCGTCACCATCAAAGCAAAGCCAAAGGTAACAGATAAAATCAGATATACAAAAAGAAATATCCCGCCGCCGTATTTTGCCGCCAAATAGGGGAAACGCCAGATATTCCCCAACCCCACTGCCGAACCTGCAGCTGCCAGAACAAATCCGATTTTACCGGTAAAACTACTTCTTTCGTTGCTCATTATAAAACCTCCAAAAAATCACGGGGTAGTGCAGTATTATGATAAATTTATGTTTTTAAACCATATCGGGTTCAAGTCTTACTGCACTAAAACCCTTACACTATTATGCCATAACTTTCCGCATTTTGCAATCCCTAAAATAATTTTTTCTAAAAACTGGTGACAAACTAACGCTTTTATGCTATACTGATAAGAAAAAAGGAGGAACCGACATGCGAAAGGGTCTTATCTTGGAAGGCGGTGCCATGCGCGGCTTATTTACAGCGGGTATTCTGGATGTCATGATGGAAAACGGCATCGTATATGACGGCATCGTGGGCGTTTCGGCCGGTGCTGTTTTCGGTTGCAACTACAAATCAAAGCAAATCGGCCGGGTTGTCCGCTATAACATGAAATACTGCCAGGATAAGCGGTATTGCAGTATCCGGTCTCTCCTTCGGACCGGTAATTTGTACGGTGCCGATTTTTGTTACCGGGAATTACCTGAAACGCTGGATATCTTTGATATAAAAACATACCGGGAAAATCCCGTAGTTTTCTATGCTGTCTGCACGGACGCCGAAACCGGGAAAGCTGTGTACCGCCGCATCGACCGGGGCAACGGAGAGGACCTTTTGTGGCTCCGCGCCTCCGCTTCCATGCCCTTCGTGTCAAGACCCGTAAAAATTGACGGACGCTTTTTCCTGGACGGTGCACTGGCTGATTCTATTCCCCTCCGGTTTTTCGAGGGAATTGGATATGACAAAAATGTGGTTGTATTGACACAGCCTGACAGCTACCGCAAGCCGGCGCATCGCTCCACCCGGCTTCTCCGGCATTTTGTCCGCCGTTTTCCCGGTCTCACCGAGGCTCTCTCCGGACGCCCGGCTATGTATAACGAAACGGTGCAATACATCCGCAGGCAGGAGGAAAAAGGCGCGGCCTTTGTCTTTCGTCCCGCCGAGTCGCTGGATGTGGGGCATATGGAGAAGGACCCGGAAAAACTGCACAAAGTCTACCTGGAGGGAAGGCGCACAGCGGAGCGGCGGCTGGGGGAATTAAAGGCCTATCTGGAAATCCAATGAAAAATCGCTATTTTTTCTGGTTTACTGCCGCTTTTTTAGCCGGCATCGGGCTGGCGGCGGCCAAATATTATCTCCCGGCGGCGATAGCTGTCACCGCGTTCCTTATGGGCGGCTTGTTCCTTCACAAATATGGCTTCCGAAAGGTTTTGCTGATGGCCATGGCAGGCATGGTCATCGGCTTTTTCTGTTTTTCTCTTCATTTCACCCGGTACAATGCCAAAATCACGGCCATCAGCGGTCAGGAGATCACTGTCCGGGGCCGGATTACGGACATCCGGGAAACAGACCGGCTGCGGCTATTGGTCAAGGGCAGTGTACAGGGGGAAGCTTTCTCTTATGAAGCTGTTGACGTGTATGTGTACCCGGAGAGCGAAAATGCATTTTCCTACGGTGACACTGTCTCCCTCACTGCCATCGCCTCTGTGCCGGAGAAACCCCGTAATTTCGGTGAAACGGACTACCGGCACTACTGCATGGGCAAAGATATTTACGCCTTTCTCTACCCGGAGGACGGGCAGCTGACCGTGACGGGCCACAATTTTTCTCTCCTCCGCCCCGGTGATGCGGCCTATGCCCTTCGCACCCACATCCAGGCTGCAATTTCCGGCCGGCTCAGCGAAGCATCCGAGGGCTTTCTCCGTGCACTTCTGACCGGGGACAAAAGCCTGCTCTACGCCGAAACCAGCGAAAATCTGCAAAAAGCCGGGCTTTCCCACGTGGTGGCCGTTTCGGGACTCCACCTGCAAATTATTGTCGGTGCCGTCATGGCACTCTTTGGCCTTTTAAAAATTCGTCGCCGTCTTTTTTCCATCCTCTGCTATTTGCTGTTTATCTGGTTTTTCGTGCTGTTCACAGGGGCCTCTGCCTCGGTGCTCCGGGCGGCACTGATGCTCTCCCTTGTCTTTCTTGCCGGCTTTTTCCGGCGGGACAGCGACAGTCTTACTGCCCTCGCCTTTGCGGCGTTCTCGCTCTGCATTATAAATCCCGGAATGCTATTTGACATCGGCTTTCAGCTTTCCTGCGCTTCTACACTGGGAATTCTGCTGTTCTTCAGTAAATTTTCCGCTTATCTTTCTTTTCTGCCCGGCTTTCTGCGTGCCGGCATCGCCGTCTCCCTCTCCGCCTTTGTGGGGTTTGCACCGCTGGGTGCATACCATTTCGGCTTTGTATCCCTCGTGGGCGTTCTGGCGAATCTCCTTGTCTGCCCCCTTCTTTCCTTCCTGATGATCGCCGGCTTTCTGGCCGCCGTCACCGCCGGTATCCCCTATTTTTCCGATGCCCTCTTTTTCTGTCTCGACCTTGCGCTGCGCTATATTTTATGGGTCGCGGCACTTTTTGCCCGTCTCCCCTTTGCCACTGTGGGCCTGCGCCAGCCCGGTCCGGCTGCTCTTTGCGGCTGTCTGGCCGCCCTCATAGGTCTGTACGCACTTACGGAAAAGTGGCTTCGCCGTGCCGGGTGGATTTTCTGCCTTGTGCTGGCTCTTTTTACCGTCGAAGCGGCGAGTGTTCTCCGGGACCGGAAGTCGGCCCTTGTCACGTTTTTGAGCGTAGGCAACGGTGATTGTGCACTGGTACAGCTGGAGGGCCGTACCATGCTGTTTGACAGCGGTGGCAATACCACCGTCCTCCCCTATCTCCGGCAGGAAGGTATCTCCAAAATTGACGCCGCATTTCTGACCCATTACCACACCGACCACGCCGCCGGTTTTCTGACCCTTATGGAAAACAACTGTATCGACCGGCTGTATCTTCCGGCCGTGCCTGATAAAAAAACAGCCCCGTCCCTTGCCGCATATGCGCTGGAAACCCAAACCCGGGTCCGCTATCTCGGCGACGGCGATACGGTTTCCCTTTCCGCACTCACCGTTTCTGCCTTCAGCGTAGCGAACGGCAACGAAGAAAATAACGGTCTTGTCTACCGGCTGGACGCGCCGGGCGGCCGTGTGCTTTTCACCGGGAATATTGATAAAAACGGGGAACGACGGCTTGTGTACCGAGGCGCGGATATCGACTGCGATATTGTAAAGGTCCCGCACCACGGAGCAGACACATCCGGTCTTCCGGAATTCTGGGATGCCGTAAGCCCCGGTGCCGCCGTTATTTCCTGCATTGAAAATCAACATGGTTATCCGGCCGATTCTGTTCTGACTGCCCTTGCATCCCGAGAAATCCCCGTTTATCGTACCGATACGCAGGGCACTGTGCGAATCCGTATTTTCCCGGATGGACGCCGCAAAATCGAAACACTTTGGCCGTAAAAAAACTGCCTCACGCACAGTGTGAAGCAGTTTCCGTTTACATATTATTTTATATACGGCATAAACTCAGTATTCTCATCCCCCGTATCCGCATTTTCCACAATGAGAACATGCGCGTCGCGGCTGGCGAGAATCCCATGCCAGGTACCCTTTTTTACATTGTAGGTCTTAAATTTTTCCATCGGGCAGGGTGCACCGGTTTCGCCAATCAGAAGCGTGGCCTCCCCTTCCAGAAGAACGAAAACCTCATCCGTTTCCATATGCCGCTCCAGCGTGTCCGCCTTTTCGGGGTCAAAACGGTCGGAAAAGTTCAGGTACGCCACGCGCCACGCGCCAAAATCCAGTACCGGGCGGTAGTCAGGGCCGGTATACTCCAGAATCTCCAGACCATCCATTTCTATTCCTCCTCGTGCCCGTGACAGCTGCCGCAGCACCCGTCGCACTTCTTACAGCCTTCAAAGCTAAGGCCTGTACGCTTACAATAGTCCTCAATGGCGGCATGAATCGCTTCCTCGGCAAGCACTGAGCAGTGCAGTTTTTCCGGCGGCAGACCCTCCAGTGCCTCCACAACCGCACGGTTTGTAATCTGCAGAGCCTCCTCCACGGTTTTGCCCTTGACAAGCTCCGTCGCCATACTGCTGGTGGCAATGGCCGCGCCACAGCCGAAGGTTTTAAATTTGATATCGGAAATTACCTGGTTTTCGTCAATCTTCATATAAATTTTCATGATGTCGCCGCACTTAGCGTTGCCTACTGTGCCTACGGCATTGGCATCTTCAATTTCGCCCACATTCCGCGGATTCTGAAAATGGTCCATTACTTTTTCTGTATACATTTAATTTTCCCCCTTTAAAAATTCCTCGTAAAGCGGCGACATCTGGCGAAGCCGTTCCACAATCGGCGGCAGTACGGCCAGAAATGCGTCCACCTCTTCCTCTGTATTGTCGGCCGACAGGCTGACCCGGAGCGACCCGTGGGCAATCTCATGGGGCAGACCAATCGCCAGGAGCACATGGGACGGGTCCAGCGAGGCCGATGCACAGGCCGAGCCGCTGGAAACGGCAAATCCGGCCAGTGCCAGATGCAGAAGGAGCCCCTCTCCTTCAATAAACCGGAAGGAAAAGTTTGCATTCCCCGGCAGTCTTTTCTCTGCATGTCCGTTGAGACGGGCATGGGGCACGGCGGCCAGTACGCCCGCTGTCAGCTTGTCCCGTAATTTTCTGACATATTCCGATTTTTCTTCCATTTTTTCCGTGGCATCGGAAAGTGCCTTTGCAAGTCCGGCAATATAAGCCGTATTTTCCGTTCCGGCGCGCATTCCCCTTTCCTGGGCACCACCGTGAATCAGCCGCTCAATGCGGACACCCTTTTTGATATACAGCGCACCGATTCCCTTCGGTCCGTGGAATTTATGTGCAGACAGACTGAGCATATCCACACAGAGGTCGGCTACGTTCACCGGCACAGTTCCCACAGCCTGCACAGCGTCCGTATGAAAGAGAACGCCTTTTTTATGTGCAATTTCGCAAAGCTCCCGGATAGGCTGGATTGTGCCGATTTCGTTGTTGGCATACATAATGGAAACGAGGGCCGTATCGTCGCAGATGGCCGCCTCCAGGTCTGCCGGTGAAACAAGCCCGTCCGCATCGACAGGCAGGTACGTTACACGCCAGCCCTGCTTTTCCAGAAATTCGCAGGTGTGAATCACAGCATGGTGTTCAATCGCTGATGTAATGATATGTTTTTTTCCGCTTTTTAAGGCCGCACCCCGAATCGCCCAGTTATCTGCCTCACTGCCGGAGGCGGTAAAAAAAATTTCCCTGGGACTGCACCCTAAAATTTCTGCCACTGTGGCACGGGCTTCCTCCATGCCCTTCCGGGCTTCTGCGCCAAGCGAATAAAAAATGGAGGAAGGATTTCCGAAGTACTCGGTAAAATATGGAAGCATCGCATCCCGGACGGCAGGCGTCACTGCCGTGGTGGCTGCGTTGTCAAAATAAATCATACTATCATTCCTTTCCAATATACCATTATACAACATATTGTAAAAGGATTCAAGTGTTTTTATGTGAAAAATCAAAATTCCTTTGCATTACATCGGAGATGCTCATGAGCGCACCTCGCAAAAATTAGGGTTCTCTCTGAAAATCTACCGCATTTTCAAAAACTGCTTGCAAAAGAATGTCGAAAGGTGTATAATAGTATAAGGCAAGACAAAAAGCGTCAGGCTTGGGCGGTTATGTCACACCCGAAGGGGGGTGACGCTATGATGAAATACATACTCAGAACCTTGTTCTTGGTCACTGTGTTCCTAATAGTTTTTACTGAAAAAGTAAGATAGCCCCCACCCTGCTAATGATTGGGGCTATCCTCTGATAAAACCATCTTGGCATAACCGCTTGGTCTTGCCTTTTCTATATTCATTATACAGCCGAAATAGTATTTTGTCAACACTTTTTCCTTAAATTTTTCTATTTCTCCTACAAAAAGACCTCTCCGGAACATGCGGAGATAGATTTTGAAAACCCGGGTCACATTCCGGCAAGGCACGAAAAAATCAGGGGGCACTCTGGAAATCTACCGCATTATCAAAAACTTCAAGCAAAAGAATGTCGAATGTTGTATAATACTATAATGCAAGGCAAAAGCGGTTGTTATAGTCGACTTATTTTTGAAGTTTCAGAAGAAAAACAGGCTCCCTTGTGTAAAGGGAGCTGTCGATCGCAGTGAGACTGAGGGATTGTTTCTCTATTTTTATCATTATTTTATTTTAACTATTACAATCCCTCCGAGTTTGCTGCGCAAACCCACCTCCCTTTACACAAGGGGAGGCTTTGCTCAGTATAAATCTTCTGCTGCTTTACTCATTTTCGACTATCGCGTGGTTTTCGTTATACAAAAAAACGGCACCCACAAGGGGTGCCGTTTGGATTTATAAGGTGTCGATTAACCAACGAGGTCGAAGATCATACCGATAACCTTAGCGGTCTGCATTCTGGTGGTTGTGCCCTTCGGAGCGAAGGTGCCATCACCCATGCCGTTGAGGATGCCGGCCTTAGCCAGAGCTTCAATGCTTGCAGCAGCGTATTCGCTGATTGCGGAAGCATCGGAGAACTCTACTGCATCGCCTTCAGCAAGCTTAACTTCTTTTGCAACGAGTGCCTTATGAGCAATTGCAGCCATGTCTTCACGGGTAATTGCCTTTTCAGCATCGAAAGCAACGTCAGCCAGAATGCCCAGCTTATCAGCAACTGCAACTTCTGCATAAGACCAGTGGTCAGCAGCAACCTTTTCTGTAGCAGCATCTTCAGCGGTGAGGCCGAGAACGCGAACTACCAGAGCGGTGAACTGTGCATAAGTTGTTTCTGCTTCAGGAGCATAGGTGGTATCGGTCATACCCTTAACAACACCGGCTTTTGCCAGCTTGTCGAGGTAGTCGTAACCCCAAGCGTAAACTTCCTTGTCAACATCTGTGAAAGCGGAAGCACCCTTATCGTTTGCTGTGCCGGCGGGATCTGCAGGATCCTTTTCGTCAACGGGTTTGTCTGTGCCAGGTTCGGTGGTTCCCGGAGTGGTTGTGCCGCCGGTTACCAGAGAGGTACCGCCCTGTGTTGCACTGCCGGAAGCCTTCTGAACAACGCCTGCGTAAGAAACTACTGCAGTTTCAGCAGGGATGCCCAGTTCGTTGGTGTAGTCGATAAGGAGAACAATCTTCTTGTCCTTCATGTCGCTGGTCAGCTTCAGCTTGTCAGCTTCGCCAACTTTTTCGGTTTCTTCTGTGATAGAATCAATAGCTGTGTTTACATCCAGTGCGTACCATGCATATGTGGTAGCTGCTTCCTGTGTGCCTTCAGCACCTTCGGGCATCTTAGCATCGATTACAACAGCGTCAGTCTTCAGAGTTCTGCCAACAGTCAGCTTCACTTCTGTGTCAATGCCGCTTGCATCGATTACCGGGGGTTCGCCGGAGATTTTTGCAGCGAGCTTAACTTCTGCAGCTGTAAAATCTTCACCAGCGATAGTAGCCTTAGGAGCAACAACTACAACAACCCACTGGTCTCTGTTTTCAACCAGGAATGTTGCGGATGCACCGGTAACAGGTGTAATGCCTTCCAGAGAAGCTGCTTTAGCGGTCTCTACAGTATAGTCTTCTTCACCTTCTGCTACTGCAGGCAGAATATACCAAGAAATCTCAGTCGTATCTGTGATAGCAGCTTCCGGATAAGTGTCATCCAAGGTTACAGCTACATTCACAGGTACAGTTGCGATAATCTCATCTTCAAAATCTGCCACTACATCAGCAGTTAATGTGTAGGTACTTGCCGCTTTAATAATTGTAGCATCAGATGCTGCAACTACAACATCTGCATCTGCAGTGTTGTTCAGAGGCTTCTCTTCAGTTCCTCTGGCAGCAGTAGGACGAACGGTATAAGCAAGCTTCTTGCCAACCCACTCATCTTTCAGAGTCAGTTCAAGGCGACCGTCTGTTTCAAGCTTTGTAACAGCTTCACCGTCTACAGTCCAGTTTATCACGGATGCGTCGCCATCTGTTGTAATAGCACCTTCACCGGTGTTACCATTGTTCCAAGTGTAGCTCGCTTCAGCCTTTTGCTCAGCTCTAAGTGTGCCACCAATAGAAGCAGCGGTGATGCTGGGCTTATTGGGCATTGCAAGAACAGCAAAGGCACCTTCTGTTTCTTTTACCATAGTGTCCTTAACATCGCCAGCTTCAGAACGGAAACCAGTAATTGTGTAGGCAAAATCCATATCACCCTGTTCCAAAGCTGTGAAACGAACTTTAAAGAGTGTCGGATCAACAATATTAACAGCAGACATAGCACCAATAGCTAAACTCAAGCTACCAGATGTCGCAGTTGCCATATTTACCATTGCACAAAGGTCTGCCTGCAATGTGTTTTCACAATAGGTCTGTGCCGCTGTCGGGGATCCGCCTTCAATAGGTGCTACTGCAATCACAGCAGGGTCGTACGTAATTGTAATCTGAGCACCCTGACTCTGCGTTACGCCAGAAACAGTAAAATCAATTGTGAAAGAATCATCCTCGTATACGCTTCCTACTTTAGCTGTCATGGTCGGTTCTCCTGCTGCAGTCACAGCAAAAGACATTGTCATCACCATGAGTAAAGCAAGTAACGTAGCAAAAATCTTTTTACTCATTTTGTTTACCTCTTTCTAAAACTATTTTTTAAGATGTATATCCGAAACTATCGGTCCACATAAAGAAGTCATTAATATCAATTGCTCCGTCAGCATTAAAGTCAACAGCGTTGGAGTAGGTGTCCCCACCAGTTGTAGCACCAAACGCGTCAGTCCATGCAAAGAAGTCGTTTATGTCGATAGCACCGTCGCCAGTAGCATCACCAGCAACCATTTCCGGCAATGTGAGGTTTTCGATGCCACCGGCGCCAACAGTTACTTCGATGGTTTTTGTAACATAACCCGGGCGGGCTATCGTCAGAGTGTAGTCACCAAGAGCAACCGCATTAGCTGTAAAGCCAGTTCCGTCGTAAGTAATAACAACAGGTGTTCCACCGGCTACAGGGGTCAGTGTGTATGTCGCAGAAGCGGCGATCGCAGCACTTGTAGGACCAGTGAAGTTCGGTGTAATAGTAACAGTTGCACCCTTCATACCTACGCGGCTTGCGGATACAGGGAATGTTTTGGTTGCTTCCTTGTAGCCAGCGGCTGTTACAGTAAGTGTAAGTGTGTAATTGTAAGCCTTAGGTGTAGACTCTGTTACAGATGCAGGAGCAACATAATCCGGTCTGTCGAGTACAACAGATGTTGCGTTGTCAGCAATCGTTTCTACGCTTGCACCAGTGGAATCAGCATCTGCCACGATAGCCCAGCTATATGTGAGACCAGAATCAGGTGTGGGCAGAGTTACAACTGCCTGACCGTACATGGTCTTCCATTCAGCACTACCATCTGTAGTATCCGTATCAGCTGCTTCTGCGTCTGAAGTGCCAGTTCCGCCATCAATAGTATCGGTATATGCGCTGGAAACTGTAGCGTCATCAGCTGCTGCTTTTGTGGGAGCGATAACTGCTACTGTTGCAGATTTAGCTACATAATTCGTAACTGATGCGTCGATAGTGATGGTTTCTTCCAGGTTGTTTACTTTGTCGGCAAGGTCAACTGTTACAGAAAGAACACCGTTTTCGTAAGTACCGCCAGTTGCGGTTGCAAGACCAGCTGTCCAGTCTTCGGGCTTATAAGCACCTTCCGTGTTAACCGGAATAGCAGCTGTGCCGCCTGCTACAACAGGAGTTGTAACATTTGTCAGCGTACCGGCCGGTCTGTCATCGCGTCCCTGTGCTGTTGCCAGATCCATTCCAGCTGTCGGATACTCATCGTCCGTGTCTACAAAGGACAGAGAATCTACTGTGGCTGCCGCTGTGGTGTACTGCAGGTATGCAGCACCTTCTTTTTCAATAACTGTAAAAGAAGCCTTTGCATTATCAGTACCACCGTCTACAGTAACAGTTTCCACTGCTGCAAACCAAGTGTCTGCTGCGGCCTTTGTCCATGCATCTGCATCTGCATCAGCACTCTTCTTCAGAGAGAAGAGAACTTCACCGTCACCCTTATACCAGGGAGTTGCAGGTGCAATTACCGGAACAGCGGGAGCTGCCAAAATGGTAACTGCCTTCGGGCTTGCAACGTTTGCACCGCCGACGAATACTGTGATGTACTGACCGCCTACGCCCGTTCTGGGAATGAAGCTGAAGCTGAAGTTATCAGTAGCTGCTTCTGTTGCGGTTTCCTGGTCGATATAAACGACCTGCTGCTGCAGCATTGCAGTGGACCAAGCAACGTTACCCTTATCGGTAACCGTTTCAGTGCTACCTGCTGCTGCGTTTTCCAGAGTGATACCAGTGCTGCTTGTTGTGCGCACCGCCAGAATTGTGACGTCAGTTTCGGGGGCATTGATTTCACCCGTTACCGTTACGACGCCATCGCTGTACGTAACATCCGTGTTTTCCAGCGTAATTACACTGGGCTGAACTTCGTCTGCTACTACAACGACTGTGGAAAGCATGCACAGTGCAAGTACTAATGCAAGTGCTTTCCATGTTTTGTTTGTTCCTTTGAACATTTTCCTACCCCTTTCCTTCATTTTGAAGTAAAAATTTTTTTTTGCGAAAACTCGCAGGTTTCCGGACATACACCAAATGTCCGGAAAAAATTTAACCTACGCCCTCCTTTCGCAAATAAGGTCTGCGGAATTTCTCCATCCCTTTGCGGAGAATACTCCCCATACAACTATACGCTTTTATTATAATGGCAATTTGTCAAAATTGCAAGAGTTTTTTTTATTTTTTTGAAAAATTTTTTTGATTTGTATAAAGTGTCTAACCACAGTCGCGGGAGAATGAGGGTTTTCGGGGGTATCGGTGGACATGTTTTAGGAGAAATGTCCAGTAAAAGACGTTAAAAAATATCCGGGTTGCAAAAAGGTCCGCTTTCCCGAAAAAAACGACTTGCGTTTTTTTCGGAGAGAAGGAACGGCGGAAAAGTGATTGATTTTTTGAGCAACAAAAAATCGGAACAGATACAGCCTATTCCGACGAGGCGCAGGCCGCCCGTTTTAATGCGCCGTTTTAAGCAGTGCGAATCACTGGTTTTTGTTGTCTTGCCGGAATGTGTCCCTGGCTTCGCAGCCCCTCCCCCAAGCTCCGGGAAGTGCGGACGGCGGGTTTACGGGATGTCCGGGAGGCCTTTTTGCAGGAGCAATCCAAAAATTTGTGGGAAAAGTGTTGACAAAATACTATTTCAGCTGTATAATGAATATAAAGAAGGCAAGACCAAGCGGTTATGCCAAAATAAGGATTTCGTAAAGTAGCCTTACTTTAGCAGGTGGGGGCTACTTTACTTTTATAGTAAAAACTACAAGGAATACAATTGTTAGTATTAAAACTCTCAATATGTAATGCTTCATAGCGTCACCCCCTTTCGGGTGTGACATAACCGCCCAAGCCTGACGCTTTTTTGTCTTGCCTTATCTGTATTATACACCTTTCGTCATTCTTTTGCAAGCAGTTTTTGAAAATGCAGCGGTTTTACGGGATGTCCGGGAGCAGACTTTTTCAATCCCTCAGTCAGCTCCGCTGACAGCTCCCTTTACACAAGGGAGCCTTGAGGGGCAAAGAGAAAACTCTTGACAATCGGTAAATTGCTTGGTATACTAATTAAGCAGCACAATATTGCTTTGGAGGCTACCGTATGCAATACACATACAACTTAGACAATTCCTGCGAAACGATTTACATTGAAAGCCTTTTTTATAAGGATGCCAAAAACACGATGAAGCAAAGCCATTACCACGATTTTTATGAGCTTTACTTTTATCGGGGCGACGCTATGACCTACTACATCGGCAGTACCGCCTATGCAGTGGAGAAATACGACCTGATTTTCATTAACCGCGGCACTTTGCACCGTACCTCCTATCCAAACGGAATGAAGGAGCGGACACTGGTGATGTTCCGGCCCGCTTTTTTCGATATACTCCGGGAGACCACCCCGGTAGACGCACTGCTTACCCGTCTCGCCAAAACGCCGGTGATGCGCTTCCGGCCGGATATCCGGGAGCGGCTTCGTATCGCCTTTGCGGACCTTGCGGCACTTTACGGCGAAGGAGCGGATATAAGCGTCCCTCTGCAAATACAGCTTCTGCATATTCTGCAGTCCGTCTGCCAATACATTGACAGCGGCTTTCTACTGGGCGTTCCGGAGGCACCGCCCCGGAAAACCCACGCCGTGCCCGATATCGTTTCCTATATAAATACGCATTACAATGAAGCCATTACACTGGATACGCTTTCCAGCCGTTTCTTCATTGATAAATATTATCTTTGCCATGCCTTTAAAAAGATGACCGGAGAAACCGTTACCGGATATCTCAATAAAAAGCGGCTGACAGAAGCAAAAAAGCTTCTTTTGTCAGCCGATTATCCCATATCTGAAATTTTTCAACTGGTGGGATTTCAAAGCCAGAACCATTTTAATGCCCGGTTTAAAGAGCTGTTCGGGAAAACGCCGTCGGAAATCCGGCGGCAAAGAAAGGCGTAAAGGAGAACGTATGCAAAAATCAGAGCTTATCGCAAAATATGCCAAAACAAACGAGGACAAAATCTTGCTGGCCCACATTTTAGACCGGGAGGCCGTCTGTATACATAAAAACATTCCGGCCGAGGGGCCGTTTCTCGACCCGCGTCAGCAGGGGCTGATTCTGTCGCTTGCGCCGCACCTTACAATACAGCCCGTTTTATGGGGCGGCTATGCAGATGCAGAGCGGCGGATGATATTTTTCCTGCCGGACTACATGGACACTCCGCCGGACGACGCGCTCACGATTATCCGGGCTACGCACCGGGACAGCCGTCCGCCCGGACACCGGGACTATTTAGGCAGTGCGTTGGGGCTTGGGGTGGACCGGGCAGGCGTGGGTGACATTCTGACAGATGAGAACGGCGCACAGATTATCGTCCGCGCTTCTCTGGCCGATTTCTTTGCCACCCATTACACAAGTGCCGGGCGCGTTTCCCTTTCCGTGACCGCCCTGCCCCTTACGGACCTTGCGCTCCCTGCCACGGAGCCGGTTTTCAAAACTGCTTCGCTGGCCTCGCTCCGGGCTGACGCCGTACTGGCCGCCGCTTTCTCCGTCTCCCGCACGCTTGCCGCCGATGCCGTTCGGGCGCAGAGGGTGTTTGTGAATAACCTCCCCCTCACAAAAGGCGACAAGCTTCTTTCCGTGGGCGACAAAGTCCGCTGGCAGGGCAAGGGACGGTTTATTTTGGAGGAAACCGGCGACACAAGCCGGAAAGGGCGGCTTTTTGTCACATTTCGTTTTTGATTTGTTCTGATATTTGAATTTTTTGTAAATCCCATATAAACATTCTGGAAATCCTATTTCTGCTGTCTTGACAAAAGGAATTTTTTTCTCTATTCTGTTAGACAGAAGAAGAGCAGGCTACGGGACGTTCGCGAGCGTCCCTGCAACAGGGCACAAATGCGGACGTACGCAGGTGCTCCGACAGAGGAGGTATTTTTTATGCTGAAAAAAGAAACAAAGCCGGGGAGAAAGCCGGGCAAAAAGTTCTGGCTTCTTCTCACCGCGGCCATTCTCGCTTTAACTGTGGCGGCCTTTTTCATTGTCCGGCCTCTCATAAAGGGCAATACTGCCGCCGCACAGACAACCGCCGCCGTCACGCGCGGCTCCATAATCCGCACCATTGAGGGCAGCGGCGTCATTTCGGCCAACGACCAATACACGGTGAGCTCGCTGGTGACGGGTGAGGTTCTCGCAGACCATTTTGAAGAGGGCGATACGGTACAGGAGGGTGACCTTCTTTATGAAATTGATTCCTCCGACCTCGACTATAATCTGCAAAAGGCAGAATCCAGCATCTCCACTGCCCGGCTTTCCTACGAAGAATCTTTGGAAACGCTGGATAACATGACCGTTACGGCACCGATTTCCGGCGTGCTTTCGTCTCTCTCCGTAAAAGAAGGTGACGAGCTTTCTGCCGGCAAGCAGGTGGCAGAAATCATCAGTTCCGACCGCATGGTGCTATCGTTATGCTTTCTGACATCGGATGCACAGATGCTGCATCCGGGAGACCCGGCATCCGTAGTGCCGGAAAATTCCCCATCCCAGACGCTTTCCGGTACTGTAAAAAGCGTGGCCACCGGCAGTATTGCAAACAGCCTCGGCGTGGCGGTGACAAACGTGGAAATTTTAGTGGATAACCCCGGAGGTCTGCAAAACGGCGGACGGGCTACGGCCACAGTGGATACATATGCCTGCAATGAAGCAGGTACCTTTTCCTATGAAGATACGGAAACCGTGACCGTAAAAACCGGTGGGACAGTGACGGGGCTTTCCCTCCGGGCCGGTGACCGGGTGACGGCGGGGACGGTCCTGTTTACTCTGACCAGCGACTCCACCTCCCGCAGCATCGAGCGCAGCCGCATTACCTATAATGATGCCGTCTCCGGCTACAATAACACCTATGACCAGCTGGATGACTACAGAATTACCGCCCCGATTTCCGGCAAGGTCATCCAGAAAAGCGTAAAGGCCGGTGACAAGCTGGAAAGCGGCAGCGGCGGAAATGCCTCCTCCATGGCGATTATTGCCGACCTTTCCATTCTCACCTTTGAAATGTCCGTTGACGAGCTGGATATTGCGGAAATCGAAGAAGGGCAGGCGGTGCAGATTACAGCAGATGCCGTGGAGGGCAAAAGATTTACGGGCCATGTGGATAACGTGAGCATTGTGGGCACCACCTCCAACGGCGTTACCTCCTATCCTGTCAAGGTTGTTCTGGACGGTGCAGAAAATGCAGAGCTGATTCCCGGCATGAATGTAAGTGCCACCATCATTACAGAACAAAAAGAAAACGTTCTGCTGATTCCCGCTTCCGCTGTTTCCCGCGGCAATCTCGTGGCTGTGAAGGGAACGAAACCGACGGATGCGGCGACAGAAGCACCCAAAGCTACCCCGGAGGAACTCCCCTCCGGCGGATCGACCGCGGTGGAAAGCGACTCTGCGCGGATGAACCGAAAGGCCGCGGATATTGCCATGCGCACTGACGCACCCGAGGGCTTCTATTACGTGCAGATTGAAACCGGCATTACGGATGGTACATATATCGAAGTTATTTCCGGCCTTTCCGAAGGCAATGTCATTCTGCTGCCTTCTTCTGCCGGTGACGCCTCAACCGTCATGCAATTCACCCCGAATGCCCAGAACGCTATGATGGGCGGTATGCCCGGCATGGGTGGTGGAATGCCCGGTATGAGCGGCGGTGGAATGAGCGGCGGCATGAGACGCTAAGGAGGGCTCTCTATTGATTCGATTGACAGATATCTATAAAATTTATTCCGACGGCGACAGCGAAATCCGGGCACTGGACGGCATCTCGCTCCATGTGGAAAAGGGGGAGTTTGTGGCCATTGTGGGCTCCTCCGGCTCCGGCAAATCCACTTGTATGAACATTATCGGCTGCCTTGATGTACCCACCAGCGGTACCTATCAGCTGGACGGCATTGACGTGAGCACCATGCATGAAAAAGAGCTGGCCCACGTGCGGAATCAGCGGCTGGGATTTGTGTTTCAGCAGTACAATCTGATTCCGAAGCTGAACGTGATTGAAAACGTGGAGCTTCCGCTTCTCTACCGCGGTGTTCCCTCCGCAGAGCGGCGAAAAATGGCACTGGAAGCTTTGGACCGGGTCGGCATTGCGGACAGGGCAAAAAAATTGCCCACCCAGCTTTCCGGTGGTCAGCAGCAGCGCGTCTCCATTGCCCGCGCCCTTGCCGGACAGCCGCCTGTGATTCTGGCCGATGAGCCGACGGGGGCACTGGACTCGAAAACGGGCCGCGAGGTGCTGGAATTTATGAAACAGCTGCACCGGGAGGGCAATACGATTGTGCTCATTACCCACGATAACTCTATCGCTGAAGAAATTCCCCGCGTTGTCCGGATTCATGACGGCATCATCACCTCCGACACCCGAAAGGAGGCGGAGGCATGAATCTACAGCAATCCTTCCGTCTGGCCCTGAAAAGTCTGGGTGCCAGCAAACTGCGTTCCTTCCTTACCATGCTGGGCATTATCATCGGTGTGGCGGCGGTTATTATCATTGTAAGCCTTATGTCCAGCCTGACAAACTATGTTATCTCTACCTTTGAGGATATGGGTGCGAATCTGATTACCGTAAGCATTTCCGGGCGCGGCGGAAACCGCAGTGTGTCTCCGGAGGAAATGCAGGAGCTTGCTCTTGATAACCCGGATATCATCGGCTATATTTCCCCCTCCCTCTCTGTTCCCGCCACTGCCAAGGTAGGAAACACCAATGTCACACTGCAGGCCACGGGTGTAAATGAATATTATGATGAAATTAAACAGCAGACGCTCCAGGCAGGCCGGTCCCTTTTCTTTACAGATATAAACGAACGCAGTAAAAACTGTGTTATCGGCACATATCTTGTCAAGGAGCTGTTTGACGGGCAAAATCCACTGGAGCAGACACTATCGGTAAACGGTGTTGCCTTTACGGTTGTAGGCGTTCTGGAGGAAACTGCCAACAGCTCTTCTTTCGGCAGTGACAATGCTTTGCTGATTCCGTATACCACTGCCAAGCAAATCGGCCGGGGGAATATCAGCACCTACAGCGTCAGTGCCGCCACAAAGGATACGATTGATGCTGCAAACGACCTTTTGGAACGCTTTCTTCTGGGAAAATTCGATTCCGACGACTATTTCACACTGATAGACCAGGCCGCCATTATCGAAGAGCTGAATAAGCTGATCGGGATGATGACCACCATGCTTGTCGGCATTGCCGCCGTCTCCCTTCTTGTGGGCGGTATCGGCGTCATGAATATTATGCTGGTTTCCGTTACGGAGCGAACCCGTGAAATCGGTATCCGGAAATCCTTAGGTGCAACCCCCTGGGATATTTTAGGGCAATTTCTGGTAGAGGCCTGCGTTACCAGCGGCATCGGCGGCATCATCGGAATCGGGCTGGGTATCGGCGGCGCGTCCATCGCGGCGAATCTCATCGGGATTCCGTTTACGCTTTCGGTGCCCTCCATTCTGGTTGCTTTCTCCGTTTCCGCCGCCATCGGCATCGGATTCGGCTATTTCCCGGCCAGAAAAGCCTCTCGCCTCAACCCCATTGATGCACTTCGCTATGAGTAAGAAAGGAGCAGATATGTATGCTTAAAAAAATAACTGCGGCACTTCTGGCCGCCACGCTTTTTCTCTCCGCTTCTCCTGCCTTCGCGGCAGAGGTGGACGAACGTCTGGTTCTTCTGGACAGCCTGGGCATTTTTGAAGGGTATGAGGACGGGTCCTACCGTCTGGAAAACAATCTGACAAGGGCAGAATTCACCAAGGTTGCCGTGGCCGCTTCCCCGGACCGCAAGTTGGTTTCGGGCCACCTGTCCGTTTCTCCCTATTCGGATGTGCCGCACATACTCTGGTCCGCACCCTATATCCAGCTGGCCGCCCGGAAGGGGTATGTAAACGGCTATCTGGATTCCACTTTCCGGCCCGATGAACCTATCACCTACGCCGAGGCCACGGCTGTTTTTCTGCGCCTCCTCGGCTATCAGAACAGTGATTTCGGTGCCGCCTGGCCCCAGGGTCACATGGCTATTGCCGAGGACCTGGGCCTTTGCGACGGGATTTCCCTCAGCTACAGCGATGCAATCACCCGTAGCGACACGGTAACCCTCCTGTATAATCTGCTGGACCAGAATCTGAAGGGGCAAACCACGGAATATCTTTCCGTTCTCGACTGTACCTCCCAGGAAAACGTGATTATGATTGCCACCAGCCGGGAGGATACCTCCGTGGCCGCTTCCAAGGTTGTTACCTCCAGCGGTACATTTAAGAAAGGTGCGCATTTCTCCGATGACTGGATTGGCCGTACCGGAGAGCTGTTTCTGGAAAATGGGGACACCATTGTTGCTTTCGTCCCCAAAGCACAAACCACCCGGACCTATACCGTTACCGATACAATCGGCTCTGACCTTGTGCTGGATGATATGATTTATAACTGGGAGGATACCCTCACGGTATATTATAAATCCGGTGCTACTACCTACGGCAAGGCCTGCACGGATGCCAAAAAAGGAAATACCTTTACCCTCTTTTACGATGCGGACGGTGCAGTGGAATACGGACTTCTCCGGAAAAGCACTCCCGGTACTACAGATGCGATGACCGTGAAAACCTATGCCGTATATTCTGTCCTGAGCGATGGAATCATCACCTATAAAAACGGCGTTATGGAAAAAGTGAAGCTGGAGGACGGCGTAACACTGTACGAAGGTACCAGAGCCACCGGAACGCTGATAAAAGCCACCCTGCAAATGGGCGATATCCTGCAGATTGTATATGACGAAGACAATGATGTGGATTATGTAATTCTCAACACCGACGGCGTAGACGGCCCCTACACGGTACAAAACGCCGCCTGGAGCGGACAGTTCCCCATAAACAGCTCCACGGCTATTATGCGGGACGGGCAGAAGGTCTCCGCCTCCGACATCGAAACCTATGACATTCTCTACTATTCCGAAGCCCTTAACATGGTGCTGGCCTATTCGGATAAGATTACCGGCGTGTACAAGAGTGCATCTCCCTCCAAGGATACGCCCTCCACCGTCAACATTTCCGGCACAAGCTATGCCATTGAAGGTCTGGAAGCCTTCAACAAGCTGGCTACGGGCGGTGCGTTCTCTTACGGTGACACTGTCACGCTGCTTCTCGGCCGCGAAGGGAGTGTGGCCGATGTGCTGACCTCCGGAGCTTCTGCCGATGTGGCAGGGTTTGTACAATCCACCGGCACAAGGCTGTACGAAACTTCTTTAGGCGAATCCTACTCCGGGTACATGCTGTCCATTGTGGACGCCGGCGGCAATACCTATGAATTTGAAGCCGACAAAGACTATGATGCGCTACTGAACCGCATCGTCACCTTGTCCTTCTCCGACGGCAAGGTTTCGGCAACGCTTTCCGAAAGTGCAGGCGTGTCCGGCAAGGTGGACGCTTCTGCGGGTACTCTTGGCAGTGATGCTCTTTCTCCCCAGGTGAAAATTCTGGAGGTGTACGGGCCGGACTCCTACACGGGCGGCGCGGCAGGCAGTGTATTTCTGCAGCGGCTGGACGGTGTGACAATTCAGGAAAAGGACGTCCTGTATGTCGCCAGGGACAGCCAAAACCGCATCAGCGAGCTTATCCTCAGCGATGTGACGGGGGACCTCCATTCCTATGGTGTGGTTACCAGTGCCAAGAACATCTCCGCCGGTATGAACGTTTCCGGCTCCTATAAATACATGATTGACGGCAGTACGGGCACATACCAGACCAACGGTACATCGTACTCCATCGGTTCGGGTGCTCCTACCCGGTTTACCTACAGCGGCGGTAAGATTTACAGTATGACACGTCTTTCTGAGGTTACCGGCGTTGTGAAAAGCATTAACGCCTCGTATATACAGTATGCGGACGGCAGCCGGTACGACATCACCGACGCCGATATCTACCGCAAAAACAGCGACTACACTTATTCCCAGCTGAAGGTAAGCGACATAAACACCGACAGCCATACCTTAACAGCTTACTATGATAAAGAGCCGTCGGCAGGTGGAAAAGTCAGAATCGTTATTGCAACCCGAAAATAAAAAATATATAAAAACAATGCGGTGTAATTGATTTTACACCGCATTGTTTGTGATATGTAGTTTCCTTTACTAAAATTCCTCCGCCGGAAGCATATGATTTTCCAGAAGCCGCGGAACCAGAAGCTCCATCGGCACGCCCTCACGAACGGGCACTCCATGCTCCTGGGCCGTGCGGATAGCCGTAAAAACGAAGTCCGCCGCCTTCCCGGCCGCCTGCGGGAGGGATGTGCCGGAGAGAAGTGCCCCGGTAAGCACGGAGGTAAAAAGGTCTCCGGTGCCCGGATAGTGACTATGTAAATAAGGGTTTTCAATTTTATAGGTTTTCCCCGTCGCCCGCTCCTTGAGAAGTACTGCCACGCTATCGCCGCAGGGAACGCCGGTAATCACCACATTTCCGGCTGTTTTTCTGCACAGATGCTCCAGACATTGCCTTGCTGTCTCCAGGTCCTGCCGGTGCGGGATCCCGGACAGAAAGCAGGCCTCTGTCAGATTCGGCGTTATCACATCCGCCGTGCCGATAAGGTCAGCCATGGCACAGGCCATGGCATCGTCAAAACAGTCGTAGCATTTTCCGTCATCAGCAAAAACCGGGTCTACCACCACAAGCTTCGCTTCCGTTTCTTCGATAAACCTCCGGGTGACGCGAACGCCCTCAGCCGAGCCGATAAAGCCGGTATATATACAGTCAAATGCACAGTTTTCCTTCTTCCAGTGGGCAAAGCATTTGTCCAGGAAGGGAGTCAGATCCTCCATGGCATACCCGGTGTAAAACCCGGTGATGGAGGACAGCACCGCCGTGGGCGCCGGGCAAGCCTGGTGCCCCATAACGCTGAGCGTGGGCATCACCACGGTAAGAGAGCTTCGCCCGAAGCCTGCAATGTCGTGCACGGCCGCCACCTTTCCCGGCAGACGCTTATTGCTGTCCATCGCCCAGTACCTCGATAAGTCCCGCATTTTCGCCGCGGAGGAAGCTCTCCACATCCAGCTCCGGCGTAGGTGTCGGCGCAGTTTCCACAGGTTTATTTCCGCACGCGGCGCAAAGGCAAACGGACAGAAGAGCCGCACAAAGTAAAAGCTTACGCATAAAAACGCTCCTTTATTTTTTTCTCTTATTATACCGCACCCCGCCGCGTCCGTCAAGACCTTTTGGTGAAAATCGAATTTCTTTCATGATTTTTCTGAAACGGCTTTACAAATTCCATTTTTTATGCTATACTGTTTTTTGCCAAACAAAACCTGAATATTTTTCATTTTGGAAAGAATGAAACGATGCGTTTTTGCTTTTTGGTAAAAACGCATGGCTCTTTCTTTATGCTCGTTTCATTCTTTAAAATGGCATAGGGTTTTGTTTGGCGACAAAGTGAGCTGTGCGTTTTTCATGCGCCGGTTCACTCCGGCGCATTTTTTTGCTCCAAAGCCAACCCCGTACTGTTGCAACACAAATCGAAAAATAGTGCAGGCATATGCCTGCACTATTTTTCATCTGCGCCAGACAGTTTCCTTATTTGAAATAAAAAGGCTTGACAAACCGGAAAAAAGCTGGTAAAATAAATACGATGCAGAGATTTGGAGACGCGTCAAGACAGCCTACGGGCTGTTTTGAGGCGTCTTTTTATTTTGGAAAGGAAGAAGAAAATGTACGATATCGCAATTATCGGTGCCGGCATCACGGGGGCTATGGCAGCCCGTGCCCTCTCCCGCTACCGGCTGAAAATCTGTATTTTAGAAAAGGAAAGCGACGTGGCTATGGGCGCAACCCGGGCCAACTCTGCCATTGTTCATGCAGGCTTTGATGCAAAGGAAGGCAGCCTGAAGGCCCGATTTAACGTGGAAGGGTCGCGCATGATGGAGGATGTCTGCCGGGAGCTTGGCGTACCCTACCGTAGAAACGGCTCACTGGTTTTAGGCTTCGGCAGCGAGGACCGCCAGGCACTGGAAACGCTTTTGAACCGGGGACAGAAAAACGGCGTGGAAGGGCTGCGGATTCTGGAAAAAGAAGAGCTCAGGGCCATGGAGCCGCACATTTCGCACGAAGCAGACTGTGCGCTTTATGCCCCCACCGGGGCAATCACCTGCCCCTATCAGCTATGTGTGGCGGCCATAGGGAACGCCATGGATAACGGGGCCGATTTGTTTTTGGATTTCCCCGTTTCGGCTATCCAAAAGACACCGGAGGGCTTTTGCATACATGCAGGTGAAAAACAGGTGGACGCCCGGTACGTCCTGAACGCCGCCGGTGTACATGCGGACAGTGTGGCCCGGCTTTGCGGAGACAGCTTCTTCTCCATTCATCCCAGAAGGGGCGAATATCTTTTACTTGACAAAACGGCGGGCAGCCTGGTGCGGTCCACGGTATTCAAGGCCCCCGGCAAAATGGGAAAAGGCATTCTCGTCTCCCCTACGGTGGACGGTAATCTCCTTCTCGGTCCCACGGCAGAGGACCTGGAAAATAAAGAGGATACCCGCATTACGGCCGAAGGAACAGAACGGGTGCGCCGCCAGGCCGCCGGGATGGTAGAGGCGATTCCCTTCCATAAGACTATCACCTCCTTTTCCGGACTCCGGGCTGTGGGCAACACCGGAGATTTCATTCTCACCTTCGGGGAAAGCGGCGTGCTTCACGCGGCAGGAATTGAATCACCGGGGCTGACAGCGGCACCGGCGGTGGCAGAGTATCTCGTTACCCTGCTTCTGGAAAAAGGACTTTCACCGGAAGAAAATCCGGCATACAATCCGCACCGGGCTTCTGCCCATGCATTCCGCGAAATGACAGCAGAAGAAAAGAACGCCGTAATTGCAAAAGAACCGGCCTATGGAAAAATCGTCTGCCGGTGTGAAGGCGTAACCGAAGGCGAAATTCTGGCGGCACTCAGGCAAAATCCAAAGGCCCGCGACCTTGACGGCGTAAAACGCCGTACCCGGGCACAGATGGGGCGATGTCAGGGCGGCTTCTGTATGCCGCGAATTTTGGAGCTTATTGCTGCAGAACAGGGCATACGGCCCGAAGCAGTAACGAAATGCGGCGGAGCATCCCGGATTTTAACAGATAAGGAGGATACCACATGCGGGATTTAGTGATTATCGGCGGCGGCCCGGCAGGCATGGCGGCGGCACTGGCGGCACGGGAAGCAGGCGTAGAAGATATCCTGATTTTAGAACGCGACCAGGCACTTGGCGGTATATTACAGCAGTGCGTACATAACGGCTTCGGTCTCCACACCTTCGGCGAAGAGCTGACCGGACCGGAATATGCGTGGAAATATATTGACAAAGTGGTGGAAAAAGAGATAGAATATAAGACAGAGACAATGGTGTTGTCCATTTCCCCTGAAAAGGTGATTACGGCGACCAACGCTACAGACGGAATTTTTACTGTAGAAGCACGGGCCATCATTCTTGCAATGGGCTGCCGTGAGCGGCCGCGGGGTGCGCTGGCCACACCGGGGACAAGGCCCGCCGGTATCTTCAGTGCCGGAACTGCCCAGAAGCTGATGAACTGTGCAGGGTACAGCGTGGGACGCGAGGCGGTAATTCTCGGTTCCGGCGACATCGGGCTGATTATGGCCCGGCGAATGACGCTTGAAGGTGCAAAGGTGAAAGCCGTGTGCGAGCTGATGCCTTACTCCGGCGGTCTTGCGCGGAATATCCAGCAGTGTCTGCACGACTTTTCGATTCCGCTGAAGCTTTCCCATACTGTGACGGAAATTCATGGCCGGGAACGCCTCACCGGGGTTACCATAGCCGAAGTGGATGCGGACAGACGCCCCATTCCCGGCACAGAGGAATATATTTCCTGCGACACCCTGCTTCTCTCTGTGGGCCTCATTCCGGAAAATGAGCTGTCGCTTTGCGCCGGAATTGCCTTAGACCCGGTGACCGGCGGCGCGGCAGTGACGGCGGCACGGGAGACGTCAGTTCCCGGCATTTTTGCCTGCGGCAATGTACTGCATGTGCATGATCTGGTGGACTACGTTTCCGAAGAAGCAGCCACGGCCGGCAAAAGTGCGGCGACGTATCTGCGCGGAGCACAGGAGAAAAACGTGGACCTTTTGCTCCGCACGGACGGCCGAATCCGCTACACCGTGCCACAGAAAATCACGGAAAAAGCAGACACGACCGTATATTTCCGGGTTGCGGCTGTTTACAGGAATGCTTCTGTCAGCGTTTATTCCGGTGAAAAACGCCTGTTTACGAAGAAGAGAGCAAAAATGGCACCGGGCGAGATGGAAAGCATCACGCTGCCCGCATCTGTGCTGCCGGAAAACGGCGAACTGCGTTTTATATTGGAGGAAGAAAAATGAATTTAACCTGTATTATCTGTCCCTTAGGTTGTTCCCTTACTGCTGAAATCTGCGGTGAAACCGTAACTGTGGCGGGGAACGGCTGTCCCCGGGGCGCAGAATATGCAAAAAACGAATGTACGAATCCGGTACGGACCGTGACGGCCACTGTGCCCTGCGGTAAAACCCGTCTCCCCGTTAAAACCGACCGGCCCATCCCCAAGGCAGAAATTTTTTCCTGCATGGACCGGATTCACCGCCTGACAGCGGTTGCCCCTGTGAAAATCGGAGATATATTAGATAAAACACCCTGGGGTGCCAACATTGTGGCCGCCGGGAATATAGAGGAGGCCTGAGATGTACGGAAAAATCATTGCGGCCGTCCGCACAGAGCAGGAGCTTTCTGACGCACTTCTTTCTGCGGTGGATACGGTGTTTTACCTGACGCCCAGCGTCTTTACGCTTGCCCCCGCCGTGGAAAAAGCCCACGCAAGGGGAAAAAAGCTGTTTATTCACATGGACCTGACGGAGGGAGTCGGCAAGGACCGGGCAGGGCTGCAGCTGGTAAAAAATATGCACGCCGACGGCATCATTTCCACCCGTGGCAGCATCATAAAAATGGCAAAGGAAGCCGGGCTTTTCACAGTACAGCGTTTTTTTCTGGTAGACTCCCACTCGGTGGAGACAATCGTGGAAACGATAAAGAGCGTAAAGCCGGATATGGCAGAGATCATGCCCGGGGTAGTACCGAAGGTAATGACGAGCCTGAAGGGAACAGTACCCATTCCGATTATTGCCGGCGGCCTTATTGACAGCCGGGAAGAAATCGAAAAAGCAATTGAGGGCGGCGCGGCGGCAGTTTCAATCGGAAAAAAAGAATTTTGGGAGGCAGGAAAATGAATACGGTTAAAATTGAAAAAAAGAATACGAAAATGGTGGCGCACAGGGGTCTCAGCGGCATCGAATGCGAAAACACGGCGGCGGCGTTCATAGCCGCGGGCAACAGAAGCTATTGGGGTATCGAAACAGATGTCCACAGCACGGCCGACGGGCACTATGTGGTGATACACGATGTGGAAACGGGAAAGCGTGTTTCGGACACCGATATCAATGTCGAGGAAAGCACGCTGGCCGAAATCCGGACAGTTTTGCTGCAAAAACCTGATACAGGTGAAACACGGACAGATTTGCGGATTCCCTCCCTACAGGAATATATTTCCATTTGCAAAATGTACGGCAAGGTGGCCGTTACGGAGCTGAAAACCGACTTTTCCGAAGCGCAGATTGCAGAAATTCTGCAGATAATCGGAGAAATGGATTATTTGGACGACACGGTTTTCATTTCCTTTACATGGGAAAATCTTGTAAAGGTAAAGAAGCTACGCCCAAATCAGGCGGCACAGTTTTTATGCTCGACAATCGACGACGCTAAAATCGAAGAACTGCGCGAATATAGCATCGGTTTAGACATTGCAAAGGCGGGCGTGTCCGCCGCGCTTATACAAAAGATACACGAAAAAGGGCTGGAGATAAACTGCTGGACAGTGGATGCACCGGAGGAAGCGGCGCAATATATTGCATGGGGCATTGACTATATTACGACCAACATACTGGAATAGAAAGGGTAGAAAAATGGGAAATCTGAAAGGAAAAATGCTGTTTCTTCTCGATATGGACGGGACGATTTATCTTGACAACAATTTATTTCCCGGCGTTATCGAGTTTCTGGAAAATGTGAAAAGGAGGGGCGGCCGGTACATATTCATGACGAATAACTCCTCCAAAGGCATAGAAAGCTACATCGAAAAAATGCACCGTCTGGGCATTGAAACCTGCGCGGAGGACTACGTGACAAGCGTGAATGTGACCGCGCTCCATCTGCAAAAGCAAGGCTACAGGAAAATTTATGTTTTCGGGACGGAATCCTTTAAAACCCAGCTTCGTTCTGCGGGTCTTCCGGTCTGCGACACGCTTTCCGATGACATCGACTGCCTTTGCGTGGGCTTTGATACGGAGCTGACCTTTCAGAAGCTGGAGGATGCCTGCATCCTTTTGGGACGCGGTATTGACTATGTAGCCAGCCATCCGGACCTGGTATGCCCCACGGCCTACGGCTCCGTGCCCGACTGCGGCTCGGTCTGCGATATGCTCTATAATGCCATGGGACGCCGGCCTCTTGTTCTCGGCAAGCCTGAGCCGGCTATGCCCCTTCTGGCTATGGAAAAAACCGGCTTTTCTAAGGAACAGACGATTGTCCTCGGCGACCGGATTTATACGGATATCGCCTGCGGCATCCGTGCGGGTGTGGACGCGGTGCTGGTGCTTTCCGGCGAAGGAACACGGGAGGATGCAGAAAAGGCGCAGGAAAAGCCGACCTATATTTATGAAAACATTGCATCCTTTGCAGAGGACGTCTTTTAAACAGAAAGCGCAAAAAAGAACGCTATTTACAAAAGGAGAGAAACCACACGGATTTCTCTCCTTTTTTCTGTACCTTTTTCAGCCGGAAAGCAGTATCAGCCGGGAGGCCACTGCAGGCTTCTGCCGCCGAGAAGGTGGAAGTGAAGATGCGGTACGGTCTGCCCGCCGTCTTCGCCGCAGTTATTAACAATGCGATAGCCGTTTTCGGCAATGCCGAGCTGTGCCGCGATTTTGGCGGCCACGACAAAAATATGGCCAACCACAGCGGCATTTTCCTCTGTCAGTGCGTTGGCAGACGAAATGTGTACCTTTGGGATAATCAGCACATGCACGGGAGCCGCGGGGCTGATATCGTGAAAAGCATATACCTTTTCATCCTCATACACTTTGTTTGAGGGAATTTCACCATTTATAATTTTGCAAAAAAGACAATCCATTTCGGTTTCTCCCTTCGCTTATTTCAGTTGTCCTTTAATGGTTTCGGCAACAACAGAGAGGGCTTCATCCGCTTTTTCGGGTTGTTTGCCGCCGGCCTGGGCACTGTCCGGCTTACCGCCGCCGCCACCACCGGCCACTTTCGCTACCTCGCGCACAAGATTTCCGGCATGTACGCCGCGGGAGACAGCATCCTTTGTTGCCATGGCTACAAAGGTTACTTTTCCGTCCTGCGTACCCGCAATCACAAGGGCACCCGTGCCGATTTTATCACGCAGACCGTCACCGATGGCACGGAGCTCATCGGTACCGAGACCGTCGAACTTACCGGTTACAACCTTTATGCCGTCCACATCCTGTGCGTTTTGCAGAAGGGCATCCGTTTGTCCTGCTACGCTCTTCAGCTTTACATCTTCCAGTGCCTTTTGCAGCGTCTTTACTTCTTCCAGCGCAGCCGTGGCTTTTGTTACGATGTCGCCGGGGCTTGTTTTCAGTGCTGCGGCTGTTTCTGAAATCAGTGCTTCTTTCTCTGCAAGGAGAGTAAGAATGTTTGTGCCTGTAATCCCTTCGATACGGCGGACACCTGCCGCAACGGAGCTTTCGGAAACGAGTTTGAAGAGACCGATTTCACTGGTGTTATTTACATGGCAACCACCGCAAAGTTCAATACTGTAGTCGCCCATTTTTACAACGCGTACAATATCGCCGTATTTTTCGCCGAACAGTGCCATGGCACCGAGCTTTTTCGCTTCGTCCTGCGGCATTTCGCGTTTTTCAACGGGTAATGCAGACAGAATGGCTTCATTCACCTTCTGCTCAACTTCTGCAAGCTGGGCCGGCGTTACGGCTTCAAAGTGATGGAAGTCGAAACGGAGACGTTCTGGATTTACAAAGGAGCCTGCCTGGGTTACATGGTCACCCACAACTTCCCGGAGTGCTTTCTGCAGAAGGTGAGTTGCGCTGTGGTTCTGCATGGTTGCGCGACGGGATTTCGGGCAATACGTGGCTTTCAGGGATTCACCCACGGAAAGGGCACCCTTCTGCACCTGCACAAAATGAACGATTTTTCCGTCAGGGAGCTTTTTGGCATCTTTTACGATAGCCGTAATGGCTTCGTTTTCCAGCTTGCCGCGGTCACCAACCTGGCCGCCGCTTTCGCCGTAGATAACGGTTTTATCCAAAATCACGGCCCCTTCTTCCCCTTCACCGATAGCGTCGCAGATTGCGCCGTCAGAAATCAAGGCAAGGACCTTTCCTTCGCACTCTGCGTTGTCATAACCGACAAACTCTGTTTTGATGCTCTTGTCAAGCTTTGTATATACATCCTCACTCCAGCCTGCGCCTTCACCTTCTTTTCTGGCATCACGGGCACGGGTTTTCTGCTGTTCCATTTCTGCCTTGAAGCCTGCTTCATCCACAGAAAGCCCTTTTTCCGCAAGGATTTCAATGGTCAGGTCAATGGGGAAGCCGAACGTATCGTACAGCTTGAAGGTTTTTTCACCGGAAAGGGTGGTTTCGCCGTTTGCAATCAACTCGTCAATATGTCCGTTCAAGATGGACAGACCCTGGTCAATGGTATTATCAAACTGTTCTTCCTCACGGCGGATAATTTTACAGATAAAGTCATGTTTTTCTTTGAGTGCCGGATAAGCTTCGCAGGATTCACGGATAACCGTTTCTGCAATTTCATACAGGAACGGCTTTTTAATACCGAGAAGCTTTCCATGCCGTGCCGCACGGCGCAGAAGCCGGCGGACCACGTAGCCGCGGCCCTCATTGGAGGGTACGATGGAGTCACTGATCATAAAGGTGGTGGAACGGATATGGTCGGTGATAACGCGGAGGGAAACATCAGACTTTTCGTTTTCTCCGTACTTTACGCCTGCAACGTCGCTGATAGCAAGCATAATGTTGCGGACGGTATCTACTTCAAAGAGGTTGTTTACGCCCTGCATAATCGCAGCCAGACGTTCAAGGCCCATACCGGTATCAATATTCGGATGGGCGAGACGGTTGTAATTTCCTTCCTCGTCCTTATCAAACTGGGTAAATACCAGATTCCAGAATTCCACAAACCGGTCGCAGTCGCAACCCAGCTTACAGTCGGGACTGCCGCATCCGGCTTCTTCACCCCGGTCAAAGTAAATTTCGGAACAGGGGCCACAGGGACCGGTGCCGATTTCCCAGAAGTTATCTTCTTTACCCATGCGGACAACCCGGTCGGGTGCGACGCCGATTTCCTTCGTCCAGATGTCGAAGGCTTCATCGTCATCGAGATACACCGTGACCCACAGCTTGTCCACGGGCATTTCCATCACTTCTGTTACAAATTCCCAGGCCCATGTGATGGCTTCTCTTTTAAAATAATCCCCGAAGGAGAAGTTGCCCAGCATTTCAAAGAATGTGCCGTGGCGCGCCGTTTTGCCCACCCGCTCAATGTCGGGGGTACGGATACACTTCTGACAAGTGGTAACGCGCTTGCGCGGCGGGACCTCCTTGCCGGTAAAATACGGCTTTAAGGGAGCCATACCGGCGTTAATCAGCAGAAGGCTTGCATCGTTCTGCGGCACCAGCGAAAAGCTGGGGAGACGCAAATGCTCCTTCGATTCGTAAAAACGCAAAAATTTTTCGCGAATTTCATTTAAACCCAATTTTTTCACGCAAATCATCCTTTTTTTGTAAACTTACCTTATATTATATCGTTTTCGGGTGCACTTGTCAACCCTTTTTCTGTTTTCTGTTATTTTTCTGTTTTCTGTTGTTTTTATCTCCTGTTTGCCACGAAAAAACAAAAAATTCCGTCCCCGTTTTCTTCTGCCGGAACAGCACCGGCCAAAGGCGCAAGATTTGGTTTTGAAAAAAATTTTTTCTACCATCCGTTGTAAGACAGGCTGTTTTGTAACCGTTTTGTAAAAATAACACTGGAATTTTGTAATGAAAGCTGTTATAATAAAAAACAATGGCGGCCCACGGTCGCCCTTTTCAACCCTTCCGAACGAAAAAATCCTTACAAGGAGTAAGCCATGGTAAATTACAAAATTTCTGGCGTTTCGGGTCTGCCGGCCTTTCCGGTGGCCAGCGCCTTTGTAGATAAATATATGACGAAAGCAAACGCCACGTTCGTAAAAGTGTATCTTTACGGACTGCGGCTGTGCTATGCCGTGGGCACAAAGCCCGATAATGCCCACATTGCCAAAGAGCTGGACCTTCTGGAATCGGATGTGGTACAGGCCTGGAATTACTGGGAGGGAAAAGGTGTCATCCGCCGCGGTCCGGATGGCGGCATAGAATTTGTGGACCTGACTATGGAAACCCCGGCCCCGCCCCAGGTGCAGGAAAAGCCGCAATATAAAGCACAGGATATTGCCGCCGCTGTCACGGAAGATAAAAAAATGGCCATGCTTCTGAATTTTGCCCAGAATGTGTTCGGCAAAACCCTGAGCACAGCGGAAACCGCAACGCTCTACAGTTTTTACGACTGGCTGAAGCTGCCGCTGGAGGTCATCATGATGCTCCTTGAGCACTGCGCGGCACTGGAAAAATACAATATGCGCTATGCAGAAAAAATCGCCATCGCATGGGCAGACGAAGGTATCAACACCATAGAACGGGCGGAAAACCATTTACAAAATGCCGACAAGCGCGCCAAGCTCAGTCGGAAATACAAACGGATGCTGGGAATCACAGGCCGTGATTTGTCCGACTCGGAATATGCCCACATTCTCCAGTGGACCGAGGAAATGCAGATGCCCCAGGAGCTGATTAAAACGGCCTACGAAAAGGCGGTTCTGGCCACCGGCCACGCCTCCTTCCCCTACATAAACGCCATTTTGCAGTCGTGGCACCGGCAGGACATCACTTCCATCGCAGACCTGGAAAAGGATGCACCGCCTGCGCCCCCCGTACCGAAGGTACAACCGAAGAAAACAAACAAATTTTTAAATTATGAACAGACAGCGGTATACGATTTTGAAGAAATTGAACGCCGCGCCCTGGAAAAAAGGATAAAGGAACATGGATGAAAAAAGTCTTGCAGGCGTAAACCGAAAATTTAATGCACGGAAGCAGGAGCGGGACGCGCTGCTATCTGCCCGGCAGGAGGAAGTGTACCGCGCCGTACCGCGAATCCGGGAAATTGACAACGCGCTGTTCGGCGGTGGAATGCGGATGCTCTCTGCCGTATGGGACGGTACGGGTACGCCCGAGGAAATCGCGGAGCAATATGCACGCGAGGCGGCCAGATATGCCGCCGAAAAGAAAATGCTTCTCCGGGAAGCCGGTTTTGGGACAGACTATCTGGATATTCCGTACACCTGCCCCCACTGCAAGGACACCGGAATGCGGGACAGTGGGCTCTGCAGCTGTTATCTGACCCTTTTGTCCGAGGCTCTGACGGAGGAATCCGGCATGGGAAAGCTGCTCCGAAAGCAGACCTTTGACGCTTTTGATATTCGTCTGTATGCCGACACCCCTATAGAGGGCCAGACGCTGACGCCCCGGAAAAACATGGAGTCTATTCTCCGTATCTGCCGTGCCTTTGCCGCAGACTTTGAAAACCATGCAGACAATCTTCTGCTTTATGGCAATCCCGGCCTCGGTAAAACTTTTTTGTCCAGTGCCATTGCCAACGAGCTTCTCTCCCGCGGTATTTCTGTTTTGTACCAGAGTGCCGGACAAATTGCGGACCTTCTTTCCGACGCCCGCTTCAGCCGGGGGGACGGAGAGGCCCGTTCGGTGCTGAAATCCCAGCTTCTGAAAGTGGATTTACTGATTATTGACGATCTGGGGACGGAATTTATCAATTCCATG
Organism: Clostridia bacterium; assembly: GCA_017442155.1. Classification (GTDB taxonomy): domain Bacteria; phylum Bacillota; class Clostridia; order UMGS1883; family UMGS1540; genus SIG447. Next base: position 35,697 of record JAFSAU010000038.1, on the reverse strand, counting down.
ACCGATGCGGATATGTTCTATGTGGTCAACAGCCGTCTTCTGGCAGAAAAGAGCACAATTATCAGCACGAATCTTGCTCTGCCGGATATCGGACGGGTGTATTCCGACCGGATGCTGTCCCGGATTCTGGGACATTATACAAAACTGCATATTTACGGCGCAGATATACGAAACATAAGAGGGATGTAATGTACGAATTTAAAGAGCCTTCCGAAATCAAGCTGATTATTTTATATATTATCCGGAATTTTAACGAAGCCATCGACAACGGCCAGATTACCGATATATTCATGGACTATGAGTTTGTGGATTATTTCACCATGCAGCAGTATCTGGACGAGCTGGTGGAAATGCGTCTTGTGGAGGTGGACCGTCACGAGGGGCTCCGTCTCTACTTTCTGACAAACCACGGCACAGAGGCCTATGACGCCTATATGAAAAGAATCCCCGTGTCTGTACGTGAAAAACTGCTTCTCTCCATCCGGGCCTATAAGAAAAAGGAACGGAACGAAGCGGATATCTCTGCCGTGTACCGCCCTTTGAACGAGCTGTCCTACGCCGCGGATTTATCCATCCGGGACGGCGGATTCCCTCTCCTTGACATCCGCATGAGCGTGGGGTCAAAGGAGACAGCGCAGGAGGTCTGCCGCCGGTTCCGTGAGGACCCGCAGAAAACCTACGCGGCACTTTTGGAGATTCTGACCGGAAATCCGGATTGACCATGAGAACGCTTTTGTTGCATGGGGCTGTTTAAAAAGTTGACTTTTTAAACAGCCCTGAATTTTGGGGATGAGAAAAAATAGTTTGGAACGGACAAACTGAGCAAAAGCAGGGAAATTACCTGCTTTTGGTTATCCGACGGCGTACATGGGTACGCCGAGTGACGAAGTTTGTTCGTAGCCAAAAGGCTTAAAAACATTGAAAAATCGAATATAATTGGATTTTTATCATTTCACACAATTTCTGTTTTGATTTTCACTTTAAAAACACGGTTTTCTTGCCTTTTTGCGCTCCGGACATTTTTTAACATCCCCATTTTTCGGGCTTATTGCGTCTTATTATTGCTTTATATATCTTTGATTTCGGCTTTGGGGTTTGTCGGGAATCGTCATTTGTATAAGGTGAAGCTCCAGTGCGGGGTGGATATAATGCCGCCTTATGGTTTCCTTTGATTTAAGACCTAACAGTTCCATCAGCGACGTTAATGTGTATGGCATATCATACTCCATCACAGCAAGAAGTCTTTTTACATACTCCGAAACATTTTCTGCAGAGGTTGAAATCTGCTCTGCAATTTCGTCGAGTATTTTATCAATCCGTTCTAAAATAAACAGAACAAAAGTGTTTGAACTTCCCTCGGTATGACACTTTGTGATTGTCTCATAATATGCATCCTGAAATTTTTCAATCTGCCTTTCTATCGGTATATACTCGAATATCGGATTCCATTTTGTCAAAAAGGCACTGTGCCACAATCTTGCCATTCTTCCGTTGCCATCAGAAAACGGATGTATAAATACAAACTCATAGTGGAACACGGCCGACATAATAAGCGGATGCACTTCTTCTTTGCTGCGTGAAAGCCAATCAAAGAGATTTTCCATAAGCACCGGCACCCTTTTTGCAGGCGGTGCCATAAAAATACATTTGTCTCCGGAAAAAACGCCTTCTTCCCCACCCCGGAACTCTCCTGACTCATCCACAAGGTATTTTGTCATTATTCCGTGAAGAAGTTTAAGCTCATTTATATCAAAGGGATTTATTCGGGGGAGCATCTCATAAGCGGCATATGCGTTTTTTACTTCCTGAATTTCTCTCTTTTCTCCTAAAACTGTTTTTCCGTTAATAACATCTCTGACCTGTCCGATGGTAAGAGAATTTGCTTCTATTTTCAAGGAAGAATGTATCGACTGAATACGATTGTTTTTTCTTAAATGCGGTTTTGCCTGCATGTTACTTGTAACACTGATTTTGCCTACCTTTTCAGATATGCTTGAAACAAGTGTAAGAACTCCGTTCGTTATAGTAAATGGCGGTGTGTATACTTCCATAAAAATCACCTCTCATAAGTATTATCTTGCGTATTAACTTCATTATACTACATTTCTGCAGAAAAAACAACACTTTAGAGAAAATAGTCCATATTTCCATAAAAATACATTGCAGGAATGCAAAATTTTTAAAAACACTTGTAAAAGATGGGAAAATGTGTTATTATATATGAGCCAAACACATTGTATGCACACGCATATGAAACACACAGCCGAATAAAATGAAGAACTTTCGTTTACAATCAAAGTGTGGAGGATGCACACTTCGGTTAGCAGGACGGAAGCTCTTCGTTTTGAGCTGTGTGTTTGTGCTAATGTGTTTGGCGACATACCGAAGTTGTGTGTTTTCCGTGCGGCTTCGATATGGAGCCGCATTTTTTATTTAGGAGGAATTTTTATGACGATAGAAGAATGGATGAAGAAAGAGGACGTTCTGACCACCTCCGGCTATGACACGGTGGGGAAAACGGTTGTTATTCTGACGAATGACGAATTTGCTGATGTTTACTGGGAATCCGAAGCCTTTCAGAAATTCTACGAAAAAACGATACCCCTTGAGGAGGAAGAAGCAAATTCCTTTGCATTTCCGCCGCCGGAATCCGACCCCCTCTGGGCACGGATTAAACGCACTGTCGGCATCGTGGACGATGATGAAGAAACAGAAGAATAGCCCGGACAAAAATGTAGAGGTTGGCGTCCCCGACAACCCGCATTGCGGCCGGAAGGCCGTCCCCTGCAAAAACGTCTTGTGGTTTTCAGTATAAAAAATGACCGCCGACTTTGACTTTGTCAGCGGTCCGTCCCTCGTTATACGGGGGTATTTTTAAATTTTAGCCAATAACAATTCTTACTGCCGTTGTCTGCGGCGGAATGCTCATCGTCATGGCGCGGCCATACACGACAGAAATCGTCATACCCTCTTCCAGAGCGGTCACGTCTGCTTTTTCGCCGCCGGCTATGATTTCGGTTTCCTCAGCGATGTGAACAATCACTTCACCGCGGACTTCATCCTCCACCAGAAGGGAGCCATCCTCTTCAAACCCTTTAATGGTTACAATGCTGGCCTGGGTCACGTCGCATAAGTCTTCGCCCAGTTCAAACACATACGCACTGAGATATTCCTCTACGAAGCGGCGCGGAACATATGTTCTGTCCTCGATAATCACGGGAGCCGAACCGAGTGCTTCCGGCATACGACGTGCAAAGGTATATGCGTCCACATCGATGTCCATGGTGATGTACTGTGCGCCGCGGATGATTTCCACCCGTCTTGCTTCGCCATCCCAGTTTACAGTGTAGCCAAGACCTTCTGCAATCTGGCGGACCGGGAACAGACCGTCCTTCATCAGGACACCTTCCACCGTGCCGGTGACTGCAGGAACTTCTGCAATCGGCATTGTCTCCAGAGCTTCATCAATCAGCATGATGTCGGGGTTGTTTGAAGGAACCTCAATAATCATATCGTCAGCCGCAGCCGGTGCGTTCTCCTCTGCCAGTACTGCGGGACCTGCGGCCAGTGTAGCCGCCGCCAGGGAAAGTGCAATCCATTTTTTCATTGTTTTTTCTCCTTTAAATTTAATTTTATGTTTTTGGATTTCACTCTTTAGACGGCATGGATTCAAAAAAGTTCCCGTTTTTTGAAAAAAATTTTTTCCTCTTTCTAAAAGCTTGCTTTTTTCTGCCGGATGTGATATACTGGTAAAAAATATTCTGGAAGGATGAAATTTATGGAAAACGTTTTTGACACCCTCTCTGCCCGCGGTCTGATTGCGCAGGTAACCCACGAGGATGAAATCCGCGAACTGCTCGGAAAAGAGAAGGTTTCCTTTTATATTGGCTTTGACCCCACGGCAGACAGTCTCCATGTAGGGCACTTTCTGCAGATGGTGGTTATGCGGCATATGCAGAACGCCGGTCACCGGCCCATCGCCCTCGTCGGCGGCGGCACCGGCATGGTGGGAGACCCCTCCGGCAGAACGGATATGCGCAAAATGATGACCCCGGAAACCATTCGCCACAATTGCGACTGCTTCCGCCGCCAGCTGGCCTCGGTGATTGATTTTTCTGATGATAAGGCCATCATGGTGGACAACGGCGACTGGCTTTTGGACCTCAATTACATTGAATTCCTCCGGGAAATCGGCAGCTGCTTCTCCGTAAACAAAATGCTCACAGCCGAGTGCTTTAAAACCCGCCTGGAAAAAGGGCTTTCTTTCATTGAATTTAACTACATGCTCATGCAGAGCTACGATTTTCTGCAGCTGTACAAAAAATACGGCTGTAAGCTGGAGCTGGGCGGCGACGACCAGTGGAGCAACATCTTAGGCGGTATCGACCTTGTACGCCGCAAGGAAAACGCACAGGTATATGGCATGACCTTCACGCTCCTCACCAACAGCGAGGGCAAAAAAATGGGCAAAACCGCCAGCGGTGCACTGTGGCTGGACCCGGAAAAGGTTTCTCCCTACGATTTCTACCAGTACTGGAGAAACGTGGACGATGCTGACGTATGCCGCTTCTTAAAGCTTCTCACCTTCCTGCCGCTGGATGAAATTGCTGAATATGAAAAGCTGGAGGGGCAGGCGATTAACGAAGCCAAAACCCGCCTTGCCTACGAGGTTACGAAGCTGGTACACGGCGAAGAAGAGGCCACAAAGGCAGACGAGGCGGCCAAAGCCGTATTTGCCGGCGGCGGTGTTTCGGCCGATATGCCCACAGCTGAGGTGTCGGAAGCCGATTTAGCTGACGGACTTCTGGCGATGCTGGTAAAGGTCGGCTTTATTCCCTCCAAGTCCGAGGGCAGACGGCTTCTTCAGCAGGGCGGCCTTACGGTAGGCGGCGAAAAGCCTGCGCAGGACGGTCCCGTTTCCAAGGAAGCCTTTGGCGAGGACGGTCTGATTGTAAAGCGCGGCAAAAAAGCTATCATTAAAATTACACTTTCGTAGGTGACGCCATGATTGGAATTATAACGGCTATGAAAAAGGAAATGGAGGCCCTCTCCATTGAAAACGCCCGTGTGGAAACAGTGGGCGGTATCCGCTTTACCCGCGGCACCGTGGCAGGGAAAGAGGTGGCGGCGGCGGTTTGCGGCATTGGGAAGGTCTTTGCCGCCATGTGCACCCAGACGTTGGCACTGCATTTCCATCCGGAATTCATTATTAACTGCGGTGTGGCCGGCGCGCTAGCACCGGGGCTCAGGGTATTCGACCTGGCGGTGGGTACCGCAGCGGTGCAGTACGATATGGACACCACGCCCCTCGGTGACCCGTTGGGGCTGATCTCAGGACTGGACCTTGTAGAGCTCCCCTGCGACCGTGCGCTTTCGGAAAAGCTCATGGATGCTGCTGGAGACTTAGGACTCCACGCGGAAGCCGGGCTGATTGCCACGGCAGACCGCTTCTGCGGCTCCGCGGCAGATAAAGCCGCCATTTTAGAAAAATTTCCGGCCATTGCCTGCGAAATGGAGGGCGGGGCCGTGGCGCAGGTCTGCGCGGCTAACAAAATCCCCTGCTGTCTGTTCCGGGCCATCTCCGATTCTGCAGACGGCGACGCGTCTGTTTCCTACGAAACCTTTGCGACAGAAGCGGCGAAAAATGCCGGAAAGCTGATGACCGCATTTTTGCAGAGATTGTAAAGGCTTTGTCTTTCTTTGACGTGCAGTTATTGCACGCATTCACTCCATAAGCTCTTTTGTACGGGTATCGCGCGACACCCCTACGACCCCGGCGGGCTTATGAACGGAAAGAAGGCACGCGGCGTTTAATGCGCCCTTTTCTCAAATCACACGCCAGTCGTTCAAGCAGAGGGAAAATTAACACACTAAAGCCTCAATTATTCGACAGAAAGGCTCTAAGCGTATAGTGCCTGAAAAAGAATATAGGTATTCCACGCGAAACGGTACATTTCTTGTGCCGTTTCGCTTTTTGTTTCTCATATTTTTCCGGAAATAGTTGCAAAGGAAGCATAAATGTGATATACTGTATTTGTCACACAAACTGAATACTTGGAAAATGGGGTGATTTTTTGTTGCCGTGATTTAGCACGCAGAAAAAATGTACCTTTTAATGAGGTACTCTTATTTTTGCATTTTCATCGTTTGGAAATTGGTAAAAACGCAAATTCCAAAACGGTGGATGTGCGATTGAATTATCCCATTCTAAGTAAGTTTGTGTGACAACAAATCGGAGTTTGCGTTTTTCGTGCGCTGACTCCTGTTGGCGCACTTTTTTAATATATGAAAAGATGAAAGGAGACTCTACTATGAGAAAAATTAAATTTTTAGTTGTTGTAACTACTATTTTATTTGTGTTTTTATTATCCACCATTAGTGTAAACGCAGAAATTCTGTCAGTTAAAAACGCATGGATTTTACATGATGATTGCATTGTTGTTTTAAGAGACAATGGGGACTTACTTCTTGGGGATTCAATAGATACTCAAACTCCAAAACTGTTGGCACAAAGTGTCAAAGAATTTAAAGGAAAATATGAAGAGACTACGTTCGGAGAACGTGATAGATTTACCGGTATTGCCTTACATGATAATGGGGATGTCACAACAATAGATTATTACATACCAAATAATAAACTTGAAACTAAAACCATAAAAGCAAATGCTGTTGAAGTATGCTTAGTAAAGGGCGAAGTGGCTTATGTTGACGGAAATTATACACTAAATACCATTACAGACGACAACATTATAGTAGCTGATGACATAAAAAATGTTATTTCTAGTGATAATTCTAAAGCATATGTAATCTCAAAAAATGACACGCTTTATAAAATACCATTAGGAAATTATATTACGGCCAAGGCTGAACGGGTTGAACTTATGACCAATGTTAAGGGGTGTGTACCTCTCACCTCTTATGATATAATGATTTTAAGAAATAACGGCGATTTGTATATTATTTGTGGCGATGATGGTATCCCTACAAGAATCGGTTCGGGAGTGGATGAAATAGATGATATTTCTCGCTGCTCACATACGCCATATTGTGATATAATGTATATAAACAATATGGGTGAATTATTTCATGGAAATTCTTCACCTAAATCTACGTTTAGGAAATGTATGGATAATGTAAAAATGGCTTGTTTTGGTTACAGTTGCCAAAAATATATTGTTACAAACGACAATGTGTTTTATTCTTTTTCTCAATCATCTAATATAGAAGTTAACAGTGCACCTACAAATAAATATTCAGGAGTGGAGAAAATCTATTTGGAAGATAGAGACAAAAGCCTTATAGGGCTCTCAAAAAATAATGACTTTTATTTGATAAATGGTAAATATACAAGCAAGCATATGTCTGACGTAAAAGACGTCATAAAGTATGACACACTAGGGGAAGATAATGATAGATATTTATTTATAACAACTAGTGGTGAATTATGGGGTGCTTTTAGTGATAGCAAAGCTTTTGGAGATAAACCAGCAAGTCCATTTCTTACTTCTTTCTGTCAAAAACAAACTGTTGTAAAAATAAACAAAAAGAAAATTGAGTTAACCGCAAAAATTCAAGTGGTAGATGATCGTTCAATGTATCCTTTTAGAGAATGCCTTGAAAATATGGGAGCGACTGTTTTATGGGATGCGACCAATCAAATTGCGATAGGCGAATATAACGGAAATACCATAGAATTTCCAATAGGTAAAAAAGAGTATTATATAAATGGTGTTCGTTACGAAATGGACACAAAATCTTATATTGATGAAAGTATCGGCAGAACATATATTCCAATCAGATATGCGGCTGAAGGACTTGGTTTTACGGTTGACTGGATAGAGGGGAAAGTAGAAAATATAATTGATATTTATAAGTGATGTCCGGTACTGTAACAAACAGAGAAACTGTACAGATTAGAGACGGCAGACTGTGTCAAAACACCATAACCTTATAAAACGGGCAATATGTGAATCGCCCCTACGATAAAAGGCTGAACGAAATAAATCGTTCGGCCTTTTAGAATATTTCAATTAAGAGTATATCCCGGTTTTCCACAATTTAAAGTTCCACACCGGTAATCCGGCTGATTTCCTGCCAGAGTTCTTCTTTTCCGGTGCCCTTTTCGCCGGAAAATGCTATCAGTGTATCTTCCTCTCCCAGGTCCAGTGTTTTCCGGATGAGGGCAAGCCCTTCCTGCAGTTTCGTCGGTCCCAGCTTATCTGCTTTTGTGGCCACCACGGTCACTTCGCCGAAGCGTTCCCGGATCCAGGAATACATCATCACATCATCTGCTGTAGGCTTATGCCGGGCGTCCACCAAAAGCAGTACGCCGCGGAGCCTGGGGCTTTTATCCAGGTATGTGTTAATCATAGCACCCCAGCGGGCCTGCTCCTCCTTGGAAACGCGGGCGAAGCCGTAGCCTGGCAAATCCACCAGAAACAGCTGGTTGTCAATATTATAAAAGTTAATGGTTGCGGTTTTGCCGGGCGTGGACGAGGTACGGGCCAGCTTATTCCGGTTTAAAAGCTTATTGATGCAGGAGGATTTTCCCACATTGGACCGCCCTGCCATCGCAATCTCCGGCACTCCGGTCTGGGGGTACTGTCGGGGCTGGACGGCAGAAACGGTCAGCTCCGCACGGTGTAAATTCAGCTGCATAGTAATTCTCCTATCTCTTCCACGGTTTGTACTAAATGCTCCGGCCTTGCCTGCCGGAGGGCCTCCCGGTCGCCGAAGCCGTACAGCACGCCCACCGTGGGCAGGCCACAGGCACGCGCGCCCTCCACGTCGTACACCGTGTCCCCTATCATAACAATTTTTTCATTTGTAGCCATGGATGCAGCCAGTGCCACAATTTTATCCTTCGTTTCAAAATTTTTATCAAAGCCGGCACCGATGATTTCCTTAAAAAAGCCGTCCAGCTTCCATTCCTCCAAAATGGTACGGGAATAGACTGTGGGCTTAGCCGTAGCCACAAAAAGCTCCTTGCCCGCTTTCGTCAGCTTCTCCAAAAGCTCGCGGATGCCGTCATAGGGCACAGCCTGATGCAATCCCTTTTCCGCATAATAAACCCGGTAGGCCGCCAGAAGCTCCCCAGCCGTTTCCTCATCCACTCCGCTGTATTTCTGAAAGGATTCCCGAAGAGGCGGGCCGATAAACTTTTCCCGCACGGCATAAGGAAGGGCAGGAAAATGCAGGCTTTCCAGGGCATATCGCACCCCTTCCGTGATGCCCTCTGCACTATTTACCAGTGTGCCGTCCAGGTCAAAAAGAATTGTATCGTACATGCGTTCCTCCTGAAAAAGGGCTGTTTGAAAAAATTTTTAAACAAATTTTTTGTGGTCTGGTCTTTTTTACATCCCCTTTTTTCTCTCCGGATATTTTTTACATCCCTGCAATCTAATTCCGGACAAGATTTCTCCAATCCAGATCCCCGCGGCTGAGGCCCAGAACCAGCACCTCCGCTGTGGCCATGTTCGTGGCAATCGGAATCGTGTGCACATCGCAGAGCCGAATCAGAGTGGACACATCCGGCTCGTAGGGCATCGCCGTCAGCGGGTCCTCAAAAAACAGCACCAAATCAATTTCATTATATGCAATGCGGGAGCCAATCTGCTGATCGCCGCCCTGCGGGCCGGACAGAAACTTCTGCACCGGCAGGCCCGTGGTTTCCTCCACGAGGTCTCCTGTCCCTGCAGTGGAAAAGAGCGTATGCTGCACCAAAACAGCCTTATATGCGGTACAGAACTGCACCATCAGTTCCTTTTTTTTGTCATGTGCAATCAGTGCAATATTCATATGTATCCCTCTATTCTGTCATATATTTTTTTGCCGCAGAACCGGCGTCCTTACTTTCTTATCTTTTTCCGGAAAAAGAACCGTCTCCGCTTCTTCCCGGTCATATCCATCAGCGGCACTTCCCTGCCACCGAGCCGGCCGGCGATGTTTTTATAGGCCTGTGCGGCCATGCTGCCTGCAGCTTCCGGCACAAGTCCCGAACGAGCCGACTGCAAAAGCACAGCTTCGTCCTCCGGCACAATGCCGAGGAGCGGTACGCCCAGCCATTCAATAATTTCCTCCGTCCGGAGAATTGCGCCCTGCGCCTCCAGTGCCGGACGCATCCGGTTAATCACAAGGCTCCGGCTTTCGATACCCTCTTCCTCAAGGCGGGCAATTACCCGGTCCGCATCCCGAACGGCTGCAGTTTCCGGCACCGTAACCACAATTGCCCGGTCCGCGCCCGCTGCGGCGTTGGAAAAACCGTGTCCTATCCCTGCGGGACTGTCAATCAGTATATAGTCGTAATTTTCCTTAAGCTCCCGGCAGAGCATCTGCATCTTTTCGGGGCTTACATCTTCTTTTTCTCTCGTCTGTGACGCGGCCAGCAAGTACAGCTTTTCGTAGTTTGTATGCCGTACAAGTGCCTGCCGCAGTCTGCAATTCTGCTCCACTACGTCCACAAGGTCATAGACAACTTTGTCCTCCAGACCCAGTGCCACATCCAGATTCCGAAGGCCGATATCCGCATCAATCACCACAACGGATTTCCCCTCCATGCAGAGAGCGGCACCGAGGCCCGCCGTCGTCGCCGTTTTACCGACGCCGCCCTTGCCGGACGTAATTACGACCACCTCTCCCATCTTTTTCCTCCATTACAAATTTGGTATAGTGCAGTAAGACTTGAACCCGATATGGTTTAAAAACATAAATTCATCATAATACTGCAGAAAATCCTGCAAATATACGTCAGTATTATTTTTGAATTTTCTTTGTCTTATAGAAGAATTTACCGTTTTTAAACTCTTCGACCAAAAACGCAGAAAAATTTATAATGATTTTGATGCGGAGGTTGCAGCAGGGCTGACGCCCTGCAAAACCGACAAAGCAAAAAGGATTGAAATTTGGCAAGTTTATGGCATATTGTGTTCGAGTCTTACTACACTACCCATATTATAGCATATTTTCGCAAAATAGTCTATGCTTTTTTCACATTTTTTGAATTTATGGCAGAAGCGTATTTGTTTCCGTAACGGAATCCTCCTCCACACTGCTGCTGAAATAAGTTTCCAGAACATCCCGCACCGCAATGGCCGCATTCGAACCGTGCACACCCTCTTCAATGACTGCACACACTGCAACGGTAGGATTGTCATAGGGTGCAAAGCCTACAAAAATAGCATTGTCTGCCTTGCCCGACACTTCAGCCGTACCGGTTTTCCCGCCTACGGGAACATCGAAATTTTCAAACACCGTGCTGGCTGTTCCCAGCTCTACCACGTCACGCATCCCGGCCATAATGGCTTCGAGATTCTGGGGGGAAATGTCAATTTCCGCAAGCACGGTAGGCTTTGTCTCCTGCACCAGCTCGCCTGTTTCCGAATCCCGCACCGCCTTTACAATGTGGGTTTTATACCGCGTGCCGCCATTTACAATCGTTGCCACATAATTTGCCAGCTGCAGCGGTGTGAACAGATTTTTGGACTGGCCGATGGCATACTGGAGCGTATCGCCCGGCACCCATTCGCCGCCGTCCGCCGCCGTCTGCTCCGGGCTTGCCAGCTTGCCGATGTTTTCTTCATCGGTAAGCTCAATACCCGTGGACTGTCCAAGCCCTAAAAGACGGGCGTACACGTTCATCTTCTCAATCGTCGTCCGCCGGCCCACCTCATAGAAGAAGTAGTTGCAGGAGTGCTTCAATGCCTCCGTCACGTTAACTTCGCCATGGGTTTTCTCCGTTCCCCGGTAAATCCAGCAAATGGGCTGGTAATCGTCGTAATATTTGTAAATTCCTTCGTCCACAATGGTGTCCGTCGTGGTAATCACACCTTCCTCCAGTGCCGCCAGTGCCGTCGCCACTTTAAAGGTGGAGCCGGGCTCATATGCCCCGCCGATGGCCCGGTTAAACATAGGAAGTGCCGCATCGGAGCTGAGCGTTTCGTACTCCTCATAAAACCGTGCCGGGTCGTAGCCGGGATAAGAGGCCATGGCAAGCACCTCACCGGTGTTAACATCAATCGCCACCAGTGCGCCGCAGGCGGCATTCTGCCCTGCCCCATCTTCATTTACACTTTGCTCCCGCACATAACCAATGGCGTTTTCCAGGGCTTTTTCCGCACTTTGCTGGAGTGCAAGGTCAATGGTCAGCACCACGTTATCGCCCATTTTCGGGGCTTTTTCTTCCTCTGTACGCACTGTCTGCCCATCCGTGCTTTTTTCCACACGGCGGGTGCCGTCCTTGCCACGAAGATAGTCCTCCAGATACCGCTCAATTCCCTGCTTGCCAATGATGTCATTCATGGCATAGCCCTTTTCGCGGAGCTTTTCATATTCTTCCTTGTATATTTTACCGGTCTGCCCCAGAATATGGGCCGCCGCTGTGCCATTTACGAAGCGGCGTACCGGGGAGGTTTCTATTACAATTCCAGGGTATTCTACTTTCTGCTCCTTCAGCCGAGTCATCAGTGCATGAGAAATTCCTTCCGCCAGCGTGTACGCTGTTTCCCCGGAAAATCCCGTCTGCTCCATTTCGTACCGCTGACCGATGAGCGTCTGCCGCATTTCTCCCACCACACTGCCGTCAATTTTATACCGTCCGGCAAAATAGTCCAGCACCGCGTCACGGTCCGCATCTTCAGAAAGGCCATAGCTTTCCTTCCATGCTGTGAGCTTTGTCCCGGAAAGGCTGAAACCGCGGCTGCTTACGGGAAAGCTGTCCGTCACGGACACGCCGTCTGCCTCTACCAGCTCCAACAGACGCACAAGGAGGTTGTTCAGCTCTGCATCCTCCATCCCCTCCGGCTTATACAGGCGCAGGGCAAAAACCGTCTCGTTTGTCACCAGGGGCTTGCCGTTCCGGTCCAGAATTTCGCCGCGGGGTGCTTTTACCATGGTGGTTTTCACCAGCCGGAGCCGACTCTGCTCTAAATAGTAATCCCCGTTTACTACCTGCAAATCCACAAGCTTTCCGAACACCAGAAACGCAAACAAAAGAATGATAAAATACACAAAACGATACCGTTTCAAAGCCGTGTCCCCCTTTCTTCCTTCGGACGGCTGAGGCGTGTGATGGGAAAGAACAGAAGCATCTGCACAATCGCCGTATAGGCCGCTGTCGGAATGATGTACCGGAACAGGTCGTACCAGAAATTCCCCTGCCCCCAAATGGTAAAGTTCACAAGACATAACACCGCTTCACAGAGAAGGGACGCCGCAAAGGTGATTCCCGCCGTAATCACCGGCGTGTTTTTATACACCATTTCTAAAAACGCCCTTGCCCCCAGTGCCGCATACAGATACAAAAGGGAATAAAAGCCGAAGGTGCGCCCCCAGAGAAGGTCCCAGAGCACTCCGGCCGCAAGCCCGTAAATCCCGGCTTCCGCAAATTCTCCGGCCATAGCCATAGCAATAACCGTTACCAGAAGGAAGCTGGGTGAAATGTCCAATATTCCGATGTAACTGCCCAGAGCACTATCTATAACCAGTGCCAGAAGCAGGACCAGCGTTTTCCAGACGTGCCGCATTTTATGCCTCCGTTTTTATAACCATTACTTCTGAAATCCGTTCAAAATCCACCGCCGGCTCCACCACAGCCTCGTAATACAGGCCCTGGGAATCTACGCTCAGTGTCTTGATTTTTCCAATCAGCAGTCCCTCCGGGTAAATCCCGCCGAGACCTGATGTTTCCACAAAATCGCCCACGGCTACGCCCGCATCACGCGAGAGGTACAGAAGATGGCAATTGCCCTCGTTCATCAGCTCCACGCTGCCCTCTACCACAGCCGTATCTCCCGTCCGCTCAATCACACAGCCCGCGGCACTTCTGGAATCAATCACGGAAACCACATTGCTCCAGGTGGTGCCCACCTCGTAGACATACCCCACAAGGCCCGCTGACGTCATTACCACATCATTCTTTCTGATTCCGCTTGTTGTGCCCTTGTCAATTTTAAAAGCACTGTACCAGGCACCGGGGTCCTTGGCAATGACCCGTGCCCCCACCATTTCGTACTCGGTATAGGTTTCTCCCAGAGAAAGAAGTCCTCGAAGCCGCTCGTTTTCATTCCGCAGTGCATTCAGCTCCCGCGTTTCCTCCTCCAGCTGGGCCACACGGGCCGAAAGCTGTTCATTTTCCTCTCTGTAGGAGGCGTTGGAGCGGAAGCGGCCGAAAAAGTTTCCCGTGGCATCACCGATACTGCGGAATACCCTCTGCACCGGGCTCATCACCGTGCCCACCGCATCTCCGGCCGGATTTGCCCGGTCCGTGGTAATGGTGGATACAGCCATTAAAATCAGAATTACCACCGTCACAATGGCCAGTATAATAAAAAATTTACTTTTAAAGAAATTGGACATTTTGCTGTCTCCTATCCGATATTCATTTCTGCCAGAAGGCGTTTAACCGCTTTTACAGGAAGACCTACCACATTCTGAAAATCGCCCTCCGTTTTTTCCACCAGTGCGCCGCCACGGGCCTGGATGCCGTAGGCACCGGCCTTGTCCATCGGCTCCCCAGTGGCAATATAGTCCCGGATTTCCGCTTCCGAAAGCAAGCGGAAGGTAACGGCTGTTTCCTCACAGTGGGTTTTCATTCTCCCGCTGTCCGCAGAAAGCAGGGCCACACCCGTGTAAACATAATGCGTTTTGCCGGAAAGCATGGAAAGCATAGAAAAGGCTTCTTCCTCGTCTGCCGGTTTTCCCAGCACCCGGCCTTCGAGTGCCACAACCGTATCTGCACCAAGCAACCATTCGCCCGGATTTTTCGCCGCAGCCGCCGCCTTACCGGCCGCCAGAAGCTGTACCATAAGCCGTGGCTCTATGCCGTCGAAAACCGATTCGTCAATATCTGCCGGACGTACCGTGTGGGCAATACCGGCCTCCGTCAGAAGATCCCGCCGCCGGGGCGATGCCGATGCCAGCACCAGTGTATATTCCTTTTTCTCCATAAGACGACACTTCCTTTCTCTGCACACCTGCGCACGACAAGACCATTGCCGGTTATTTTCTTATATATTATACTATATCCGGCCGCGAAAAGCAAAGATATTTTGAAAATTCCCGTCACTTTCTTTTTTCACCGCCAGGGATACACGAAAAAATGCCGAAAATCCGTTCTTTCTCCTTCTTTTTACCTTTCCCGGAAAAATTTTTTCAAAAAAAACTTTACAAATCCGAAAAATTGTGCTATACTATAATCTGCAAATGCGAATGTAGCTCATCTGGTAGAGCGCCACCTTGCCAAGGTGGAGGTAGCGAGTTCGAGCCTCGTCATTCGCTCCAAAATGACGACGCACAGGTTGCGTCGTTTTTGTTTTTTCAAGCATTTATAGTATGGCTTTTTTTGAAAGGGGATACACTATGAAAACAAAATTTTCCACCCGTACTGTTGTCTTTGCAGGTCTTTTAATCGCATTGGAAATCATCCTGTCCCGGTTTGTACAGATCCCCATTCCCTTTTTTGAAGTGTCCAAAGACCGTATCAGTCTCGGATTTCTGCCTGTGGCCATTGCGGGTACGTTTTGGGGGCCTGTGGGTGGCGGTCTGATTGCCGCCGTGGCCGATATCATCCGGGCCATCGTTTTTCCTCAGGGTGGGGCCATCAATCCGCTGTTTACGTTTACGGCAACAGCCCGCGGCGTTCTGTATGGTGCCTTCCTGTGTCGAACCACTGACTGGCGGCGTATTTTCACTGTATCCACTTTGATTTTCCTCTGCGTAAATTTAGGACTCAATTCCTGGATTACCGCCTTTTCTTATGGCGGCACCTTTTGGGCACGGCTTGTCACCAAGCTGGTTCCCGCTTCGGTAAATTACGTGTTGCAGATTGCCGTGCTGATTCCGGCACTGCCCAGACTTGAAAGGAGCCTCGGAAAAAATGTACGAAAACAGTGATATACAAGAACGTGCCATTTTAGTCGGCGCACACCGCGGACTTTTGAATCCGCTTGAAGATACAACGGAAGAATCCATGCATGAGCTTGCCCAGCTTGCGGAAACGGCCGGTGCTGAAGTGCTCGGCGAAATCGTTCAAAACCGCGATGCCGCCGATAAAGCCACCTTTATCGGAGAAGGAAAGCTTTTAGAAGTCAAAGAAATGGCCGAAAGCCTGGAAGCAAATCTTCTGATTTTCGATGATGAACTGACTGGTTCACAACTGAAAAACATAGAAAAAATTACAGAATGCAGTGTCATTGACCGCAGTGCTCTTATTCTGGATATTTTTGCAGGCCGCGCCCTCTCCGGCGAAGGTAAGCTGCAGGTGGAGCTGGCCCAGCTGAAATACAGTCTCCCCCGTCTCACGGGGGGATACCAGTCCCTCTCCCGTCAGGGTGGCGGCATCGGTACGAGAGGCCCGGGGGAAACGAAGCTGGAATCGGACCGGCGGCATATCCGGGGCCGCATTTCGGCACTGGAAAAAGAAATTGAAGAGCTGAGCCGCCACCGGGAGCTGCTCCGGACAAGGCGACGAAAAAACGAGGTGCCTACGGCGGCACTCGTCGGCTATACCAATGCCGGAAAGTCTACGCTTTTAAACGCGCTGACCGATGCCGGCGTGCTGGCAGAAAATATGCTGTTTGCAACGCTGGACCCCACCGTGCGCGCCCTCGCCATGGAGGACGGCCGGGAGGCCCTTCTGATTGATACCGTAGGTTTTATCCGCAAGCTTCCCCATCATTTGATTGAAGCCTTCAAGTCCACCTTAGAGGAAGCTGTCACAGCTGACGTGCTCCTCCATGTCATTGACGCCTCCAGCCCGGAAATGGACAATCAGATTGCGGTGGTACACCGGCTTCTGGATTCCCTCGGCTGTGGGGACAAGCCTATGCTCTCCGTTTATAACAAGTGCGACGCCGCCGGCTTTACGCCCCGGCCGCCTCACCCGGAGCGGGCCGTATATATTTCAGCGAAAAACGGCGATGGACTGGATACGCTTCTTTCTGCGCTGGATGACCTTCTGCCCGGCAAGCGGCGGAAGCTGGAGCTTCTTATCCCTTACGCGGAAGGAAGCATCCTGCACACCATCCGCACGGAAGGTGAACTGCTTTCCGAAGACTACACCCCGGAGGGTACAGCCGTCACCTGTATGGCAGACGCGGCTCTCTGTGCCAGACTTATAAAATACCAGAGATAGGAGGAGGCTGTCTTGCAGAATTACAAAACCGTAACAGAGGAAGCTACGGCAGAGTTTACGGAAAAACGCTCCCGCTTCATCGCACAGGTGGCCCCCGTACAAAACGAAGCAGAGGCCCTGGACTTCCTGGAATCAGTGCGTGCAAAACACCGGGAAGCCCGGCACAATGTATACGCCTACATCTGCCGGGAAAACAACATCAGCCGTTACAGCGATGACGGAGAGCCGTCCGGCACGGCCGGACTTCCCGTAATGAACGTGCTGACAAAGCAGGGGCTTACCGACGTGTGTGTGGTGG
This sequence comes from Clostridia bacterium, assembly GCA_017442155.1. Lineage (GTDB taxonomy): Bacteria > Bacillota > Clostridia > UMGS1883 > UMGS1540 > SIG447. The sequence goes on along the minus strand of JAFSAU010000038.1, from coordinate 18,271 downwards.
TAACCCGGTACTTCGGCGGCATTCTGCTCGGTGCCGGCGGTCTCGCCCGCGCCTACGGCAAAAGTGCGGCAGACGGCGTACTCCGGGCAGGCGTTTGCGAAATGATTCATTCTGCCGTCTATACGCTCACCATGGAATACCCCCTTCTGGGGAAGGTGCAGCACGTTATCGGAGAACGCGGATACCAGATTCTGGACACAGATTTCGGCGCAGTGCCCACACTCACCGTCTGTACCCGGAGCGAAGAGGGCGCGGCACTCTGCAATACGCTGACCGACTGCACCGGCGGCAAGATTCAGATTGAGCCCTGCGGTACCCGGTACTGTATGCAGGCCATAAAGGAGGCACTATGACAACACAAGGCTACAGCTGCTGCTTCACGGGGCACCGCCTTATCTCTGCGGCAGACCGCCCGGCATTGCTTCGCGACCTGCGGCAGACGCTGGCTATCTTTGCCGATTCCGGTGTCAGAACATTCATCTGCGGCGGTGCCATTGGCTTCGATACCTTAGCCGCACAGGAGGTACTGCGGCTAAAACAGGATTTTCCCCTCGTCCGTCTCTCGCTCGTCTTGCCCTGCCGCACCCAGGCCGACCGCTGGACGGCGGCGCAAAAGAAAACCTACCATGCTGTTTTGGAAAGAGCAGATGAGACGGAATGTCTCTTTGACCAGTATGTAAGCGGCTGTATGCAGATGCGCAACCGTCGTATGGTGGACCGTTCCGACATCTGTGTGGCCTACTACCGGGGTACCCCCGGCGGCACAGCCTATACCGTAAATTATGCAAAAGAAAAGGGTGTGCGCCTTTTATTTGTCCCTGCAAAGGAGGAAGCTTTATGGGAAATTTAACCGACCCCCGTTATATACGCGCACTTTGCGAAAAGTATGATTTTCGCCTGAAAAAATCTCTGGGCCAGAATTTTCTGCACGATGCCTCCGTTTTAGAGGAAATCGTGGAGGCCGCCCTGCCGGAAGGCGGCGGTGCACTGGAAATCGGCCCCGGCTTCGGCGTTCTGACCGAGGCACTGGCCGGACAGGCTGAACGGGTGGTGGCCGTGGAAATTGACGACCGTCTGCTCCCCGTTCTCGACGAAACCCTCGCCCCCTTCGACAATGTTTCTGTGGTGCACGGGGACGTACTGAAGCTGGATTTGCCGGCTCTTTTGAAAGAAAGCTTTGGCGACATGCCCGTTTCCGTAGCGGCCAATCTTCCCTATTATATTACCACGCCCATTCTGCTTGCGCTTCTTGAAAAAAATCTGCCCCTCCGCCGCATCGTGGTCATGATGCAGAAGGAAGTGGCCGACCGGATTATGGCCGCTCCCGGCGGCAAGGACTACGGTGCACTGACCGTGGCCGTTCAGTACCGGTGCGAGGTACGCCGCGTATGCCGGGTCCCCGCCGCATCCTTTTTTCCGCCGCCCAAGGTGGATTCTGAGGTGCTCTGCCTTTCTATGCGGGAAAATCCGGTTGTCTGGCCGAAAAATGAGGACCATTTCTTTGCCCTTGTCCGGGCCGTCTTTGCCCAGCGGCGAAAGACCCTGGTAAACGGCCTTGCCAACGCCGGACGCTTCGGCACAAAGGAAAAAATTGCAACTGCTGTGGAAAAAATGGGCCTTTCGCCCACCGTCCGGGGAGAGACGCTTTCCATTGCCCAGCTTTCCTCCCTTTCCGATGCCTTGTATGTGTAATTCTAAATAATTTGAAAAAACTGAAAAAAAGTGTTGCAAAACCTAAAATTTTGTTGTATACTATAAATTAGGTAAATTTGTTAAACTATTATCAAAGGAGTGTTTTATCATGACAACAAACCAAAGTGTCAAAGCATGGCTTGACGATATGGTCGCCATGTGCAAGCCGGACGAAATCGTCTGGATTGACGGCAGCGAAGAACAGCTGGAAGCACTGCGCCGCGAAGCAGTTGCATCCGGTGAAATTATCAAGCTGAACGAAGAAAAGTTGCCCGGCTGCTACTACCACAGAACAGCAGAAAACGACGTGGCACGTGTAGAAGACAGAACCTTTATCTGTGCACGTACCAAGGAAGAAGCCGGTCCCACCAATAACTGGATGGATCCCGCTGAAATGTACGCAAAGCTGCGTAACCTGTACAATGGCTCCATGAAGGGCCGCACCATGTATGTGGTTCCCTATTCCATGGGTCCCGTTGGCTCTCCCTTCTCCAAGATCGGTATTGAGCTTACCGACAGCATTTATGTTGTACTTAACATGGCTATTATGACCCGTGTAGGCACGGCTGTTATGGAATGCCTGGGCGATAACCCCGATTTCGTAAAGTGCCTCCATGCAAAGAAGGACGTAAATCCTGACGAACGCTACATTGTTCAGTTCCCCCAGGATTCCACCATCTGGTCCATTAACTCTGCCTACGGCGGTAACGTACTGCTGGGCAAAAAGTGCTTCGCACTGCGTATTGCTTCCTACCTCGGTAAAAACGAAGGCTGGATGGCAGAGCATATGCTCATCCTCGGCCTCGAAAATCCGAAGGGTGAAGTGAAATATATTGCAGCCGCTTTCCCGTCTGCCTGCGGTAAGACCAACCTGGCCATGCTGATTCCCCCGGCATACCTCAAGGAAAAGGGCTACAAGGTCTGGACTGTTGGTGATGACATTGCCTGGCTGCGCATAGGTCCGGACGGCAGACTGTATGCCATCAATCCGGAAGCCGGCTTCTTCGGTGTTGCCCCCGGCACCAGCGAAAAGACCAACTTCAACGCTCTTGCTTCCACAAAGCAGGGCACAATCTTCACAAACGTTGCAATCAACAACGAAGATATGACTGTATGGTGGGAAGGTCTCGACAAGAACCCGCCCGCAGATGCAACCGAATGGAAGGGTGCAAAGGTAAACGGCAAGGAATTTACGGCAGAAGGCAACAAGCTTGCCCATCCCAATTCCCGCTTTACCGCTCCGGCAAAGAACTGCCCCTGCATCTCTCCCGAATTTGAGAATCCCGCAGGTGTTCCGATTTCCGCTATCGTATTCGGCGGCAGACGTGCAAAGACCGCACCCCTCGTATACCAGGCAAGAGATTGGGAACACGGCGTGTTCGTAGGTGCTACCATGGCATCTGAAACCACCGCTGCTGCAGCCGGTGCTGTCGGCGTTGTCCGTCGCGACCCCATGGCTATGAAGCCCTTCTGCGGCTACAACATGGCTGATTACTTTGCACACTGGCTCGAAATGGGCGAAAAGCTGGGTGACAAGGCTCCCGCTATCTTCCATGTAAACTGGTTCCGTCAGGATGCCGAAGGCAACTTCATGTGGCCCGGCTTTGGCGACAACATGCGCGTCCTGAACTGGATTCTGGACCGTTGCGAAGGTAAGGCAGACGCTGCAGAAACCGCTATCGGTTACCTGCCCAAGGCTGCTGACCTCGACCTTACCGGCCTGGATATCGACGCCGCGACACTGGATGAACTCCTCAGCGTTGACAAGGATGTATGGGCCGGCGAAATTGACGGCATTAAGGAATACTTCGCTCAGTTCGGCGACAAGCTGCCGAAGGCGATTGCCAACCAGCTCTCTATTCTGGAAAATAACCTTAAATAAACAAGAGGACGCAAAAACGGCAATCTTATTAAGGTAAGAAAAATTCAAAATCAGAAAATGCACCTGGCAGAGATGAAACTTCTAAGCCAGGTGCATTTTTTTATATTTGTCAAATATTTTTGGGGAAGGTTTTAAAGTTTTTCTAAAAAAACCGGAGCTGTAAAAACATCTATCAGCTTCAGGCCAGCATCTTAATTACAGTCGTCAGAACACCCAGTGCCAGCAAAATAAAGCCGATGATACGGTTGAGCTTTTTCACATCGCTCTTATTGGCAAACCGGGCGGCCACCAGCGCACCGATAATGCACGCAATAACCACCGCCAGAATAGAGCGCAGCTCCACGTGTGCACCCATGGTGATATGACTGATGGTGCCGACAAGGGCAACAAATGTCATAATCAGCGTGCTGGTCCCCACCGCAACCTTCAGATTGTAACCGAGAAGCAGTGTAAATACCGTGAGCATCAGAATTCCGCCGCCACTGCCTGTAAAACCGCATACGAATCCGATAAAAAGTCCGCAAAACACAGCCAGAAAGGTTTTATACCCCATCCCCTGCTGCTCCGCAAAGCCTTTGGCATCCAGGCCGCCGTTAACCGGCTTTACCAGAAATTTTACACCCAGGAGCACGGTTGTTACCATCGCGATATACCCAAGTCCATTCGGCTGGGCCTGGCTGAACAGATACCCGAAGTAACTGCCGGCAATGGTCCCCGCAAGGGCTGTGACACCTATCATCAGCCCACGCCCAAGGTCAATATTTTTGTTTTTCCCATAGGTGTAGGATGACAGCAAGCAGGAAAAGATGTCTGCCGCCAGTGCCACTGTCACGGCATCGTAGCTTTCCCAGCCGCTTATGCTGACAAGCACCGGTGTTACAACGACGGAGGCAGAAAGACCTGCAAGTCCCGTCACCACGCCGGCACTGAGCCCTGTCAGAATATAAATAAGCCATTCCATTCGCTTTTTCCTCCAAAATCAGAACTTTACCGGTAGTATTCCCCGAAAAAGCGATTTTATCTCTTTATTTCAATATATGGAGCGGCTTAAAAAGTATTGACATTTTGTTATAGAGCAGAAAATATGCAATATGATGAAAACACAGACACATACATCTGTCACTACGGCAGAAAACTTTTTAATGTCGGTATGCGGAAATCCAAAGCATCAAGTGGATATATATCAGAAAAACGATGTACCAATGCGAAAGCTGTGAAGGTTGCCCTCACAAATCAAATTGCATAACAAGACGATTGCCAACCGTCAGGGACAATTCTTACACGAGTTGAAAACGGCTTAAAAAATCAATTTCAAAAAATTTGCTCCGTAAATTCACGAGCTTTTCTTTGTGTACGCTGAAACAGAAAAAATCTTAAAAGTCATCCACATTCCAAGCAGAAAAAGAGGGCGATGCCTCAATTAAGTGAAAAATCGCTTGTTGAGACACGCCCTTCTTGACTTGTCCCTATTATAGCACAATGATATAATGAATGTATAATCTGGATACTTGTTGTTTCAGGCAAACTTATTTTTCAATCACAGAAACAAAAATCGAATTGTCGCTTCCGTATGCTTCGCAGCCTTTAGGCTGCATCCATTCAGCCGCCATCACCATTGCCCTGCCGTCTTTCAAATGAGTTACACCGAAATTGCCGAGTCGTGCTCCTCTTTCTTTCACAACAATAAATTCACTTTCTCTCACAAGACACATATTTTCAACCCTGGCAGCAAACAATGGTGCTCTGTGACGGAAAACATGATCATTATCAGCTCCTCGTCTTGTATATACAAGGTACAATTCTTCCCCAAGCTTCATCCAGTGTTGCTGTGTATTATAATTTTGCAGTAAGCTTCCGTCTTCCCATTTCCAGTGCTGAAGGTCTGTGTAATTCATTCCATCCTCACTTCTTGCAACCAATCCGCACTCATCGTTGCGTAAGGTCATATAGTAAGTTCCCTGATGATAAATAAGCGACGGCTCGCCAATTCCTCTCTTTATGTGCATGGTAAGTGGCTTGCCCATCTCAAGAATCTGTACATCGCATCCGTCAAAAAGGCAACGAAGCACCATTACATACATATTCGGCTCGTCATCTTTTTTGTAATATACCGGAATTAATATCTCGCCGTTTTCCAGCTCCACACTCTGACCGCTACCATTTCCGCACCGTTCATAGCCTTCCGGCATTTGTATGAATTTCATTTTGGAAAACTCGTTTTTCTCTTTGTCGTAAACACTGTAAAAGGTGTTTCTTCTTTTTCCGGTCGGATGTAATTGCCCTTTTTTATATTCTGCAGTATGCCCAAGAAGCAGTATTTTATCTGTCTTCCTATGATACATAGGTGTGGCATCACAGCCTACTGTGGTAATATCCCCTTGCTCAATCGGTGAAAGTCCATTTTGAAATTCAAACTCACTCCATGTTTTACCTTCATCCTTACTTATACTCATAAGCAGTCCGCTAAATAAGTCGCAACCATCTACATTTAAATACTGCGCAGTCGCAACCATGATTCCAGGTGCTTGACAGCATCTTGCGTGAATAAGGCACTTCTTTTTATCGTAACCGTTCCTTATGGAATATGTATCGCATTTCATATGTATATACCTCCAGTTTTCATACATAAACCCTCATTTGGGGAACTATGGTTTCCGGTTGTCCCTGATAAATCTTTCATTACTGCGCAAAAGGCCAACCAATCTCTTTCAGCTCTTGTTCGAGTTCAACTGCACCGCTGTCCTTGATGCTCTTAAGCGGATAGGTTGCTTCACCAATGTCAAAACCTAACATAGCACACATATGTTTTGTGACAGAAATGAGTTCGTTTTTAATCATGCAGGTTATAACGCGGTTTATCTTATACTGTATTTCTCTCGCCTTGTCTATCTCCCCTTGTCCGAAACACTTATAAAGCTCTAAATACTGGGGAAGCATAACGTTATAGGTGGTGCCGATGCCTGCATCTGCACCAGCGGCAAGTCCCGCTATAAGCATTTCGTCAGGTCCGTTGATAATGTTCATTTCTCCGTGAGTCATATCCTTCAGACGCATCAACTCATAATAGTTTTTTACGGTCCATTTTACGCCTGTTATATTATCTATCTCTGACATTTTTGCTACAGTTTCAGCATTCATTCCACCATTTGCGGAAGGATGATTATACATAATAAAGGGCAAAGTCGTGCTTCCTGCAAGAGTTTTATAGTAATTATAAATATCTTCCGTCCGATAATGAAAAAAAATAGGGGGAATTGCAGAAATTGCATCAGCACCCGCTTTTTCTGCATGCTTTGACAGACGAATCGCTTCACTGAAATTCATTGCCGCTGTATGACAAATAATCGGCTTTCTGCCTTTTACCTGGTCAACCGTTATCTCGAGCATTCTCATTCTTTCCTTTTCCTCAAGAACAAGTCCTTCACCAGTAGAGCCGAGAACATAAAATCCGTCTGCCCCCTGTTTAATAAGAAACTCTATAAATTTTCTTGCCTGGGCTTCGTTTACGCTTTTTCTGTCCTCGCAAAGAGGCGTTATCAGTGCGGGGATAATTCCTTTAAATTTCATTTTTCAAACCTCCGTTTTTGTTGTTTTATGGCTGCTGTCGGGATTGCTTTAATACAATCTTCACGATATCATGCCTTGACATCATTTTCTTTCTGGGGTATAATGTAATTATACTTTATCTATATTAAAATGTCGATAGACTATATTGTCAATATACTGAACGCGATGTCAGACTGGGAAATAATATTATGAATAACAAACTAAACATAAAAATAGGTTCAAAATATCACAATATCTTTTTGCAGAACGGATTTTATTCCCACACGATACAAAAAATGCCTATCCATAAGCACAGTTATGCAGAAATTCATATCGTGACAAACGGAATAATCAATTTCAAGGTAGGAGATACCATACATTCCACCACCAACGGAAATCTTTTTTTCGTTCCCGCAAATACTTATCACTGCGCGATAACCGAAAACCCAAACGCCCGTCGTATTGCCTTTCAAATAGATTGTGACGAGCATCGTTTTTTAAAAAAACAAGTACAGTGTCAGACCGTGATGGACTTTCTGAACGAAATTGAAAAATGTAAGACAACAAAGGATTATACTGTGGTATCCGCCTATATATCACTTTTTTTCTCTCAGCTTTATCCCGAAGGATTGCAGGTTCATCCCGTTGATGATTATCCCTTCCTGTTTCGCGAATTCTTTTCAAGACGCTATAATGAGGATTTGCAGCTTTCCGATTTAGCGCAGGAACTTCATCTTTCCGAGCGGCAGACTGAAAGATTGTTGATTAAATATACAGGTCACACCTTCAGGCAGGAGTTGTCAACAGTAAGAATTGATATGGCGCGCTATCTTTTATCTGTTTCAGATATGCGACTAACTGAAATTGCGTTGCTTGTTGGTTACCGTTCATATTCAGGCTTTTGGAAAGCTATGAAAAAACATAAATCGTTTTGATTAAAGCTTTTACAGTTTGGGGACGGGGCGGAAATTGTACAATTTTCCGGTCGCCAATGCAAAAAACTCCCTCGTCCCCAAGTGTTCAAAATTTGAATTTAGAAAAATGTGCAAAAACAGGCACGTCCCCAAAACTCATAGAAAAATGTGCAAAAACAGGCACGTCCCCAAAACTCACATGCATAATTTGGTATATAATATAAATTACAATTACACAAAACAAAATATTTATTTTATATTATTAAACCCTATTTGTATAATTACTATTTAAGAGGTGTGTTATGAAGTTTGGAGTAAGAAAACCTAGTATTAAAAGGTCAATTAAAGCTAGAACAACAGGAAAAATAAAAAGAAGTATAAAAAAATCTGTTAATCCTTTATACGGGAAAAAGGGAATGGGCATCATAACTGACCCAAAGAAAGCAGTATATAACAAGGTGTATAATAAAACCACTATAGGAGTTAAAGATATTATTGATATGCCAAAAAGTAAATCCTCTAAAAATAGTGGTTATTCTTACAAAACTACTAATTCTTCCACACAGAAAGAAACAAGTATCGAGAGAAAACAACCAACGCCGAAAACACCCAAGAAAAATTATTCTGCCAAAACACACAATCTTGCTGGAATACTTTGTGCGATTGATGGTTGGTTGTTAATTCTGCTTGGTTTGTGTCTCCTGCCGATGGGAATTATTTTTATTATCATAGGCGTTTTTCTTTTGTTCGTAAGTAAAGCACAACGAAAAATGGCAAGAGAAAAGAAACAGGCAGAAAGCACAGCTTCAAATATAGATATTCCCGAAGATAAATCGACCCAAGTAGAAAATGTTGTTACTACAAATGATGAAAATAATCATATTGAGGAAAATGCAGAAGATACTTCTGTTAAAGAAAATAACTCAACTTGTGAAGTTGTAGAAAATAATGATAATACTATATCATCCGTTTCTTTTGATACTGTATTAGTTTATAATGGAACAGAAAAAATGCAATGGGAAATACGGCAAGTTCATAAAGGCGATAAAATAGATATTGAGATTGATGATGACGATAGATATCTTGTATCAACAAAAGACTCCTATGATATAGGATATTTGCATAAAAGAATTTCCGACAAAATTGATGCTTTACTTAATGAAGATTACGAGGTTGCAGATGGCGAAATTACTGATATAGCAGAAAATTCGGGCAAATATTCAGTTGAGGTACATATTGTTTTAGAAAACAGAAAGGATTTGTTATGATTAGCAAGGGAGTTATTTACATATTAAAAAATCCGTCTTTCCCGGATTATATAAAAATTGGCTATGCTGATAATATTGAAAACAGGTTGCAACAATTAAATAATAGCGAGTGTACACCATTTGCCTTTAGGGTATATGCCACTTATGAAGTTGATTCTCGTTTGTCAGATTTGAAGATTCACGCAATTATCGATAAACTAAATCCTAATTTGCGTTCAATAGACAATTATAATGGCAAAAAACGGGTTAGAGAATTTTATGCAATGTCAGCTGAAGATGCTTATTTAATATTAGAGGCTATTGCCGAAATTCACAACTGCACTGATAGATTAAAAAAATGGGAACTTAGTGAGGATGATATGCGTGCAGAGGAAATTGCAGAAGAAGTAAATTTAGAAAGACAAGCCAGAGGAGCAAATTTTACTTTTACCGATTGCAAAATTCCCATCGGCTCTGTATTAGTACATATTGAAGACCCAAGCATTACCTGTACAGTTGCAGATGAGCGAAGAATTGAATACAATGGAGAGACAATGTATATCACACCATTTGCTAAAATGATTAGTGGGAAAGGATATATTACAAAAGGTCCTAAATATCTTGTTGAACATTTTAAATATAATGGCGAATTGTTAAGGGATATATGTGACAGATTAGGATATATGTAATAGATTGTATTTTTGATTATATGAAAAAAATCGTACCTCAAATTCCGATTATGGAAATGGGTACGATTTTTTATTGTTTTTGAATATGCTCTTCCTATTTGGTCGTAAATTGGTCGTAAATTTTGTCTTTCAATCCTCGAAAGCCTTGATTTTACGCCATTTATTTGTCAAGCGGCTTCATTGTTGGGAACAGGAGTACATCACGAATGGCGGCGGAGTCGGTAAGAAGCATACACATTCTGTCGATACCGAAGCCGATACCGCCAGTGGGAGGCATACCGATTTCCAGTGCGTTCATGAAATCTTCGTCCGTGGTGTTGGCTTCTTCGTCGCCCTGGGCAAGGAGTGCTTCCTGCGCCTTAAAACGTTCACGCTGGTCGATGGGGTCATTCAGCTCCGAGTAGGCATTAGCCATTTCCCAGCCGTTCATAAAGAACTCAAACCGTTCCACATAGTCGGGATTATCCGGCTTTTTCTTGGTGAGCGGAGAAATTTCCACCGGGTGGTCCATCACAAATGTGGGCTGAATCAGATGCTCTTCCACAAATTCCTCGAAGAACAGATTCAGAATATCGCCCTTCTGGTGAATTTTCTCATATTCCACGTGGTGGGCATCTGCCGCCGCGCGGGCCTCCTCCAGCGTATGAATTTCATTAAAGTCCACCCCAGAATACTTCTTAACCGCATCCAGCATGGTAATTCTTTCAAAGGGCTTGCCCAGGTCCATTTCGATACCGTTATACACAATCTTTGTCGTGCCCAGCACCTCCATGGCCACATGGCGGTACAGATTTTCCGTCAGGTCCATCATGCCGTGGTAATCGGTATAGGCCTGATACAGCTCCATCAGCGTAAATTCCGGATTATGACGGGTATCTACGCCCTCGTTCCGGAACACACGGCCGATTTCATACACGCGCTCCAGGCCGCCTACAATCAGACGCTTTAAATACAGCTCCAGAGAAATGCGGAGCTTGAACTCCTCACCCAGTGCGTTGGAATGTGTGATAAAGGGACGGGCCGCCGCGCCGCCGGCATTTGCCACCAGCATGGGGGTTTCCACCTCTAAAAAGCCCTGTCCGTCTAAGTATCGGCGGATGCTGGCAATGATTTTAGAACGCTTTACAAACGTGTCGCGCACCTCGGTATTTACAATTAAATCCACATACCGCTGGCGGTAGCGGGTATCCGTATCCGTCAGGCCGTGGAACTTCTCCGGCAGGGGTCGGAGCGATTTTGCCAGCAGCTTGATTTCCGATACTTTTATGGAAATTTCGCCGGTTTTCGTCAGAAAAACCTCGCCCGTTGCACCCACAATATCGCCGATATCGAACTTTTTAAAGCCGGCATACGGCTCCTCGCCAATCTCATCCCGGCGGACATACATCTGAATCCGGCCGGTTTTATCCATTAAATCGCAAAACGAAGCCTTTCCCATGACGCGTTTCGTCATGAGACGGCCCGCGACTGTGACCTTTTTTCCTTCCAGCTTCTCAAAATCTGCCTTTATGCCCTCAGCCGTGCTGTCCGCATCAAAGCGCACCACCGCAAAGGGGTCCTGTCCGTTTTCCTGCAGCTCCCGCAGCTTCTCACGGCGCACCTGCAGAATTTCATTTAAATCCTCGGTCTCATTCATGCCGGGATTGTTGGTAATTTCAGCCATTTTTATCCTCCTACCACTTGTTTCATATTATCATACCATATTCCTGCCGCTTTGTCAAAAGCTTTTTCGTTAAAATGCGGATTTTTTCTTGACAATTCTTCCTTTCTCATGTAGAATAATAAAGGAAAACAGAAAGAAGGCGTACTTTTTTATGACAGATGTTTTTGGAAATACACTCTCTCAGCTGGCAATTTTATTCGGTTTTATCATTGCCGGCATTCTTATTGGCAGATTAAAGCTCCTGCCCCCGGAAGCCCCGGGAACCTTATCTAAGCTACTCACCATTTTCTTTATGCCGGCACTGACCTTCCGGTCCTGCGCCCAGAACTGCAGAATGGAGAATATTACACAATATATTACGTACATTTCCATTTCCTTTGCGGTCATCATCGTGCTGTTTTTCTTCTGCAAATTCCTGGCCGGGAAATTTGCAAGAAACGACAGCGAAATCGGTATTTACAGCTATGCGCTGACCGTTGCCAATTCCGGCTACATGGGCTACCCCATGATGCAGGCCATGTTCGGCGATCTGATGCTGTTTAAAATGATGATTGTTGCTATTCCCGTCAACATCTACATCTATACGCTGGGTATGGGAATGATGGCTACGGGAAAGGTCTCCTTCCGTTCGCTGATAAACCCCGTTTTCATTGCCACGATGCTGGGCATTGTGTTCGGTCTTTCCGGGCTCACCCTTCCGCCGATTGCCGACGAATTTCTTTCCGGCGCGGCAAACTGCATGTCCCCCGTGGCCATGCTTGTAAGCGGACTTGTTATTTCCCGTCTGCCCATAGGCAAATTGTTCAGCGATGCGCGCGCCTATGTTGTCGCCTTGCTGCGGCTGGTGCTTCTGCCTGCTGCGCTGGTGGCCATTTTATATCTTCTGGGCGTAAGCGAAGAGCTTCTTATGATTATGCTGATTCTCAATGCTATGCCCATTGGCATGAACACCATTGTGTTCCCGGAATCCCACGGCATTGACGGCACTGCCGGTGCAAAGCTGGTGCTGATTTCCAATATTTTATGTCTCATTACAATTCCTATGATGGTTCTGCTGTTTATGCAGTTGTTCCCGTCGTTTGCGATTTAATACAAAAGAGGAGTGGTTCGGATGAAACGAATACTATCCGTTTTTCTCTTTCTTCTGCTTTTGCCGGTGTGTTCAGCCGTCCGTGCAGAAGAAAGCAGTCCCTACGGATATGTGGCACGGCTGACGCCGGACGGCGCATCCGATATTCCTGCCTTTATCACGATCGGTGATAAGTCCACCGCAGAACAATATTTGCGGGAGGGCATTATCTCTTATTATGAAATCAACTACCCCGTTTCTCTTCCGGAGGAAATTGTAACCGGACCGGAGCAGACGGGTGTCTCTCTGTTTTCCACCGGATACTGGCAGCATACAGCCATAAACCTTCCCGCCCCGTCCGGCGGCGGAAGCGGTATTCGGGTGGGCATTCTGGACTCCGGCGTGAATCCCCATGCTGATTTCGGCTCCCGTCTCCTTACGGGATACAACGTACTGACCGAAACCACTGATACTTCAGACAATATTGGTCATGGTACCCGGGTTGCCGGCATGGTGGCCTCCACCTCCATCGGCATTGCTCCCGGTGCGGAAATTTATCCCGTAAAATGCTTTGATGCGGGAAAGGACACCTATGTCATTGATATTCTGAATGCCATGCAGAATGCGATTGACAATGGTTGTGACATTCTGAATATGAGCCTTGGGTTTACCGGCTTTGGTTCCGATACACAGCTCTACCAAAGCTTTACCGACCTGATTTCCCATGCCGACCGAAATGATATTCTGATTGTAACCGCTGTGGGAAATGATGCGAACAAAGGAAACCCCACCTACTATCCGGCAGGCCTTAGCGGCGTTATCGGTGTTGGTGCTGTATCGCAGAGCAGCAGTGCGGCATCCGGGTATACGCGTGCTTCCTATTCCGAATATAATGATACGGTGGATATCGTAGCTCCGGGCAACTGCGTGGGTGCCCCCGACAAGGACGGCGACAGCGATTACGTCACCACAAGCGACACACAGCATGTAAACGGCACTTCCTTCGCCTGTCCCATGATTGCCGGCATTCTGGCTCTCGGTCTTTCCACGCGGCCTGACAAAGACCCGCACATTGTGGCGGACGCACTTTTGCTGTCTGCCCGGGACCTGGGAGATAGCGGCTGGGATGCGGAATACGGCTTTGGTCTTGCCGATGTTACCGCCTTTCTGGCAGAGCTGGAGAGAACGGACCGGACCCACGTATCCCGCACGGCCATGTACACAAATCCGGACGGTACGGTGCAGGACGGTCTTGTTGTCTATAACGCCGGCGAAACCCCCTTTACGCTCCACGGTGCTTCTTACTGCACGAAAGGCACGCCGGAGCTTACCGGGCTTCTGACCGTGACGGCGTCACACGGCTATACCCTCGTACTTGTGACAAATATGACTGTCTTTATATGGAACAAAATGCTTCCGGCAGCAGCCCCCCGGAAAATAGAAACGCCGGCAGTCACTGGCTCCGGTATGGCGGTATTCTGTTCTACGCCCATTCAATAACAAAACATGGAGGAAATACAAATGTCAAAACAGTGCCCGAACTGTCAATCCCTTATGCGGGAGGAAGCCACCTTCTGTCCTGCCTGCGGTACAAAAACCACGCCCCAAAAACCTGCGGAGACTCTGCCGGATGTCAAGCCATCCGGGAAAAAGAAGGTCCTTCTTATTACCGGAATTGCCTGTGCTTTCGTCGTTTTCGCGGCCGCCGCATTCCTTTATTTTTTCAACAATAAAGCCGGGAAGCCTGCACCGGCTGAAACTCCCGGCACTGCAGTGCATAACGGCGAACTCTCCAGGCCTGCACTGGTGGAGCTGGCTACGCCTTCGCCTTCGCCGGTTTCCCTCGATACAGAAAGCATTATTGAAAGCATCCGCACCCGTTACTATGCGGCCCAGGATGAAATGCATACCTACAAAATCGAAACAAATGCATCGCTTAAAAAGTACTTCTGCCCCGCCGGAACCCTCGCCCGGGTGGATACGCCGAATGCGGGCGGTGGTGGGGATTCCTACTATTACGATAACGGCAGTCTTTATTTTGTTTTCTCTTATTATGGTACCACCGAGCACCGTTTTTACTTCGATAACGGCCGGCTTGTGCGCTGGATATACTCGCCTGCTCCGGCAGAAGAGGTCTATGAAAGTGCAGAAGCCCACCCGGACTTTACCTACTGGGAATCGCAGCTGCTGACGCAAAGTGCAACGCATAACGCGGATGTGCGCTATCGCGTTCGTCCTTCCGCCGAGGATGCGGCGGGGCAGATTGGTGCCTATGCCGAATTTGAAAATGCAAAGAATGCTGCGGATGCAAAACCCGGCTATAAAGTGTACGATATGTATGGCACACTTATTTACGAGCCGTAAAAAACGGAGGAAGTGTGAAAGCGAGGTGTAAAAAAGCATGTTTTTTGCACCTCTTTTTTGTTGCTGTCCTTCCTTTCTTCGTCCCGACACACATTCCCCCTCTCCTGCATAGTATGAAAGGGAAGAGATTGCATTTGGAAAGGCGGAATAAGGATGAAGCTATTTGTAATTGGCGGCGATAGCCGTATTGGATACATGGCAGAGGAATTACTGCGCCGGGGCGAGTCTGTTACCGGCCTCGGAATATCGGCAGAGGGCATACCTGTGCGGCTTCTGACGGAAGGCGTGCAGGAAGCAGATGCCGTTATTTTAGGCGTACCGGCCACCCGGGACGGGGAAACGGTATTTGCCCCAAGCTATAGCGGACTTCTGCCTATAGATGGCATTATGGAAGCCGCAAAGCCCGGCACTGTGCTCCTTTGCGGCATTCCGGGCGCGGTGCTTACTGAAAAGTGCCGGACGGCGGGGCTTAAGCTCATCGACTATTTTTCCAGAGAAGAACTGTCGCTTCTCAATGCGGTACCTACGGCAGAGGGTGCTCTGGAAATTGCCATGCGGGAACTCCCCATTACACTCTGGAAAGCCCGCTGTCTTGTTGTCGGCTTCGGCCGGATTGGCAAATATCTGGCCCATATTCTTGCCGCGTTGGGCGCACAGGTGACCGTTTCGGCCCGCCGGGCGGCAGACTTTGCCCGCGCCCGGATGCTGGGGTACGAATCGGTGGAAACCGGTGCAATTACCCGCGCAGTCCGGAATTTTGATGTAATTTTCAACACCGTACCGGAACGGGTGCTGGACGCCTCTGTGCTGTCCGCTCTCTCACCGGATGCACTGGTGATAGACCTGGCATCTCTACCCGGCGGTGTGGATACCGAAGCGGCCCGTGCCTTTGGCGTAAAAACCATCCATGCGCTTTCTCTCCCCGGCAAGGTGGCTCCGGTCACAGCCGGAAAAATTTTATGTGACACTGTACAAGGCATACTCAGTGAAAGGAATTAAACGCAATGGATTTATCCGGCATCACAGCCGGTTTCGCGCTGACCGGCTCTTTCTGTACCTTCAGCGCGGTTTTACCCGAAATGGAAAATTTAAAGCTTGCAGGGGCCCGGATTGTGCCGATTATGAGCACAGCCGCCGCCACAACCGACACCCGATTCGGTACAGCCGAATCCTTCCGGCGGCGAATTGAAGCCCTCACAGAAGCCGAGATTATCACCACAGTGGAAAAAGCGGAGCCTATCGGCCCCGGAAAGCTTCTGGACATTCTGATTGTGGCTCCCTGCACCGGTAACACACTGGCAAAAATTGCCGGCGGCGTAACGGATACATCAGTCACAATGGCTGTCAAGGCACATCTCCGGAATGCACGGCCTGTCCTCCTGGCCGTTTCTACAAATGACGGCCTCTCCGGTGCCGCGAAGAATATAGGGCATCTGCTGAATACGAAAAACATCTTTTTCGTACCCTTCGGGCAGGATGACCCGGACCGTAAGCCTACGTCCCTGGTGGCAGACATGCAGAATATTGTCCCGGCGGCAGGGGCAGCCCTTTTGCACCGGCAGATGCAGCCCGTGCTTGTTATGCGGAAAAGTGCAGGGTATACCCCACCACGGGAATAAATCTGTTTTCCGAGCAAAAATGTATGGGGATGTAAAATCTCAAAAATTATTTTACATCCCCACTTCTGTTTTCGATTCCGTTTTTATAAGTTTTATTCGGTTTTTTCAGGTATTACTATTTTAGGCAAAGAAATAGTGATTTTTTCCGAATCAGCCGGTTCCCACCAGCTTTCTCCAACGGTAAAGGTAAAGGAAATCTCGGAAACTTCTGCTATATCCGCAAAATCACCCTGGTATTTTTCGGCTAAATTAGATAACAGTATTGTTTCAACATATTTATTGTTTGCATTAATGCCATCACTTGACCAAAGTGATTCGTAAACCAAATGATTATTTAAATACACTTCTTTTATGTTGGCAAAAACGCGACCACTGGATCCGTTGTCAATTTCAAGCAAAAGAGCGGGTTTTCCATCTGACTTTGTTATTGCTGCTGCGGATGTTATGCAAATATTGTATTTTTCATAAAGCCTGTTTTCGGAGAAATAATTAACTTTGCAATCAAACTCATTTGCAAAAGCACCGTTTTTTATGATTTTTTGATATCGATTTTCACTATAATCATATGTATTTGAAGCAGATGTCTTAATCTTTACTGTTCCTGTATATAAAGAATCCATCTCATCATTGCTGATATCAAAGCCTACCTCTATATCAGCTATAGAAGTAATCCCATATGTATTAAGTGAAATAAAACTAAACGAAACTTCCTCTGTTTTTGTTTGCCCCGCAGTAACTTCGCAATGTAGATAGCCGTCCGAAATCATACATCCGTTTACTGCATTAGGACAGCTTGATGTCCCGTACATAATTGTTAAATCCTTTTCACTGTTGTTTTCCATAGTAACCGAAAGTTCTGCCGAAAAACTACTGTATGTCAATTCATTTGCAGTAATTTTAATGCCGTTTTCATCATAAAGCACTGTTCTCTCAATGGTTGCTCCTGTATCAAATGCCTCTAATGTTGCTCCTACATTAGTTTTTTCTGATGCTCCCCCATTACCGCACGCCACCAATGACAGCGACAATATAAGAGAAACTGCTCCGATTAATAGTTTTTTCATTTTTAATTACCTTCAAAAATAATTATTTGTTTATAGTATAGCATACTTTTTTGTAAGTTGCAATACATTTGTTATGCATACAAGAAAAAAATTTTTATATATAATTGTATTGCAGAGGTGATTGTATGAAAAAATTCAAAATACCAAGCATTCCGCCAACAACAAACAAGTGCATCCGTTTCCCGAATGACGTAATTGAAAAGGTAGAAAAAGCCATTGAGGGGGAAAACTGTACTTTTACTGCTTTTGTTGTGGAGGCCGTGCGCGTTGCATTGGAAAATATCGCGGAAGAAGGTAATATGTAAACGAAAATAATACAGGACTACGAAAAAGGGGGTGTAAAATAATTCTCAAAAATTATTTTACACCCCTTGGGGATAGGAAAAAATGCTTCAGAACGGACAAACTGAGCCAAAGTGTAAGCTTTGGGTTACCCGAAGCTGTACGTCGTCAAAGCAAAGTCCACCCCGCTTCATTTTACCTGTTCGGTAAAATATCCGCTATGGTTCCTTGCTTTTCCTC
>JAFSAU010000037.1 GCA_017442155.1 Clostridia bacterium | reverse complement strand
TTGTTCGTTATGTGTTGCAACCGTGAGCAATTCTTCTTGATGTTTAATATAGTTTCCGGTCTGCTTAAAGACAATTGCCTGTACAACGAAAGAGGCAGATTTATATAGACCTCTCAAAATATCTTCGTTTTTTTCATGGAGCATATTGTGAATACACCCGTGAAAGATATTGCAGGCACCAATTTTGATTGCCCTGTTCACAGCACTTTCGTCAACAACAGTTAGAACTTCATCAAGACTTCCCTTAATCGGTGTTGTGTCATGGTAAAACTGAAATAGATCAGATGGCTCCCAATTCATAATTTCCTTTTTTCCTGAAAGGAAACCACAAATAAGTTCCCTATGAGACATGGTGTCCAGCATGTTATTATAAGTTTGAATGTCCATAGCAGATAATTCATCCAGAATTACAACAACATCAATATCGCTTGTTTCTGTTGCTTCGCCACGACCATAACTGCCTTGCAAACCGACAAACCACACACGATTTCCAAATGTATGATTTAACTTCTGTAAAAAGTCATTCATCCAAGCGGTAATATCCACCATCTAAATCACCTCATCAAATTCAAATTTTTTGACAAAACATTAAATGCTTATATAGATTATGATTTTTTCTGATATATAAAGTAGCAAATCCAATAAATAATTACAAGGACAAATTGAGAATATCCAATCCATTTTGCAACATCAGGCATATCCATTAGCACTGTAATAATTACAACTGTGCAACTGATTAAAAGGTATATAGAAAATGTTGCACTTTTTGCTTTTTGTATAATGGATAGATTTCTTTCATCCGTTTCGTTAATTTTTTGTTTTTTAATACTATCCTCATCTTTAGTAATTTTCAAATATTGTATAATGCGTGCTACACCTACCATTGCTAAAGCAAATCCGAAAGCTGAAACATATTCATTTTCGGATTTAGTTGCAGTCACTCCAATGATCATTATTACACCAAGCACAATGCAGATAATGCCATAATATAGTCTTGTTTTCAGTTTGTTTTTGAAATTCATATTTCGTCCTCCTCAAAGATAAATAACTTTTCAATTTCCGTATCAAAAAACTTTGCTAACCTGTGAGCAAGCTGAAGTGAAGCTATGTATTTCCCATTTTCAAGAGAGATAATAGTCTGCCTTGTGACATCAACCGCTTTTGCCAAATCGTCCTGCGTTAGCTTCCGCATCTTTCTGTGTTCTTTTATTTTATTTTTCACGCATATCCTCCTTGTTTGAGAAATGTATAGCCGACTTTACATTTTTATTATAGCATCATACCTTTGAAATGTCAAGTGTATTTTACATTTTTGTATAAAAAGCATTCCTACCTCTCCCGAAAGTGACCGGCTATGCTTTTTATTCGTTGACACAAACAAATTAGTCAAGTGTAAATTACTCATTTTCACTTGACTAATTTCAAAAAATATTATTTACCTCGTCGAGCTATTTTTTTGCTTTCTGACATGTTGTACATTTAGGGTAACAAATAAATTCAATCAAAATTATTTTCCTTTTCTTTTGGGTTTGGTTAATTCATAACTGTTGCCAATCATATTTTTAATTTCGCCGGTCGGAACTGTGCCGTCAAGAATGATGGAATTCCAATGCCATTTGTTCATATGATACGCAGGTATGACTGCAGCATAAGTGCTTCTCCATATATATGTAAAGTCGGGGTCACATTTGACATTGATCCAGATGTTGCCCGTTCGCTCATAGATAGCCGCAAACATCTTTTGATTGCCCTTATGACGCATTATGGTCCAGTTAACGTCATGAAAGGGATAATCTTCGCATGTGTCATTAAACGATAGGCAAAAATCGATCACTTCTTGTCTTGTTCTCATTTTGTACCTCTTTTATAAAACCATTAATTATGCCCGTGGCAGTTTCCGCCGCACCCGTGTTCGCCACAAGTGTGACCTTCGCCGTGCTCATGGTCGTGGTGGTCGCATTTTGCATCAGGGTCGTATTGGAGAGCATCGTTAAGGTAAGCCTCCACCGCTTTGTCTGCATTGCCGCATACACCACCGAATAATTTAATTCCTGCCTGAGCGAGAGCCATCTGTGCACCTCCGCCAATACCGCCACAGATAAGCACGTCAATACCGAGGCAAGAGAGCATACCTGCAAGTGCTCCATGTCCGCTGCCGTTTGTATCAATTACTTCAGAAGAAAGTATCTTTCCGTTTTCAGCCTCATATACCTTAAACTGTTTTGTGTGACCAAAATGCCCAAAGATTTCTCCGTTTTCGTAAGTTACTGCAATTTTCATAGTGTTTTGTCTCCTTCTTAAAATTATTTCTTTGGCTGATAAAGCCCTGTTGTTTCTCTGTTTCTGTATTCGTGCTTTTCATAATAGCCGATTAAGTTTTTGTCATCATCACGAAGAGCAACCATATAAACATCTTTGTTTTCCTCATCATTTCGATAGGTGTATATGATATTGTTGTCCTTGCTTTCGCGAAACCACGCAACCACCTTGTCAATCATTTCATTAGCCTTTGGCGGATGGCAGTCTTTTATACTTCTGCCAGTCAAATCTTTATGATAATGCTCTATCGACGAGGGGTTCATATATACAACGATATCATCTATATCACAAACAACCACAGGGGCTGTGTCCTGATCTAATACACTTTTCAATAATTTATTTAACATTTAATTCTCCATTCCGCAGTCGTATGCTCTTTTTGATGCGGCTTCATCATAGTACATCGAGCCGTAAAGCCTGTATCCGCCTGCAAAATTATAGGCGTCAAAACCATTTTGCATCAGTATTCTTGTTGCAAGATAGCTCCTGAGTCCGCTCTGGCACATCACATATACGGGCTTTTCCGTATCAAGCTCAGAAAGGCGCTGGCGCAGCTCGTCAAGCGGAATATTGGTAAAGCCCCCGGCGTGACCGCGCATATATTCTTGCACTGTCCTTGTGTCAAGCAGAGTGACGTCATTCCGCTTCTGAAGTTCGGCAACATCTTCATAATAAAAGTGCTTGACAAAGCCTTTTTTAACATTGTCTATAATAAACCCGGCTATGTTTACCGGGTCCTTTGCAGAAGAATACGGCGGTGCATAGGTCAGTTCAAGCTCTTTTAACGCATCTGCAGGAATTCCTGCAAAAATTGCAGTGGCAATTACATCGATTCTCTTTTCAACCCCCTCAAACCCCACGCACTGTGCACCGAGGATTCGGAAAGTCTCTTTTTCATAAATCACCTTGAGCGTCATAACGGTTGCACCGGGATAATACCCTGCATGGGACAGCGGCGAAAGAATGACCTTCTCATAGGAAATGCCGCTTGTTTTAAGCTGTGCCTCGGTCATTCCCGTAGAGGCAACGGTCATATCAAAAAGTTTTATAACCGATGCACCTTGCGTACCTTTATAAGTGCTGTTACTCCCGCAAATGTTGTCTGCCGCAATACGGCCTTGCTTATTGGCAGGACCTGCCAGCGTTATCACCGCTTTATCCTTTGAAATAAAGTTTGTAATTTCTACTGCATCGCCAACTGCATAAATATCTGCGTCAGAGGTTTGCATATGGTCTGTCACACAAATCGCACCTTTTACACCGAGTTTGAGTCCCGCTTCCTTTGCAAGTGTGTTTTCAGGTGTAACACCGACGGAAACAAGTATCATATCAGCGTAAATTTGGGCACAGTTGGTAATAACAGTGCCATTATCTATACTTTTCACATCTGCACCAAAAAGAATTTTTATTCCCTCTGCTTTCAATTTTGCGTGAACAAACGATGCCATATCCTCATCAACCGTATTCAAAAGATGCTTGCTTTTTTGCAGCACAGTGACATCTATTCCGCGTTTTTTCAGATTTTCTGCCATTTCGAGTCCTATAAAACCGCCGCCGATGATAACGGCCGTCCGGATGGGGGTATTATCTGTGTATTCACGGATTTTAAGCGTATCCTCAACCGTGCGGAGCGTAAAAACATTTCTGGATTCCCCTTTGCAGAAATCGGGCATGAACGGCTTTGCGCCGGGAGATAAAATGAGCTTATCGTAGCTTTCCTCGAACACGCTTCCGTTTTTCTTGTTCAAAACTGTAACGGTTTTCCTGTCGCGGTTTATTTTCGTTACCTCGTGGAGCGTTTTTACATCAATTTTAAATCTTTTTCTAAAGCCCTCGGGTGTCTGCAAAAATAAATCTTCTTTATTATCTATTTCTCCGCCGATATAGTAGGGAAGTCCGCAGTTTGCATAAGAAACATAGCCGCTTCTTTCAAAAATGATAATTTCAGCTTTTTCATCAAGACGTCTCAGTCTCGCCGCAGCCGTTGCGCCACCTGCAACGCCGCCAACAATAACAACTTTCATTTTCGCACCTCGTGATTCCTTTTACTTATTGTAACCAGTTCGCTTTTATTTACTACATTCCTGTTTTAATCTTTCCAGTATTTCCGTATCTGCCGGACAAAAATCAAAATTGTCAATTTCCGATGCTGTTATCCATTGTATATCGTTATGTTCAAGTTTTTGCGGCACCCCTTCAGCAATGGTTGCATTGAATAAGGTCAGATGCACTGTAATGTCCGGATACGCATGCACAACATCCATAAACACTTCGCCGACAGACACCGTAACGGCAAGTTCTTCCCGGCATTCGCGCACGAGTGCCTGTTCCTTTGTCTCCCCTGATTCAGCTTTACCGCCAACAAACTCCCAAAGCAATGCTCTCGCTTTGCTTGCAGGTCGCTGACATATCATAAATTTGTCTTTATCCCATATAAGGGCCGCAACTACTTCTACCATCATACCCCGCCTATGTATTACGTTGTTTTTCCGGAATACTCCGTGTTCTTGTCAAACCTACCTTCAAGTACAAAATTAAGTATAACTTATTTTTCCGACTGTGTCAATGGATTATAAAGATATACGGAAATTTTAACTTGTAGGTTTGTCAATGCTGTGTTACAAAATTCCTCAAAAAATTTCTCCCGTTTCAAGGAAGGCTCGAATATAGTCGGCAGGAGACTTCCAATTCAAGGGGTAAATATTTTTAACGAGACCTATAAACCACCGGATACCCCATCTGGGGAACAGCCCGTGTATGTACTTTTCAACCTCGCTTTTTCCGTTCGGATGAGAACTATATATCCTTTCTGCTTTCTCCTTCACCCAAATCCCATAAAAGACGGGAAAGAACATATTTATCCCGGATATCCTTTGTGGCGGCAAATGCCATATCGGTAATTGCATCGGAAATGCCGAGCTCCCCCGGTGTTTTGGGCATCCCTGTTTTATCAAAAAGTGCCTCCAGCGTTTCCGGTGCCGGAATTTCCTCTTTGACAATTTCCAGTATTTTATCCCAGTTTTCCAGAATGTTCTCTATTCTTTGCCGGTGCAGTACGGGGTCATATTTTTTGTCCTTTTCCTCCTGGGCAATCATCGTTTCCGCGCCCCGTCTCAAAAATAACCGCAACGTTTCGCTCCATATAGGGAAGGAAAATTTTCGGGCATGGGCCAGGGCCTTTTCCCTGTTCGGACGCAGAGTTTGCAAACGGGCATACTCCCTCGCAGCCAGAAGCGTCCCGACGGCACACTGCCGGCCGTGCAAATCCACCTTGGTACCGAACTCCAGTCCACGCATATCCCAGATATGGGAAATATAATGCTCCACGCCGGACGCAGGACGTGACGTGCCCGCATATGCCATGGCAATGCCGCCCAGCACCAGCCCCTCAAAAACAGCCTCCACGGCTGCCGGTTCCCGCCGCAGAAGTCCACCGGCGTTTTCCACACAACGACGAAGTGCCTGCCGCACCAGGTCTGCCACCCGCTCACAGTAATATTCGCCCGTAACAAGATGCGAAATTCTCCATTCACAGATGCTGACGTATTTGGCCAGCATGTCACCGAGACCCGCCTGCAGCAGTTCCTCCGGTGCCCGGCAAAGGATATCCGTATCGCCGATGATAACATCGGCGCACTTTGTGGGAAGCGAAATCTTCAGTCCATCCCTGGACATGGAAGAAGTGGCCGAGGCGTATCCGTCCATAGAAGGGGCTGTAGCCACAATCACATACGGTTTTGCCGCCATGTGGGCCAGTATTTTCCCGATATCATTCACTACGCCGGACCCGACGGCCACAACGGCATCTGTATTCCGGTCAAAATGCATCACAGCACTGCCTACATTCTGCTCATCCGGCTCCGGTTTTTCCGCAGGTAAAATGTAGCTTTTGCAAAGAATCCCTTCTTTTTCCAGAAGACGTTGCACCGTTTCCCCGGCGGCCCGGAACGTGTTCGGGTCTGCCAGTAGAAAAACGCTTTTTGCATCCAGAGTGCGAAGACATTCCGGCAGCTTTTCCACGGCGCCGCTTCCGGAAAAAACCTCCCGCACACCTGCCCGGTGTTCTTTGCCGCAGGCACATTTTTCTGCCGGAAATGTATGTAATAGATTCAAAAACTCCTCCCCTTTCAAATCGGAAACTATATACGAAGCCCTCCTTCTGTACTCTTCAGGAGGGCTTTATACGCAACGCGCATTTTCCTTTTATACAAACAACCGGTGCCGCAAAAAGGACACCGGTTTTTGTGTTTTAGCCAAATACCGCCAGGAGGAAGCCGGCCGCAACAGCCGAGCCGATAACACCGGCAACATTCGGGCCCATAGCGTGCATGAGCAGGAAGTTAGACGGATTCGCCTTCTGGCCTACCATCTGAGAAACGCGCGCCGCCATAGGAACCGCGGAAACACCGGCAGAGCCGATGAGGGGGTTAATCTTACCGCCCGACAGCTTGCACATAATCTTACCGATTAAAAGGCCGCCAAAGGTGGCGAAGCAGAAGGCCATAAGACCGAGAACAATAATCTTCAGAGTATCCAGCTGCAGGAACGTATCATACCGTGCCGTCGCACCCACCGAAATGCTCAGGAAAATTGTAACGATGTTCATCAGGTTATTCTGCACCGTATCAGAAAGGCGTTCCGTAACGCCGCACTCCTTCAGGAGGTTACCCAGCATGAGACAGCCAAGAAGCGGTGCCACAGAAGGCAGAACCAGACAGGTCACAATTGTAACCATAATCGGGAAAACGATTTTTTCCGTTTTGGAAACAGGACGGAGCTGTTCCATTTTAATTTCCCGTTCTTTTTTCGTTGTCATCAGCTTCATAATCGGGGGCTGAATGAGCGGTATGAGTGCCATATAGGAGTATGCCGCGATAGCAATCGGTGCCAGCATCTCCGGCTTTAAGGTTTTGGTAAGCCAGATCGCCGTCGGTCCGTCAGCACCGCCGATAATACCGATAGAGGCAGCGGCCTGCGGATCGAAGCCGAGAAGTATAGCCACAACCAATGCAAAGTAAATACCGAACTGTGCACCCGCACCCATCAGCATGGACTTGGGGTTCGCAATCATGGGACCGAAGTCGGTCATTGCCCCGACACCGAGGAAAATCAGTGACGGATACAGTCCCGTTTTAACACCAATATAAAGGATATCCAAAAGTCCGCCATGACGCAGAACTTCACCGTAATTGATATCCCCCGCCGTATTCCAGTATTCTGGATTAAACACCCCGGAAAGCGGCAGGTTGGTAAGAAGCATGCCGAACGCAATCCCTACGAGAAGGAGCGGCTCAAACTTCTTCACAATGCCAAGATACAGAAGTACACAGGCCAGAACAATCATAACAAGCTGTAAAACGCCATTACCGGTAAAACCCGTTACAATTTGTGCAATACCGGAGGTCTCCCACAACTTTGTCAATGTTTCTAAGATGTTCATTTCAAACGCCTCCCTATGCTATAACAAGCAGAGGTGCACCGCTTTCAACGGTTGCGCCCTTAGATGCAACAACCTGCGAAACTGTGCCGTCCTTCGGTGCAAGAATTTCGTTCTCCATTTTCATAGCTTCGATAATTGCAACGAGCTGTCCCTTCTGCACGGTGCTGCCGGCCTGAACCTTAATATCCAGAACAGTACCCGGAAGCGGAGAAGAAACAACCTCACCGCCGCCTGTGACTGCCGGAGCTGCAGCAGGTGCAGGAGCTGCGGCAGGAGCCGCGGCCGGAGCCGGAGCTGCTGCAGGTGCGGGGGCTGCGGCAGGAGCCGCGGCCGCATATTCTGCAGCCACAATAGCTTCACCCTGCTTTACCTCAATTTCATATGTTTTACCGTTTAACGTAACCTTGTATTTACTCATTTTTATTTCTTCCTTTCTGTTATTTCACTTCTTTAATCGAAATAAAGCGCAGTGTGTTCAGCGGTGCACCCAGCTGCTCGGCTGTAATGGCCATCAGCTGTGCCGCGATCTTATCCGGTACATCAAAAAGCTTGACTTCACCGCAGCTACCGGGGGCCGGCGTATTTGCCGCGGGGACCGCCTGTGCTGCCGGAGCCGGGGCCTGTACTTCGGCGGGTTTTTTCTTCATAACCTTCGACATAATCGAAATAATGACCATGAGAAGAATCAGAACGGCGAACACAACTGCCATACCGATAACGGAATTGATAAGGGTCGATAATAATTCCATAGTAAACTTCCTTTCTGTGCTTTGTGCTTACATTGCTTCAATCGTGTATTTGACACGGTTTTCAATCTTTGCTTCCCGCTTTTCAAAGAACTTCTCCGTAACCTGCGGGAATGCAATGTAGGAAAGCACATCTTCATCACTCTTTGCGCGGTCGCCCAGTTCCTTTTTCGTGGCTTCAAACGCATCCTCCAGTGTGTCTGCAAAGCGGCAGGTAACGGGCTTTTCGTCGCCAAGAGCCTTCTTTGTCAGTTCTGCATCCACCACGCCGGGAGCCTGGCCGTACTCACCGCGGAGATACGCCTTGACTTCCTTACTGATGTTCTTATACCGTTCGCCGATAAGCACGTTAGTAGCAGCCTGTACACCAACCATCTGGCTCATGGGAGTTACCAGCGGCGGATACCCCAGGTCTTTTCTTACCTTCGGAGTTTCCACCAGTACCTCTTCGAGACGGTCCAGTGCATTCTGCGCCTTCAGCTGGGAAATCAGGTTAGACAACATACCGCCGGGAATCTGATAATTCAGTGCGTTTGTATCGGTGGCCAGCACCGTGGGCTCCAACGTGCCGTTTTCCAGGAACTCTGCACGGATGGGCTTAAAGAAATCATTGATTTCAAGCAGCAGCTTATCGTTTACATCCACTTCATAGCCAAGCTGACGGAGGGCGTAAACCAGCGTT
Organism: Clostridia bacterium; assembly: GCA_017442155.1. Classification (GTDB taxonomy): domain Bacteria; phylum Bacillota; class Clostridia; order UMGS1883; family UMGS1540; genus SIG447. Next base: position 15,404 of record JAFSAU010000037.1, on the reverse strand, counting down.
TCCGTGGCGGGCTGACTTGTACCGCCGGAGAAGCAGGAAATTGCAGTATCAATTACATCTGCACCCGCTTCGATTGCCTTCAGATAGGTCATAAACGCAAGGCCTGTTGTGCTGTGGGTGTGTACCACAACCGGGATTTTTACGGTTTCTTTAATGGCCTTTACCAGGTCATACGCTTCCTTCGGGCTCATAACGCCGGCCATATCCTTAACGCAGATAGAGCCAACTCCCATATTTTCCATTTCCTTCGCCAGCTTTGCATAGTTTTCCAGAGTATGCACGGGGCTGGTGGTGTAAGAAATGGCACCGGAAGCATGTGCACCGCAGCGATTTGTTTCTTCCACGGCAACTTTGATATTGCGAAGGTCGTTCAGTGCGTCAAAAATACGGATAATATCAATACCGTTGGAAACAGAATGCTGTACGAATTTCTTCACAACGTCATCGGGATAGTGCTTGTACCCCAAAAGATTCTGACCTCGGAGCAGCATCTGCAGCTTGGTAGTGGGCATTTTCTCCTTAATCTTGCGCAGTCTCTCCCACGGGTCCTCGTCAAGATACCGCAGACAGGAATCAAAAGTAGCCCCGCCCCAGCACTCTACCGAATAAAAGCCAGCCTTTTCCATTGTTTCCAGAATCGGCTCAAACTTTTCAAAGGGCAGACGTGTTGCAATCAGGGATTGATTCGCGTCACGCAGTACGGTTTCTGTAAATTGTACTTTCATGAAAAATACCTCCTGTGTAATTTTTATTCCGGCTTTTGACGTTTGCCGAAAAATGTCCATTTGATTCCGATTATACAATAATCTCTCAAAAAAGTCAAGCCTTACAGGAAAAAAAATAAAAATTTCCGGGCATTAGCAAAAGAGAAAGGGCAACAAGGACGAAAAACGTCCTGCCACCCTTTCTCTTTTATTCGTCTACAGAAGGATAATACCTGCCCTTCTGCACATCTCCATTGTGTCATCATCCCAAACGGACACCTGCACCTGCCCTACATGCGCCTTGCCAAGCAGAAGCATACACACTCTCGACTGACCGATGCCGCCCCCTATAGTAAGGGGAAGTGTCCCGTCCAGGAGAAGCTTGTGGAACATAAAGCTCCGCCGGTCGTCACAGCCGGATTTTTTCAGCTGTGCATCCAGTGCCGCGCTGTCCACGCGAATCCCCATGGAGGAAATCTCAAAGGCACAGTCCAGCACCTCGTTCCAGCAAAGAATATCACCGTTTAAAGTCCAGTCATCATAATCCGGTGCGCGGCCATCGTGCTTTTCCCCGTTTGACAGCACATCACCAATCTGCATAAGAAACACACATTTATGCTCTTTCACAAAGGCGTTTTCCCGTTCCTTCGGCGTTTTGTCGGGGTACAGCTTCAGTAGCTCTTCTGTAGTAATAAAGGTAACCTTTCGCGAAAGCTCTGTCGTCACCGCCGGATAAACCTTTTTAATCTCGTCCAGCGTGTCGCACAGGGCACCTACAATCGTCTCCACAGTTTTTATCAGGTATTCAGCAGTGCGGTCCTCCCTGGAAATAACCTTTTCCCAATCCCATTGGTCCACATAGATAGAATGGAGATTATCCATCGTTTCGTCTCGCCGGATAGCATTCATATCGGTATACAGGCCCATGCCCGGCGCAAAACCGTATGTATACAGTGCCATACGCTTCCACTTTGCCAGAGAATGGACAACCACCGCATCCCGGCCGGTTTCCGGCACATCGAAGCGAACGGCCCGTTCCGTACCGCTGAGGTCATCATTCAGCCCCGTTGCAGGTTCCACAAAAAGCGGAGCGGAAACGCGGCGCAGATTCAGTGCCGCCGAAAGCTTATCTTCAAAATTTCTTTTAATCATGCCAATGGCAATCTGGGTATCAAACAGACCGAGGGTGTCCCGATAGCCTGCGGGTATCCTTGTTTTGCTCATGGAAATCATCCTTTCGCCTATATAAAACAATAAAGATATTATATAGAAAACCGTCACCGTTGTCAAGAGTTTTTCGTTTTTTTCACACGCGGACCGCTATGGACATATTCTGTATTGAGGTGATACTATGTACAAAATTTTCGGTGCGCCGGGCGCGGCAGCGCATATATCGGGCAATCCCGCTTTTCCGGACCTACGCGGGAAAGCACTCTTTTACGTACGGCCGACAGGTGTTCTGATGGAATTTGAAGTGTCAGGTCTGCCGGCGGACAGCGAAACCGGCTTTTTTGCTCTCCATATTCATGCAGGCGAGGACTGCGGCGGGGAAAGTTTTTCCGATACCGGTCCCCATTTAAATCCCACCGGCACACAGCACCCTTTACACGCCGGAGATTTGCCGCCGCTTCTCTCTGCCGGCGGCCGGGCTTATATGGCCGTTCTCTCCAACCGCTTCACACTTCCGGAAATCCTTGAAAAAACCGTGGTCATCCATGCCCTTCCCGATGATTTCCGCACACAGCCCGCCGGCGGTGCCGGAGAAAAAATCGGATGCGGTGTTATTAAAAAAATGTAATCTCCGGCATTTTTTACCTTATGTTTCGCGAACACTTGACAAATGTCCCTTTTTCTGGTAGAATATCCACCAAAGAAAGGGGCATTTTCTATGAAAGCAATTATTACAGTTCTGGGTTGTGACCGGGTTGGCATTATTGCCGATGTAACGGCCGCTCTCGCCCGAAACAACATCAACATTCTGGATATCAGCCAAACGATTATGCAGGACATCTTTACCATGATTATGCTGGCAGACATTTCCGGAAGCCGCAAGACCCTTGCCGAGATAGAGGAAGAAATGGAGGCTGTGGGGAAAAACTTAGGTGTTTCCGTCACTGTACAGCATGCAGATCTCTTTAACTCCATGCACAGAATATAAGGGGGCGGCGTTTTGATTAACACATCTGAAATTATAGAAACCATTTCCATGATACGGCAGGAGCATCTGGATATCCGAACTGTCACCATGGGTATTTCTCTGCTTGACTGTATTCACAGCGACGCCGGCCGCACTGCCGATGCAGTGTACGACAAAATTATGAAGAAAGCCGGAAAATTAGTGGAAACCGGGCAGGCGATTGAAAAGGAATATGGGATTCCGATTATCAATAAACGTGTTGCTGTCACTCCCATTTCCATCATCGGCCAGGCCTCAGGTGCATATCTTCCCCTGGCCCGTGCTCTCGACCGGGCGGCAGCCGGTACAGGGATTAACTTTATCGGCGGGTACTCTGCTCTCGTACAGAAGGGCTTTACCGGCGGCGAGGAACAGTTTCTGGAATCCATCCCGGAAGCTCTGGCCGAGACAAAGTTGGTTTGTTCCAGCGTAAATGTGGCCTCTACCAAAGCCGGCATCAACATGGACGCTGTGGCACGGATGGGACGTATTATTAAGGAAACAGCCGAAAAAACAGCCGACAGCGGCGGTATGGGCTGTGCAAAGCTTGTGGTCTTTGCAAATGCTGTGGAAGACAATCCCTTCATGGCCGGTGCATTTCACGGAGCCGGCGAACCGGAGTGCGTTATCAATGTAGGCGTAAGCGGTCCGGGCGTTGTAAAATGCGCCCTCGAAAAAGTACGCGGTGCGGACCTCGGTACCGTGGCCGAAACCGTAAAGAAAACGGCCTTTAAGATTACCCGCATGGGCCAGTTAGTAGCTACAGAGGCCTCCCGTCGGCTCGATGTTCCCTTCGGTATTGTGGACCTTTCTCTGGCACCCACGCCGGCGGTTGGTGACAGTGTGGCTTATATATTAGAAGAAATCGGTCTTGAAAAATGTGGTGCTCCCGGCACGACAGCGGCACTGGCCCTTCTCAACGACGCAGTGAAAAAGGGCGGCGTAATGGCCTCCTCCTATGTAGGGGGGCTTAGCGGCGCGTTCATTCCGGTCAGCGAGGATGCAGGTATGATTGAAGCCGTAAAATGCGGCGCACTTTCGCTGGAAAAGCTGGAGGCCATGACCTGTGTCTGCTCTGTGGGTATTGACATGGTGGCTGTTCCCGGAGACACTTCCGCCGAAACCATTTCCGGCATTCTGGCCGACGAAGTGGCCCTCGGCGTTGTGAATACCAAGACCACGGCACTCCGCATCATTCCGGCCCCCGGAAAGAAGGTCGGAGACAGCGTGGACTTCGGCGGTCTGCTTGGCACCGCCCCTGTTATGCCCGTCAATCCCTTCAGCTGCAGTAAAATGATTGCCCGCGGTGGACGGATTCCCGCGCCCATGCACAGCCTGAAAAATTGATTTTTCCCGAAATTCAGACCTCGTAAACCCCGAAAAAAAGGAGTTTACGAGGTTTTTTTCGCAAAAAATGAAAAAAAGCTTGCAAATAAATGCAAAATATTGTAAAATATTATTGGAAAATATTTCCAGGAGGTTTTGAGTCATGAAAGATACCATTCGGGTCTTACTTACTGATGATGACGCAAGCTTTATTGACTTGTTAAAAAACACATTGGAAAATGCTCCCGGCTTTTCCGTCATAGGCATTGCCCGCGACGGTGCCGAAGCCGTACAAATGACTGAAAAATTACATCCCGATTTAGTACTGATGGACATTGTTATGCCAAAGATGGACGGCATCAGCGCGCTATGCGAAATCAAGCGTATGCCTCTTCCTGTCCGCCCGGCTGTCGTCATGATTTCTGCGGCCATGCAGGACACCACCATGCGGATGTGCTCGGCGGCGGGCGCGGAATTCTGTATGCTGAAGCCCGTCGAAGCATCCACACTGGCAGAACGCCTGCGGGCTGTGTGTACGCCGGCCGTGCCTGTCCATACCGCAAAGCCGGAGACGCCGGACCCTGAGGCACTGCGAAGAACAATCGAACGAAGCGTGACCGACACGATTCACTCGGTAGGCATCCCCGCCAACATCAAAGGATATCAGTATCTGCGTGACGCGATTATTATGTCTATTGATGACGCACAGCTTATCGGCGCAATAACAAAGCAGCTGTATCCAAGAGTCGCCGGACGGCACAACACCTCTCCCTCCCGGGTAGAACGGGCCATCCGTCATGCCATTGAAGTGGCCTGTATGCGCGGAAATGACGAGGTGCTCTACCGGCTGTTCGGCTACACAGTGAGCAATAACAAGGGAAAGCCCACAAACTCCGAATTTATTGCCCTGATTGCCGACAAGCTGCGGCTGGATTTACAGGTCAGCTAACGCCCAAACGGCGGTGTTTCTGCGTTAAATAAAAATGCCGCCGGAATTTATTAAAAACTATTGACATTTCTTTTTGAAAACACTATAATAAGCTGGAAGTCGATAAGGAAGATTCGGTTTTGAGACAATTCCTCCTTACCGACATCCAGCTTATGATGTTGCAAAAGGAAGTGTCTTTTGATGTACGGCTATTTAAAGGATGAAAAAACAAGCCATCTTTTGTTTATTGGTCTCTGGCTTGTTTACATGATTGTTTGTTTATCTAAGAATACATATGCTGCCGCCATTGCCTCCATCGTGGATGAAGGCTTATTCACGAAATCTGCCGCAGGCATTATCAGTGCGGCCTTTTATTTGGTTTACGGCATTGCACAGCTATTCCTTAGCCGCCTTACGGATAAATTCCGTCCCTGGCGAATGCTGCATTTCGGCCTTTGCGCCGCCATTCTCTGTAATTTTATTATGGCAATCTCCCGGAATTATACCACCATGCTCATCACATGGAGTGTAAACGGGCTTTTGCAGTTTGCCGTCTGGCCGTCCACCTTAAAAGTCATTGCAACGGTACTGAAAAAGGAGCATCGTCAAAAAGCGGCAATGTATATTTCCTTCTGTCTTGCCGCCGGTTCCTTTTTCAGCTATTTTTCTGCCATGTTCCTTTTGAAGCGCTTCTCGTGGCCAAGCCTGTTCTGGTTTTCCACCGTCCTTCTTGTTGCTGTTTTTGTGTTTTGGCTTTATGCCACACTAAAAGCAGAGCGCAAGCTTGTGTATGATGCATTGCCCACCGAAAACGACGCTCAAAAAGAGGAAGGTACAAAAGTACCTCTTCTGCGTCTTCTTTTCGCCAGCGGTTTAGCCATTATTCTCTTTGCTGTCATCGGGCGGTGTATGCTGGATAACGGCGTGAAATCCTGGGTGCCGACCATGATGATGGACAGCTACGGCCTTTCTGCCAGTACATCCAGCTTTATCGCTTTGCTTGTCACCCTCATCAATATTGGCGGTGTTTTTCTCGCCACCTATGTACAGCGCAAAATGAAAAACAATGCCTTACTTGCAAGCATATTCTTTTTCGCCATAACCATTCCGCAGTTTTTCCTTTTGCTGATGACAGGAAAAATGCCGATTGCGCTTGTCACCCTTCTTCTGGTTACAAGTACAACCTCTATGTATGCTATCAACCAGCTTACCATTGTAGAGCTTCCCACCGCTTTCAGAAAATACAACTGCATTGGTACCGTTACAAGTATCACCAACGGTTTCGCAAGCTTTGGTGTTACCCTTGGCAATTTCGGCTACGGTTTTCTTGCCGAGCATTACGGTGGATGGAGCTCCGTTTTCATCGCATGGATTATCATTTCGGTTTTAAGCACACTTTTCTGCCTTCTGGCACTGCCGTTATGGCGAAAATTTACGCAAAACTAATCCAGTATAATAAGTGCCATGAAATGCAGGTCTTCATCACCTGCATTTTTTATCCCATGACTTTTCCCACTGGGGGTAAAAGTAATATCGCCCGGCAAAACCTCCGATTCCACACCGTTATCACTGTAAATCCCCCGGCCGGAAAGAATATAATAGCTTTCACTTTCTCCTTCATGTTTATGGTAATACACTTCGCCTCCCGGTGCCAGAATCGCCCGTGCGTACATCCGTACTTTTTCAGGCTTATCCGGTGCTGCCGCCAGTCTATGCAGTGTCAGCCCCTTCTGGCTCGCATCGTTTTCGCCCCGTATTTCCTGCTTTCTTGTAATCATTTTTCAGCCTCCTTTTTTCTTAAATTATACCAGATTCCCGGCATGTTTTGCAAGATTTTAACAGAATTTCATAAAAATACTTTACTTTTTTCCACACATATGCTATAATATCGTTAAATCAGAAAAAAATCTTTAATTCGATGCAGAGACATCGGCAAGAGTACATACAGAAGAGAAAAGGCTATCCTTGTCTGTTTTTGCACGGACAAGGTATTTTTTTCAAAAAACTAAGGAGGAATTCGCAAATGAAACTCATCTACGGAATCAAGGACAAACCCAAATTCGGACAGCTGCTGATTTTTGCCCTGCAGCAGCTCCTGGCCATCATGGCCGCCACGCTGGTGGTACCTGTTATTATCGGTAACGGTATGCAGCCCGCCGCCGCACTCTTCGGTGCCGGTATCGGTACACTCGTGTATGTATTGTTCACCAAGGCTAATAGCCCCGTTTTTCTGGGAAGCTCTTTCGCCTTTCTCGGCTCCATGGCCGCGGCTTTCGCCGGCGGTGTCAGTATGCAGCTCGGATACCTGGGCCTTCTCCTCGGTGCTGCTTTTGCAGGCCTTGTATACGTTGTGATTGCTATCATTGTAAAACTGGCAGGCGTAAAATGGATTAACAAACTAATGCCCGCCGTTGTTATCGGGCCTACCGTTGCGATTATCGGTCTTTCCCTTGCCAAAAATGCTATCGGCGATCTGACGAAGACAAATATCGTAACCGGTTCTCCCTATGTGGCTCTTATCTGCGGACTTATCACATTGGCCGTTACAATGCTCTGCGCCACCTACGGAAAGAAAATGTTGAAGCTGATTCCTTTTATTATTGGTATACTTGCCGGCTATCTCTCTGCAACCATTTTATACTTCATCGGCAAAGCGGCTGACATTCCTGCACTTATGATTATTGACTTTTCCGCTTTTGCCAATATGGGCAGTATTTTCGCTCTGCCTGAGTTTACCTTCCTGACAGCCTTTAAGGGCATCGGGGAAATAAACGGTGCATACATCGGTACCATTGCCGCCGCATATGTCCCCGTTGCGTTCGTGGTATTTGCCGAGCACATTGCCGACCATAAGAATCTGAGCACCATTATCGAGCAGGACCTCCTGGAAAATCCCGGTCTGCACAGAACACTTTTGGGTGACGGTATCGGTTCTGTTGCCGGTGCAATCTTCGGCGGCTGCCCCAACACAACTTACGGGGAATCCGTTGGCTGCGTTGCTATCACAAAGAACGCCTCTGTTTCAACGATCATCACCGCCGCCATTGGTGCAATTCTTATTTCCTGCATCGCACCCTTTGTTGCCTTTGTAAACACCATTCCCTCCTGCGTGATGGGCGGCGTCTGCATGGCACTGTATGGCTTCATTGCCGTATCCGGTCTGAAGATGATTAAGAATGTGGACCTGGAACAGAACCGTAACCTGTTTGTTGTCAGTGTTATTCTGATTGCCGGCATCGGCGGCCTTTCCCTCTCCTTCGGTCAGGTAACAATCACAAATATTGCCACCGCGCTTATTCTCGGCATTCTCGCAAACCTGATGCTGGGTAAAGCAAAAGAACAGTAAAACCACAAATTTTCAGGGCTGTCTTTTGTGTACGCAGGAGACAGCCCTTTCTGCTTTGGAGAACACCATGAAATTCAAATCTCTTTTATATGATGAAAATATTTTAGGCCGAAGCATTAAGCGTATCGCCCATGAAATTCTGGAAAATACCGAAAATCCGGAAAAGCTGTGTCTGATTGGCATCAAAACCCGTGGGGTCCCCATTGCCGAGCGGCTGGCCACATGCATTCAGCAGATTGAAAACCTCCGCGTGCCCGTTGGAATTCTGGACATCACCCTATACCGGGATGATCTGACTGAGCGTTCTGAACCGCTGGTTTCGGAAAGCAGTATTGACTTTGACATTACAGGACGGGAGGTCATTCTGACCGACGATGTTCTGTTTACTGGCCGCACCGTGCGTGCCGCACTGGATGCCCTGATGCGTTTCGGAAGACCTGCAAAAATAAAACTGGCGGCACTGGTGGACCGCGGACACCGCGAACTCCCTATCCGTCCCGACTTTGTGGGGAAAAACATTCCCACATCCAAGACAGAAATCGTCCGTGTTTCCCTTATGGAAACGGACGGTACAGACTCAATTATTCTATATGAACGATAGGAGAAACCCCATGTTTACATATTATATGCCCACCAGAATCTATGCCGGAGAAAACGCCGTGCAGAAAAACGCAGAAGCGTTAGTGCTTGGCTCGCGGGCCATGATTGTCACCGGAGCACATTCCGGAAAAAAGAGCGGCGCACTCGATGACGTGCTGGCCGTACTGCAGGAAAAAAGCATTCCGGCACTGGTCTATGATAAAATCGAGAATAACCCCACCATTGAATCGGCTGTCCTCGGCGGACGTGCCGCCCGGGAGTTCGGCGCGGATTTTCTTATCGGAATTGGCGGCGGCTCCCCGCTGGACGCGGCCAAAGCCATCGCCGTTTATGCCGCAAATCCGCCTGCTGAAGGCTCTGATTTTGAGATGATGGACATTTTCAAGGGTACGTTCCGGAATGCCCCGCTTCCCATGGCCGCCATTCCCACTACAGCCGGGACCGGCTCCGAAACCACGCACTACTCCATTCTGACCCTCCATTCCATCAAAAACAAGCAAAGCTTTTCCTCGCCGCTCGTTTTCTACAAGAGCGCGTTTCTGGACGGACGGTATACAGTAAAGTTACCCCTGCAGGTTGCCCGGAATACGGCCGTGGATGCCATGAGCCATCTTCTGGAGGGCTTTACCGATACCCGCGCTTCTGCCGCCACAGACTATATTGCCCTGGAAGGTCTCCGCATTATCGGCCCCAGGCTTTCAAAGCTAAAAAACGGCGGGCTTACCACAGAGGATTGCACCGCCCTTCTCTGGGCGGCATCCCTTGGCGGCATTGTAATTGCCCAGACAGGGACCACCATTGTCCATTCCATGGGCTATCCCCTGACCTATTATAAAGATATTCCCCATGGCATGGCCAACGGCCTTCTGCTCGGTGAATATCTCCGGCGTACAGCCGAAGTATTGCCCGAAAAGGTAAACTCTGCCCTGTCTGCTCTCGGCTTCGGTACCCTTAGCGAGTATTGCATGACGTTGCAGGAGCTTCTGCCCTGCGGCGAGTCCTTTACAAAAGAAGAGCTGGAAAACTGGACGGAAAACACAATAAAATCTAAAAATGTAGCCATCTGTCCCTTCCCTGTTACCCGGGCAGACGAAATTGACATTTTTAAAGCCTGTCTGTTATGAAGCTCTATCATGCCATAAAAAAGGGCCGCTTCATTGCCCGGCCGAACCGGTTTATTGCCCATATAGAAATAGACGGGCAGGCCGAGCTGTGTCATGTTAAAAACACGGGCCGCCTCCGCGAGCTTCTGGTTCCGGGTGCGGCAGTGTATGTGGAAACCTCTTTAAATCCGCTCCGGAAAACGAAATATGACTTGGTTGCGGTGGAAAGGGACGGTGCACTTATCAATATTGACAGCAGTGCACCAAACGCTGTGTTCGGCGAATGGGTACAAAGAAGTGGATTTTTTGGAAATATCCGTCTACTCCGGCCGGAAACCACATATAAAAATTCCCGTTTTGATTTTTATATTGAAACGGAAACCCGAAAGATTTTTATTGAAGTCAAAGGCGTTACGCTGATTGCAGAAGATGGTATCGTCTGCTTTCCTGATGCTCCCACTGCCCGTGGAACGAAGCATCTTCGGGAGCTGACAGCTTGCGTTCAGGAGGGATTTGAGGCCGCCGTTTTCTTCATTGCCCAGATGGAACAGGCCGCCGGCTTTTCCCCGAACACAGAAACCGATCCTTCTTTTGCCCTTGCGCTTCACCGGGCTGCAGAAAACGGCGTAGGAATATATTGTCTTACTTGCCATGTCTCACCCCAAACGCTTCAGGCGAAGGACTTTGTCCCCATTTTCCTCCCGTAAACTCCATTTTTGGACATTCTGCCGGAGTTTTGTTTTATTGCATCCGGAATTTTTTCGGTTTTTTTCAAAAAAAATACTGTACAAATGTAAAAAAATATGGTAAAATATGTATTATAATTGTTATTTTATAAAAAACAAAGGAGTGGCTGTTCATGAAAAAAATTTATGAAGGCAAAACAAAAGACGTTTATTCGCTGGACAACGGCAATGTTATGCTGAAGTTCAAGGATGACTGCACAGGCAAAGACGGCGTATTTGATCCCGGAGAAAACAGTGTAGGTCTCACAATCGAAGGTATCGGCAAGGCAAATCTCGAAACCTCTGTTCACTATTTTGAGCTCCTGAAAAAAGCGGGCATCAAGACACACTATGTCAATGCTAATGTGGATGACGCTACTATGGAAGTGCTTCCTGCAACCGTTTTTGGTCACGGGCTTGAGGTTATCTGCCGTCTCGTTGCGACAGGCAGCTTCATCCGCAGATACGGCGAATATATCGAGGACGGTACTGCGCTCCCCGGCGGCTATGTGGAATGTACCTTCAAAAATGATGCGAAGGGGGATCCGCTGGTTACCGGCGAGGGACTTGCAGCACTGGGCGTTATGACGCCTGCCATGTTTGAAAGCATGAAGGAACAGACACTGAAAATCACGAAAATTGTCGCGGATGATCTGAAATCCATTGGCCTGGACCTTTGGGATATCAAGTTTGAGTTCGGATACAATAACGACGAGGTTATTCTGATTGACGAAATTGCTTCCGGCAATATGCGTGTTTACAAAGATGGCAAAATCGTGGAGCCGGTAGAGCTGACAAAGCTGATTCTAAACAGATAAAAACAAGCCGCATAAATAAACAAGAACGAATATGCACTCCGCATTTGGCGGAGTGCATATTTTAGTGTTTTTCCTGATGTAGTATTCGTTACAGTACCACGCGTTTTACCAGAGAATACAGCAAATGTTGCGCTACATATTTACTGCAACGCAGTACCGCATTTCGCACAGAATTTTCCACCGGGCCGCCCCGCTGTACCGCAGGACGGACACACAGGTACGGTCGGTACCGCTTCGGGAGCAGGGACTTGTGCAGCCGCCTTCGCGGCCTCCATTTCGCTGAGCCGGTTTTTAAGTTCCGCAATCCGGTCATTGCAGGCCGTAATCTGCCCGCAGACTGCCAGCAGGTTTTCCGGTAGCTCCAGGCCGTTTTGCTGTGCCTGATGGGTCAGACTTCCCAACTGCTGTGCAAGCTGCGCCTTCGTTTTTTCGGCATCCGATATGGCCGTATTGATTTTTGCCTTTTCCACCATGGCCCGGGAACCCTCACTGACGGAACTCACGCCCTTATTGATGCCCACTATCATTTTATCTAAAAAATCTGCCATTTCACTTTTCTCCTATCACGGTTTTCTGGTTTTAGCCCAGAATATCGTCAATATCACTCTCGTCCCAACTGTACATTACATACCATTTGCCTTTCACTTTAATTGTGATGTATTCGCGGGTATCGGAGTACTTGTCACCGTCCTCAATTTCCGTGTACAGTGCTTTCACGCGAGCAACACCCTGCAGCGGATATTCATCTACATCGTAGCCATATTCATCCAGGGCGTCCTCGATTTCATCCACCTCGTCTTTTTTATAGGTTTCTACTTTTCTGACTTTTTTAAAGCTTAACTTAATATCATTTTCCTTGTGTTCAACTTTCAAATCATGGTAGAATTCCTGTTTATCTTCTAATTCTTCCTTAATTTCATCCTTGTCCTTATCCCCGCTAATATACGGGCACGCCTCCAACGCTTCATACGCCTTCTTGGCATTGTACTTTGTAGTGCCGGTCAGGTACTTTTCTACAACCTTTACAGGGCCGGGCTTGAACATGCCGCAAACAGCAAGCAGGACCACAACCACGACTACAGCCACCGCGCCGACAATCGGTAGAAAATACTTCTTATTCAATCCCCCGAAGGCCGCTTCAATGGGGCTTGGTGCCGCCGGCTCCATCGGTTCCACTTCCGGCGCAACCGGTGCCGTTGCTGCCGGTGCTTCTACAGTCTCCATTGCGCTGCCACAGCCTTCGCAGAACTTCGCACTATCCGGATTTTCTTTTCCGCACTTTTCACAAAACATTCTCTTTCCTCCTTAATTTTTTATGCGCATTACTGCGCAGATTTCTATTTTCAGTATAGCATATTCCGTCAAATAAAGTCAAGCTATTTTGGAAAAAATACACATTTAAAGCTGCATAGATAGAATACTTTTTCAGAAAAAATATACGCTCGCATTTTTTTGGCAGAAAAAATAAAAATTATATTGACATCAGATGCAAAACATGGTACAATAAGAATGAATCGAAACGAAACAAAAACAGTAACAAAACAAAACCAAAAGGAGTGCTGACCATGTACAAAGGTTTGCAGATCAAACCGCCTTTCTTTGAAATCGGCCCGAAGGCTTATTTATACGGCGAAGAAATGCTCGCTCTTGCAAAGGTGATTGACAAAACGGCGCAGAAATATGATGTGGACATCATTGTCACGCCCCAGTATACCGACATCAAGCTTCTGGCTGATAACACAGAGCGGATTCTTGTTTTTGCCCAGCATATGGATTCCCTGCCCGTAGGCCGCGGTCTCGGAAGTGTTCTTCCCGAAGCCGTGAAAGCGGCCGGAGCCGTAGGCGTTATGCTCAACCACGCAGAAAAGCCGATTTCTTTTGAAGAAATTGAAAAAACAATCAAACGCGCTGACGAAGTGGGTCTGGGTACCATCGTTTGTGCCGACACGGTAGAGGACGTCAAAGCCATTGCCAAAATGGGTCCGAACCTTATCGTAGCTGAGCCCACAGAGCTTATCGGCACCGGCCAGACCAGCGATTCCAACTATGTACTGGATACGATTAAAACCGTAAACGAAATCAATCCTGACATTATGGTGCTTCAGGGTGCCGGTATTTCCAACGGACAGGACGTCTATAACACCATTAAACTCGGCGCACAGGCCACCGGCTCCACCAGCGGTATCCTCAAGGCGGCCGACCCGTATGCAATGGTGGAGGAAATGATTTATAATCTCAGAAAGGCCTGGGACGAACTGCACAAATGAGAAAAGAAGCATTAGCGGCGGCTAAAAACGCATATAAAATCGAAAGCGAATGCCTCACTGAAATGCTGAATTATTTTGACGAAACGGCCTTTTCCGATGCGGTTGCGCTCTTACAGAAAGCCCCCCGTATCGGCACCTGCGGCTGTGGCCATTCCGGTATCATGTGTCAGCATTTTTCCCATCTTCTGTGCTGTATCGAACAACCCTCCCGCTTTATTTCCCCGGCAGAAGCGGTACATGGTGCCACCGGGTTTTTGCAGGAAGGGGACGTAATGGTTTTCGCTTCCCGCGGAGGAAAGACAAAGGAACTTCTGCCCATTATGGACATCTGCAAACAGAAGAAAATTTCTGTTATTACCATAACGGAAAATCTGGAGTCTCCCCTGGCTCTTGATGCAGACGTGGTTCTAAAGCAGTATGTTAACCGCGAAACGGACAAGTATAACGCACAGGGTACGACATCTTCCACCGCGCTTTGCATGATTTTTCATGCACTGCAGACGGCTCTGATTGAAGAGACCGATTTTCAAAATGAAAAATTTGCCTTAATTCACCCCGGCGGTGCCGTAGGTGAAAGGCTAAATAAAAAATAGGAGGAATTTTATTATGGAATTCAAAGTGTATCAGAAGGAACTGGAATTACAGTCCAGAGGCTGGATCCCCACATTCCACGACGTATCCAAGGAGATTATTGAAATCGTAGAAGCTTCCGGTATTAAGAACGGTACAGTATGTATCGCTTCTCACCACACCACATGCTCTGTCATGATTCAGGAATGCTCTCACGACATCGATTCTTTCGACATTGAGTATCTCCAGCACGATCTGCTTGACATTATGCGCAAGATGATCCCTGACTTTGCAGAAGAACATCAGTACCGTCACCCCGGTCCGGTACATACCCAGTTCGGCAGATACGTTGACGAACCCGGCGACTTCACCAGCATGAATACCGACGGTCATCTCCGCAGTGTATTCTTTGGCAGAAGCGAAACCATGACCATCAAAGACGGCGTTTTAGATGGTGGCGAATTTGCACACATCTACTTTGTTGACTGGGATCATGTCCGCGCCCGTCACCGCCAGCTGAATGTAACTGTTATGGGTACCACCGAGGATGTAGAAGACAGAAAGTGGAACAACGGCGAAGTTATCAACACTCTCCGTAAGTACACCGACGAAGAAAAGGCTTACGACGTACATTACACTCTGCAGCAGCAGAGATAAAGTCGTGTGGAATAAAAATCCAGACTGCAAAGAGTAATTATTGTAATAAATATCCCCCCGTGAAACGGGGGGTATTTCATTTTCGGGCAAAGCCCTACACTTTACTGGCTGCGCACAAGTGCGCTTTTTATTGGCCTGCCAGCCACGCATCTGTTACTTGTTACCCATAAATGGGTCCGCGGGT
>JAFSAU010000036.1 GCA_017442155.1 Clostridia bacterium | reverse complement strand
TTTTAAAGTCAGCACTAATCTTGTACGTATCACCAACGTTCTCGCCCGAAACATAATATATATTCTGTCTGAGTTTAGCAATAGCCATAGAATAATTCGTTACAACATAATTATTATACGTTTTTCCATCAGCAGATAATTCTTCAACTAAAAGAGCACCTTCTGTAACATCGGATGAAGATGTCCGCCAGGAAATGTCAAAATCCGTCCAACCCGCAGCAGCATAATCCGACGAGCGTCCGAGGAAATCTCCATTAACAATGTAGCTCGCTTTTCTTAGGGTAATTTCATCAATGTAGAGTGTACCAATTCCACTAAGTTCGACGGTAAAATCAATCCACATACCGCCGTTAACAAACATTACCATCATTTGACGCCAGCCGTCTCCAGATAAAGAATTTTTTACAAAATAATCAGTTGCATTATATTTTTCTTGTCCACTATAATCCGTAAGCGATGAATGCGTGGACTGAATAGAAAGTTTGGCTCCGCCGGATGTGTCATCCGGAACATCAAAAAGCTTGTAAGATACTAACAATTCATAGTGTTCCTCAACATTCAGAGGTAAAGTAATAAAAGAACCCGTAACGGTTGAAACGGCATCTGATTCGGTATTAGACAGCTTTAAACCTGTGCCATCATATACTGTTTCTGTTTCTGCAGTAACAGTACCCGTGGTTGTGTACCCGACCGGAAATCCTTGACTATCCGTCGTGTTCATATCAAAGTTGGCATCAGGATTTATCAAGTTATCAGTATGTTGCGCAATTAATGAAATATTATCATAGGACGCCTGTTTTGTCCCATCGTTGTTTCTGAACCAAATTCTAAACATATCAGCTTCTTCCGGAATATCCAGAAAAAAGCCTTTTGTAGCCCAGACTTTACCCAGAGTCCCCTTACTGTTTAAAGCTTGATGTGAGCCTAAAATTTCTGTTCGTTCTTTATAGTAACTTACATAAACCAAAAAAATCAGTACAATCACCTTCGCTTTTAACATCAAATTGAAAGTAATAATTTTCATCATGCGAAAAAGAAGTAATTTCCTGTCCTAAAAAAGTTGCTGATTCCGCTGGTAAGGTTGCATATCCATCTTGCCAAGTGGAAGTTCCCTGTTTATAATTCCACCCCGAAAGGTCAGTGTCAAACGTACCGTTAACAATCAGGTTTTGCGGTTCTTCGGCGGCAAAGGGGGCCACAGTCATAAAGGACATAAGAACAACCGAAACAAGTGCCAGAGCTAAAATTCTAATTTTTTTCAATTCAAAAACCTCCAAAAATATTTTTTGTGTTTCCACACTGTATCGTACAAGGCAAACGAAGTGTCTACAGACTTTTCATTCTATTTGCCACTAAAAAGGAAGCTGTTTCGACCAAAGAGGGGCAAGACAAATTGCCCTCTTTGGCCACGATAAAAATTTACCGTTTTAAGATTCTATCCATAATCACTGCCGCTTCGGCTCTTGTGGTATTCCCGAGGGGGTTTAAGGTTCCATCGGCGTTACCTTTGATAAGGCCGGAAGCTATCATGGTTTTTACATGGGTCAGTGCCCAATCGGCAACAGCCGCATTATCGGTAAAGGCAGAGATATCGGCTTCGCCGGTAAGCTGAAGACCGCGGGAAATCATGGTCATCAGTTCCTGGCGGGTAATATTGGCATCCGGATTATACATATTATCGCCAATGCCGTTTATGATACCGGCCGCCTTGCCCTGTGCCAGTTCCTTGGCATACGCGTGGGTAGCCGGAACGTCGGCAAAGTTTTCGCCGCCCTCATTGGTAAGACCCAAAGTGCGGACGAGGAATGCCGCAAGCTCGGCACGGGTTACATTTTCGCCGGGAGCATATTCCCAATCGCTTCTGCCATCTACAATACCGCGTGCATCGAGCATTGCAATCTGCTGACGGGCCCAGTTATGGGTTTCCAAATCGTCAAAGCTTGTAATACCGAGAGCGGAGAAATCCACAGGTTCGGAGGGCGTAATCTTATAGAGCACTGCCTCCACGCCGCTGATGGTCATATCCAGCGTACCGTTGCCGCTTACGGGTGTTTTATCCGTGCGGCCGGCGATAATTTCTGCCGTATATGCACCGATTTTAATGTCTCCGGCAAAGCTTTCCAGCGGAATAGACACCGGAAGCGTCTGTCCGTCCTTCATGCCGAGGACAATCATGTACACGCCGCCGTCTGCTACCCAGGAGGAATACCAGTGGTCTTCGCCGAGATACTGATTGAATTCGGGAGACTTATCGAACACAAAATGGTCATAGGCAATTTTCTTTTCTACCGTACCAAATTCAAGAAGGGCGTTCCAAAGCGCACCACCATCGCGTGCTTCCATAATCGGCACGGACATTTTTCCGGTGGCCGGGTCCAAATCAGAGTCGGAAATAGAATAGTACCCCACGCAGTCGGCACCGGCAATGAGTGCCTGCCAGTTATTGTTCCGTCCGTCCTCCGGGGTGGGCCAGCGTCCGTGCGTGTTATAATAGGCTTCTAAAAGTGTGTAAACCGGTTTTTTATAATTTACTGCTTCTCTTGCGGCCGTGGTAGCGATTGACGCCCTCTGACCGGAAGCCGCACTATACGGGTCGATACAAAGAATATCTACATACTTTGCGCATTTTTCGTAATAGGTCCCCACGGCTTCCATCGTCATGATGGGACGCTTGGGGTCCAGCATACGAAGGAGACGGAAGGAATTCTCCAGGTCCTGCTCAGGGTTTGAGAGCCCAAGGAAAACTTCATCCATAACGCCGTAGCCAAAGAGTGCCGGATGGTTCTGCACACGCTCATCGCTCAAAATCCGGATGGTACGTTCAATATTGGACTCATGCCCTGCCGGCTTCATGCCATAATACAGAGCGAAGAAACCCATAATGCCGGCTTCCTGTGCCTTATCCAGTGCCGCCAGTGCCTGGTCCGCGTTATCAAAGGCACCCATCTGCACAAGGTTAATGCCCGCCGCGGCCACATCGTCATAGTGACTTCCATTTACATGGTAGGCATATACCGGGTAGAAGGGTTCTTTTCCTTCCTTCATATAGATACCGTCGGCACCTAAGTATTCCGGTCTTGCATACAGAAAAATATCCTGCAGTTTTTCGGCCTTTACGGCACCGGAGGCATCATACATGGTAGCCTTCAGTGTGTAGGGTACTTCCTTCTCTGTCAGAATGGACACGTCGAAGGGAACGCTTGTCTTTCCTTCCTCGGAAATATGGCCCAGGCTTTCCCAAATCACGCTTCCATCCTTATACAGGCGGTAGTCTACCTTTACGTTTGCAAGGTCGGGATAGAATGCCAGGTTTGCCGAGGTAGAGAATGTGCCTTCGGTTTCGTCCTCATAGAAGAAAATGGAGCTTGTTTCCAGATCCAGCGGGAAGGGCGGCGTTGTCATGCAGATTTTCAAATCATCAATCAAAATCTCACATTCTTCGCCCTGCTTATTTTGCATCAGGCGGGCCAGCACGTCAATTTCTGCCACATTCGCGGTGGGATATGCCTTGCGAACGACATAGTGCCATTCCCCGTCCCGCACGGTTTCTGTGGGACCGCAATACTTTTCGCCGCAGCTTACTGCGCCGGGGAGGCTTCTGTCCGCAGAAAACTCAAGCTTCACAGTCGGCGCACAGCCTTCACCCTTCAGAATCTTATATCTGTAGGAAACCTGATATTCGGCACCGCCGACCGTATAAACCGTTTGCTTATAGAAGGGGTGTTTGGTTGACAAATCGTCGGGTGATTTCAGACGAATGGCATCACCGCCGTCATACCCTTCCCCTTTTGCAACGGAACCGAGCCCAGCGGAGGCAAAGTCACTGCGGAGAATCCAGCCATTTACGTTCTGGCTTCCGTCGTTTTCGTCAAAGCTGCCGTTAACAGCGAGATTTTCAGGCTGTCCGGCATAGGCCGGGAGCTCTGCGGTTTCGTCGCCGTATGTAACGGCTTCCACCTTGGGGCGCACTGCCGCTTCTTTGGCAAGCTGCTCCGTAAACATAACAGCCTTAGCCGATGCACCGGATGCCTCGCCGACAAAAGAGAGGTTATCCCAATGCAGCTCACCGCCGCCGGTCAGGCGCACGAGACAGCTTATACGGGTTGTGGTTGCCGGCACTGCCAGCTTATATTCCACCTTTTCCCATTCACCGGTTTTCTTAGGTGCGAAGTTTGCATAAATGGTCTTGACATCCGCATGGGTATTGCCGGCCGGTGTCTGGCAGACAAAGGTTACCATCGGATCTCCGCCACCCGAAATCTTACGGATATAGCCGGAGAAGATATATTCCGTTTCGGCCACCACGTTTGTAATCATATTGGAAACGAAAATGGCAGAGCTTTCGCCGAAGAAGCGGACGAAGTTATCGCCGCTTTGGGCGTCGCCCTTCGCGGTCATGTAATTCGCGTTCATCTGTCCGCCGGTAAGACCCCAGCCTGTAGGCAGACCGGTGGAGGCCACCGTTTCAAAGTCACCGTTCTTCAGGAGGTTAAATTTATTCTCCCCTACCGATGTAATGGAAATTTTCTGGTCGGCGGAAACCTGGGCCACTTCATATGCATCATCCGCAGGAGCGGGAAGTGCAGGCGCAGGAGCTGCAGTCTGTGCAGAAGCCGCAGAACCGGCCTCACCGATAATCTGAATGTCATCCCACCAGACCTCGCCGGCACCAATGAGACGGACCAGAATAATCAGGCGCGTTGCATCGTCGGGAGCCTTGGCCTTCTGGCTTACATCCCCCCAGACGTTCTGCCGTTCCACCTTCATGCCGTAGCCCTTGTCCTCCAATGTGGTATAAGAGCCTTTACCGTCCGGTGCCTGCCAGGTCAGCTTAATCTGCGGACCGTCGGTCGTGTTCTTCCTTTTGAGCTTTGCCTTGAACTCATACTCCGTGCCGCCTTTGACATACATCATGTTGGAAACATACATGTTGTCGCCGGAACTTTTGAAGTGAATGGCATTTTTGCCTTCCGAGGCACCTTCCGATACCACCTCGAAGCCATTGCCGACTTCAGCACCCGACAGCCCCCATCCGGTGGGAACACCGTTTGAAGCTATCTCTTCAAAGCCTCCGTTCTTCAAGATGTTGTTCGCTTCTGCCGCCGGCACTGCTACCGCAGTAAGGCAAAGTGCAAAAAGCAGAAGCAAGGCTGTTATTTTTTTGCCTTTCATAGAATACCTCCTATCTGAATTTGAGATGCGTTTGTTCCGCAAAAGCACCCAACCATCTCTTATCTTATATTTTACACAAAAACGAATCATTTTGCAAGACAAATTTTATCTCATTTTTCCCGTAAAAAAATTATACCGTTTTTGTAAGAAAGAAATGGGGATACTAAGCCGGATTTACGCAAAACCATCTCATGGGCTTTTTATAGCCTATATTGTATCATATATAGCCCACTTTGTCAATACTTATGAACTATAATTGGTCTATAAAATTTATGCGAGGTACAAAATGAATACGTATACAGCCGTAAAAACCAGAATATTATATCTATGTGAAGAAAAGAAGCTTACAATCCATAAGCTGGCAACCGAATCGGGCGTGGCTCCGTCAACCATTAAAAATATTCTGTACGGAAAAAGCCGGAATCCCGGAATTGTAACGCTGAAAATGTTATGTGACGGCTTGGGGATTACGCTGACAGAATTTTTTGGTACAGAAGAATTTGAGAAGCTTGAGCAGGAAATAAAATAAGGAAAGAGCAGGCAATCCTCCCACCACCTTCGTGGTCCCCCCTCCTTTGCACAAGGAGGGCTTATATATGGTGTTTCCGTGTTTTATAAATGAAGAAACGGCCCCGAGGGACCGTTTTTCATTTTATTATTTTGCATCTGTTCCGCTTAGAAGAGAAAGATTATATTTATGCAGAATTTCCAGAGCTTCCCGCCGGTTTTTCACGCCCATAATCCGGGCAATATTACCGATGCGGTACTTCACCGTGCTTTCGGACATGAAAAGGGCCTCTGCAATCTGCGCTGTACTCTTATGCTCCAGCATACTGAGAATTTTCCGGGTGGTATCGTCCGCACCAAGCAGAAGGGATTCAATCTTCATGAGTTCCCCGTATCCCCGGTTGTCATAGACCACTTCCCCCGGGAAATACACCTCCGTATTCCCCTTTTGAAACGGCTGGCGCGCCGTGGAATCCCGCACCACCAGCTTAT
Organism: Clostridia bacterium; assembly: GCA_017442155.1. Lineage (GTDB taxonomy): Bacteria > Bacillota > Clostridia > UMGS1883 > UMGS1540 > SIG447. Next base: position 61,403 of record JAFSAU010000036.1, on the reverse strand, counting down.
GCTTTACCAGCACGTCCATCCTGAGAATCTCCGGATGGCGCAGGAGATACCAGTAGAGAGAAATGGCCTCGCGGCCCATATCTTCCTCACAGAAATCTATTGTGGTAATAGAAGGCACAACCTCCGAAGACAAAAAAGAATTTCCACGGCCTATTATATACATATCCTCCGGTACGCGCACTCCATTTTCTTTAAGCTTTACAGAAAGATATGCCGCCGCATAGTCATTCGCACAAAGCACGGCATCATACCGATGCATATACTGCATAAAATTCTGTGCGCAGCTATCCAGCTGGGCATCGTTTATGAAAACATCATTCATGGAAAGCGGCATCCCCAGAAACTCTGCCGCACTCAAAAAGGCCCGGAGAGTAGTCTGCACGTATATGGACAATCGTTCAAAAGCGAAAAGTGCCAATCGTTTGCGGCCCAGGCCGGACAGGTATTCCATAACATCACAGGCCATAGCGTATGTATCTTGCCGCACGGTGCTGACCCGGCGGAAATTGTCGTCCGTTTCCGTAAAAATAATCTTACGCACGTCCGGGAACATCTTCTCCAGCTTCGCATAGACATGCCGGTGTGTGGTTTGAATAATGCAGGGATCCGAGAGCTTCACCTTGCCCTTCAGTATATCATCGACACAAACCTCACGTCTTTTTAAATCTGTACGGGCAACTTCCTGACGGATACTGTTTTCTCTCGGTTTTTTCCGATTGCTTCCTGCACGTTCACAAACTATCATCAGTTCTCCGGCCATGCGCGCACCTCCGCTACAAGTTTTTATTTATTGTACCACAAGTGCGGTGCTTTCGTCAATACAAATATTTTCAAGCTTTATCCGGAAAAATTTTATGCAATGGGCAAAAGACGCTGAAACACAGCGGTATGTTTTTCATCCAGTTCCCGGTCAATATGCCAATGTCCGAAATACCAATGTGTGAAAGGTACGTTCTCATCAATGAAATCAAACAGCCGTTCCAGTGAGCAGGCAGGAAGAAGCGAAAAATCCTTCCCCTCCCGATGCTGCGGCAGAAAATATATATGCGACAGAATATAGTCCGGCTTTGCAGTTTCAAGAATCCGGTAGGCTCTGGAAAACTCTTCATCCGAAGGGTATTCCTCCGGCCACCACGGGCCGCTTTGTCTTGACTTTTCGCCACTTCTTCCGCCGCCCATCACAAAAAACTGTTTTCCTGCAATGGTGAAGATATGTCCCCGGGAAAGATAGTATATGTTTTCACTGATTTTCCGTGCCATACCGCCGCAAAAAGGTTCTTCCGGAAACTCCCCGAGACGCGCGAAATTTTCATGGTTTCCGTCAATGCAAAGGAAACGACAATTTTTCGCACAAAGCGTTTCAAAAAATGCCTGGCTTTCTTCACTGTCATCCCAGAAAACGCCCGTGTCACCCAGAAGAATCACCGTATCGTCTTTCGCTCCTTTGAAATTCTCCAGTTCGCCCCAAAAGGCACCGGCGTGAAGATCACTTGTTATATAGAGCAAAGGATGCACCCGCTTTCTGCCCGGACGGCTAAAATGTAGTCTGCCGCTGTCAGGATAGGTGTTGAAAATGCCACGCCGCCCCGTCCCACGTCCTCCGGCCGGTGTGCATCTGACCCGCCAACCTGCAAAAGGCCATACTCTGCGGCAAGTCTTTCGCAAAGCTCAAAATCCGTTTTTTCCATATGCCGGGGGTTTGTGTTGCGTATTTCAAAGCCCTCCACCGCTTCCGGCGTCGGACCGGATTTCGGCGCACGTGTCGGATGCGCCTGGATAAGCATACCGCCGTTTTCCCGCACAAGCGTAGAAAATTCCGGAAGGTCCAGGCTTAAAATTTCCGGATGTGCTTCGTAAAAGCTGTCGGGAAGGCCATAGACCAGGTAATCGTTCGGACAGCAATCCAAACGCATTTCCGGTGCCCAGAGCACGCAAAGGCCGTACTTCTCCCCTTCCGCTTTTGCCGCAAGATATCCTTTTTTATATTCCGCAAGCTTTTCCGTCCATGTCATATTTTCCTGCTTTTCAAAAAAGCTTCTGTAAAAATGGTCGGTGATAAACAGAGTACTGTACCCTGCTTCTGCGTACATACGCGCAAGCTCGGCACCACCGATATGACCGCAGGAGCTTACCTCTGCAGTGTGGGCGTGGGTTTCCACCTTATAAAGTTCTCTTGTTGTCTCTTCCATCTGCACTATTCCTTCTTCTCATTTAAAATTTCAAACGTTCTTCTCTCCTCTTGGGGATCCATGCCGTTCCATGCGAAAATTTTTACGGTACAGGCTTCCGTTTCCGACGGCGAAAAGGCCGCGCCGTTTGTAAATAAGCAAACCAGCTCTTCCGTGTTGCCATCCATCCGGTATGCAGCACAATAACCGCCTTTATCCGAGTAAAATGTGACGGTTTTGTCTTTCACCACCCGGTAAGATACATTGCCGATATAAAGGCCCATAGGGCGTACAGCAGACAGGTGGACAATTACCGTTTCTCCGCTGCGAAGGCGGACAGAAAAGTTTCCGTTTTCCAGTACTGCTGTCGTTTCAGAATTTAGGAGCTCTGCCGAAACCGCATTAACCGGAATACTGAATGTTTTCTCTTCTTCCCCTGCATTCTGTACAACCAGACTTTGTTCGTTATTATAAAAAGTATACCATAAAGTTTCATTCTTGTAAATACCTTCCGATAAAAGTGCACCGACGGCATCCCTGCACTCTTCCTCCGAAAGGAGTTCCGTCTTCTGTCCGTTTTGCTGCTCTGCCATAACCGACATCATGACGGCGGCTTCTGCTCTTGTCATATTTTCAGGAAATTGCAGTGTTCCGTCAGCCTTTCCACGCGTCAAGCAGATACGTGCAACCTCTGCAAGCTTCAGAATATCAGAATCCGCTAAAAGCTCAGCGTCGGTACTTTCTGCTACCATCGTGCTATTCTGGGTTTTAACGCAGTGTAGTCCACGTGCACAAAACAAAAGTGCTTCTCTTCGTGAAACTTCTTCTTCCGGTTTAAAATTCCCTTTTGCATCGCCTTGTAATATACCTGCCGTTTTTCCTACCGCCAGTTCTTTGGCATAGGGCATACTGTCCGTTACATCCGCAAAATTTTCACCTGCTTGTGCGGAGAGACCAAGCGTGCGGACAAGAAACATGGCAAATTCACCGCGCGTAATTTTTTCACGGGGTGCAAAGGCTTTGCCGCCCTTTGTGTTTGCAATGCCGAGGCTGTGTATTTTTTCAATTTCGTTTTCTGCCCAGGATACGTCCACAGAGTCTACAAGCTTTCCGGCAGTTTGAGGTACAAGATTTATTCCGGGTGATGACGTTATTTTATATACCTGTACTGCCGAAGGTGCAAGGCTTACTGCGAGCTGTCCGGAGCCGGAAACTGCAGATTCTCTGTCTCCGGCAACCAGTTCGGCGGTGTATCCACCCAGCCGCACACTGCCGTCATCGCTGACAAGGTCTATCGACGTGTTATATGTATTCTTTTCCGAACGGTTTGCCACAACGAAGCAAACACTGCCGTCCTTTACAAAGCTTTCGTACCAGACTGCATCATCCTGATATACCGCAAAACGGGGGTACTTTTTACGCACAAAGTAATCATACATATCCGCTGCTTCTTTTTCATAGAAAGATGTCAGTACGTCCACATATTCATTAAACGGCTCCGCATCCATAGCATAATAACCGATTGCAGAGGAACCTACAAAAAGTGCCTGATAAATCATATTCCGCACATCATCATCCGTGGGCGTCCAACCGCCGTGCGTATAGCACTGCAGAAGTGTATACACCGGTTTCCTGTATGCAGATGCCTCCAGCGCAAGTCTCGCATGCTCGGCTACGTATTTTGCAGGATGATTTCCTTTGGGGTATACATCTATCCCCATTATATCCGTATATTTGTATGTCTGGTCAAAATAATATTCCTTATTTTCCATGATGAAGCATGGATGTACGGGATCCAGCTCCCGAATCAGCTTATAGGAAGCCTCCAGGTACTTATTGGTTTCCTGGTACAGATGCGGCTCATCCTGAATCATCCAGGCAAATACGGCCGGATGATTTTTAAGTCGCTTGATAATGTTTGTTGTAAGCTCCGCCTTATCCGGATGCCCCGCCGCCTTCATGTTGCTGTACAGCGGCAGCATCACTTTGAGACCCGCTTCGTGTGCCGCATCCAGCTGGGTTTCCATAGCATCAATATCCTTGCCGCCGCTGCCCTGTACAAGGGTGATACCCATTTTGGCCACATCCGGGTATTCGTTTGTTTTTGCATGATAGACGTAGATGGGGTTAAATTCTTTTCCATCTACGATAAACTGTCCTTCCTTCGTCATCATGGCAGGACGTTCATACTTATATACCGACCAACTTTCTGTAAACACGTTCTCGCCTGCGGCATCTTCTACCGTCACAGCGGCCGTATATGCTTTTTGTTTTTCCTTCAGAAGTGCCAGGTCAAAGCTTATTTTCGTTTCTTCGCCTGCCAGTTTGCTTTCGCTTCCAAACAAAAGAGTCTCCCCGTCAGAAAGAAAGAAGTTAACCGTATATGTGTTTGTTGCATCTTCCGGGTAATACATCAGGTTTTTACGCACATGGACTTTACCGACGCCCGTAAGGTCCGAATAATAAAATACTTCATCACTGTCCGCGTAAAAGCGGGGACTTTCCGCCACCTTATAAAAACTGATGTCATCATAATATGCGGTTCCGTTTGAAAACAGTCTGGCAAGAATACGGACAGATGTTGTATCATCCGGAATCGTTACGGTCTCACAAATCTGTTTCCATGCGCCGCCGGTACCTAAATAACGGTCTGTATTTTTGGATCCGTACGTCGAATCAAATTCAAATTTAAAACCAATCTGGTCTGCATCCGTAGAATTTATCCATGCGGAAATCTGATAAATCGCGCCGGGAGTAAGCCCCCCAATTTCCTGCAGACACCATGGATTTCCCTTGGTTTGCGTTGTAATGCAGAGGGCATTTTCACCGGAATGTACCACATCCGTGCTCAGGCGCACATACGGATTTCCGTCCCAGCTTACAAGACCGTCCCCTTGCCATTCACCTTTGTAAATTCTCTCCCAGTTTTCCGGTCTGCCGTTCGGGTGTAATGATTCAAAACCTCCATTTATAACTTTCTCTTTTTCTCCCGAAAGTGGCGGCGATACATTTTCTGCCGGTTTTTCGGGCAATGCAGGTGTTTCCTCATCATTACCTTCATCCAGTTCTCCCCAAAAAGTCACATCATCCCATGTGACGTCACCACCGCCCACAAGACGAATCAAAACATTCACGGCATTTGCATTCTTTGGTGCTGTGGCAGTTAACGTAAGATTTTTAAACGCTCCGCCTGTAGAAGTACTTTGCTTTTTATCTACGGAGTCCAGTACCGTTCTGTTTCCGTCCTTGTCATAGCTCCGCCACTCCAACTTCACCATGGCACCCGTTTTCTCCGCACTGACAACCTTTACATAGCCGGAAAAAGAATACTCCGTTCCGCCTATGATGCCACGGATCTCCTGCGTCATGTAAACGGATTCACCTTTTCCGTAAAAGCGCACTGCCCTAAGGCCGGAATTCGACACTGTGTCAAATTCAGCATCTACGCCCCACTCTCCATCCTTCAGTGTCCAGCCCGAGGGCATGTTCTGCGCATTCACCGCTTCAAAAGTTCCATTTTCAATAATGTTCTTTACTTCGGCACTGCAAATAACAGGCAAAACAAATGAAAGTAACAAAACCGACAACAGTATAGCTATATATTTTCTCAACTTCATTCTCCTCCTGTACTACTTCCGTAAAGCTTATGGAGCTTTTCATTATACACGCGGCAGAATCAAAAGAATCTGCCGCGTGATTTTTCGATTACGCCGCCCAGCCCAGTATCCTGGACATAATAACCGCTGCTTCTGCTCTCGTTGTATTCCCCAGAGGATTTACTGTACCGTCTGCATTTCCCTTTACAATTTCAGCGCATACCATGGCGGCAATATCCGCTCTGGCGTAATCCGCTACAAGGTCTGCATCCGAAAATGCAGAAAGATCTCCGCCTTCAATTTCTTTTACAAGCCGCATGCCGCGCGCACAGATAACCATTAAATCCTGTCTTGAAATTTCCTCTTCCGGGTAATATTTTCCGTCCCCGCGTCCCTGCAGAATTCCAAGTGCTTTTCCGATTGCTATTTCTTTTGCATACGGCATACTGTCTATTACATCCGTAAAGGATTCACCCGCCTGTGCCGAAAGTCCAAGCGTGCGAATCAGGAACATGGCAAACTCGCCGCGTGTGATTTTCTCCTGCGGCGCGAACGCTTTACCGCCCTTTGTGTTCACAACGCCAAGGCTGTTCATCTTTTCGATTTCATTTTCTGCCCAGGATACGTCCACGGAATCTACAAGAGAACCTGCCACTGTGGGTATCAGATTCATGCCGGTGGCGGGTGTTACCTTATACACAAGTGCCGCAGAGGACGAAAGACTGACGGAAAGCTGTCCGGAGCCGGAAACTGTCTGCTCCGCGCCTCCGGCAACAAGCACCGCTGTGTAGTCACCTATCTGCACACTGCCGTCATCACTGACAAGGTTAATGACCGTTTCGTATGCATTTGTCTCAGATCGGTTCGCCACAACCAAGTAAACGCTACCGTCCTTTACAAAGCTTTCGTACCAGACTGCATCATCCTGATATACTGCAAAACGGGGGTACTTTTTACGTACAAAGTAATCATACATATCCGCCGCTTCCTTTTCATAGAAGGCAGTAAGTACATCCACATAATCATCGAAAGGCTCTGCATCCATTGCATAATAACCAATCGCAGAGGACCCTACAAAAAGGGCCTGATAAATCATATTCCGCACATCGTCATCTGTGGGTGTCCATTTCCCGTGGGTGTAGCACTGCAGGAGAGTGTACACCGGCTTTCTATATTCGGAAGCTTCCAGGGCAAGCTTTGCGTGTTCGGCTACATATTTGGCAGGGTAATTCCCCTTGGGGTATACATCTATACCTAAGATATCTGTATATTTATACGTCTGCTCAAAATAGAATTCCTTGTTTTCCATAATGAAGCAGGGATGCACAGGATCCAGCTCGCGGATAAGCTTATAGGAAGCCTCCAGGTGCTTATTGGTTTCCTGGTACAGGTGCGGCTCATCCTGAATCATCCAGGCAAATACCGCCGGATGGTCTTTAAGACGCGTGATAATATTCGTTGTAAGTTCTACCTTATCAGGATGCCCCGCCGCCTTCATATTGCTGTAAAGGGGCAGCATCACTTTGAGACCCGCTTCGTGTGCCGCATCCAGCTGGACTTCCATAGCATCAATATCCTTGCCGCCACTGCCCTGCACAAGGGTGATTCCCATTTTGGCCACATCCGGGTATTCCTTTGTTTTTGCATGATAGACGTAAATGGGGTTAAATTCTTTTCCATCTACGATAAACTGTCCTTCCTTCGTCATCATGGTGGGACGGTCATACTTATACACCGACCAGCTTTCCGTAAACACGTTCTCCCCTGCGGCATCTTCTACCGTTACGGCTGCCGTATATGCTTTTTGTTTTTCTTTTAAAAGAGCCAGGTCAAAAGTGATATTTGTCTCCGTACCTTCCAGACGGCCTTCTCCACTGTATAAAAGTGTTTCTCCGTCGGAAAGCGAGAATGTAGCCGCATATGTTTTTTTCGCTTCTTCCGGATAATACGTCAGATTTTTACGCACATTTACCGTGCCGACGCCGGTCAAATCCGAATAATAGAACACTTCATCACTGTCTGCATAAAAGTGGGGACTTTCTGCTACCTTATAGAAGCTTACATCGTCATAATAGGCCGTTCCGTTTGAGAATAGTCTCGCATAAAGTAAAACCGTTGTCGTATCGTCAGGAACAGTAACCGTTTCACAAATCTGCTTCCATGCACCTTCTGTGCGTATATACCGGTCTGTATTTTTAGAACCGTAAGCCGAGCCGGCAGATAACTGACTGTCTATATAAAACTCGAATTTAAAGCCAATCTGGTCAGCATCTGCGGAGCAAATCCAGGCAGAAAGCTGATAAATCGCTCCGGGTTCCAGTCCGTCAATCTGTTGTACGCACCAGGGGTTACCCTTGGTTTGCGTTGTAATGCACAAGGCGTTTTTGCCGGAATGTACCACATCCGTGCTAAGGCTTATGTAGGGATTTCCCTCCCAGCTTACAAGACCGTCGCCTGCCCAGTCTCCTTTATAGATTTTCTCCCAGTTTACCGGTCTTCCATCTTCATGCAATTCCTCATATCCGCCATTTTTTACAAGTTCTGCTTCTTCTGCCAGAGGCTGCAGAACGTTTTCTGCAGGAATTTGGGGTAAAGTTTTGGAAAGCTGGGCCACATCCGGGCCTGCATCTATTTCCTGCTTGCCGTACAGAGCCACATCGTCCCAAGTCACATCACCGCCACCCACAAGACGAATCAGTACGTTTACTGCATTTGCGCCTTCAGGTGCAGTTGCACTCAGTGCCAGCTCCTTGAAACGATTTCCGGTACTGTCACTCATGGCCTTTTGCTTACTGTCCAGTACGGTCCGGGCACCTTCCTCGTCGTAATACCGCCATTCCAGCTTTACCATGGCACCGCTTTTTTCTGCACTTACAACCTTAACCAGGGCAGTAAAAGAATAGTCCGTACCGCCGACAATGCCGCGAATCTCCTGCGTAACATAGGGTGAGGCACCGGCACCAAACAGATGCAGTGCATAAGCCCCACTATTTGCCTTATCCACAAGCTCTGCATTTACGCCCCATTCGCCGCCTTTAAAGTTCCAATCCATAGGCGCGCCGCTGGAGCCCGCTGTGTCAAAGCTACCATTTTTTAACAAATTATCCTCTTCGCCATGCACAAACACAGCCATAGACAGTAAAAGACAAACTGCGAGAAATAATGATAAAAATTTACACTTCATATATGATTGCTCCTTTAATTTGAAATTGAATCGCTTTCACAAAGAGGCTTCACCGTGCCGTCAAAAAGGAAAGTGGAAAGCATATAGTTTTTATCTGCCTCGAGCGAAGGTACTGCAATCGTCTTGGTAATTGCCGCCAACCCTGTGGCTTCCGCATCTTTTGTTCCCATATATACATCAATGAGAACCTTTTTGTTGTCCCGAAGTTCGTAAAGAGCAGCATATGGCATAAGTGCACCCTCATATCCATCCGGACTTCGCCAGGCCATGGTAACAGTCTCTCCGCCTTTTAATGTCTCAATCCCGTTTTTCTTCGCGTCCATCAGCGCAAAGTTGATTTCTTTAAGCTCAAAGTCATCATAATATACAACCTTTCCCTCTCCGGCACCGCGGACACTCAGGGTCAATCCTGCGTGGTATGCATCCTCATCGAAGGTAAAGATATAGGAATATATCTGCCACGATTCCGTGCCTGCTGCACTCCAGTGACTTTCGCTTGTTCTGGACTTATTATTTTCCGTTCTGTCTCCGCCGCTGTCAAGGCTGTATATTTCTATGTACGGATATGCGCCGACTGCCTCCGCGGCTGTTTTAAACTGAAAACTGAGTTTGTACCATCTGTACGGCGTTCTGCCCAAAATCTTCTGCGTTACGTAGGATTCGCTTGCCTTGCCTGTAAGTTGCAGACAATATGCTCCATCTGCCGCGCCGGTTGTATACGTTTCCGTACCTTTCTTCTCATCCCAGGCATCGTCCTGCAACTCAAAACTGCCGTCCTCTAACAGATTGGTAACCTTTTTAATGGCGAAAACGTCAAAGCAAAGTGCGCTGTCTGCACTGCCGCTGTTTTGGTGCTGCAGCTGAATACGAAGAACTGTGCTCTTTGCCTGCACTTTTTTGCTGAAAAGGCTCCACGTCTCGCTCTTTGGCAGCTCTACTTCTTCTGTTTCCAAGATTTCCTGCGTTTCATTTAAATGGAATACAGACAAAAGCTTCCTTGCATTTTTGCCATGGACATAATAAAAGCTAAATTCATAAACCGCACCGGATTCTACTGCCACATCACAGAAAACATACTTGCCGACTGCCGTCAGATTCACATAGTTGCTTCCGCCGCCCGGTGCGCCGCTTCCGTCCGTTTTCAGTGCTTCTTCCCATGAAACTGCCTCACTCGGCGTCCAACCGACGGGTGCACCGCTTTCGTCCAACACTTCAAAGCTTCCGTTCACCGCATCCAAAGAGGTTGCGGCCTGCACGCCCAGATGCATACATGTGCCCATTGACATTATGAATACCGCCAAAGCATACGCAAACATTCTTTTCTTTACCATCTTATTTTCCTCCTAACCTTTTACAAACCGCGCTTTGTTTACCATTATTATAACAAGCTGAAATATGCATGTCAATTGCGTCGAAAAGCAAAAAGATTGCATTTCTGACCACGGAGTCATGTTTTTCTTTACAAAGCACTTTCCCGTATGGTATGATAGAAAAAAGAAAAGGAGGTAGAAGCATGTATACGGAAGACTTCAACACTGCACATATACTGGAAGATGGTGCTTTTCAATTCTTTCACAAGGCAAATCATGTAGACGAAAATATACATTCCATTCCGCACGTCCACGATAAATATGAAATTTATTTTTTCCGGGAGGGTAACATCCGGTGTACAGTAGAGGGGAATATTTACAACATTTCACCTGACGACATTCTGATTGCCAGCCCGCACGAATTACACCGTCCGATGGTGGAGCCGCCCTGCTTTTACCGGCGCAAGCGCATTATGTTCAGCCCCTCGTTCCTGGCTCCTTTTTTCACCCACGAGTACTCGCCCCTTGCTTTCTTTGACAACCGTCAACGCGGCACATGCAACAAAATTTCGAGTGGGGATGCAAAATCGCACGGATTGATTGACTTAATTGAGAAAATTGAGGACTGTGTTCGTGACAACACCCCTTCCGGCACCGTTATGGCCAAGGTATATCTGATGGAGCTGCTTTTCGGTATGTCAAAGCTGATTGTTTCCACTGCATCCGGCACGGCACCATCCTCAGATTTAGTAAAGGAAATGCTTTTATATATAAACAACCACATTTACGAAGAGCTGAGCTACGAGGCCCTTGCTGCCCGTTTTCACACAAGCCCCAACAGTCTGCATAGAATTTTTGTGCAGAATACGGGCTTTGCCCCCGGTGAATATATACAGGGGCGACGGATTATAAAAGCAAAAGGCTTGCTCCTCGCCGGCGTTCCTGCAAAACAAGCCGCTGAAAATGTCGGGTTTTCTGAATACAGTACATTTTACCGCGCCTTTGTGAAGCACACCGGACTTTCACCGGCGGCTTTCGGAAAATCTTCAAAATAAAACGGTATACCGAAATACAAAAGCTGTGACAGTGTTTTTTTCTGCCACAGCTTTCTAAATGCTTTGAATCTGCTGTAAATTTTATTATTCGACTTCAACGCGCCAGCCGAAGGGGTCAGGTGCGGTGCCGGTCTGAATACCGGTAATTGCATCATAAATCTTCTGGCTGGTTTCGCCGATGGAGCCGTCGCCAATTGTAAAGACGTCATCCTTATAGCGAAGCTTCCCAACAGGAGAAATTACGGCGGCAGTACCGGTGCCGAATACTTCTTCCAGTGTACCATTCTGGCTTGCCTCAATCAGCTCGTCAACGGAAATTTTTCTTTCTTCCACGTCAAGCCCCCAGGACTTGCAAAGCTCGATTACAGAGCGACGGGTAATACCCGGCAGGATGCTTCCGTTGAGCATAGGGGTAATAATTTTACCGTTAATCTTAAAGAAGATGTTCATAGCCCCCACTTCTTCAATGTACTTTCTTTCCACGCCATCAAGCCAGAGCACCTGGGAGTACCCGTCATTATGCGCCTTTACCTGCCCGGCAAGGCTGACCGCATAGTTACCGCCGGTTTTGGCAAAGCCCATACCGCCGCGGACTGCGCGGACATATTCATCTTCAATCCAGATGCCAACCGGAGCAAGACCCGATTTATAATACGCACCGCTGGGTGAAAGGATAACAATAAATTTGTATGTCTTGGAAGGTGCTACGCCCAGAAATTCATCGGTTGCAATAATGAAGGGGCGGATGTACAGTGATGTGCCGGAAGCTGTGGGAATCCAGTCGCGGTCGATGGATACAACCGCTTTCACAGCCTCTACAAAATATTCTTCCGGAAGCTCCGGGATACAGAGACGTTCGTTTGTGGCGTTTGTGCGCTTCGCGTTCATATCCGGACGGAACAGATATACCTTTCCGTCAGCTCCGTTATACGCTTTCAGACCTTCAAACATTTCCTGGCCATAATGGAACACCATCGCAGAGGGGGCCATGGACAGATTCTGATACGGAACGATACGTGCATCATGCCAGCCCTGTCCCTCTGTATAGTCCATCATGAACATATGGTCTGTAAAAATCTTGCCAAAGCCCAGGTTATTCTGGTCAGGCTTTGCCTTGGGTGATGTGGTTTTTGTAATGGAGATATTCACTCTACTCATCCTTTCAATATTCTTATTCGTCTATTATACACCTATATAAAGGAAAAATCCAGTATTTTTTAAATTTTTTCTTTTTTTCAAGGAAAAAGCCCACGAAATTGTGGGCTTAAGCATTTATGTTCGCTTTTATGTTCATTCTCCGCTGACAGGGAAAAACGCACCGCCCCTGGACCAGACCGGCATAATTCCGTCCTTCCAGAGAAAAACCTTCATGGTAATCCGGCCATAGGATAACGGTACGGAAATATCCGCAATCGGAATATCATATTCCGATTGCGCTCCCAGCGTACCGGTTTTCGTTATAAAATCAGTCATTTCGCCATCGGACGTGTAGAAAGCCAGTGAGGCCCGCACGTCTTCCGCCGCGCCTGTGTTTTCCCCAAAAAGCGCAACAGAAACCGTTTCCCCGAGCATGACTGTGTCTGAAGGTGCACTGCCGCTTTGCGGCACAAGGCGAAGCGTTCCCCCTCCGGCGGGCGGGAGCGTTACATACAGCATGCTGCCAATAACGCCCGCCGCAATCGCATCGCCATAAACGGAATCTGCCCGATAGCCATCCCAGTCGGAGTCTGATGCAAGGAAAAACGTTCTTTCTTCCATCGTCCGGTTTTCAAGCTGTACAAGTACCGAACCGGTTTCCTCGGTGAACCGGGCAATAAACTCTTCCCCTTCGGTATGAGACGCGCGCCGGTGCTTGCGGAGCAGGGCGAGCTCGCCACCTGAAACCATTGTTTTAATATCCTGCCATATGGGAAGGTCATTTAAATCCACTTTGTTCTTTGCATCTTCAATGCAGTAAAATCCTATAGTATCTGCACCGGCCAGCATGGTCTGGTACATCTGTCCACGCAGCTCCTCCGCTGTGGGAAAATAGTCTTTGTAGTCAAAGGTTTGCAGCAGAACCCAGAACGGTTTTTTCTGCATATCAGCCGCCGCTTTCCCAAGCTTTGAGTACTCATAGACTCCTTCAGATAAAAGCTGTCCGTCCACAGCGGCACTTCCGGCATAAATATCCGCGCCGAGAATGTCGCAATATTTCACCGTCACGCCATATTTTGTTTCATAGTTTTCCATGATGAAAACAGGGTGTACATCATCATGCGCACGGATAGCAACATAGGCCCGTTCCAGATGCTCCTCGGGATTTTCCATATTCAGGAATGGTTCATCCATGACGATATATCCGAAAAATGCCGGATGATTCCGCACTGTCTCGCTGGCCGCCACTGCACTTGTAAGCTCAATATTTGCCGGATGTCCTGCCGGTTTCATACCGTTATAAATCGGCAGAAGCATATAGACAATCGGGTCTCCGTTCTCATCGAGTGCCCCATCCAACATATCAATATACCCTTGGACAGTGGTATGCTTTGCGTTCTGCACTATATTGATTCCTGCATCCGCACAAGCCTGGTAGTGCTTCTTCCGCACATGGTATGCAAAAACCGGCTGAATCTCTTTTCCGTTTACTGTAACCTTGCCGTCTGCGCTCAACATGGACGGTCTCGGGTACCGGTAGACCGAAAAGGAATTGCTTTCAATCTCCGTTCCCGACGCATTTCTGAGGCTTGCCGAAATTGTATATGCTTTTTTCATTACGGAAAGAAAACGCAGCGGAACGGAAACCGATGCTTTACCGCCCGAAAGAGCAGCCTCCGCACTCCACAGGATATTTCCGTTATCTTTTAAGGAAAATACAGCCTTTCCTCCCGCACTTGCCTCTGCCAAATAGGGGTTGACAGTGAGCGTGGCTTTGCCCGTCGTCTGCTCCGAATAATAAAAAATTGCATCTGTTTCAAAGGAAGAAATATACCTTTTTGTACATTCCACACGGATATCTGCCCAGTAAATTTCACCGCCGCCTACAAGACGGACCAGCACGGATGCCGTTGTAACCCCTTCGGGAACCACAAAGCGGACCGACTGTTTTTCCCAGACGCCTTCCGCGCTGTAATACGCCGTAACAGAATGCTCTTTTCCACCACACGTGACCTTGATAACACCGCCCTGGCTCGTCCCTCTTTTTATAAGCTTGGAATACCCCGTAATTGTGTATTCAGCACCGGGGGTCAGGCCTGTCAGCCCCTGTCCGACCGTCATGTGCTTATAGTGCGCGTCGCCAGTGTCATTGGGGTCATACAGCCGCAGTGCGTTTTTTCCCTCGAACTGATTTGTAAGCACAAAAATGTTCACACCGGGTACTGCCTTTGAGCCGTAGCCGATACTCCACGCCTGGGGCATATAGCCATCGGCGGCAATCAGAGAAAAATCGCCGTTTGTAAACGCCTCGTCAGCGGCAGCCGCAGGAATGAAGGATAGCAGCAGTATACAAATAACCAATACACAAATTTTCTTCATTTTTTCCCTCTACTTTTTAAAAAGTAAAAGCACCGCCGCCTCTCCATCCTTCGCTTTTTCCGACAGCGGTGCTTTTATATAAGCTGAATTATGCCATTTCCAGAATTCGCTGCATAATCACAGCGGCTTCGGCACGGGTTGTATTGCCGAGGGGATTCATTGTCCCGTCCGCATTGCCCTTTACAAGGCCGCTCTTGACCATTGCCTTTACATGGTCGACGGCATAGTCTGCAATAAGACCTGCATCAGAGAAGGCAGAAACATCTGCACCCTCGCCGGAAAGCTGCATGCCGCGGGATATAATTGTCATCATATCCTGACGGGTAATGAATGCTTCCGGATTGTATTTATTGTCACCAACACCCTGCAGAATACCAGAGGCGCGACCGATGGCAAGCTCTTTTGCGTATTCCATTTCAGGCTTTACATCCGCAAAGTTCTCGGTTGTATCCGCCGTGAGCCCTAAGGTACGCACCAGGTACATGGCGAAGTCACCGCGGGTAATCCGGCGGCCGGGAGCGTAGGAAATCGCGCTCTCGGAATTTACGATGCCCTTTGCATAGAGGGAATCTACCGCACCTCTTGCCCAGCCGTAGTCATTACCCAGGTTTCTGTAGTCGGGTGCAATCACTTTTGTTGTATTATTTTCCAGTGCTTCAAGGTCCACCGTGCTCTTTACAAAGTCTACAAAGGGCGAATAAATAAGGCCGCTGAAGTCCACCGGTGCATCCGGCGTGATTTCCCAGGTTTCCGCCGCACTGGGCTTTAAAGTGATTTTCAGTGTATCGGTACCGGAGGCTGTGCCTTCCGCACCATAGAGTGACTTTGCCGTTACGCTGCCGAGAGATACATTGCCGCAGCCCGAGGTGAGTTTGACTTCTGCCGTCACCTCTTCTGTACCGCTGAAGTTCAGAAGGGAAACATAAACCTTTCCATCCTTCACAAAGCTTCTGTACCAATACTTCTCAGTTTTTTCATCCCGGAAGCCGGGGTATTCCCCGCGGGACATAAAGGATTGCAGCAGATTATTTTCTTCGCCGCCAAAGTCCTTAACCGTGGACCAGATATCCATATCCACAAGGTGCTCTTTATTCTGACCGGCAGAACGAATGGTGTAATACCCCACCGATTTTGCACCCTCGAAATAAGACTGGTAAATCGTGCTTCTGAACTCGTCGTCGGAGGGGAACTTATTTCCGTAATAGAAGGTTTGCAGAAGTGCCCAGACCGGCTTTTTGTAATTGGAGGAAAGCTGAATCTGCCGCATATAATCTGCAATTACACTCTGTGGGTTCGGGCTTTTTGACTGGTAAATATCCACGCCGAAGATATCGCAGTAGCGGTAGCCCTGCAGATAATTCCGGTTTTCCATAGTGTAAATCGGATGTACCGGGTCGATATCGCGGATAATCTTATAGGAATTTTCCATATACGGCTCGGGATCCGTGAAATTAAAGTAGGGTTCGTCCATAATCATGTAGGCGAAAATTGCCGGATGGTCCTTGATTTCCGCAACGATTTTCTTTGTGTTTTCAGCCTTATGCGGATGGCCCGCCGGCTTCATGCCGCCGTAGAAGGGCACCATAACCTTCATACCGACCGCCTGTGCATTATCCAGGAAATCCAGGTATGCCTTGGCACTGTTGAAATTTTCACCCTGCACCACGTTGATACCAGCCTCGAGGCACTGCTCGTAATGCCCCTGACTTACGTGATATGCAAAAACAGGCTCAAAGAGCTTGCCGTCTACGTAGAAGTTTCCGTCTTTATCCATAGATGTGGGGCGGTCATATTTATAGATGTTCTGCAGTTTTTCCTGCAGAAGCGTGCCATCATCAGAGAACATCTGCATAGAAATCTGATACGCTCTCTGCTTTTCCTGAATCAAATCCAGGTCATACTTGAAGAGAGCTTCGCTGTTTTTCATAGGTACTGTGGCTTCGGAAAGAACAGTATCGCCATCCAGGAACTTAAACACGGCGTAGCCGCTGTTGCCGTACTCGGCGCCATATCTTTCCAGGGGGAACACGGTGGCCGTGCCGTAACCATGGTCATCGGTATAATAGAATACGTCGTCTGTCAGAAGCTTGAATTTATCTTCATAGCCGATTTTGTAAAGCCCTACTTCATCGTAATAAATTGTACCGGTGGAAGAACGAAGTCGGATATAGCAAGCTGTTCCCTTTGTGCGGGGCGGTACGTCGAATTCATGGGCGAAATCAATCCATCCCCCGTTTGTATAGCCGGCAAATTCGGAGGTGGAGTTACCGGTCGAATCCTTTTTCCCTTCCTCTGCTGCATAGAACTCCAGCTTGAAACAGCAAGATGCGCTGTCGTCCGCTCTGAGTTTAGCGCGAATCACATATTTCGCACCGGGTTCCAGCCCGTACACCATCTGGCAGCCCCAGGGATTCTTGCCGTTGGTGGTGGAAATTTTCAGGCTGTTGTTTCCTGCAAACTTCACTTTATCGGAGACGGAAATATGGTCTTGACTATAGTAATCCCAGGCCACTGCCTTTCCGTCTGCATCCAGCTCTTCAAAGCCGGGGTTTTTAAACAGATTTTCGCTCATGTAGGTATAATCCTTCACAGGAACAGGCTCCTGATACGGCGGCTTCGGCACACCGTCCGGGTTAAACTCGGAGTAGAAGGTGATATCATCCCAGATGACATCGCCCGCTGCGACCAAGCGAACCATGAAGGAAGCATAATAGCATTCCTCCGGAATCGTACCGGAAATGGTAAACTTCTGCCACTCGCCCACAGGTGCATCCTTCGCGCTGACCTGGGCACTGCCCACGGATTTTTTCTCAATTTCCGGATTTGCCCAGAATTCCAGCTTAAGCATACCGGCGTTAGAGCCCTCTTTCATGTTCTTAATCCAGCCGCCGGCGGTATATTTCGCGCCGGGAACAACGCCGTACACCTTTTGGGCTACATAAATCTTTGTGTCCTCGCTGGTAAAGCGGACAGCCTTATTGCCGGTGCGTGCTTCATCGGTATAGAAGCTGTTTTCTCCCCATTTACCGCCGTTAAGTCCCCAATTTTCAGGCATACCGGTTTCTGCATTGGCTTCTTCCATGCTACCGTCGATTACAAGATCCTGCTTCGGGGCAAGGATTGCGGCCGTGTTTGCCTCGTCCAGCTCGCCCGTGAAGGTGACATTATCAAAGGTTACATCGCCGCCGTTTACAATTCTGAGGGCAAGTGTGAGATAATATGCATTTTCCGGTGCCGTAAACTCTATGGTCTTTTCTTCCCATCCCTTTGTGGTGCCGATGGTAAGCTGCTCTGCACCTGCATGCTCCCGCTTGGGGACGGGATTCGTCCAGATTTCCATTTTGATAAGTCCGCCCTTTTTCGGGGCGTTGACCTGCATGGAAAGCTTATAGGTGTTGCCGGGAATCAGGCCGTATACCGCCTGGCTGATTCCGAGACTTTCCTCGGCGCTGTAAATACGTACAGCCTTGGAATTCTGATAGCCTTTGTCGGTGATTTCACCGTTTACGCCCAGGCGCACCGTGCCAAAGCCCCAGCTCTGCGGAAGGCCGTCCGGGGCAATTTCTTCAAAGTCGCCATTTTCAATAGCATTAAAGGGCTGTTCTGCCGCCATCGCAGGGACGGCAGAAAGAATAAGAATACATGCCATTAAAAAGGCAAGGAAACGAAATCTTTTTACTTTCATTATTTTCTCCTTTACAAATGCTGTTTTATAATGTGTGTTCCCTTTGCAGTTTTCCACACCGTTTAGAAACGGACTAAGAAAACTCGTTTGACCGTAGCGGTGCAGATGTTTACGCGGACGGTTTTCCTCGAAATTCTACACCTCATCCACCGCTTATGCGGTCCCCCTTCCCCTCAAAGGGGAAGGCTTTGTGAAATGAAGCTATTCCCTCTTAAGATGCTGATACTGCTTCGCTAAGAGCATATGCGTCGCCGAGCGGTACAAGACCGGAGCCGGACCAGACATAAAGCTTCATGGAAATGTTTTCTCCATCATTTGCAGCCGGAACGGTAATTTCAGACGAAGTTATGATACCACTGCGGTTTGCAGGAAGCGTAGCAGAATCCTGTAATTTATACGTTGTTGTCCCATCAGTCGTTGTTGCCATCATAAGATTTACGGTGCTTACCGATTGCATGGAGACAAGTGTTTTTCCGCTTGCTCCTTCAGAGTAGAACGCAATGTACATTGCGGGTGTAATTTCCGTACTTGTTCTGTTTGCCGCCACGCCGGAAACGATAATAGAATCGCCGGGTGCAACCGCAGTACATTCAGATTTCTTATCGTCAACCACTTTTTCCACAGTATACGGAAGAGGTGTAACCACAACATCATCATACCAGATCGTAACACCATTAGCCACACCTTTCAGCTGCACACCGAATTTGGATCCCGTAGCCGGTACCGTGGCATATGAGTTGTTTGATGCATTACTTTGTTTTTTATTCGCGGTATAGTAAACACACTCTGTCCAACCATCTTCGAGTTCACGAGTATATGCCGGTGAGGGATTTCTGAGCAAATACGATGTATTAATGTCGGTATCCGTATTTTTATCATACGTAAATGACATACCAACGGAGGTATTAGCGATAGACGCAGCACTATTATCGGTGTTAAAAGCCTTATATTTAAAAGAAAGGCGATACCGCATGTGCGTAATACCGTCGGGCAAAAGCACATCGTTCGGTATACATGATGTTGATGCGTAATTTGATCCAGCTGCCCCTGTGATTTTCAACATACCATCTTCAAATACAACATCGCCTTTATCGGCTTTCCATCCCGTTGCGCCCAGCGTGAAATCGCCATTAGGGACAAGAGCATTATAAACATAGGTGCGAAGGGAAACATCGTCATATCCAACGGAAACTGTTACTCCATCAGAAACATTGTCGCCATTTTCATCCTGTGCAAGCCGTGCAGTGTTATAGAAGCAAAGGCTAACCCCATCTGCATAAACAGGCTCTTCTACCCCAGCTACATCAAATTCATAGGCCGGAAGCAAAAGGCCATACTCCTTCCAGCTACCAGCTGTAGGCGGTAAATACTTACTTACCTGATCAGCTTTCACGTTGTGTACAGAATTCATAAAGGTATATCGAATCTGCATAGTCCCAGACCAATCGGCTTTATAAAGCAGCGTAAGAATATGGTCTTTACCCGGTTCAATCTGTACAACGGAATGATTGAGTCCTGAGTTGCAAGTGTCATTCTCGGCTTTAACAGCTTCAATCAAAATGTAATTGTTTCCCCTGCCGGAAGCCCCGTCCGTCTTCAGCATGTCGGCCCAATAAATTTTACTGGCATGATTTGAATTATACACCGTCCAGTCGCCTTGTTCTGTTGCCGTTGCTTGCTCGAAGCTGCCGTCCGCGATAAATTCCCGTGTTCCGATTTCCGCCGCCGGGCAATTCAATGCACTGAACATGCACAAAACCGTAACTGCCAGAAGGAGGCCTGCCAATCTTTTTGTTTGTTTCATTGTTTTCGTTCCTTTCTTTTTTGTTATTTTTGCACGAAAAGAATGTGGATTTTTCCGTGCCGTTTTACCTTTCAATATAAATGATAGCAGAAAACGATTCACAATGTAAATACATTATCTTGACACGCTTGCACTATTATGATATAATTTAGAAAAAGGAGGTTGTTTCATGTACTATTATAAGATTCAGTTTTCCTCTCTGCCCCGTGTTCTTCTTGCTGTAAGCACCTTTTCTTCCTATGCCATGGACTCTTTCGAGCATAAAGGAAAAAAGCCAGAAATTGAGCTGACGTATCTTATGCGGAACAGCACGCTTAAAAAAGTGTACAAAAACGGACGGGAGGTCACTGTGGAGACAGGCCAGACCAATGTCCGGATTCCCTTTGAGGTGTTTACACAGTATCATACCTACACGGAATCACATCAGCTTTTTACCATGATTTTTACCGGGTACGACACCATTACAAGAACAACGGCTGACGAGGTGGTCCGCATGTACCGCAGTAATCTTTCTGCCAAAACCAGCACACCGCTTGTGTTTTATTTGCCGGAAATCGTGCTGCAGACTCCACCTAAGGTGGAAGGCCTGATGCGGAAAATGAGCAGCCTCTACACCTTAGGACCGGTGGAAAAGGATTTACGCATGATAAGCTGTCTTCTGCAGCTCCTTTCCGAAATGAGTGCCGCTACAACCCAGCAGGCCTTTCAGGAAAAAAACCAGAATAATCTGTATTCCAATGCGCTGTACTCCAAAAGGGCCATTGCCTATATCAGCGAGCATATTTCCGAACGGATTACCGTTACGGATCTTGCTGAAGCCGTGGGAATCAGCAATGAATATCTGAGCCGGTTATTTAAAAAGGAAACGGGACAAACGCTCGTTTCCTATATCAATATGATGAAGCTTGAAACCATTAAGGAGCTGATGGATACCCAGTATTTTTCGCTCAAGGAGGCGGGCAGACGGGTCGGCATTGAAAACGAAGCATACCTCAACCGGCTTTTCAAAAACTACACCGGTATAACCTCCACGGAGTACAGAAAGCTCCGGCATAAGTAATCTTTTCGCAGGCTTCTCCTTGCGTAAAGACTGTGCAGGGGGCGGCCTCCCGGACGCCCCCTCAAATCTTTTTTACCGCCGTCTCTATGCTATTGTGATTCCGGCAAAGCCAAACGGCGGAATTGTGCTTTCTATCCTGATAGTGTCACCGCATAATGTGGCCTTACATTCCACAGTTTCCAGCGCATTATATTTCTTAGCTGTTTCCAGCTTCAGCGCGTATATGGGGTCCTCGCAAATATTGAAGAGTGCCACCGACAAGCTGTTTTCATCTTCCTTACAAATCATATACAGTCCGGGATGTGCGGACGCCGTCACAACAAAGAGCTCTCTCCCAAGCCAGGAGAGGGCTTTTTTTATCTGCCTGCCCCGTGCATAGGAAAGAAAAACATCGCTGTTTTGCAGAATCTGATACGCATCGAAGCAAAGCACCATAAAGCGGATTCCATCCGTATTTTCATAGGTGTATACCGCCGGCACGGATTCTACACCGTGTTCAAAAGTGCTTTGGACACTTGCGGCATCCGCGGGTTTTACCTTATAATACGGTCCGGCCGCGTAGTTCAGATTTATTTTTTCCTGCGAATTCAAAAAGCGTTCTGTGCACGGCACAAAATCACACTCTTCAAAGGCTTCTATGCCCGTGTCTATTCCCCGTTCCTTCAGGATTTTTGCCGCTGTAAAGTCGAGAAGCAAACCAGTGCCAATTTCCGAAATATCCAAAGAAGCGGCATTGGCACCGAATACAATTCCCACGTTTTCTTCTCCCTCATACACCGTAGGAATCGCATGAGAGGAAAGAAGTGCCGCGGCCGGAGAGAACGTTCGCTGCATTATATCGTACTCGCCCGTAAAGTCTTCGGGAAACTCTGTATTTTCTGTTTTACCGGGATATTCAAATACACGAACGCCCCGTGCAGTTTTTCCGTCATACTGTGCATGAATTTGCGCGCGAAGCATTTTATGTTTTTCGTGCGCTTCGAGATATCCCTGCTCCGTCTCCGGAAACGAATAGTAATCAAGCATATATTTAAGAGAGCCAGGCTCTTCCTCTGTATGCAGTGCCAGGTCAAACATTTCGCAGTAGGCCGCCGGGGTATGGTACCGCGGTCTCGGCCACGAATCGTTTTCGCTGAACACTTCAATTTCCGTATTCCGAAGCCACGCATACTGCATCCGAACAGATTCTATGATGGTTGCCAAACGCTGGCCGGCAAACCGATTACGTGTTACCCAATATGGTGCGCCCATGAGACGCAAAAACGGTCTCGTGTTTCCGGCAAGAATGCAGGAAAGCGCATCCGGGTATGCTCCTTCAATATCCCATGACGTAAACCCGGCACAATAGCCGAGCCGGACTGAGGGGTCTACAGAATCCACTGCATCGCGCATTTTTCGGCAGAAATCACGCATTGTGTCCCCCATCAGCTCCACAAATGCTGTTCTGACATTATTCGGTTTCCCGGAAAAATGTTTGGTCAGTTCTTCTCTTTCAACCGCTTTGCCAAGCCGTTCTCCAAGCAGCTTCAGATGCGTATCACAGGCACAGCCGACCCCGGGACGGACGGAGAGACATAAATCATCATCCAGCATAATCAGCTTTGCACCGCACGCTATAACCGAAAGAAGTTCTCGCCGGTACATATCTGTAAACGCTTCATCCGTCGGGCAAAACGCATCTCCGGCAGCCTTGCCGGTAACAGACGTGATATGCGTAAGCTTCCCGGCAGTATCCAGGTTTTCCTTTTCCACCGGGCCGCCGAAGCCGAAGCCGCTTATCCAGGCTCCGACTTCAAAACCAGCTTCGGCAAACCGGGCAATATAATTTTTCAGCTTTTCTTTTTCCTCTTTATCGGAGCCGTAAAACCAGCACCTGTCAAGCACAAGGAATACGCGGTCTGCATTCGCTTCCTGCAGATACTGCACATAAACGGGGAACGTTGCATCTGAAACTGCGGCAAGTTTTACGGGTACGCTCAGCTTATATTTTTCCATAGGTTCCTCCCTGAAGTTTTTAAAACGTCGGAAAATCTACTACCTTTTTAAAATCCGGTCCATAATAACAGCCGCTTCAGCGCGGGTTGTATTCCCGAGGGGATTCAATGTCCCGTCGGCGTTGCCCTGAATGAGGCCGGAAGCAATCATGGCACAGACGTGCGGCACCGCATAGTCTGCAATTGTATCTGCATCTGTAAACGCGGACAAATCCGGCGTTCCGCTAAGCTCCATCCCACGGGAAATTATTGTCATCAGATCCTGACGGGTGATGGTCGCTTCGGGATTAAATTGGTTATCCCCCACGCCTGCAAAAATTCCTATTGCACGGCCTGTTTTTATTGCTTCTGCATAAAATCTGTCTTCCCGCACGTCACTGAATGCCTCGCCGTTTTGTGCGGGTGCGTCAATGGTTTTCATAAAGAAGTAGGCAAACTCCCCTCTTGTAATCGGGCGAGCCGGTTCATAGAAGCGGTCAGAAGCACTGTACACCATATCCTTTGCGCGAAGGGTTTCAATCGCGCTTCTTGCCCAGGCGTAGTCTGCAAGGTCTGTATACACCGCTTTCGGAAGATCTGAGAAATCGACTGCCTCTACCGGCGTCAGCTCATACGTTACAACTGCAGACGGTTCAAGCGACAGGCTAAGCGTACTGTTACCGCTTATGCTATCTTCGCCGGTGCCGTACACTTTTTTTGCCGCATAAGAGCCGACTGTAATGCTCTTATCCAGACTTTCAAGGGGTACGGAAAGAGACTGCTTCTCTTCAGTTTTATTGTACGCAACAACCTGGAGCGTATTACCCTTTGCAAAAACGCGGCAATATACCGCTTCGGTATTTTGTTCCGTAAACAAGGGATATTCCGCATCTGCAAAATGCAGGAATGCGTCATCCAGAATTTTCTCCTTAATTTCCACAAGCCCTTCATAAAGCGGTAATTCGTCTAAATTCTTATCCCCCTGTGCCGCTTCCCAGCAGTAATATCCGGTGCCCTTCGCACCACGGCTGAAGGATTGGTAGGTCATATGTGCAACCTGCTCGCCCGTAGGCATCATACCGTTATAGTCAAACGCCTGCAGGAGTGCATAAATCGGTTTTTTACCCATTGCATCGTGCACCGCTTTATCCACAAGGTATTCGGCGTACTGCATATACGGAATGCTGTCGCCGCTACCGCCGTACATATACGGGTCAATAGCTAAAACGTCGGTATATTTCACCGCATCCCGGAAATGGTCCTTCACACACTCGCAAATAAATACAGGGTGATTCGGGTCTATATCGCGGATGAGCTTATAGGATTCTTCCAGAATTTTATCCGGTTCTTCAATATTATAATACGGTTCATCCATAACCATCCAGCCAAATGTCACAGGATGGTCCTTCCACTGATTTACGATTTTGATTGTTCTTTCCCTGTTTTGCTGACTTGCGGCAGGGCTCATATTGGGGTACAGCACCCACATAACTTTAATGTTATATTTCATTGCCTCTTCCGCAAATATCTCATAGGAAGTACGTGTATAAGCCTGTACAAGGTTTACACCGGCTTTCGACATGGTTTCAAAACCGTCTTCCAGACAATGGTATGCCATTACGGGATGGAAAACCTCTCCGTTTTCAATGTACGTTCCATCTTTCGTGAGATAGGCGGGGCGGTCGTATATATATACATTCTGGGTGTACGTACCGATTGTAACATCATTTTCCCTGACTACCGCCTGCACCTGATATGCTTTCTGCTTTTCTTTTATGAAAACCATCGGGAAGGTATAATTTGCATTTCCGCCGATAAAAGGTACAGTCTCTGTATCTACAACATTTCCTTCATCAAGGAAGGAAAACTCTACTGTACGCTCTCCCTTCACCACATCATATTTTGTCGAAGAAACCGTTGCAACACCGTCTTCATTCCAGTCGGAATAGTAGAACACCCAGTCTGTTTTGAGTTCCAGTATTCTCGGTCTTTCCACCATGTAGCATGAAACATCGTCATAGCATACCGTTCCTGTTCCGTACAGACGGCAATACAGTGCAATAGAGCAGGCACCTTCGGGAACAGTGAATGTATATACCATCGGCTTCCATTCCCCTTTTGTATTCGGCAGGTATGTACCCGGCGAAGAGCCTACATATGTATCTGCATTATAAGTATCGTTACTGTTATAGTATTCGATTTTGTAGGCAACCTGCTGCGCACCCACGTTATAGGAGCTTACATACGAAACAATCTGATAGACAGCACCTTCTACAAGATTCGGTATCTGTTGGCGTATCCAGGGATTTCCGCTTTCGTCGGTCTGGATAACTGCGCAGTTATCACCCGAGTATCCCCCTTGACCGCTGAGGGTAACCGGGCCTTCCCAGCCGTCTCCGTATGCGGCCCAGTGCTTGGCACCTTTGCCGTCCTTTTCCTCAAAGCTTCCGTTTTGCACAAGGTTTTTTTCTCCGTCTGCCGGAGGATGAATTACGGTTTCATCCTCTTTTTCGATGGCAGTGGTGTCAATTTCTCCGGTAAGAGAAATATCATCCCATGCCACATTTCCTGCCTTTACCTTCCGGACCAGCACAGAGGCAGAGGTGGACCCTTCGGGTGCCGGGAAATCATATTCTATCTTCGTATATTTTCTGGCATCCACCGTCTCCACAACAACGGATTTGTCCCCTTTAAATTCCCGCGCGCCTTCTGCATCCTTGCCATACCATTCCACCTTGACCGCCGACATTGCATCGGCATCACCCTTGATATACGCACTGAAATGATACGTTTTTCCTCCGACAATCCCTTCTATCCCCTGGGAAAGATACATGGCATCCTCGCCTGTAAACCATACCCCATTTTCGCCGCCATTGGGGTCTTCCTTATAAACCTGGCAGAACTCACCCATTTTTGCACCGGAAAGATTCCAGCCGGCAAAGCTGCCAAGTGCATTAAGTTCTTCCAGGGACCCGTTTTTCAGAATTTCATTTTCTGCCACCGGGGTATCGGGCTTTTTCTTTGCCGGGCCTTGTTTCGGAAGGTCCTCCGGGTTTATCACGACTTCCTGTCCCACTGTGCTCGGATCCAGCGTTCCTTTGACGGAAACGGAATCAAAAAATGCATCTCCGGCATTAAGCTTACGCAGCATCAGCGTCATAATCTGTGCATCCTTCGGCGGCTCTACCGTAAAGGAAGCAGTTGCCCATCTTGACCCGGATAGAATTTCTTCTTTAAAATTTAAAAATTGTCCACCATCCACGCCGGAGCGTTTTCCGTTCTTTTCCTTGCTGTATTCCACCTTCATAAAGGGAAGGGTTTCCACCGTTCCCTTCACCTGCACCTCGATGGTGTATTTTGTTTTCGGAATCACGCCCAAAAACTCCTGGCTGATTGCAACACCGCTGTCACCCGTAAATTGCAAACAGGCTTCACCTTCCTTTGCGCCCTCCTTTGCAACAAGAACCGTTTTTCCCAGTTCTGCGCCGCCGCTCATGCCCCATCCGGGCAAGGCATCGGCCGTGTATTCCTCAAAGCCACCGTTTACCGCAAGCTCTCTGTCTGCCGCATAAACGGCCGGAACAAGCGACAGCAGCATACTCATAAATAACAAAACCGCAACGATTGTTTTTTTCATTTATGTTCTCCTTTCTTTATTGCCATTTCCACCAAAATTCCTTCAGCGTATACCGCTTTGCGCCGGAAATCGGCGCGATGTATATACTTCCTTTCACGGTCAGCGGCACAGTCGAATCAGGAACGGGAATAATCTCCACATCTGTCAACTCCGGTGTACCGGCTCCTGTACTGTAGACAGCGGCCACTGCGTTCACATTCTCATCGCCCGCTGCCGGCAGATAATCCATCGCCACATTGACTTCTCCCGTTACCGACAGAGGATTTTCCAGCCGACGCAGATTCTGGTAGTATCGGACGCCGGCCGGCTCAAGGGTAATGTTATCCCAGCACACCGTCCCTCTGCCATTCAGCTCTCTGAGCTCTATACGAATCTCCGTCAATGCCCCCGCCTGTCCCGGAACGGTAAACAGCGTTTCGTACCGATACCAGGCTCCGGTTTCCGTCCATGGAAGCGGCTC
This sequence comes from Clostridia bacterium, assembly GCA_017442155.1. Classification (GTDB taxonomy): domain Bacteria; phylum Bacillota; class Clostridia; order UMGS1883; family UMGS1540; genus SIG447. The sequence goes on along the minus strand of JAFSAU010000036.1, from coordinate 33,955 downwards.
CATAATAAATCTCGTTTCGGTACCTTCTGCATAAAACACCCAAAGGTATGGACTGGCCGAAGTCGACATCGCGGCATAATCCAGGCTGAGATGGTACGTTTCGCCACGCCGTACCGGAACATACGCTTGCATCTGGCACGGCGGCGTATACCGCATCATTTTTCCCTCCGCAAGGCCACTGTTTGTCTGCCCCGCCGTCGGTACACCGTAGGTTTCTGCCGAAACAATCTCCATATTTTCACCCTGGACTTTTTCCCACTGTCCCGCCGTTTGTGTAAAGACAGTGTCAAGCCCCTCGAAGTCACCGTTTGGAATGATGTTTGAAGCTACTTCCACCCGCAAATCGTCATAACAAACCGGTGCATCTTCTCCCTGATTCTGCAGAACAATTTTCAGGGCGTTGGCGTTTTCAGGAAGCATGCATGTATATACAATTTTCTCCCATTCTCCATCCGTGGAGCAATACCCGTCCGTGCCGCCGTAGTTTGCAGCATACCGAAGCGTCTGCTCCGAAACAATTCCGTTTTCTTTTTCGTATACATGCAGTCTTTGCACTGTCCCGTTTTCCGTATGCATATATGCTGTATGCACTGAAGCCGCTCCGTCTGATTCCGATTTAGCATACATGGAAATGCGGTAGGTTGTCCCAGGTACAAGCCCTGCGGCCAGTCCGCTGACCGCCGCATCTTCGGAAAGGGAGATATACGCACCGCCTCCGGGGCTGGTCTCTCCGTCGCTTCGCAGTACGGTTTCCCACGATTTACCTAAAACCGCAAACCCATCCGGTATATCTCCGTTTCCGGTACCAAAACTGCCGTCAAATCCGATTTCCGGCACAGACGGCAGCGCATTCTGCCGCTGATTCAGATTGATTGCCAAGGCACCATGCACCGGCAGCATAATTTCCAGCTGTCCGTTTTCACAGTTTGCCGTCCCGGTGCCGAGCGTAGAACGGATACTGTCCCGAAAGCCCGTAATAGAGACCGTTTGCGCCACAAAAGATTGATTGATGGCAATTCCTGCGTATATGCCATCCCGGTTCCATAGTTTATACCAGACATCGCCCGTCGTCAATTCTGCGACAAGACCGTCGATATCATTGTCACTAGCCGCCGAAAACAGGTCGGGAAAAAGTGTTTTTCCGGTATTTTTCAGTCCCGGCCAAAGGTCTGTTGCCGTCAGTGAGCTATCATTATAGGCTTTTTCAAAGCAGTAGTAGCCGACGCCCTCCGCGCCGCTGAAAGCTGCCTGATAAAGCATATGCTGTACATCCTCTGCCACCGGAAAATACCCGTCATCCAGAAAGGTCTGCAAAATTGCCACCACCGGCTTTTTGCTATCCACCGCTCTTTCTGCCTTTTCCACCATGTCCGACACAGTATTCTGAAGTACACCGCTTCCGATATAAGGGTCAATACCGAAAATATCCCCGTATTTTGCCGCATCTGCAAAATGCTCTTCTTCGCATTCCAGAATATAAATAGGGTGCTCTTCATCGTATTCACGAATCAGCCGGTATGATTCCTCCAAAAGCTTTTCGGGCTGATACATATTGTAATACGGCTCATCCATAATCATCCAGCCGAACAATGCTTCGTGGTCCTTTAAGGTTTCCAGAAGATTGATAGCATATGCACGGCTGTCCGGATGCGCTGCAGGCTTTAAATTCGGGTACAGGCTCACCATAACCTGTATGCCGTTTCTTGCCGCTATGTTCAGATATTCCTCGGGCGTTACGCCGCCCCAATACCCCTGTGCAAGATTTATGCCAGCTTTCCCCGCTTCCTCCAGATCCGTCTCGCGGCAGTGATACGCCACAACCGGATGAAAGGGGTTTCCGTTCTCGTCGCGGATTTGGCCATTTGCGTCTATATTGGCAGGGCGCGCGTATTTATAGACGTTTTGGGTAAGTGTATACAACGGGTTGCCGTTATCCTTGAATACCGCTTGCACCGTGTATGCCGTTTTCATGCTTTCGATGAGGGACAGCGGGTACGAAAAGGACGCACCCGCTTCCGTAAAGGGAACCGTCTCCCTCTTCAATTCCCTTCCGTCCGCATCCTGCAAGGAAAAATCCACGGCTTTGTCTGTATAGGAAAGCGCGTAAAACTCAGTTGTGGAAAGCGTGGCTGTACCGGAGCCGACAGCATCATCATAGTAAAAGACCTGGTCTGTTTTTAGATTCAATACAATCGGCTCCGTAACCTGCACAAGCCTGGCCCTTGTATACTGCACTGTTCCTTTTCCGTACAAACGCATCATCAGACTAATGCGCGTACACTGGGCCGGAACGGCAAACCGCTGCGTCATCGTTTTCCATTCCCCGCCCGTATTTGGCAGAAACGCACCCTGGTTATCCCCTAAAAAGTCACCGTGCTTCGGTGCAGCGGGATCACCCTTCCAGTATTCCACCTTTATGGAAACTGCGCTTCCGCTTACGTTCGTGCTCCGCACCCGTGCCGTAAACTCATATTCCGCACCGGGTACGGGATTGAAAACATACTGTGATACCGAAAGGTTTGTCCCGTCGGTTTCCCTTGACAAAATAACGCCTTCCTCCGCGGGACGGATTGTCGTTCGCCACTCTCCCTCCGAGCACCCCCAGCCTTTGGGGATACCGTTTTCATCCCGGTCGGTAAAATCGCCGTTTTGCAGAACATCTACTCCCAAAGCGGCAGACGCCGGCATAGAGAATGCCGGACATATTGCCAGGATAAGCAGTATACAGAAAATACTTTTTACTCTTCTCATGCGGCTTCGGGCATAAGCGCTGCAGGTGCAATATAGGGCTTCATATTTTCATTCCACAAGTAGCTTACAATTTTGTACTCTACCCCATTTCCGGTCTCGGGTACAGCCACATCCTGTGTAACAGTTTTAATGGCGTCTTTTTCGCCGGAAACCGTCAGCGTAAAGTCTTCCTTGCGTACATTCTCCAGCACAACAGTGTTGTTTTCCATCTTGTATAAAGCAACCAGTATAGAGTAGTTGCGTACTTCTCCGTTTCTACCGGCATCGGCAGGAATACGGCAGGTGTTTTTCACCGTAACCGTGGTGTTTCCACCTTCCGGCATAGCGTCAAGTGCCGCATAGTTTTCAGAAAAGCTGGTTGTAAACGTGTTGTTTACCGGTTCCAATATCACGTTATCTATTACCGTGCGGCCCATTCCTCCGTTATCGTTCCAGTAAAGACAAACCTCTGTCATATCATCTATTGTATCACTGTTGGGTACATAAAAATAGTGTTCTGTATGTGCCCAGGTTTTATTTTCTACATATTTCTCACCCAGCCGACCATGTACCCACTGCACAGTATGGGCAGTAGAAGTGGTTTGTGTCCAAAGCTGCATAACTGCGGCACCGTCTGTGTACCAGACACCCCAATCAAAAGCCAGTCGGTACATCTGTCCCGCTTTTAACGGAATCACCTGAGAAATGCCATAGGCACCTCTCTCACCAGGTTCCGTATAAGCATACCCCTGCGGATTGGCAGTATCCTCTTTTGTAAAATGGGACGGCCCCCATGTTTTAATAGGATCTCTCATTGTGTTGCTTTTTGTGGCATCCGCTTTTTTAACCCTCCAGTTGCCAGCTGTTCCTGTTGTGTCTAAAACGAGGCCGCCGGAAACCGTAGTCGGATTTGCATCGTATACGCTCACACCTTCAAAGTCACCGTTTGAAACAAGATTTGCAGCAGTATAGACAGAAAAATCAGCAAACGAAACCGTCTGTTCTGCCACCTTGCAGCTTACCGTGATTTTAGCTGCATTTGCTCCAAGCGGCAAAGTGAAATTGAACTGTAAAGGCCGCCATGCATTCCCCGTAGAAACATATGTATCTGTTCCGCCGGCATATTTATAATGCTGCAGAGGGTGCTGTGAATAGGTTCCCTTCTTCGAGGTGTACCCTTCGCTCCCTTTCGCCATGGCCTCCACCGTAATGGCCGCTGCACCGTCCGCATTCGATTTCAGCATTGCCGAAAAGCCGTATGTTTTATTGGCTTCCAGATTATCCACATAAACCTCGGCTGCTGCCGTCTCTCCCGTCAGTACCAATGCCTTACCCCCGTCCGGACCTGCGGTCGCATCAATCGTGGCACCGGGAAGAAGCGTGAAGCTCTCCAAGGCTCCTGCCTCGCCCGCCATCAGGTTATCCGCCGCCTGAGACGGGATGTAAAGCCCCATGGCCATGCAGATGCAAAGCCCGATACTGCAAATTTTTGCGATTCTCTTTCGCATACAATCACTCCTGTTCTTTTTTGTTTCGCCTGAAATACATGTTTTTTGCATGAATCCCATTCCTTTCTTTGTGAAATTCACCAAAAGGCTCCCCGTTTCCGCGTCCCCTTTCGGCAATTTAATTATATCTGTTTTTTGCGGTTTTGACAATTATAAATTTTCGCTATTTATGTGGTATTTTTTTAAGCTCCGGAAAACGCCTTGACAAACCACTTCGGCTTTTGTTAGAATGGAAGCAAGATGAAGTACATTTATTTGAAAGGATTTTTGCTATGCCAAATCGTGATTTCTTTTTTTCAGAAGATATTTTAGGCGTTTGTCCGGCAGACTGGTTTGAGCTTTCTTACGTAAAGCACGGACATGGGACCCGAGTGGCATATGACATGAAACAAGAAATTAAAACAGAGGATTGGTTCCTGACTGAGCCGGGGAAAGGTACCGGTTTTGAATCTGCAGATACGCTACAGGTATATCGCTTCTTTTTCCCGCCAACCTTTATTGATACCGCCATGCGCGGCTGTACAACACTAAAAGAGCTTTGTTTCAGTCCGCTGATAGGTTTTCCATACCACATCCCGTCCTCCTTCTCCGGCAGTACGCTGTTTTCCGACGCAGAAAAGACCGTGTGTGCACTCTTTGAGTCAATCAAAAGCGAGGACATACGCCATGAACGGGGATATGCTGAATATATCCGGTGCTTTTCTTTGCAGATTATTCTGCAAATTTGCCGTTCCATCACATATGTACAGTCACAGTCGCTGGACGAGCAGTATATCCGCGGCATCTACGATTACTGTATTGACCACTATATGGAAAACATAAAACTGAGCGACCTTTGCCAGCTCGCAAATTACAGCCTCTCCCATGTCAGTGAGCAGTTCAAAAAAGTAACCGGAATGAACTTTCGTGATTTCCTGCAAAAAACAAGGATTTCCCAAAGCTGTCGGTATCTCGTTTCCTGCAACCGCAGTGTGGAAGAAATTGCGGCACTTTGCGGCTATAAGGATATGCATACCTTTTTCCGTGTCTTCAAAACCTATACGGGTATGACGCCGCACCAATACCGTTTGAAGAATTCAAATCATTTTTAGATAGTACAACACATGAACAGGAGTTTCCAAAAATGCACACTTTTTCCGAAGAACAGCTTATAAATCCGCCTGCACAATTTCGCGGCGCACCTTTCTGGGCCTGGAACGGTATTCCTGAAAAAAGCCAGATTGAAAAACAAATACGAACATTTAAAAAAATGGGGTTTGGCGGATTTCACATCCACGCCAGAACCGGTCTTTCCGTCCCTTATCTCGGCGATGAATTTATGGATGCGGTGGCATACTGTATTGAACTTGCTGAAAAAGAAAATATGTTTGTGTATCTATACGACGAGGACCGTTTTCCCTCCGGCTCTGCCGGTGGACAGGTTACGAAAAATCCCCTCTTTCGCGCCCGGACTGTTCTGCTTTCTAAAGACTGGCGTCCGGAGCTCCTGCCCCGGGAGAAGGCAATAGAAGTCGGTGCCGACTATCTTTTAGGTGCTTACCGGATTTTCAAAAATCCGGACGGCACAATGCACGCCTATGAAAAAACAGACGCTGTGCCTGCGGAAGGACTGTATTATGCCTATTCTGTTGTAATGAAAGCAGAATCCTGGTTTAACGGGTCCTGCTACACAGATTTATTTAACCCGGAAGCCGTCCGCTCTTTTATTGAACATACCCACGAGGTATATAAAAAACACTTCGGAAAAAAATTCGGCCGGACCATTCCCTCTATTTTTACGGATGAGCCCCACCATGTGGTATACGGCTGGTTTGAAAGCGACTGCCGCAATAAAGAACTTGGCTGCTATTGGTCCGAGCATCTGGCCCAGGCTTTTTTTGATACATATCATATCCATCCGGAGGACGTTTTGCCGGAGCTTTTTTTCCTGCGTGAGGACGGAAACCGGGAAATAAAATATAAGTATTTCAAGCTGGCCGGCGAACAGTTTGCCATAGCTTACGCTGACCAGATAGGGGCATGGTGTGACGAAAACCATCTTCTCTTTACCGGACATTATCACAGCGAATCCAGCCTTAGTGGCCAGACCTGCTGTACCGCGGACCTCATGCGGCAATATAAAGCCTTTTCTCTGCCCGGCATTGACATTCTCAGGGACAGCATGGAGTACACGACCGTCAAGCAGGCAAATTCCGTCGTACGGCAATACGGACGCGCGGGACTAATGTGCGAGCTATACGGCGTAAATCACTACGATGCGCGGCTTGCGGATTATAAATTTATGGGGGACTGGCTCTCCGCATTAGGCGTTTCATTCCGCGTCCCCCATTTATCGTATCTGACTATGGAGGGGGAAGCCAAACGAGATTATCCCCCGTCCTTCGGCTATCAATCCCCGTGGAGTAAACATTTCGATATTCTGGAATCTCACTATGCCCGGCTGAACATGCTGCTGCAGGCCGGAAAGCCTGTTGTAAAAATCGCTGTTCTTCACCCGGCAGAAAGTTTTTGGCTCTATTTCTCTGACGCAGAAAAGGATGCGTATTCCCGAAAAAATGCCGATGATGCATTCTGCTTTATCACCAACGTTCTTGTGGAAGGAATGCTGGATTTTGATTTCCTTTCCGAAGCTCTTATGGAAGAGCTTTGGGACCCGGACACGATGCAATTCGGAAATATGCAGTATGAAGTCATTATTGTGCCGTCCTGCAAAACTATGCGCCGTTCCACGCTGGACATTCTTTCTGCTTTTTCCAATAGCCGCACTGTCCTTTTTCTGGATGAATGCCCGGACCGGATTGACGGAAAGCTCTCGGCAGAAGCCCGTGCTTTATATAATTGCTGTACCCGTATTTCCCCTTTCCGGCATGCCATTTTAAAAGCCCTTTCTCCTTATCGCACGGTTGCTGTTCGGAGGAATCCCTCAGCTTTCAACTCCAAAGGAATTTTGGTTTCCGGGTATGCCTATCGCCTTACAGAGGATAAGTATGGAAAATGGCTGTTTCTTGCGGACACACAAAAGCGGGAGACCCAAACGGTATGTATTGAAGTTAAAGGACAGTATTCGCCATACGTTTTCAACACCCTGACAGGGCAGAAAGAGGGCATTTCTTCCGTAACCGACGGCATGTACACCTATATCACAAAAACGATTCATCCCGGAGAATCCGTCCTGCTCCGACTGACTGATTCGGCCACACCGCTTGCTGTTCCGGCAGCACCGTCTATACTTTGTGCTGTTCCTGTCCCCCCCTGCGTTCCCTATTTAACTGACGAGCCGAATGTTCTCCTTCTGGATACACCGGCATATGCGCTGGACGGCGGTCCCCTTTCTCCGCCGGACGAAATTCTTCGTATCAATGACCGTCTGCGGGAAGCTTTACACTGGGAAAAGCAAGGCGGTCGAATGGTACAGCCATGGGCAACAAAGACAGATAGCCGGGATAATCATTTTATAACGCTCCGGTATACCTTTGAAGTCCAAACCGAAATCCGGAATGCCTTTCTGGCTTTGGAACATGCTGAAAAAACGGAAATCCTATGTAATGGGATTTCCGTTCCATCTGTGCCGTGTGGCTATTATATCGATGCTTCAATTGGTAAAATTCCGCTCCCGGTTCTGGAGCCAGGCCCGGTAACTATAACGCTTACCATGCCGTTTACAAAAACAGTGAACCCGGAGGCCTGTTATCTCCTTGGTTCCTTCGGTGTCCGGCTCGCCGGGAATACCTCGGTGCTGCTGCCCCTGCCCGACAAAATCGGTTTTTCGGATCTGACCGCACAGGGTCTGCCGTTTTACGGGGCCTGTGTTTCCTACTTTGTGGAGGTTACCGTTCCGCAGTGCAATCTCCTGGTTACGTTGCCGCATTTTGCGGCTTCCCTCGTTTCGGTTGCTATTGACACGGAAGAAGCGGGGCAAATCGCTTTTGCACCCTATCAGCTACGGATTCCGAACGTCCCTGCCGGAAAACACACCCTTCGTTTTACAGCGATAGGCGGCCGGTATAATACGCTGGCCCCGCTGCATAATACAGAGAATATTCGAAACTGCTCGCCTGCATCGTGGCGTCCGGACGAAGCGCACTTCACACCGTCCTATAATTTGCACAAATTCGGTATTCTGGCCCCGCCTCGTATTGAAACCGAAGAAATATCAAATTGATACATCATTTGTTGTTAAGAAAAGCAATCTTTTTATACTGTGTAGTATAAACTTTCCAGCAACGAAAAGCTACTGCTGATATACCTTACGGTTGTTTTCCGATATAAGCAAGAATCCCGCCATCCACATACAAAACGTGTCCGTTTACGAAATTGGAGGCGTCGCTTGCGAGAAACACGGCCGGTCCCACCAGGTCCTCCGGCGTACCCCAGCGGGCTGCGGGTGTTTTTGCAATAATAAACTGGTCAAAGGGATGACGGCTGCCATCCGGCTGAATTTCCCGAAGCGGAGCTGTTTGCGGTGTGGCAATATATCCGGGGCCAATACCATTACACTGGATATTATGTTCACCAAACTCCGAGCAGATATTCCGGGTCAACATTTTAAGTCCGCCTTTTGCCGCCGCATAGGCAGAAACGGTTTCCCGGCCCAGCTCGCTCATCATGGAGCAAATGTTAATTATTTTTCCGTGTCCCTTTTTTATCATGGACGGAATAACGGCCTTTGAGACGATGAATGGGGCATTCAGATCCACGTCAATCACCTTGCGGAAATCTTCGGCCCGCATTTCGCACATCGGAATCCGTTTGATAATCCCGGCATTATTGACGAGAATGTCAATGACACCGACTGTCTTTTCGATATCGGCCACCATTTCCTCCACAGCCGCTTCATCCGTCACATCACAAACATAGCCTTTTGCTTCAATACCGTCTGCCTTGTAGCTTGCGAGACCTTTGTCCACAAGCTCCCGGCTGATATCGTTAAAAACGATTTTTGCGCCTGCGGCCGCAAATCCCTTGGCAATCGCGTAGCCAATGCCATAAGATGCACCGGTAACAAGGGCTGTTTTTCCTGTTAAATCAAACATGTTCTTCTGCCTCCTATCGTAAATCTCTTGTTTCTACAAAATCCATATCGTCAAACGTCTGGTTCTCACCGCACATAGCCCAGATAAAGGAATATGCCCGTGTGCCAACACCGGTGTGAATTGACCAACTGGGGGAAATAACTGCTTCTTCGTTATGCATAATGATATGCCGAGTTTCCTCCGGCTCGCCCATCATGTGGAATACCGCGTCGTTCTCTCCCATATCCAGATACAGGTAAACCTCCATACGTCTGTCATGGGTGTGACAGGGCATGGTGTTCCAGTTCGAGCCGGATTCCAGCTTTGTCAGTCCCATAGCAAGCTGACAGCTTTGCATAACCTCCGGGTGGATGTACTGATTGATTACCCGTTTATTGCAGTCCTCTGCACTGCCACAGGGTACCTTTTTCGCTTTTGTAATGTCGATTTTCACCGTCGGATAGGTCGTATGCGCCGGGCAGGACGAAACATAGAACTTCGGCGGATTTGCCTTATCTACACATTTGAACAAAATTTCCCGGTTGCCGCGGCCGATATACATGCCGTCTCTGGGATTCATTTCGTACTCCGTACCATCCACGCTGACAATGCCCTTACCGCCGATGTTGATACAGCCCATTTCCCTTCTTTCCAGGAAATACTCGCTGGCAAGCTCCTTGCCGCCCTCCAGCTTCAGCGTCTGGTGGACCGGCATAAGTCCGGCAGTGATAATACGGTCAATATGACTATAGACCATGCGGATATTATCCTTTGTAAACAGCTTTGAGATGTGAAATTCCTCCCGTAGTCTTTCTGTGGTGTAATGCTTTACGTCCTTGGGGTTCGATGCGCTTCTGATTTCCATACCTGATAAATCCTCCTTCTGATATTTTCCATATACTTCTATTTGCGACAGTGCCGCCCAGGAAAAGGGGTACGACGCCTGCCTGAAACCGGTTAAATGAATTGTCCGTGTCTTTTTCTCCTTGGGAAGCCGGAGCGTCTGTCCTTCGGCGGTGGCTGAAAACTCGGCCGTCACCCGTGTTTTATCCGAAAACTCTACATCCAGACTCTTCCAGTAGGTATCATGCGGAAAATCTGCCCGAAGAAAAAAGACAATTTTTTCCACCGAGACTTCCGTCCCGAAGTCGAGATAATATTCCAGGTCCTCCCTGGCCCCTCCGGCCCAGGAATGATACGGGTACACACCGTGTCCCGTATTCTCTTTTACGCCGTCTATGGCATTTCTCGGGAAAAAGCAAGGAGCTTCCCTCGTTATAAGATTTGCCGAAGCGTGTGGGTAAAACCTTTTTTGCTCCTTCTGGTCGAAAGCATTAAGGGCAATATTTCTATACCCGTATTTGAGGCTGTCCGGCGGTTCGCAGACGCGCAGACTGTGCTTTCTTCCTGCAAACGCCTCTGCATCGTATCCGTCCCGAAGGGGGCCGAACGGGATTTCAAAGCTAAATCTCCCCGAAGGACAGAACACAATGCTCTCCTCCATGGTTTCGTCCAGTTTAAGAGCAAGGAAGTCTGTATCGTCTTTATAAATAATTATCGCATCACCCTCGGCATACTCCCCCTCGTACACCGCATCGATACTTTCTCCCTCAGCCAGAAATAAAACATCCTTTTCTTTATTTACAATTTCAAGACGTAACATGGCAGTCTCCTTTTATTGTAATCTCTACGGCTGCACGTTCCGAACAGACAGCGGCAAAAGCTTTGTAATGGCCGTTCCGATTTGCATATTCCCTGTCAAGGTCGATAAGACGCGCATCTGTTTTATAGCTGCATTTCCATCCCCTGTACTGAACCGTAATACAGTTTTTTTCTTTATGTATCCGGGTACGGTTCTGTCCGTCAAAGAGAAACACGGGAAAAAACACAGCTACTTCTCCCTTGCCCTGTGCTTCTACCCGGACGCCGTTTTCAGATACCGTACAGCTTTCTTCAAGCTCTGCTCCGTTTAAAAGCGTGCACCCCAGGCGGACCATGACAGAGGCTTCGTCCTGCTTTTCCTCTATCAACTCGTACTTTGCACCTTCCTCGTATCCGGCATGAAAGACATCATCCTCCAAAAGACCTCCGCATACGGAAAAAGGAGACGGATTGTCCATATCCAGCTTATAGAATGGATGGGACGGAAACGGTGTGGACAAGCAAATAAATGCCGGAGCACCTTTTTTCTGGATTTTTCCAATTCCGTTTGCATCGTAATGGGTGTTTCCTTCCAGTTCAATTTCCGCGGAATAACCGCCCTTGTTCATAAAAATCTTGTGGAAAAGCGGCCCTGTTTTGCAGATATACCCGCCCGTTTCAGCCGGACAAGGTGCTTCAGGGATGGTATCGTCCGCCATAACATACGCCAGATACAGCCAGGATGCGGCCGTAACCATATATTTATCGTAGTAGGCATATTTCTCACAGCCATACCCGCTATCCGTCGCATAAAAATTCTTAATATGCCGCATCGGATTTTCACGGAGATAGGGCAAGATGGCTTCGGTCGCGATTCCGGCCGCCCGCTTACACATTGCTGCCCGTGCGGTATCTCCCTTTCTATGGAGGAGTGAAGCATAAAACTCCATCATTGCGGCAAAAAACGTTTCATTATGTAAAAACTGATTGCTTCTTCCCCCAAAAGGAATTTCGCCCGCAGCAGACTGCATCCGGAGCGTAATATCCACTCCTGACAAAAGGAATTTTTCCAGTTCCTCCATTCCCTTTCCGTCGTAACCGAAATGAAGTGTTGTGGCAAGCTGCAACCGCGGAATAATGTCATACACAGCAGATTTATCCGGGTCCACGTACATTCCGTTTTCATCGAAGGAAAGCAGAAGCGACTGCATCTGACGTTCTATGAAGGCAGAATTGTCAGCAATTCCGGCATATTTTTTCAGCTGCTCACTGGCCGCGCCGAAGGATGCCCAGTTTTGTACCGGTTCCGGCTCTTCTTTCGCAATTTGATAATAGGTTTTATACGGGTCAAGATTTGCCAATACATGACGCCATCTCTCTGTCATTTCCTTCGGGAATACGGCGGCTTTCTCAAGTTCCAGAATACAGAAAACAACCTCCTTGACCGAAAAATCGTTCCCGGCCCGGTTATCTTCCAGCTTTGCCAGCGGTATCTGCTGTATACAGAGGTCCATCATATCCGGAAAGATTTCCCGCATTTCCTGCTTTCTGCCATGTGCCAGTAAAATACCGATATTGGAACACAGTCTCGGATAGCCGTGCTCCCAGAGGCCGCGCCGACGTACTTCCGCAGTATAGGCGTCAATATGCTCCCGCGTGTACGCACCGACCACTTGTTCCATAAGAGCAATATATTTCTCTTTCATTACTTTTTCACCCTCTTCACCTTCAGTACAAACGTATCAGCATCAGTCTTAGGTGAAAAATCAACACAGTAAGCCGTTTTCATTTCCCCGGCATGGTCTGCATATTCCTCTGTATTGATTGTAACGTCAAACTGAGCAGCATCATAGTCGACCGTACATCCGGCAATTCTGACTGTTTCACCATCGACTGAGGGCAAATGACTTGTAATAAACCGCTCTGTATATCCGACCGGTTTATCAAATGTATACGAATCCGTCAGCACCAGTGCATCCTCCGAAAGTTCAAGTCGGCGTACCAGTTTTTCCGGTCCGGCTTCACCGTATGCTTTTTCAAAAGAGAAAGCAACGGCTTTTTCTGAAGCTTCTATCACCTCGGCACGGTGTTCCTTGCCCGAAAGCTGATATTTTCCGTCAATAACCGGCACATTATGTCCGCGGGATGAAGTGACGAAATGCTCATACCGTGAACCGTAAAAATACTGTCGTGTGTACAGTCCGCGGCCTAAATCGGCAAAAACAGCTTTATCATCCACAATCAGAATAAAAGTACCCACGTCCAGATGCTGATGCGGACCCCAGTTGGCACCGGCATTTACCGCCAGACTGCCAAAAGCATTGTTCCGGATGTACCAGCCAAACTCTTTATAATATACAAAGGGTGTTTTCTTCATGGTTGCCTCTGCCGGCTCATACCAGGCAAGATCGCGAAAAAGCTGCATCGTTTTAGTCTCATCGATGGGATAGGAAAGCCGCTGGGGGCTTAGCATCTCCGTTTGGCAGTGCCGGTGCAGATAGGAAGTAACACCATACATTCCCATCGCATGTTCGCTTGCATCCCCGAAGGATACAGTGAATGTATCCCCCAGAAGACTGTTCTGGAAAAATCCGGCCATTTTCTTTGATTTACTATCCGAAAGCAGGTCGATTTTCCCCTCCGTATATGTTTTTAAAAGGTCTGCAATATACACATAAAACCCAAAGCCGTAATTCCAGTAGGTAGGCCCTTCGATACAGCAGCCATCCTCTGAAAAGCTTTTTTTGAAGCATTCCAGCGCGCGAAGTGCCCGGGGAATTGCCAGTTCTGCTTCCTCTTTTGTACCGCGGTACAGAATACTCGCAAGCGTACCGCCGCAGCAGACTGCCGCCCAGTTTGTTTCCCGAGTTTCCCAGAACATTTCCTTTTCCAGAAACGGAATGATAATTTTCTGTCGGATTGCACGGTCAACAAAAGAAACCAGTCGCGGGTTGAGTTTATCCTCTAAAAGATCCAGTATTTCCGCCAGTATAAAGCCGGTTTCCGATGCAACGAGGTCAATTTCCAAATCCGGTTCTGCCGCGCTTGTAGTACCGGAACGAAAATGGGCAGGACTTACCCACGAAGCTTCGCCGCAAACTGCAAAAATCGCTTCCTCCAGCGCATTCTTCCAGCTTTCCTCGTCCGTCAGAAGGAACATAACGGAAAACAGGCTGATTCTTGCTCTTTTCTTCATTAAAGGTTTTTCATACTTATGTCTTTCCCCTGTTTCTTCAAACAGCTTAAAATCCGAAAATGATAACACCGGCGACGGGTTTTGGATTTCCTCTTCCGCCCGTTTTCTCAGTTTATCCAGATATTCCGGCATCACTGCTCCGGTTTTTAACAACGCGATTCTTTCTTTTGACAAAATCGGTTTCATAAATTTCGCCTCCTACCAGATTAAAAACGTACTGTTTTTCAGCTTCAGTAATGCTTCACAAAGGAAGAAATCAGCATAGATAAGGTGCACTTGCTTTCCGCTTCTATACGATTCCATACCGTTTTGCAGAACAGACTGGGTATTCTCTGTAAAATCACAATCCTGCTCCACCGCTTTGATAAGGGCCAGCGCACCATCCAGATACTTCTGTTCGCCGGTTGCCTTATAGAGTTCCAGAATTCCGCAGGCGGCACACACTGCCGCACTTGTATCGTAATATACCGGCTCCGGCGGCGCACAAAAATCCGTCCGCACCCGATAATCCGTCTCTTTCGCTTTCTCCAGGAAATAATCCGCTGCCCGTCGGGCTGTCTCCAGATATCTGTCCAAGCCTGTGTGCAGATAGCTAAGCATAAATCCGTAAACTGCCCAGGCCTGACCACGGCTCCAGGCTGAGCCTACACCATAGCCCTGTCCTCCCAGCGTTTCGATAACTTCATCCTTTTCATCATTATGCACAGCAATATGTACAACACTTCCGTCCTCCCGGATATGCTCGCGCATCGTCATATCCGCATGGGCTTCGGCGATAAACCGGAAGCTTTTTCTGTCCAGCTCTTCTGCCGCCCAGTACAGAAGAGGAACATTCATCATGCAGTCAATAATGGAATATGTCTTCTTATCTCCATTCCAGGCACTGATATAGTTTCCACGTATATTATAGCGTGCGGCAAGAATGTTGGCTGCATAAATAGCACGCACACGGGACTGCAGGTTCTCCGTGATGCGATAGGAGGATTTTGCCGTAAGCCCCCACATAAAGCCTACGTCGTGGTGTAGCCCGTCATATTTCTCCAGACCTGCATCAAGAAGAAGTTCTTGTTTTTCTGCCGCATTTTTGTAAATTTCTTTTCCGGTTTCCTGATACATGAGCCACATCATTCCTCCGAAAAATCCGTTGGTCCACCAACAGGGATTTTTCACACCCACGTATTTCCCATGTTCATCGATACCTCCCGGAAGAATATCGGTCAGCTCCATTGCCGAACGGGAAAGCTTCGTGTCCAGCTTTGAAAAAAAATCTTCCAGCCAGCGTTTGTCCGCTTCCTTTAATTGAATCATAATCTTGCTCCTTCATTGTATTATACTACCATTATATCTTTAGTTTTTGTTAAATACAATAATAATCTTGCTCATTTTGTTGTATATTCTTGCTTTTTAAAACAAGAATGTGGTATAATGGAAAAAAGAAATGAAATGAGGGGACTTTTATGCATTTGCCGATTGAGTATTGCAGTTATAAAATTGACCGGGTTTCTGCGCAGGGTGCAGCTCCACATACCCACTCTTTCCGCAGCGAAATAATTCAGACCTTTGAAAACGAAGGAAATATCCTTATCAATGGCAAGCTTTGTAAAATGGTAAAGAACGGTCTGTATTTCATTTACGGTCCGGCCATCCATTTTGTGGTGCCGGAGGATCTGGCACGCTACAACCACACGCTGCTTTCCATCAATATTCAGGAAACTGAGAAGCTTTGCCGTCACCTGAACATCAAAGCGGAGTACGACCGCCTTTTCACTGACGAGGGCGGTATGTTCTGTCCCCTTACGCCGGAGGATGTAATCAGAACAGACGCTCTTTTCCTGGAGGTTAACAATATTTTTAAAGAAAATACGCCTATGCAATATGCCCGGCTTTCCGCAGCTCTTGTGCGTCTTTTTGAAATCGGCATGACCTATGCGGAGGTAAAGACGGAAAACAATGATAAAATCAGCGACATACTGTCTTATATCAGTGACAATGCCCTTAACAAAATCACGATTGACGATATCTGCGTCCATACGAAAATCAGTAAATACCACCTTTGTCGGATTTTTAAGGAAAACATCGGTGTGACAATCGGAGAATTCATTAAGCGGAGGCGGCTGACCGTGGCTAAAAACCTGCTTGTGCAAACGGATACCTCCATTACCGAAATTGCACATAAATGCTGTTTTTCCGACAATAGCTTCTTTTCCAAAACCTTTTCAAAGGAATTCGGTATGTCACCTTCTGCATACCGAAGCAAATACAGATAAATGCGGTCTCATGCATTTACATGGTGGCCTTAAGGACATTAAAAGCTGAACAAAATGAATCGTTCAGCTTTTATTATATATTGAAAAGGTTTTCTATGCTTACTCTATTCTATCACGTGTCCGCCTAACAGGGTCACGTCAACCGGCTCACTCGTTTCAAGGTGAAAATTGTCAATCGCGAGTCCTTCCACATACTCTATCTTTCCCACATCTTTTCCGGCAACGCGCACATTCTTAATATGTAAATTCCGAACAGGAAAATCAGGCAGACCAACGAATTTTGCACCCACATTGCTTTGCTCAACTGATACATTTTCCAAAGAAATATTGCGAATAATCGGAATTTCGTCTGTTTCTCCATTGTGAGAACGATTAAATCCTACCAAAATCCCTGCACGGCATCGACCGATGGTTATGTTCTCGAAGTCAATGTCCTCAATTACATTCCCTCTTCCGATCGCCCCCTTAACATCAATACCGCGAATGCAATCTATACCTGTAATGTTTCGGAAACAAACATTTTGAATGCCGCCGGAGGTTTCGCTTCCCACAACCACCACACCGCCGCCATTTGTGAAATGACAATTTTGCACCAACACATTCTTCGTGGGAACATTTGTCTCCAGGCCGTCTTGGTCTCTGCCGCTTTTTACGCAGATATTATCATCACAAGAAGATTCTACAACCACATCCTCAATCAAGCAGTTTTTGCAGCTATCCATATTCACAGTATCTGTATTATTGCTTATGTGTTTGCCGATTCTCTTTTCTGTTTTATGGCTTATACCTCTGACAATCACGTTTTCGCAAAAGACAGGTGCAACTGTCCAGAAAGGTGAATGTATAAAACGAACACCTTCAATCCAAACATTTTTACAACGCACAAACTGTAGGAAGTACGGGCGAAGCGCATCCTCAGGGGTTCCGAAAACTCTTTCCTCTACCGGTACACCTTTCTTTACCATTTCGCCAAGCTCTTTCCCGGGGACACCACCTGTTTTATCCATATAGGCGTGCATCATATCCCACCAGGCAAATGCGTTCCCATCCAATATGCCTTCGCCTGTAACCGCAACATTTTCTAAATCAATTCCATATATAAGCGGCGAATAATTATAGCATCGAATCCCTTCGATTCTTGTAAAGACCACAGGTAAATACTTCTTATATTCATTTGAAAACCGAATGATTGCACCCTTTTCCAGATGCAAATCCACGTTGCTTCTAAAATGAATCGGTCCATCACAATAATATTCCCCTGCGGGGACTAAAATGTGACCTCCTCCGCTCTCGCTTACCTTTTGCATCGCCATATCTATAACAGGCTTAATATCGTTTTTTCCATCAGCCAGTGCGCCCATTTCAAGTATGTTTACGGAATAATCCTGAAATGCAGGCTCCTTTGGTAATGTAAACGGTTTAAAAAACATCGTCGCATACTCCTTATCTTATAAATATTAAAATTACTCTTGCACCTTTGCAAACCTTTTAGTTGTTTCATCCGTTTCGTGATATTTCGCCATACAACAAAACAGAATCAAATCTTAAATCCACCGTGTTTGTCTGCAAGATTTTACAATCTTCGTGTCACATTTTGTATTTTTTCTGCAAAAAAAGCTTCGTATCTGCCTTCATCAAGCGACTCGCGGATTTCTTCCATCAGGTGGTTATAGAAATACAGATTGTGCAGCACACAAAGGCGCATTCCCAACATTTCACCAGCCTTTAGAAGATGACGGATGTAGGCGCGGGAATACCTGCGGCACGCCGGACATTCGCACCCCTCCTCTATCGGAGCCGGATCGCGCATATATTTGGCATTGTTGAGGTTAATAATACCTTGATTGGTAAACATATATCCATGCCGGGCATTGCGGCTGGGCATCACACAATCGAAAAAGTCAATGCCGCGCCGGACGCCCTCCAGAATATTGGCCGGCGTACCCACGCCCATGAGATACCGCGGACGGTCTGCAGGCATGTGCGGCTCCACCGCGTCAATAATGCGATACATATCCTCGTGGCTCTCCCCCACAGCCAGACCGCCGATGGCATAGCCCGGTAAATCCAGCTTTGCAATCTCCTGCATGTGGGAAATCCGCAAATCCTCATAAATGCCGCCCTGGTTAATTCCAAACAACATTTGATGCGGATTGTGAGTGCCTTCTTTCGCATTCAGTTTATCAAGCTTTTCCTTGCACCGATACAGCCATCTTGTGGTGCGCTCGGTCGATTTTTTCGTATAGTCATAGGGTGACGGATTTTCCACACACTCGTCAAAAGCCATCGCAATGGTGGAAGCGAGGTTTGACTGTATCTGCATACTTTCCTCCGGACCCATAAAAATCCGTTTCCCGTCAATATGCGACTGGAAATACACACCTTCCTCTTTTATACTGCGAAGCTGTGCCAGAGAAAACACCTGGAAGCCACCACTATCGGTAAGAATTGGTCCGTTCCAATCCATAAAAGGGTGTAGACCGCCCATATCCCGGACGACTTCGTCTCCGGGGCGAACGTGCAGATGATAGGTGTTGCAAAGTGCCACCTGACAGCGCACGCGTTCCAAATCCTCACTCGCCACGCCTCCCTTTATAGCGGCGGCTGTGGCTACATTCATAAAAACCGGCGTCTGGACTGTGCCGTGCACCGTTTCAAACTGCCCGCGTCTCGCTCTGTTTTCCTTCGTAAGTAATGTAAACATGAAAATCCCCCTATGTTAATTTTCAAGAAACATGGCATCGCCAAAACTAAAGAAACGATACCGTTCCTTGACGGCCTCTTCATATGCGCGGAGAATATTTTCTCTTCCTGCGAAGGCACTAATGAGCATTAAAAGTGTGGATTTCGGCAGATGAAAATTGGTAATAATAGCATCCACCGCTTTAAACGTATAACCGGGATAAATGAATATATCCGTATCGCCGCTTTGTGCGCGCATCCGTCCGTTTTCATCGGCAACCGATTCCACTGTACGAACGCTGGTGGTGCCGCAGCAAACAACCCTGCCGCCTCTTTCCTTACAGGCATTGATTTTTGCTGCCGCTTCTTCCGAAACCGAGTAAAATTCCGTATGCATTTTATGTTCGGTAATTTCCTCCACCTTCACCGGTCGGAAAGTACCAAGTCCCACATGGAGTGTCAGAAATGCCGTGTCTACGCCAATTTCACGGAGTTCATCCAAAAATTCTTCCGTAAAATGCAAGCCGGCCGTCGGTGCCGCGGCTGAGCCGCGTTCTCTGGCAAAAACAGTTTGGTACATTTCTTTATCTTCCAGCTTTTTGGTGATGTAATGCGGCAGAGGCATTTCGCCGAGTTTGTCAAGTATTTCTTCAAAAATGCCTTCATATGAAAAAGAAACAATTCTATTGCCGCCCTCTGTCACTTCCAGTATTTCAGCTTCCAGTATATCTCCAAAAACAAATTTTGCGCCGGGTTTTGCTTTTTTTCCTGGACGAAGTGCCACTTCCCATACATTTAAATCCATGCGTTTTAAAAGCAGAAATTCAATAGCACCGCCTGTATCCTTTTTTTGACCGTACAGGCGCGCCGGAATGACGCGGGTATCATTCAAAACAAGGCAATCCCCCTTTTTTAAAATGTCCCGCAAATCCGTAAAGGTGCCATGATTTATTTTCCCCCCGATAAGCGTAAGGAGCCTTGCGGCCGTACGGTCAGTCAAAGGCTCCTGTGCAATCAGCTCTTCGGGTAATGTATAATCAAAATCCGATAGCTTCACTTTTTTATTCTCCGTAAGTATACCCCATGGAAAGGAGCTTTTTATTCTGCTCTAAAATAGCTTCTTTTCCGGCGGGCACACACTTTGCCACACCCTTTACGAGGCCGTCAAAATCCACACAGCCGGTAGCCTTAACAAAGGCACCTGTCATAATCATATTAGCAAGCTTCCTGGCTCCGGCATCGTCGGCCATTTTCGTTGCGGGAATACGGACAACTGTTACATCGTCACGCTTCACCTCTTCTTCAATCAAAGAAGAGTCTACCAAAATAATACCGCCGGGAACCACGGCATTTTCAAACTTGCGAAGTGACGGCAAATTCATAGCGATAAGTGCCGTAGGCTTTGTAATCATGGGAGAAGCCACAGGTCCCTCCGACATAATTACATGACAATTTGCTGTACCGCCGCGCACCTCCGGTCCGTAGGACGGAAGCCATGAGATTTCATATCCGTTTACAAGACCGGTGTACGCAAGTACCTTTCCTGCAAACAGAATACCCTGTCCGCCAAAACCGGCGATAATAATTTCATTACTTTTCATCGGTCTCTGCCCCCTTATCCTTGTAAACACCCAGCGGGTAGTAATCCAGCACCTCGCCGCCAAGACGCTTCATAGCCTCTGCGGGAGGTAATGCCCAGTATGTGGGACATGCAGAAAGCACCTCAACAAGGCTGAAGCCCCTGCCTTCCAACTGGTAGGTAAATGCCTTTTTAATGGCCGCTTTAGCTTCTCGGATATGCTTCACATTGTCCACAGCTGTACGGGCCAGGAATGCGGCCCCTTCCGTCTGGGCGAGAAGCTCACACACACGGAGCGGATAGCCCTGGGTTTTTACATCACGGCCATAGGGCGAGGTCTGTGTAACCTGGCCTGCCAGCGTGGTAGGTGCCATCTGACCGCCCGTCATGCCGTATACGCCGTTATTTACAAAAATTACAGTGATATTCTCACCGCGGGAAGCGGCGTGCACCGTTTCGGCAGTACCAATGGCCGCAAGGTCGCCGTCACCCTGATAGGTGAAAACAACCCTGTCCGGCAGAGCACGCTTAATGCCCGTGGCAACTGCCGGAGCACGGCCGTGTGCAGCCTGCTCCATATCACAGCCGAAATAGTTATAAGAAAACACCGAACAGCCAACGGACGCCACACCTATGGTCTGCCCGATAATACCCAGTTCGTCAATAGCTTCCGCCACAAGGCGGTGAATGATACCGTGGGTACAGCCGGGACAATAGTGCAGTTCAACGTCGTTGAGTGCCTCGGGACGTGTAAATACCTTTGTCATCTTATTTTCCCTCCTTCATTTTGCGTACAGCGTCGCAAATCTCATCCGGCGTGGGGACAATACCGCCGGTACGGCCGAAAAATTCCACCGGCTTCTTGCCGTTAACTGCAAGACGGACATCCTCCACCATCTGGCCCATACTCATTTCAACGCTAAGGAAGCCCTTTACTGTTTCCGCAGCATTTGCAAAGGCTGCAGACGGGAAAGGCCACAGTGTAATTGGACGGATAAGACCGGCCTTGATGCCTTCCTCGCGAAGTGCATGAACCGCCGTCTTGGCAACGCGGGCGATTGTGCCATAGGCCGCAATGATATATTCTGCGTCTTCGGTCATATATTCTTCCCACTTCACTTCGTTCTTTTCAACCTCTTTATAACGCTCATACCGCTCAAGTACCAGCTTTTCAAGGTCGGCAGCTTCAATATAGAGAGAGTTTATGATGTTCCGCTCCCGCTTGCCGTCTGTTCCGCAGGCGGCCCAGGTTTTTTCGGGCAGCTTACGGCCTTCCTTCGCGCCAAACTCCACCGGCTCCATCATCTGACCCAGCATACCGTCACCCATAATCATAACGGGCATACGATACTGATCCGCAATATCAAAGGCCTCCTGGGTGATGTCTACCAGTTCCTGAATAGAGCTGGGGGCCAGTACAATCAAGTGATAATCGCCGTGTCCGCCGCCTTTTACAGCCTGAAAATAGTCGCTCTGTGCCGGCTGGATACCGCCGAGACCGGGGCCGCCGCGTACAATATTTACGATAACACACGGAAGGTCACTGCCTACTATGTAGGAAATACCCTCCTGCTTCAGACTAATGCCGGGGCTTGAAGACGAAGTCATAACGCGTGCACCGGCACCGGCCGCACCGTAAACCATATTGATGGCCGAGACCTCACTCTCTGCCTGCAGAAACGTACCGCCGATTTTCGGCATACGCTTTGCCATATATGCGGAAACTTCCGTCTGGGGCGTAATCGGATAGCCAAAGAATAAACGGCATCCGGCCTGAATGGCCGCTTCAGCCAGAGCTTCATTTCCTTTCATTAAAACTTTTTCTGCCATAACTCTCTTCCTTTCTGGTTTATTTTTCTACCTCGATGACAGTGTCCGGGCATATCGTTGCACAGAATGCACAGCCGATACATTCTTCCTGCTTTACCACCTCAGCCGGGTGAAAGCCTTTTTTGTTCAGCCTGTCCTTTGCCATCTGTACAATGTGCTTGGGGCATACTGTGGTACAGAGCTCGCAGCCCTTGCACCGGTCTTCCCTAAATGTTACTTTTGCCATATCCTTCATCCTTTCGTATTAAAATGGCGTTTTTATATAAAGCTTCAGCTGCATGACAGGATTTTGTACCAAAGCCTCTATATCAATATCTTCCCTTACGGCTGTGAAGGCTACCGGTATGCCTGTTCTCCGGCTTACTTCTTCCACTACCTTCTGACCCTCCAGAATAATTTCCGCAGAGGTTTCGGGGCCGAGATTTGTTGCGTTTACGAGACTGGTTACCCGAAGATGAGATGCATTCTCTACCTCCCGTAAAATCTCGATAACTCCGTCCGGTTCCCGCGTCAACGGCCGGCGGGCGTTAACTATAAAATACATTTCATAGGGTTCTTCAGAGAAATAGCGGTTATACTGTCCCAATGCCAGTGCACCGTCCTCATCCCCCCCTACGTCGAAAACAGCTGTCGTTTCCTTATCGGTAAAAACAGAGAAAATCTCGCTGGGCAGAGCAGGTAAATCCACGTTTGTGTTGGCAAAGCGCGGCAGAATCACACCAATGCCATGGCTTTTCAGCACTCCCTCCGCGTCCGCTGTGCGGTAATAAGGGTTTACCGTGTCCATATCCACAATCGTTGTCTTCCCCGTGTTCTGCATTGCCAGATTTAAAGCAAATTCAGTTTTTCCACTACCGAAGTGGCCGGTTACAACATTTAATCTTTTCATAATAATACAGTATACCACAGCAAATGACAAAAGTCAAAAGATTTATAAAAAAAAACCTGCATTTAAAAAAAAATAATTTTTTTCAAAAAAAGTATTGACATTTTCTTTCCGGGAGCGTATAATACTTTTAGAATTTGAATATCACAAAGAACGACTATGACGAAGACGGTCGGATTGCAGAGCTTTGAGAGAGTTGCCGGGTGGTGCGAGGCAATGGTGAAGCTTTCCAATGACTTATCACTTCTGAGTCGGAGGACCGAAAAGCAAAGCTGAGTAGACTCCTTCCGTATTGCTGCGTTAAGGCAAAAGGCTTGTTAGAGCCTGGAGAGTGACGGATATTTTCCGTAATTTGAGTGGTACCGCGGGTTAATAGCTCGTCTCAAAATTTTTTTGAGACGGGTTTTTTGTTTTATTCAAATCCAAAAAAGTTTCAGTCCGAAACAAAGGAAATGAAAGGAGCAAAAAAATGGATTACAATCTGAAAGAGGTCGCAGGTAGAATTAAAGACCTGCGCGAAGCAAAAGGCTATTCGCCTGAGGAGCTTGCAAAGCTTACGGGGGTATCTACGGAGGACTACCGGCTTTTAGAAGCAGGTGAAACAGATTTTAGTTTCACCTTTATCTACAAGTGTGCAAAAGCATGTGGCGTTGAAGTGGTGGACCTGTTAGAGGGAACGAGCAGCACCCTTACATCTTTTGCGATTACCAGAAAAGGTGAAGGCCTTAAAATAATCAAAAAACAGGGTGTTGTCTATAACAACTTAGCCCCCAAATTCAAAGAGAAGCTCGCCGAGCCTTTCCTGGTTAAATTTCCCTATCTTGCAGAAGAACAGAATGCACCTATCAAACTCAACTCTCATAACGGGCAGGAATTCGATGTTATTGTGAAAGGTTCCTTAAAGGTGCAAGTGGGAAATCATGTGGACATTCTGAACGAGGGAGATTCCATCTTTTATAACAGCATCATTCCGCATGGTATGATTGCCGTAAGCGAAGGTGGATGTGAATTCCATGCGGTTGTTCTGAATCCTCAGGACGGACAGGTAAGCGAGGAATATCCGGAGGCTCCGTTTATTGCTGCAAAAACAGCAAAAACCGGAACAACCGTAAAAACAGTTGCGGACGCTTTCATTGAATCCTCTTACGACGAAAACGGCGTATTTAATGGTATTACATTTAAAAATGATGACAAATTCAACTTTGCCTTTGACTGCGTAGATGCTATTGCCGAAAAAAATCCTGATAAGCTTGCCATGATGTGGGTGGCAAACGACAAATCAGACCGTCGGTTTACATTCAGCGATTTGAAGAAATATTCAGCCAAGACTGCAAACTACTTTGAATCACTCGGTATCAAAAAAGGAGATACCGTAATGCTGGTACTGAAAAGACATTATCAGTTCTGGTTCTCAATGCTTGCGCTTCATAAAATCGGTGCAATCGCCATCCCTGCAACAAATCAGCTTGTAGAACACGACTTTGAATATAGATATAAGGCTGCAAAGGTAAAGGCGATTGTATGTACGGCAGACGGTGATGTCTCGCTTGAAGCAGAAAAAGCAGCTGCCGCGTTCCCCGGTATGATTAAGATTCTGGTTGGCGGTAAAAAGGATGGCTGGAACGATTTTAATGTAGAAATGGAACGCTTCAGCACGCACTTTGACAGAACGGAAAATACGCCTTGCGGAAACGACCCGATGCTTATGCTCTTTACATCAGGCACAACCGGATATCCCCGTATTGCCACCCATTCCTATAAGTACGCCCTGGGCCACTACCCCACAGCCAAACACTGGCACAATGTAAATCCGGACGGTCTTCACTTCACAATTTCCGACACCGGCTGGGGCAAGGCACTCTGGGGAAAGCTATATGGACAATGGCTCTGCGAAGCCGCTGTATTCACCTATGACTTCGACAGATTCCATTCAGAAGACATTCTGCCGATGTTTGCGAAATATAACATCACAACCTTCTGCGCACCGCCGACAATGTACCGCTTCTTCATCAAGGAAGATTTGTCAAAGTATGACCTTTCTTCTATCGAATATGCAACAACAGCCGGTGAGGCCTTGAATCCTGAAGTATTCAATCAGTTCAAAAAAGCAACCGGGCTTACCATCATGGAAGGCTTCGGACAGACTGAAACAACACTTTCTATCGCAAACTTTGTGGGTTCAATCCCGAAAATCGGCTCTATGGGCAGACCAAGTCCTTTATATGATGTTGTCGTTCTTGATCCGGACGGTAACGAGTGCAAGACCGGCGACGTGGGTGAAATCTGCATCCGTACAAAGGATACTGTCCCCTGTGGCCTCTTTATCGGATATTATTTAGATGATGAGAAGACAGAGGAAGTATGGCATGACGGATTTTATCATACCGGAGACCAGGCAACAATGGATGAAGACGGATACCTTTGGTATGTCGGTCGCATTGACGATGTTATCAAATCATCCGGCTATCGCATCGGGCCTTTTGAAATCGAAAGTGTCATCATGGAGCTTCCTTATGTTCTTGAATGTGCTATCACACCCGTTCCCGACGAGGTGCGCGGCCAAATTGTAAAGGCTACCATCGTGCTTGTTAAAGGCAATGAAGGAACAGACGAGCTGAAAAAAGAAATTCAGGATTATGTAAAGACACATACAGCTCCATACAAATATCCGAGAATTGTTGAATTTGTGGATGAACTTCCTAAAACCATCAGCGGAAAGGTACGCCGTGTGGAAATCCGGAACAGAGACCTGGAAAAGCGCAAATAAAGCATAGCATAAAAGGGGTGTAGCAAAATGATTTTATAAAATCGAATTGACTACACCCCCTAATTTTGGGCTGAGTGGATTTAGATGCAGAACGGACAACGGTCAAATGCGGATGAATCCGCATTTGACCGTTGTCCGAAGGTGTACGTGGTGAGCGTTGACAAGATGTATATGCCGGCTATTCACTGAAACAACCATATGATTTCAGAATATATTCACCCATATCATACATAAGCTTTTCAATCTGTTTCTGCATAAAAAGCGGCGGATTGCTGAGCCGGGTATCCTTTGCAAATTCTTTTCTGTTTCCCTGCCAGTACAATGCCGGACGAAGCGTGGAGCCACATTCAAACGTAAATACACCTTTATAGTTCACATCTATAAGTGCATGCATAACCTCATCCATATTCACGGTGCCGAAATAAGGCAGAACATGCTCGTCACCGCGTCCGCTGTTATCATTTATATGCACCGCATAAAGGTCCTCGCCAACAGAAAGAATATCCTCATACTGATTTCCTTCGCAGTTTGCGTGCCCGGTATCCCAGCATGCATGAAAAAGCGGATGATTTACATATTCTACAAACTCCTTCATATCTTTTCCGGAATTCGTAAAATACATATCCCTCATATTTTTCTGTGTTGAATTTTCGCACAAAACATTCACATTATTTCTTTCCATTGCAGGAAACAGTTTCTCAAAAAACACCTTATTCTTTTCAAAAAACTGTTCTTTATTCATTCCTTTCAGGCTTCCTCCATGCACGACGATGTTCGGGATTCCCATTGCGCCGCAAATATCAATTGCACGAATTGTGGCCTCTAAAAGTATTTCTGCATTTTCATCACCCGTTATAGGATTCCCGCCCGGTGAATGTGCCTGCACGAAGGTGGCACCTTTTTTCATCGTGTTTTCCAGGATTCTTTTTGCATTTTCCTGCCAATCCGAAGAAAGCAGCAGCTCATCATCTTTATAGATGGTATATAAGCTTAGGTCTATATATTTAAATCCGGCCTCTATAACACAATCTATCTTTTCCTGATAGGTACTTAAATATCTGTCAAAATCTCCTGTTGTTGTTGCTATCTTCATTTTTCTACATCCCCATTTCGATTAAAAACTTTATTATGTTCAGCATCTTGTTTCTTGACTTTACCCTGCCTCTATGGTACAATATGTGCAGCAAAGGAGGCATTTCATATGAAATTAGTTATACAGAGAGTCCGGCGTGCCGCCGTATCGGTAGACGAAAAAATTGTCGGACAAATTGACAAAGGTCTTTTACTTCTTTTAGGTGTTGGGGCCGACGACACAAAGGAAAACGCAGACTGGCTTGTGAACAAGCTTTCCGTTCTGCGGATCTTTGAGGATGAAAACGGAAAAACAAACCTTTCCACCCTGGACGTGGGCGGCTCCCTTCTTGTTGTTTCGCAATTCACTCTATATGCAGACTGCAGAAAGGGCAGCCGGCCCAGCTTTACAGAGGCTGCGCCGCCCGCCCTTGCCAATACATTATATATGTATTTTACAGAAAAATGCCGTGAAGTGTTCCCAATCGTAGAAACCGGCGTTTTCGGCGCACACATGGATATTGATTTACTTTGCGACGGACCATTTACAGTTACGCTGGAACATTAAAGGTCAATGGACTTGACGTACTTATTTCCCTGAAACATTTCCATCATCTCTACAGGCTTGAATCTCGCCGGAAGCTTTGTGATTAAATCCAGGGTAATGTGCCCGTTTTCGCTGACCTCCATTTTTATATTCAGAATTTCTATCTTTTTATCCTTTAAAATCTCCTGAATGTTCTTCACCGCTTCAGGACTGTCCGAAATAACAAGACGGAACTGTTCCGTAGAAGGAATATGCATAAAGCCCCAGCGTCTGTGCAAAAACACCTGGGCCAGAAGAATACAAAGTGTTGCCATAATTCCAACAATATACATGCCGGCACCGATAGCCATACCAATAGCAGACGTTGCCCAGATACCCGCCGCCGTTGTCAGGCCGTTAATCGTATATTTGCGGACGAAGATGATGCCTGCACCAAGAAAACCTACACCGGTAACCACTGAGGCTGCCACGCGCGATACGTCTACCTGATGGCTTGGCAGATGCACGATATCCTGAAATCCGTATTTTGAAATCAGCATCACAAGTGCCGCCGCCAAGGAAACAATAAAGTGCGTCCTGACACCGGCCTCCTTCATATTCCGCTTCCGTTCGTATCCTACCACCGCTCCGCATATACCTGCGAGAATCAGTCTGCCAAAGAACTCCAGCTGAATAAAAACCTCCACTTCTGTCATTCCAAACATATAAAAATACCTCCTGAAAAAATAATATATTATATTAACACAAAAGGGCATGTCCTGTCAAGCATTTTTTATTCGATATTTTTATAAATTTTTGTATTTATTTTATAAAAAGCCCGACTGCGATGTAAACACAATCGGGCTTTTGTCTTATGCTATTTTTTCTTTCAGGAAGTTTACGGCGAGAGCAATATCTGCCGCAGGATCGTCTCCGCATTCCCTTTCAATGGTCAGGAAACCGTTAAATCCGTTATCAGAAAGTGCCTTCAGATAGGCATCAAAACGGACATTTCCCTGTCCGAGCGGCGTTTCCAGGAAGGTACGGCCTGCGTTCATATAATCAAAGCCGCCCTGCGCGAAACGGTCATACACTTCCTTCGGATCCATGCCCTTCAGCATTACACCATCCTTGGCGTGTGTATGTACAATGTAGTCCTTCAGAATGGACACGCCGGCCACTTCGTCATCACCGGCCACCATAACAAGATTTGCCGGATCGTAGTTTACCGCCACACCATGGGAACCGAGACTATCCAGAAAACCCCGGAGTACGGCACACGTTTCCTGCCCGGTCTCCATAGCGAAATACGCCTTTGATTTGTCGGCATATTCAGCCAGCTCTTTACAAGCTTCCCACATCACCTTACGGGTATCATTTTCCTCTTCCGGGATGATACCGATATGGGACGTTACGATATTACAGTCCAGCGCCTTTGCCAGATCCAGAATCCGCTTGGACTTTTCAATCCGGTTTTTGTTCTCTGCTGCATTGGAAAATCCATGCCCACCAAAGTCGCCGCACAAAGCGGAAACCACAATGTTATTCTCCTTCAGGACACGCTGGAGTTCCCCCAGGCTCGCATCCGTTACCATTTCTGCATCCAGCTCGTGGCCGGTGGTTGCATAAATCTGCACCCCCTGCACGCCAAGCTCCGCACTGCGGCGAATCGCTTCAAACAAATTCAGCTTAAAGCTGTCTGCCATTGCACCAATTTTAAAATCCATTTTATCTTCCTCCCCTTTTGTTTTATCTATAGTATATCATACAATATTTTTTTGTCTTTATCAATAGAAAACATTTTTTTTTGCATTTTTGGGGTAATCGCATTCACCTTCTCATTCTCTTCCCCCACTAAACTAAGAATCTGCTTTCACTTTTGCAGAATAAATCTTCATCCGTGTTAAAATACTATTATAAAATTAAGAAAGGACTTTAATGAAATGACACTGACAGAAAAACGTATTACAAGCTTTAAACAACATTTAATCGAGGAAGAAAAATCCCCTGCAACGCTTGAAAAGTATATACGCGACGTAACAGCTTTTCATGTATGGCTCGCCGGACATACGGTTGACAAAGTGACAGTACTCCAATACAAGGCGCATTTAAATGCAAAGTATGCTCCGGCTTCTGTGAACTCCATTTTATCCTCTCTTAACAGTTTTTTTACGTTTTGCAACTGGCATAAGCTCAAGGTTAAACTGCTGAAAATTCAGAAGCCTATTTTTGCCGACCGCACCAAGGAGCTTTCCAAAGCGGAATACCAGAATCTGCTCACCGCGGCAAAGAACAGAAAAAACGAAAGACTTTATTATCTGATGCAGACAATTTGTGCAAGCGGCATCCGGGTGTCGGAGGTAAAAGCCATTACTGCCGAGGCTGTACGCGCCCGCAAAGCTATTATTCAATGTAAAGGAAAAATGCGCACTGTTATTCTGCCAAAGGAACTTTGTAAAATGCTATCGGAGTATGCGCAGAGACAAAAAATAAAAAGCGGACCCGTTTTTATCACAAAAACTGGCAAACCGCTTGACAGAAGCACAATATGGAAAATGATGAAATCCCTGTGCCATGATGCAGGGGTAGACAAAACAAAGGTGTTTCCGCACAACCTCCGGCATTTATTCGCGCGAACCTATTATTCAGTACAGAAGGATATTGTGCGCCTTGCCGACATTCTCGGCCATTCCAGCATAAACACAACCCGCATTTATACGATGGAAACAGGCGATGTCCACCGGCGACAGATACAAAAGCTCGGACTTTTACGGCTGTAAAAAATAAAAACCACATAATCGAAATTATGTGGTATATCGTTCCGAATTGAGCGTTAAAAAATTTCTTATCTTTTTCTCGCGTCTGAAATCAGGCACAAAAACAAGACCGAAAGCTATGAATTTTGTTCAATCGGTCTATTTTGGCATGTCTATTTTTTTGCATTATGCTGATTTTAGGGAAAAATCACCGTATTTTGTTGACAAAAGCCATAAAAGATGCTATACTAAACGAACAAACAGTATTATGTACTGTAATCTTTTCCCACATAATTTCGATTATGTTGGAAACGCAGCCAAAACAACAGTAAGCAACCGGAGGTGAACGTAAGCACTGCGTTTTCAGCGAAGAAGCAGCAGTAGAAAAACAATTTCTTCGCCCGGAGGGAAACGGATTTTCCCGAATATGTACAACTATAAAGAAAGAAGGACAAAAATGAATTTTAAAAAATTTCTATGCTCTATTCTGGCAATAGCTATGATGATGAGCATGATGGGAACCTTCGTATTTGCAGAAGACGAAGCTGCTGCAATTTCCGAAGAAGCACCCGAACAAACAGAAGTTGAAATGACGGAGGAACCGGCTGACGAAGCGGCCGTGCAATTACTGGCAACATTACCTACTCTTTACGTCAATTCAGATTATACCTCCGAAACCGAAGGCTGGGGCGAGACCCATTTCGCAAACTATGCCAGTGCATACGCCTATGCTTCTGTAAATTCAAAAAACGCAACGATAATCATTGAAAAAAACAGCAGCTTATCGGGCAATACATTCGATAACAATCATAAAAATTGCTCGAAGCTGGCGGTCGTTGTGCAGGATGGTGCGGAATGTGGTAATGCACTCAGTAAGTGGGACATGACATATCCTGTCACCGTGGAGCCGGGCGGAAGAGTACCGTCGGCAAGACCCACAAGTGCAGGTATCGGAAACAGCCATATTAAAAACACGCTAACCGTAGGTGCGGCAGGTGCAGAGAAAAAGGCCGTAATCGACTTCCATAAAGGAAGTTATCAGGATATGAGCATTGCGGTGCTCTATAATGGTAAGCTCATTGCAAACAACGCCATTATTAAAGTGGCAGATTTAGGCTTTACAGGCGCTGCTACCATTAACGATTCAGAACTGTATGTTAAGGGTATTGTGGCCTTCGGCAAAAACACGTGGTATAAACAAACAATGACAGATTCATCTATGACTGTAAAAGGCCACAATTTTATGAATGAACCGACCTACTACAGCACAACGGGAAATATTTTCAACAACCTTACGATGGATAATTCCACCATTGTTCTGGATGACGAAGCAGAAGGCACCACAGTGGAGCCGGTAACACTGCAGAATCTTACCATGAAAAACGGGTCTGCTATGATTATTGAAGAAGAAGCCACAATCAATATAACCGGAAAAACAACTATTGAAAATGCAACGCTTCGGGTTGGTGACCTTACCATTACGCGCAAAGGAAGTTTAACAATCGATAACGAAACGCTTACAGCAGCAAGACAAACAGCCGGCGTAAGTGCTGATGTAATCCACATAGAAGAAGGCGGCACGCTCACTATTGGCTTAAACAATAGTTTAAGTGCATCAGCTATTACCGGTAACGGAACACTGGTAATTGACGCTACAGAATTTGATTATACATCCGGCTCGCAGTCAACAAATCTTGATTTATCAGGCTTCAGCGGAACAGTAAATGTTATAAACGAAAGCGACAAAGAACTCACAGTGAAAGTTGACGAAAACGGAATTGGTGTTGTTGTGCTGGCCGTTGCCAAAATAGGCGATGACAAATTTTTCGCCGACTTTGCAGAAGCCTTGAGTGCACTTGGAGAAAATGAAACCCTTACCCTTTTAGATAATGTTACGATTACAGAAAAGTGGAACACTAACCCAAATGATACAGACCTTGACATTGATGTTCCATGTACCATTGATGGCGGTGAGAACAAATATACAATAAAATTTGCCTGTGAAATATTCGACAGAAATAATTACACAGCTGCTTTTCGTGCGACCGCTCCGGTGACGTTCAAAAATTTAATAATAGATATGAGCGGAGCAACGCACAGTTCTATCTGGACACGCGCTATTTCTGCTTCTTCAAACCTTACTGTAGATAATTGTACTTTTATAGGCAATCCCAATGCGACAAAACCCGTGGCTATTGTTTATGGCGAAGGTGCAACTGCGGTAATTGATGATGTTGAAGTCTCAATCAATAAATGTGAATTTATAAATTGGTCACGTCGCACCATTGGCGATAACGAGCGAGGAACGGATGTTAAGAAAGTGACCGTAACCGGCTGTACTTTTAACGGTAGTTCGGTTGTTTTAAGCGCATCCGGAGAAATTGTATTTACCGGCAACACACTCAATGATTCCAATCTCTCTATTACGTCTTACACAGACAAAGAGAGCCTGAAGGCGACTGCAACCGGCAACACAATCAATGAAAGCGGTACCGTGGCCGGACTTACTTATAAAGTAAATGCAATAGGCGAAGGCGTTAGCGTTCAGAAAGAAATCAGCACTTATGTAGCTAAATATAACGACGTGGATTATTTTGACTTTGCCAAAGCACTTGAGGCTGCAAAGTCGGCTATTGCGGCAAATGAAACTGCAAGCCGTGACATCCTGCTTTACAATAACATCGCAGATGTGAATGATGATACACTGTATCGTGTATACGATGAACCGTCAGAGGGTCAGGTGCTGATTACATTTGACTTCGGCGGCGGCACAAATGCGGATGGATACGTAAGTGAATCCTTTATTCTGAACTACGGCGAAGAAATCAATGCTCCGACCGACTTTTCCAGAGACGGTCACATTTTCCGGGGCTGGGACAAGGAAGTGCAGAAGCAGGCCTATGCACCCACGACTTACACAGCCGTTTGGGTATCAGAAGAGGATTACGGCTTCAAAACCGTGCTCACCCCCGTTGGCGGCACTAAGGTTTCCGGCGAAAACGCTATAAAGATTGACCCCAAGGGCAGCTTCCTTGTTGAGGTTTCTATCGAGGACCTCCATGGTGATGCTCCCTGGAACGTGGCAGAAGTCACTATGGACTATGACAATAAGCTGTTTACCTGGAACCAAAACAGCAGTAGCGTGGAGGCTGTGGATGAAAACACGCTTCGCTTTAAGATCTACGGTGCTGACAAGGTGGACGGCAAGGTTGTAAAGCAGCTTTCCTTTACTGCAAAGTCCGACACCCCCGACGATTATTCCGGTGCATTCAAAGTGACCGAAGCCACCGTTGACACCGGCTGGGCCGCAAACACCATTGACGCTACCCCCGCCGAAGCGGGCGAAGCAACCGTATACATCTTCTATTCCTTTAGCGTTGCACTGGGCGACGGTCTCTCCGGTGCCCCCACCGCAACGACCGATAAGGATTATACCGGTCAGATTGTAGGCTATGATGATGAATACAACTATGTAATGACCGGTACCTCCGGCAAAAATCCGCT
>JAFSAU010000035.1 GCA_017442155.1 Clostridia bacterium | reverse complement strand
GTTCATAAGATCAAAGTGATGTGTGGATTTATGAATCAGCAAAGAACCGGAATTTTCACGGCGGCTGTGCCAGCGGCGAAAATAGTCGGCGCCGTGACTTGTGTTTAACATCCACTCGAAATGAACACTGTAAATATCACCGATAACCTTTTCGCGCAGAAGTTCTTTAATTCGGATAAAATGCGGCATAAAACGACAGTTGAAGGTAACAGTTACCTTTTTGCCTGAACGTTTTTCAGCCTCAATTATAGCGTTACACTTATCCCCGTCTGTTGTCATCGGTTTTTCACTGATAACATCACACCCGGCTTCCAGCGCACGAATAATATACTCATCATGGGTGGCATCCATTGTAGTAACAATTACACCGTCGGGCTTCTGTTCTTCCATCATTTTATCAAATTCTTCTGCACTGTATACCTTCGCATCACAGCCGGCATAATCCAGCGCAGCCTGTGCGCGCTTGGGGTTCCTGTCACAAGCTGCAACCAGCTTTGCACAGTCCGACACTTCTTTGACGAGAGGTAATATGTACGCCTGCGTACCTCTGTGTCCGGTTCCGACAATCACATATTTTTTCATAGGGAAACAACTCCTTTTCTCCTGCAAATTCCCTTTCGCCTCTACTTTTTCCGGCGGAGCACTTCCGGGAATCCTTCTTTTTTACACTTCATATTATAGCGATAAAAATTTGACTTGACAAGCTGTAAATTGCTTGTTAACAAAAAAACGCAGCACAATATTGCTTTTTGGTGGAGTCAAGGTCCTTATATCTTTTTTCCCATCTGACAGTTCTTTTTCAACTATTTATATAACGGGCCATAAGCTGCACAAGCACGGAAATCCTGCCCTTCCTTATCCATACCGAACGCATTCCATGCCGCAGGACGGAAAACATCTTCCTCCGGAACATTATGCATACAGACCGGTATTCTGAGCATTGAACACATTGTAATAAGGTCAGCACCAATATGACCGTAAGAAATTGCGCCGTGATTTGCTCCCCAGTTATTCATGACATCATATGCCGTTTTAAAAGCACCTTTTCCTGTACATCTTGGTGCAAACCATGTGCAGGGCCACGTAGGATTCGTTCTTTCCATAAGCGCATCCGAAACCGCATCCGGCAGACATACTGTCCATCCTTCCGCAATCTGCAGAACTGGCCCTAATCCTTTAACAAGATTCAGACGAATCATCGTTGCAGGCATCTCGGCATGTGTTGTGAAGTGACTGGAAAAACCACCGCCGCGGAAATTATCATAACCAGCCTCACACCAAACGGTTGCATCTGTCATCTTTTTGATATCTTCTTCTGTAACTTCCCACCACTTCTTCATTACAGCGTTTCCGTTTTCATCCTTGCATTCACCGCAAGCATCGAGACATGCCGCGCCGGAATTGAGAAGATGGATAATACCGTCGCTTTCCTTTGCTTTTCCCTCAAGCGCGTATCCGGTTACGCGTTTTGTGGCTTCACAGGACCAATATGTACGTACATCCGCAAAAATCTGTGCGCGATGCGTAAGCAGGCGCATAAATAACATGCCGAGACCATTGAGCACGTCATTTTCAGTAGCCAAGGTATACGGTTCACGCGCCCCTTCATAATCAAAGGTAGAACTTAAAAGTGCTTCGGGATAATCACAGTTCGGCCAGTGATCCGTCCACTGTCTTTGTCCCTGGAAACCGCCGACAATGGCATTATGTCCTGCTTTTTCTTCTTCAAAAGCATCCGGAAGATTTTTATTTCCTACCATTAAATCTTTAATAATGCAGTACATCTTGACGGTGAATTCCCACTGCTTTTCTTTTTCTTTATCGCTGAACCGCACAAAGTCGGGATTATCATCACGTCCCATCTTGCAATGTTCTTTCGTCCATGCAAGTGCCTTCTGGTATTCCTCTTCGTTATAAATCCCTTCTTCCATGCGACGGAGAATTTCCACCTCATCTACAGACTCCACCCGCATACCCAGATAGGATTCAATGAAATCCTGATCTATAATGGAACCGCCGATACCCATACACTGTGAACCAATCTGCAGGTATGATTTACCGCGCATTGTTGCAACCGCGATAGCGGCTCTGCCAAACCGGAGAAGTTTTTCTTTTACATCTGAGGGAATATCGTTTACCATATCGGTATCCTGGACTTCATGACCGTAAATACCGAATGCAGGCAGCCCTTTTTGCGCGTGTGAGGCAAGAACGGCAGCAAGATATACAGCACCCGGACGCTCTGTACCGTTAAATCCCCAAACACCTTTAATTGTCATAGGATCCATATCCATCGTTTCGCTTCCGTAGCACCAGCAGGGTGTAACAGAAAGCGTAATATCAACGCCTTCTTTTTTAAATTTGTCCGCACAGGCGGCAGCTTCGGGAACGCGGCCGATACTTGTATCTGCAAGAACAACTTTCACCGGTTCCCCGTTTGAAAAAAACAGATTTTCTTCAAACAATCTTTTTGCTGCTTTTGCCAGAGCCATTGTTTGTTCTTCCAGGCTTTCGCGTAATTTCATGGGGCCGCGGCGTCCATCAATACAAGGACGAATACCAATTACCGGATAACTTCCCACATATCTGTTTTTCGTCATATTCATTCCTCCTGATAAAATTTTCAGTTTAATATAATTATATACTTGAAAAAAGTACGTTTCTTGTAGTATAATAATAAAAAATATAATAAAATACACCTTGGAGTAAAAAATGAAGTACGAAGAAAAAGAAGCCCGGGGCAGCTTTGACTTCCCGATTTCCTATTATTATCTGGACCGTTCTCATCTGCGATACACTATGCGCTGTCACTGGCACCGCGAACCGGAGCTTATTCATGTACTCTCCGGCACACTGGCTCTTACTATAGGCGGAGAGCATTTTGAAGGCAGGCCAGGCGATATTTTCTATGTGAACAGTACGGACCTTCACTCTGCCATACCGAAGGACTGTGTGTATGAATGTACCGTGTGCGAAAGTGCGCTCCTCGGAGAAGAATGTAACCGTCTCCTGTCCGAATACGTTTTCCCCATCCGTCTCTCCGGACAGGCAAAGGTTTTTGCCGCGCATATTCTCAAGGCACTTTCTGAAAAACCGTCCGGCTGGAAGCTCTCCGTCCGCGGTGCATTCCAGGCTATGTTCGGTGAATTCCTTTCCGGCGGCGGGTATGCAGGGCGTTCCCCCGTCCGCACACAGCACTCGGTCAAGAAGGCTATCACCTTCATCGAAGGACATTTTACAGAACCTATTACGCTGGATATGCTATCTGACGTCTGCGGACTGTCACCGAAATACTTTGAACGTGTGTTTAAGGAAATGACCGGAAAGCCGCCAATACGATACATAAATGCTTACCGGGTGTATAAGGCTT
>JAFSAU010000034.1 GCA_017442155.1 Clostridia bacterium | reverse complement strand
CGTCGAGCGGCGAAGTTTGTTCGTAGCAAAAAGGCCTTAAAACATAGAAAAATTGTATACAATGAAATTTTTCGACGTTTTTTACGAATACCTTATTAAATACCTTATTCATATTTATTGGTTTCTTGCCTTTTTGCGTTCCGGGCCTTTTACAGCCCCTTTTTCGTAGTGTTATTCTTTTTCTACAAATGCAATCCCAAACGCATTGGGCCCGATATGGCTACCAATTACGGCACCCAGATTCTTTACATTTTTCTCCGGAATTTCTACACCGGCTTTTTTCAGCTTTTCCCGGAGTGCATACGCGTTCTCTTTATTGTGGGCGTAAATCAGGTAGACGGGATAGGCCGGGTCGGCCTCCCGCATGAGAAACTGCTTCGCTACGCTGGCAATGCCCCGTACTGTCCCGATAACCTTGGCCGGAATTTCCAGCGTTCCTTCTTTTGTTACCCTTAGCACAGGCCGCAGATGCACTGCATTGCCGATGGCCGCCGCTGTCGGCGAAATCCGGCCGCCGCGCCGGAGGTTTTCCAGTGTGGCAAGACTTGCGAAAATACGTATCCGGCTACGCAATGCTTCTATTTTCGCCGCAATTTCAGCCGCTGAAAGTCCTGCATCGCGAAAACGCACGGCCGCCTCCACTAAAATTCGCAGGCCACAGGTGGCAGTCAGACTATCCACCGGATAAAAATCTTCATATTCCAGCATTTCACGGGCCAGACATGCCCCCTGCCATGTACCGCTGAGACCGGAGGACAGAAAAATGCCCACCGCAGAATCGCCGTCCCTCTTTACTCCTTCCAGGGCTTCCAGAAAATCTGCCGTGGTGGGCTGGGAGGTCTTGGGAAAGGCTCCCTCGGCCGCCATCCGGGCATAAAAATTGTCCTTTGTGATTTCGATACCCTCACGGAAAGTCTCGTTTCCAAAGGAGACGGTCAGCGGTACGGACTCAATTCCCAGCGCGGCCAGCTCTTCCGGCTCAAAATCTGCACTGGAATCCGTAAAAATTCTAACCATTCTTATGCTCCTATTTTTCTGAACTTCGCGTAGCGGGCGTTCAGCAATTCTTCCGTGGTCATGGACCTTTTCGCTTCAATTTCTGCCACGATAGCGGCTTTGAGGTCTGCACAGATTTCCTCCGCCGTTCTACCCTGTTCCCGGATAATCTGCTCCACCACTTCAAATTTATATAAATCCTCTGCCGTCAGCTTCAGTGCCTCTGCGGCCTCCGCGGCCTTTGCGGCATCCTTCCAGAGAATGCTGGCACAGCCCTCCGGAGAAATGACGGAATATACCGCATTTTCCAGCATAATGGCTGTGTCGCACACACCAAGGGCCAATGCCCCGCCGCTGCCGCCTTCGCCGACAACCACGGAAATCACGGGCGTTTTAAGACCCATCATTTCGTACAGATTTTCTGCAATCGCCTCGCCCTGGCCACGTTCCTCCGCGTCAATACCGCAGTATGCACCGGCACAGCCGATAAAGCAAACCACCGGGCGGTGAAATTTTTCTGCTTCCTTCATAAGCCGCAGGGCCTTACGGTATCCTTCCGGAGAGGGATAGCCGAAATTCCGCTGCATACGTTCTTCTACAGATGTCCCCCGTTCCATGCCGATAACCGTGACGGGCTTCCCGCCGAGAAAGCCAACGCCGCCGATAATCGCCCCATCATCTCCGAAGCGGCGGTCTCCGTGAAGCTCCACAAAATTATCAATCATGCGGCTGATATAGTAGCCGCCCAGCGGCCGGTCACTGCGCCGCGCTGCCTGCACTTTTTCATACGGCTTCATACTGATTTCCTCCATTTTCCGGTTTTTCATGGGTTTTTAAAAGATTGGAAAGGGTGCTCTTCAGCCGTTCCCGGTTCTCAATTCTGTCCACGAAGCCATGCTCCAGGAGAAATTCCGCTTTCTGGAAGCCGTGTGGCAGCTTTTTCCCTGTGGTCTGCTCAATCACCCGCGCACCGGCAAAGCCGACCAGTGCGCCCGGCTCGGCCATAATAATATCGCCCTGCATGGCAAAGCTTGCCGTAACGCCGCCGGTCGTGGGGTCTGTCAGCACGGTTATATAGAGGTTGCCGCCGTCGCTGTGTCGCTTGACCGCACCACTGACCTTGGCCATCTGCATCAGGGAAATAATGCCCTCCTGCATCCGCGCGCCGCCGGACGTGGTAAATCCGATCACCGGCAGACCCTTTTCCGTAGCCGTCTCGAAAAGACGGGTGATTTTTTCACCCACCACGCTTCCCATGCTGCCCATCATAAAATTGGAATCCATCACGAACACGGCGCAGGGGCTTCCCTCCACCCGGGCCGTTCCGCAAACCACAGCTTCGGGCAGGCGACTGTCCTTCCGGGCCTGGGCCAGCTTTTCGCCGTAGCCGGGGAAGGAAATCGGGTCGCCGCTTTCCAGCTCGCCGTCCATTTCGGCAAAGCTCCCTGCATCCGCAATCATAGCCAGGCGTTCGTAAGCTCCCATACGCAGGTATGCGCCGCACGCCGGGCAAATATGCAGTTTTTTCTCCAGGATTTCCACATCCGTCTCTTCCCCGCATTTTTTGCAGGTTTTGGTTACCACCTTTTCAAAACTGAACGGCATATTATTTCACCTCTTTTTCTTCCACCAATGCGAAAGAAAAGGTTGCGCGTACACATTCCTCTCCTTCCACGGTGCCTATACCCTCCGCAAAGTAGAAGGGTTCCATTCTGCGTTTGATTTCACATCTTGTTTCCAGCAAATCGCCGGGCCGGACGGGACGCCGGAACTTCGCCTTGTCAATGCCGGCAAAAAGCGGCAGCTTTCCCGCCTCCATTTCCTCTGCCAGACACACGCCGGCCGACTGGGCCAGAATTTCACATAAAATCACGCCGGGGACCACCGGTTTTCCGGGGAAATGCCCCTGCAGAAACCACTCGTCACCGCGGATTTGTTTTTTTCCGTGTGCTACACCCTCCCGTACCTCTGCTTCATCCACTAAAAGCATATTGTCCCGGTGGGGCAGTATTTTTTTCAGCTCTTCCTGCTTCATGCGACACCTCAAACCTTCCCAAACGCCACACAGGCATTATGTCCGCCAAAGCCCAGGGAAGCAGAAAGTGCAAGCTGCAGGTCTGCTTTTACCGCCTTGTTCGGTGTGTAATTGAGGTCGCATTCTTCATCCTTTTCCTGATAGCCAATCGTGGGAGGAACAATTCCGTCACGAAGAGCCAGAATGGACGCAATGCCCTCTACCGCGCCGGCCGCGCCAAGAAGGTGGGCGGTCATGGACTTGGTGGAGCTGATATGGATTTTGCAGGCGTCCTCTCCAAAAGCATTTTTCA
This sequence comes from Clostridia bacterium, assembly GCA_017442155.1. Lineage (GTDB taxonomy): Bacteria > Bacillota > Clostridia > UMGS1883 > UMGS1540 > SIG447. The sequence goes on along the minus strand of JAFSAU010000034.1, from coordinate 6,387 downwards.
GTGCCCGGGTTTCTGTTTTATCATTCATGGGCGTGGAGGTACCGTGGGCATTGAAGTAAATAGCCCGGGGCACCACGTCCGTTCCCGCCTTTGCATCCGCAATTGCTTTGGCTGACATGACCGCTTCGCTGTCCGGTGCTGTTACATGGTACGCATCACAGGTACTGCCATACCCGGCAATCTCAGCGTAAATATTTGCGCCACGGGCCACAGCGTGCTCGTATTCCTCCAGAATCAGGGCCGCCGCTCCTTCTCCCATAACAAAGCCGCTTCTGCGCTTGTCGAAGGGAATCGATGCCGCATCCTTATCCTCGCTTTCCGTCAGTGCCATGCAGTTTGTGAAGGCCGCAACCGCCAGGGGCGTGATCGACGCCTCACTGCCGCCGGCAATCACCGCATCGGCATATCCTGCCGCAATGGTCCGGTAGGCCTCACCAATCGCCGAAGTGCCCGTGGCACATGCGGTAGACAGGGAAATGCAGGGTCCCTTTGCCCCGAAGCGGATTGCAATGTTGCCTGCACCCATATTCGGAATCATCATGGGAATAAAGTGAGGCGAAACCCGCGCCGGTCCCTTTTCCAAAAGAGTTTTGTGACCGCCGGCAAAGGTTTCAAAACCGCCGATGCCGGAACCGAAATACACCCCGAGGCGTTCCGCTTCTATTTTCCCGCTGATTGCACTGTCCTCCATCGCCTGTGTGGCCGCCGCTATGGCGTAATGAACAAACAGGTCCGTCCGCTTTGCCTCCATTTTATCCATATAGTCGCGCACATCAAAATCCCGTACCTCTGCCGCCAGCTTCACACGGTATTCTGCCGTGTCAAAGCGGGTGATACGGTCAATGCCGTTTTTGCCGTTTTTCAGTCCTTCCCAAAAGGACTGTACGTCGTTTCCCAGGGGCGTTACCGCACCGAGACCTGTTACAACAACCCGTCGCATACGTTTTCCCTTCCTTTCTCTCCTGCATCCAATTTACATCGTAAGGCCGCCGTCAATTTTAATTACTTCACCCGTAATATAATCCGCGGCGGGGCTTGCCAGAAAGGCCGCCAGTTCCGCCACCTCCTCCGCTTCGCCCATTCTTTTCAGCGGAATGGTCGCAATGCGGGGGTCTTCTTCCATTTCTTTTGTCATGTCCGTGCGGATAAAGCCGGGTGCAATGGCGTTACAGCACACATTTTTTCCGGCAAATTCCCTTGCCGTCACCTTTGTAAGCGCAATCACGCCTGCCTTTGCCGCCGCGTAGTTCGCCTGCCCGGCAATGCCTTCCGTGCCGGACACAGAGGCTATGTTTATGATTTTTCCGCTTTTCCGGCGGATAAAATTCCGGCCGAATGCCCTTGTCATATGGAACGCGCCGCCAAGATTGGTGTCTACCACAGCATCAAAATCCGCATCCTCCATTGTCACAAGCAGACCGTCACGGGTAATCCCTGCGTTGTTTACTAAAATATCCACGCCGCCGAAATCGGACAGAATGGCATCTGCCGTTGCCTTGCAGGCCGCACCATCTGCCACATCACACGAATATGTACGGCAGGTTACGCCGTAAGCCGCCGTGATTTCACTGCGCACGGCCTCCGCCTTCTCTGCGCCGCCGTGATATATGATGGCCACATCTGCGCCCTGCTCGGCCAGCTTTTTCGCAATTGCCCCGCCAATCCCGCGGGAGCCACCGGTGACCACGGCTATTTTCCCTTTAAGCATTGTCCTTTACCGCCTTTACTGTTTCTTCCAGGCTTTCCGCAGAATCCACGGCATAGACCCGTGCCTCCGGAAGTGTTTTGCGAATCAGACCGCAGAGTGTTTTGCCCGGTCCAACCTCAATAAAATCCGTAAAGCCTGCCGCCGCCATGTTTTCCACCGTTTTCTGCCAGAGCACCGGGCTTTGCATCTGCCGGACCAGCACTTCGGCAAAATCAGTCCCATACGGCTCGGCTGTGCAGTTTGCATACACCGGAATTTCTGTGGCTTTAAAGTTCACGCCGGCAAGATATGCGCCAAATTCGGCCGCCGGCTCTGCCATGTAGGGCGAATGAAAAGCACCGCTGACCGCCAGCGGAATGCATCTGCCGCCCAGTGCCTTTATCTTTTCTGCAAAGCCGTCCACACTCTCTGCCGCGCCGGAAACCGTTACCTGGCCCGGGCAGTTGAAGTTTACCGGGTACACCCGGTCAAATTCGGCCGCCGCGGCACACACTGTGTCTGCGTCCAGCTTTACTACCGCCGCCATGGCTGTTTTCTCACTCTGGGGCTTTGCCATGCAGCGGCCGCGCGCAGTTACAATCTGAAATCCCTCTTCCGGACTGTACGCGCCGCCAAACGCCAGGGCTCCGATTTCGCCCAGAGAAAATCCGGCCACCCCTTCCGGACGGATACCGCACTCGGAAAGGGACAGTGCCGCCGCCATTTCCACCAGATACATACAGGGCTGGGTGTTTTCTGTCTGCGACAGTACCGTCGCATCCCCCCGGAAGGATTGTTCCATTGTACCGGGGCGAAGTGCCTCGCAGGCATCATACAGTGCCTTCGCACTGCCGCCCAGCGTATACAGGCTTTCCCCCATGCCGCTGTACTGTGCTCCCTGGCCGGAAAATACAAATGCTATTTTTCCCATGCTTTCACCTCATTTAAAAGTGCCGCCGCTTCCTGCATGATTTCACGGAGTATTTCTGCGGCAGGCTGTTCCCGGTCCAGAAGCCCGGAAATCTGTCCCGCCAGGAAGCAGCCCCGCTTTTCGTCACCGTCACACACGGCGGCGCGGAGCGACCCCACGGCCAGCTTTTCCAGCTCCTCATCGGAAATATCTGTATACTCCACCCTCGCATACTCCCTGGAGAAAGGAGTTTTCAGGCTCCGGACCGGATGTCCGAGCCGTCTGCCCGTTACAATGGTGGAGGTGTCTTTCGCTTTCAAAAGCTTTGCTTTATAGACAGGATGAATCGTACATTCCGTTGCCATCAGAAAGCGGGTGCCAATCTGCACACCGGATGCACCCAGCATGCAGGCCGCCATAACGCCGCGTCCGTCGGCAATGCCCCCGGCTCCGATGACGGGAATATCCACCGCGTCACACACCTGGGGCAGGAGGGCCATTGTGGTCATTTCCCCCACATGGCCGCCGCTTTCGCCGCCCTCGGCAATAACGGCATCCGCACCCGACCGGGCACAAAGCTTTGCCAGTGCCGCCGAAGGCACCACGGGAATGACCCGGATTCCGGCCGCCTTCCACATTTCTACATACCGCTCCGGGTTTCCGGCACCTGTGGTGACAACTGCCACCTTCTTTTCTGCCAGAAGAGCCGCAATGGCGTCCAGATTCTCTCCCATCAGCATCACATTGACGCCAAAGGGCTTATCCGTAAGCTGACGGGCCGTGTCAATTTCCTTTGCCAGCTTCTCCGTATCACCCGAAGCCGCCGAAATAATACCGAGGCCGCCGCCCTCAGAAACGGCGGCCGCAAGCTTTGCATCCGAAATGTGGGCCATACCCCCCTGTAAAACGGGGTACTGTATGCCCAGAAGTTCTGTAATCCGTGTTCTCGCCATACGATAAGGCCCCTTTCCGATTATGCGTTTTTCTCAATGTAGGCAACAAGCTCTGCCACGGACTTGCCTGCTTCTGCCGGACGAATGGTAACACCCAGGGCGTCCTCTACTTCCATCATGATTTCCACAGCATCCAGGGAGTCTACGCCCAGGTCCTGGAATGTGGTCTCCATCGTGATTTCCGCTTCGTCCATCTCCAGATGTTCTGCCAGAACAGCTCTTACCTTTTCAAATGTCATTGTTTTTTCCTCCTAAAAATATTTTTTACCATTTTATAATACACGCCGCACTCGAAAGCCCACCGCCAAAGGCAGAACACGCGATAACGTCGCCGCGCCGGAGGCGACCGCTTCTCGCCAGCTCCCCTAATGCTATGGGCAGACTTGCTGCGGAAGTATTACCGTATTTTTCGATATTGACAAAAAATTTGTCCATATCCGCGCCAAGACGCTTTGCCGCATATGTAAGAATGCGGATGTTGGCCTGGTGGCACACGAAGTGGTCAATTTCCGAAACGGAAATCCCTGCCTTTTCTGCCACTGCCTCTATATCCTCCACCATTTTACTGACGGCAAACTTGAAGGTTTCCTGCCCGTCCATATGAATGACAGGCCTTTCCGTCTCCCCCTTATAGAAGGGAGAGCTGCCGCCGAAATTGGGGATTTTCAAAACATCATCGCCGCCCTTCGTATAGAGAAGAGAGGCTAAAAACCTGTCTCCGCGGCTTGCCACCACCGCGCCGGCACCGTCGCCGAAAATCACACAGGTAGCCCGGTCCGTCCAGTCCACAATCCGGCTGACCCGTTCCGCACCGATAACAAGAATATTTTCATATGTGCCTCTTGCCAGAAAGCTTTCCGCTGTATCCAGAGCGAACAGAAAGCCACTGCAGGCCGAATTTATATCAAACGCCGGACAAGCGGCACCAATCTTTTGCTGTACCCATGCCGCCGTGGAAGGGCAAAGTGTGTCTGCCGTGACTGTAGCCACAAGAATCAAATCAATATCCGCAGGCGAAAGCCCTGCATCTTCCAGAGCCGCCAGTGCCGCCCGGGCACCCATGTCCGCCGTAGTGTACGCCTCGGAAATGCGCCGCCTTTCCACTCCCACCCGCTGGCGAATCCACTCGTCTGCGGTTTCTACCATTTGTTCCAGGTCTGCATTTGTAATTTCCTTCTCCGGCACAAAAAATCCCGTTCCTGTAATTTGCATGTTACACCTCCAGCACATAGTGTGCTCTTATTTTTTTGAAGAAACACAAGGTTTCTTCATGCTACACGTTTTATAATCAGCACATGGTGTGCTCTTATTTTTAAAACAGAGAAAATTTTCTCTGCTTTAAGATTGTTATTTCCGGATGCCCTCCATCAGACAATCCAGCCCAAAGGTAAAATACCGTACCGCTTCCTCCCGTGAAAGACTGCGTTTTACAGCATCCGCATTGTACCCGCGCACAAAACACCAGACAGCATAGCTCAAAAGCTCCGCATCCACGTCCTTAATCTGGCCGGTGGCGCGGCCGATGGTAATCATCTTCTTAATTTCATTTGTCCACCAGACGAAATTCTCCGAGGAGGACGAATCAAATTCAAAAGCGAACTGGCTGAACTGCCGCTTGATTTCATAGGTACGAAGAAGCGTTTTCACCGCCACATCCTGCACATACCCAAAAAAATCCGTGGTTATATCAATCTCCGACTGGATGGTTTCCCGCATTTTCAGTGCCGCGCGCCGATATACAAGCTCCAGCACTTCATCCATGTTATGAAACCGGTTGTAAAACACCCGGTTTGTCACTCCGAGTGCCCGCAGGATTTTCCGCACCGTAACGTTCCGCGCCCCTTCCTGCATGGCAAAATCTCCGGCAAGCTCGATGATTTTTTCTGAAATCTCGTCGTAAATCAGCGTATCTTTTGTATCTGTCATGGGGCACCTCCACCCAGCACACGGTGTGCTGCAATTATAATATCACAGTATCGGACTGTTGTCAAGATTTTTTCTGTTTTTTTCAAAATTTTATAACCGACTTTCAGAAAAAAGCCGGATTTATGGGGTTTTTAGATGCAGGTATATTCAAACATCTCATAATGCAGCCTTGTGCCAACGTCCACACCCTCCGGCAGGAGTGCCATAGCAATAAATACCTCTGCGCCGCTCTCCTCTTCCTTTAAATAGGCGTAATCCCCTTCTATTCTCACTATGGTATAATTCTTCGGTTCCATGCTTACTCTCCTTTTCCACATCTGCCAAACGAATACTTCCTGTCAGGCTATGCAGGTTTAAATAGTAAAAAAGCCTTGCAAACCTACTGTTTACAAGACTTTTTAGATGGTCTGAGTGGGGAGACTTGAACTCCCGGCCTCTTGAACCCCATTCAAGCACGCTACCAAACTGCGCCACACCCAGAAATCTTAGTACGCTAATTATTATACTCTCCCTTTTCGGATTTGTCAAGTCTTTTTTTAATTTTCTTTCCGAAAAATAGAAAAAGAAGGTTTTTCACGGTTTTCCTCCATCAAAGAAAACCGTTTTTTCGGGCTTTTTTAAATTTTTTTGCAGAAAAAATAAAAAAATTTAAAAAAAGTATTGACAGCAGGACGGTTTTCTGCTATAATAGCTTTTGTCGTCATTACGACACCGAATTGGGCGCATAGCTCAGCTGGGAGAGCACCTGCCTTACAAGCAGGGGGTCACAGGTTCGAGCCCTGTTGTGCCCACCAATTCGGCCCGGTAGTTCAGTTGGTTAGAACGCCAGCCTGTCACGCTGGAGGTCGTGGGTTCGAGCCCCATCCGGGTCGCCAAATTTTGCCTCTGTAGCTCAGTCGGTAGAGCAGAGG
>JAFSAU010000033.1 GCA_017442155.1 Clostridia bacterium | reverse complement strand
TTAAAATAGTCTTTGGGTACTTTTCCCGAAAAAACAATATATCCATCTTTTTTAAGCTCGTTGTTCAGACCTCTTATGATTTTATAAGCGTGCCCTTTGGATATTCCGAGCATTTCCGCTAATTCTGTTGCAGTAATGTAGGTTTTGTTCTGAACACTCATTAGCCATCCTCCTTCCATATACTTCGTAGTGATGTCGCTACTTTAATTATATTGTAGCTTAATCACTACCTTTTGTCAAGAGTATTTTTGGAATTTCACAAAATGTTCATATTTAACAATTTTTCAAAAAAGTGTGGATTTTTTTATTTTTATGTGTTATAATTGTAGTGACAAAACTACGAATGGAGTAAAAATACTATGACAATAGGTGAAAAAATTAAGTATTTTAGAAAGCGTATCGGCATTACTCAGGCCAAGCTTGCAGAGCTTTCAGGAATACATCCGGTTTCTATAAGAAAATATGAAATAAATAAAATGGTACCACAGGTAGCGCAGATTGACAGGCTTGCAGAAGCTCTCGGCGTAAGCTCGTTTGCTCTTGCAGGCTTTGAAAATAATATCAGACTTGAAACCGTTGGCGATTTTATGGGCTTGATGATTATGCTCATTAAAACTAAAATCGTATCAATAAACGGTGAACGAGAAGAAAGCGGTATGACAAATGCAGATACTGTCGAGTTTGTTATAAATCCGTTTATAACAAATTTCTTTGGTGCAAAAGTAGACAAAACTGACTTATCTGCCAACACCATTTTGTATTACTTAAAAAATGAAAATATATTAAGCGATATTTTAAAGTGGGAAAGAATTAACCATAGATACGAAAAATGTGCCGCAGAAATCTGCGACACATCTGATAAAGAACTAATTAACATTTTAGAAGAACTAAAAGAGCAGAAAGAGGTTGTTGAGCTTGAGCTTCAGCACTCTAGTATTCTGCTTGAGCAATAAAAAGAGAAAGGATTGATATTATGGCTCAAATATGTGAAAATGCGGTTAAAAAGTAGGTATGCTTTCGAACGAACCAATGGAGTTAAGCGAAGATAGAATCTTATGCTATGCTTGTGCTGAACCTATTAGTAGTAAATTGAATAATTTACACTACATGAAAACAAAAGTAGAGTTCGATTTACTCAAAGATGAAATATTAGAAAAATGCAACGAACTCTACAATGACACAGTAACTAAAGATATTGAAAAGAAAATCGAAAGAATATACGGAAATACTAACATAGGATATACCGAACAGCAAACTGCCAAGAAGAAATTTCTAGAGACATATATGCTTACAACCGGCTATGAATTTAGCGGCTATAAAATAACAAAATATATAGGTGTTATTAGCGGACAGGTTGTTTTAGGCACTGGCTTTCTTTCCGAGTTTACCGCTTCATTTGCTGACTTTTTTGGTGAGGAATCAAATAAATTTGCTGACAAGTTAGAAACTGCTAAAAACGCTGCAGTCGAGAAGTTAATTATAAAATCTGCCGATAAGGGTGGTAATGCTGTTATTGGTGTTGATTTTGATTACATAACTTTTCACGGCAATATGATTGGTGTGGTTGCTAATGGTACAAGTGTTGTTATTGAGCAGCTTAATAACAATAATCCAAATTCATAATCCGAATACCAATATAATCATTGTTACATAATTAAGTAAAACCAATCCCATAATATATTTAAAATATCTTCTGGAGGAATATCATTTGAAAAAGCTTAAAAAAGATATAATTAAGGATACCCCCTTTGGTTACAAAAATTCAAAAGAATTTTTTGATAATATTATCACTGTAAAATATAATAAGCTGAAAACTTTTACCAAAGAAGATAATCCTTTTGAGATTTTTTATGATTTCATTTTTTCTGCCGGAGCTTTACGAGATTGGATATGTAACGAATTTAATTATTCCTCTCGGAAAAAGAAAAAGGTATTTTTCAGCGACAAATATTTTTCTGCATTACACTCTATTTATAACAATAGTAAGCATTATACTTTAACCGACGATAATAGAACATATGATATTTTAATAGACGGGAAAGCATTATTGCCCACCGATGAAAATGGCGTAAGCATATGGACAGATGACTTTATATGGGATGATTCTGCCATATGGACAGATAAGAATGTTGGTGATAGCGGAAATTTTAATTATGTGTGTCAAATTGTTGAAAGAGAAACCGGAAAAAGTGAATGGCTATATTTATATGAGATATGCAAACAAGCATATTTTAACTACGAAAAAATAATCAAAATGCATTATAATTTATCATAAAACTCCAACGATAATTAAATTTTGTACTCAAAATGTACTCAAAAGGCAAAAAGAAACCCCGAAAACCCTGATTTTTCAAGGCTTTCGGGGATTTTTCATTTTATTCCCACTCTGTAATAACTACTTTTTTCTTAATCCTTGTTAGAATGTAACCATAATCAAGGTCATCTTAATTATAACATATTTCAGGCGAAAGATCAATAATTCGATGACAATTCGGACGTTATGACTACTTTCTATGGAGGTTAAAGCAGATGGTTATTTATAATTCAAGCTAAAATTTCTGTTGACGCACAAACACAAAAAAGTAAACAAATTAATTTAAAAGAGTGGATTATACTATGGAAATATTGAAAATTGAAAGGATTAGTGATATAATATGAGTAATGAAACAAGAAAAGGCTGTAAGGATGTATGGAACGCTTTTATGTGTGATGGTGCTGTGTTTGCACATAGCGATATTCCGCATTGTCCCACAACCGCAACAGAACTTCCCAAATCAATAATTAATTGGGAAGAAGCAAAAGCGATATACAAAAAGCACAGAATAAAAGGCGAAACTGATTTTTATAACGATTCTTATGTGTGCTGGTATATTGATGATTACAAATTTGATGGCCCAAGAGGCATTTGGCATGACAGCAACTTTGCTCTAAAAGTTCTTTATCATTTTGCAGGAGTAATCACACCGGACTTTTCTACATATCAGGATTTTCCTGAGCCATTGAAAATCTATAATACCTACCGAATGAGAGCATACGGCTACTGGCTCGGAAGAAATGGAATCAATGTAATCAACAATGTCCGTTGGGGAACTCCTGAAACATACCGATACTGTTTTGATGGTATCCCAGAAAACAGTATTGTAGCAATCGGAACCTGCGGAGGTAGTCCCCGAAAGCTGATAGACCGCAAAAGATTTGAAGGCGGTCTTGACGAAATGGTTAAAAGATTAAACCCTCACACCATAATCGTTTATGGCTCGGCAAAATATGATTGTTTTAACAAATTAAAGGAGCAAGGCATCAATATCATTGATTTCCCTTCTCAAACTGCAAAGGCGTTTGAAGGGAGGAAATCAGATGAGTAAAGGCAATAGTGGATTGTTCAAAGGAACAAACAAATCGATTAAATATCCCGGTAATGACAATAGTAAATCTCCAGGGAAAGGTTTTGAGTGGCGAGGAAAATCTAGTCCGAGCGAAGGCAAAGGAAACTGGTACAATCCAAAAACTGAAGAAAGATGGAACTCGGACCTTAATCATGGCGATCCTATAGGTCCACATTGGGATTACACCGACTCGAACGGAAATAAGTATCGTGTTTTCCCAGATGGCCGAGTAGAAAGAAAATAATACAAGGAGGTTTTTATAATGAATAACGATTGGCGCTTGACAAATCAAATGAACTATTTGCACAAGAAGGCTTTAAAGAAACAAGCTTTTAAAGTATACAAAGAAGGTTGGGAACACGAACACTGTGAATTTTGCGCAGAACGTATCGACAAAAACACACAAGTGGCATATTCTTCCGAAAATAATTACCATTGGATTTGCGAAAAATGCTACGAGGACTTCAAAGATATGTTTGAATGGACTGTTGAAGAATGAGAGAACCAAACTGTTCAATTTAATCGAAGAGTGTTTCCTCATCTTAACGAAATCAACGACGGTTCGTTTGTAATGGAAGATACAGAAACACTGCAATTGATGGAATTATAATAATTTATGGGGCTGCCTCACATTTTAGTGAGACAGCCCCTGACTCAGAACTGCTTTGGGGAATTACATTTCTTTCTGCCTCCAGGGACGGATACAGGTGATACAGCACACTGTGCCGACAGCCGCTGTCACAATCCAGGTGAGGAGCGTGGCATCCCAGCCTGCCCGGGTGGAAATCACGGCCACGCCGTAGGTGGATATGGCACTGCCGATATAAGCACATGCGTTCAGCACGCCGCTGGCTGTAGAAACATTTCCGTACTTTGCAAAAAACGGCGGAAGCATACTGATGAGCATCAGATTTACGCCGTGCACCGCTCCGATTAAAAGGGAGAAGCAGATGACGGAGACGACCGCACCCATGCCGCGGCAAAGCCATAGCCCACCTGCGGCCAGAAGACCAAAGGTAAAAATGACTGCCGCGCAGGTCAATGGATTTTTCAGCTTCCGGTGTAATGCAGAAGCTACCTGGAAGCTGAGAATACTGAAAACGGGCAATATCGCACCCGATAAAATTGACGCCGCACTGCCGAGCCGGTACGTGTCGGAAATGTAGGTGGGCATCCAGGTGGTCACACTGTCCCGGAGGGCACCCTGAGCCACCACTGCCAGCATAATCACCAGCATCATAGGCGCAAACAGTGCTTTTATGCCTGCATGGCTTTTTTCTGTTTTTACAGTGCGCACAGTCCCCACTTCGGGGCACAGCTTTTTCCAGATAAGAGCCATAATGATACCGCAGGCTGCAGAAAAGAAAAATACGGTTTTCCAACCCGATATCGTAAGTAATAGCGGTGACAGAAGATACACGGCTACCGTACCGAGACAGCTGCCCCAGGATACGCGCACTGTGATTCTTTTATATGTTTCCGGAGAATACAGCACCGTCATCAGCCGTACCAGCGGCGGCCACATCATGGCCTGGGCGAACCCGTTGACGCACCACACCGCCGTCATCAGACCGGGTGACGGACAGAAGGGGATGCACAGATTCATAAGGACCGTCAGGCAGAGACCGAACAGGATGAGCTTTTTCGGCGAAACCCGGTCACCGATGATGCCGCTTGCCACTTGTCCTGCCCCGTAGGTGATAAAGCTGCCGGTCACGGCCATGGACAGTGCGGCATTTGAAAAATGCGTTGCTTCCTCCATAGCCAGCAGAATGGCACCGTAGTTGATACGGGTAATATAGCTGACCATATAGGTGAACATGAAGAGAAATGCTATTTTGTTTATATCTTTTTTTTCTGTCAGCATCATAAGAGACTTTTGCCCTCCCATTCCGCATCAGGGGTAATGCCTAAAATCTCAGCCACTGTCGGAGCAATATCCATAATATTTGCGTTCCCGATATCCGACCCGGGAGCAAAACCCTGCCCCAGAATAAACAACGGTATTGTCATATCCTCCGGTATATCGGCCCCATGCGAGCGGTCGTGCCCGCCGTGGTCGGCCGTAATAAAAACAACGTAGTCCTCCGTGAGTGTGTCCGTAATCCGTTCTATCTGCTCCCAGCAAAACCGGACCGCTTCCATATACGGTTCTGACATAAAGCCCTCTTTGTGCCCGGCACCATCGGGGTAGCACAGGTACAGGAAAGTAAAGTCGGGATCGTCCTCCCGGATGTAGTCTATTGCGTCATCGGTCAGCCTTTGTGCCGTTTTCGCATATCCCCTTGTGCCGCCGCGGTAAAACCGGGAGATGTCCAAAGAACCGGGTTTTGCCAGGTCTCGCAGTTCTTCCCAGTCATAAAAAAATCCACACTTTTTACCATTTTTGTTGAGCACGTCGCAAAGTCCCGCAATCGGGCGTACCTGCGGCATATATGTATTACCGGTGGTGCCGTGTCGCCCCGGCTCCACACTGTGGAAAAGGGACATGTGGCAAGGCAACGTTACACTCGGCATCACAGTGGTGCCCTTCATGGTATAGGCCGCCTTTCCCATCATCCGTTTCGCCGCAGGCAGATTGGTAAGAGAATCCGGCCGCATCCCGTCTGCCAAAATTAAAAGTACTTTCATCTCAGCTTCCTCCCAGTATAATTTGTATTTTGTTTTCCTCGTAAATCCCGGCAAGCTCGGCAGAAAGGCCGTTGTCGGTTACATAGACGTATTCCGGACGCATTTCATCCAGCTTCAGAAGGGCACGGCCTTCAAACTTACTGCTGTCGGCAAGGATATATACCGTGTCACTGCAGGAAAGCAGCTTCTGCTGAACGGCAAATAAATCCGTATAATAGTCACAGATGCCGTATCGCAGGGAAACTGCAGAAGGACACAGAAACACCTTCTGCATGTGCAGTGTATCCAGCATATCCAGGGTAAGACTGCCACAGAATGCATTTTCTTCTCTGAAAAAATGGCCGCCGCACAAAATGACAGAAAAATCCGCGTGCTTTGCAAGGATATTGAAAACATCTATAGAGTGGGTAACCACCGTGAGCTTTGAAAACCGTTGTTTTAAGGCCTCGGCAAAGAAAATGGCCGTGCTGCCGGAGTCAATTCCCAGCGTGTCCCCCTCCTGTACAAGGTCTGCCGCTGCATGTGACAGTGCCTCCTTTTCCGCAGCAAAGGCTTCATTCCTGCGGGCCAGCGTCTGAAAGGACTTCATTTCGCCGATGCTGACGGCACCGCCGTGTACTCTCTGCAAAAGCCGTTCGTCCTCCATGCAGAGAAGGTCACGCCGCACCGTTTCAATGGATACGGAAAAACGCCGCATCAGGGCCGCTGTGGTTACTGCGCCATCCTTCCGGAGCATTTCCTGAATGATATTCCGTCGTTCCTTTGCAAGCATTTGCAATCACCTCCAAGAATATACACAGTATAGCACATAAATCCACATCTGTCAAGAATGAAATCCATTATTATATATTTTGGCGGAATGCGAGACACAGTCAAATAGAGGGAAAATTCAGCATATACTGTTGAGAACATATAAAATCCTCCGGTTTTTCAGAAGAATTTAAACATTGATTTTCCTTGAAAAAGCGTCGTTTTTAGAAGTTTCATTAAAAAATAAAAAAATTTTTTGAAAAAGTGTTGACAAAAGAAGTAAAAATATGTATAATAAAAACAATAACAGTTACTATTTTCGTTTGGAGGTGCTAAAATGCAAAAACGAAGTCGGCAAAGAGACCTGCTTTTGGAAATTCTGCGTAGCACCACCTGCCACCCGGATGCGGACTGGGTGTTCGCCCGGATGCGGGAACAGATGCCGAACGTTAGTCTCGGCACGGTGTACCGGAATCTTTCACGCCTGGCAGAGGAAGGCATCATTCTGAAGCTGGACGTGGGACAGAACGCAGACCGGTTTGACGGCTGTATTAATCCCCATTACCATCTCGCTTGTAAGGGCTGTGGCGCGGTGGTGGATATGCCGATGGCCTACACGCCGAATCTGAATGCGGCGGCAGAGGCGGAAAGCGGCTGTGAAATAGAAGGTCACGCCCTGTTATTCTATGGTAAATGCCCGTCCTGTGCGGGAAGTTTATAAAAAATTAAATTTAATTATTTAGGAGGAATTTTGTATGAAAAAGTATGTATGCACAATCTGTGGTTATGTTCACGAAGGAGACGCAGCACCGGAGGCATGTCCCCAGTGCAAAGCACCGGCAGCGAAGTTTGAGGAGCAGGCAGGAGAAAAGATCTGGGCGGCAGAGCATGTTGTAGGCGTTGCCAAGGGCGTTGACGAAGAAATTATTGAAGGTCTCCGCATGAATTTCACCGGTGAATGTACAGAAGTCGGTATGTACCTGGCTATGGCCAGAGTTGCGCACCGCGAAGGCTATCCGGAAATCGGTCTGTACTGGGAAAAGGCAGCTTACGAGGAAGCAGAACATGCAGCAAAATTTGCAGAGCTTCTGGGTGAAGTTGTAACCGACAGCACCAAGAAGAATCTGGAACTGCGTGTAGATGCCGAGAACGGTGCAACCGCCGGCAAATTTGAACTGGCAAAGCGGGCGAAGGAGCTGAATCTGGATGCCATCCACGATACCGTACATGAAATGGCGCGCGATGAGGCCCGGCACGGTAAAGCATTTGAAGGGCTTTTAAAGAGATATTTCGGTTAATATTTGGAGGGCTTAGGTGTGGAAAACTATACGATTTGTAACTGCAAACAGGTAAGCTATTTTGATATTTCGGATGCCTTGCAGAAAAGCACGCATTTCGACGATGTTCTGGAAGCATTTGAGGATGTGCAGAAAATAACACACTGCTCTACGGGCTGTGGCGGCTGTCATCAGAAGGTGCTGGATGCAATATCTGAAATTATGGGCGGCGCAATGCGCTGAAGAATGAGGTGATATGATGTTGGACGCAAAGGTTGCAAAATTACTGAACGAACAAATCAATAAGGAGCTGTATTCCGCGTATTTGTATCTGGATTTTTCCATATACTATGAAGCAGAAGGTCTGGACGGCTTTGCAAACTGGTACATGGTGCAGGCACAGGAGGAGCGCGATCATGCCATGCTTATGCTGCAGTATCTGCAGAATAACGGTGCCAAGGTGTCTCTGGAAGCGGTCGCAAAGCCGGACAAAACCCTGGCTTCGCTGATGGACCCGCTGAAAATGGGCCTGGAACATGAGCAGTATGTCACAAGTCTCATTCACAACATCTACGATGCGGCCTATTCGGTTAAGGATTTCCGCACCATGCAATTTCTGGACTGGTTCGTGAAGGAACAGTGCGAAGAAGAAAAAACGGCAGATGATATGATAAAGAAAATGGAGCTGTTCGGAGGTGACTCCAAGGGGCTGTATTCTCTGGACAGTGAATTTGCCGCAAGAGTATATACCGCTCCCTCGCTGGTATTATAAAAGGAGGTTTGGAAGATGAAATACGTTTGTCCCTGTGGATATGTGTATGACCCCGCTGCCGGAGACCCGGATAACGGCATTGCTCCCGGCACGGCCTGGGAGGATGTGGCAGAGGATTGGGTATGTCCCGTCTGCGGCCTGGGTAAGGATGCATTTGAAGAAGAATAGAAATTTCCCTGCTGTTTCCGGACAGCAGGGTTTTTCTTTCCAAAAATGTTTTGTTCAGGAAGAAAAAAGTATTTACAAATTACATTTTTTGTGATATACTATATGTAAATTCAGAAAAAAGGAAGTGAGCTTGTGGACGGATATCCCGGTCGATTATGCATGGAACAGGTACATCAGGGGCGGTCCGCAGGCTTTTGTTTTGTTTTGACCGCCCTCCGGGCGGCGTAAATACCCCGGATTACGGACGGCACAGGGCCGCCCTGTCTTTGTTTACGCCTGCCCGATCAGAAAGGGAGGTTTTTTTATGCTCGAAATGATTCAGGAGCTGCTTTCTGCCCGACAGTACGCCCGGCTGCGGAAAATTCTGGCAGAAGCGAACATAGTAGACATGGCGGAGCTGTTTGACGAGTTGCCGGAGGAATCCTGCGTTCTTGTATTCCGGCTTCTGCCGAAGGAAACAGCGGCAGATATATTCAGTTATATGGAGTCGGACGCACAGAAGCGCATTGTGGATGGCATTACGGACCGGGAGCTGTCCGGCATTGTTGACGACTTGTTTCTGGATGACGCCGTGGATTTCATTGAAGAAATGCCGGCAAATGTGGTAAAACGCGTACTGGCCAGTGCCGGCGGGCAGAAGCGGGCACTGATTAACCGGTTTCTCCAGTATCGGGAGGATTCGGCGGGAAGCCTGATGACCATTGAGTTCGTAGGACTGAAAAAGGAAATGACGGTTGCCGCCGCCTTCGATACAATCCGACGGACCGGACCGGACAAGGAAACGATATATACCTGCTACGTCATGGACGAAAACCGGCATCTGGAGGGTATTGTTTCAGTAAAAACTCTGTTGCTTTCCCCACAGGATGCTTTGGTGGGCGATATTATGGACACCCAGGTGATTTTTGTTTCCACCGACGATGATAAAGAGGATATCGCGAATATCTTTCAGAAATACGACTTTTTGTCTCTGCCCGTTGTGGACCGGGAGCGGAGGTTGGTGGGTATCATCACGATTGACGACGCTGTGGAGGTCCTCCAGCAGGAAAATACAGAGGATATTTCCCTGATGGCGGCCGTTACGCCGTCGGAGGCACCGTATCTGAAAACCGGCGCAATCCGTCATGCACAGCGGCGTGTGTTCTGGCTGTTGCTTCTGATGCTTTCTTCTACGTTTTCCGGTGCAATTCTGACCCGCTTTGAGGATTCCTTTGCCGTAATGCCGATTCTCGTATCCTTCATGCCCATGCTGATGAACACGGGCGGTAATTGCGGTTCGCAAACCTCTGCACTGATTATCCGCGGCCTTTCCTTAGGCGAAATCCGGGGACGGGACACACTTCGGATCTGGTGGTGCGAGGTGCGGGTGGCCGTCCTGGTGGGCGTGGCACTGGCTGTGGTGAATATGGCTCGTATCTGGCTGTTCTACAACCGGAATACAGCCTTGGGTCTTGCGGTGAGCGTCAGCCTTTTAGCTACGGTGATTATTGCAAAATCCGTAGGTTGTCTTTTGCCCATCGGTGCGAAAAAGCTGGGCCTTGACCCGGCCATTATGGCCTCGCCGATTATTACCACCGTGGTGGATATCTGTGCACTGGCACTGTATTTTACCGTGGCAAAAATGATTCTGCATATTTAAAAAATACCCGGAACGGCTTCTGTACTGTATGTGTTCAGAAACCATTCCGGGCTTTTTTTAACGGATGAGACGTTAGGCCAGCGGCACGGCCGTCTCGATTTTTTCAGCCATTTTATCCAGAAAGTCGCCTTTGAAATCTTCGATTGCGCCAGCGTCACAAGCGGCGGCGAGGGCCGGGCTCATGGGAATCCGGGCAACGGTATCAATACCAAGCTCCCCGGCGAATTCGTCGATATGACTTTCGCCGAAAATGCTGTGCTTGCCGTGGCAATCCGGGCACTCAAAATAGGACATATTTTCCATAATGCCAAGCACGGGAACAGAGAGAAGCTCTGCCATCCGCACAGCCTTACCCACAATCATACCCACCAGCTCCTGCGGAGAGGTGACAACCACGATGCCGTCAATGGGCAGGGACTGGTACACTGTCAGCGGCACATCGCCGGTACCCGGCGGCATATCTACGAACAGATAGTCCACGTCCTCCCAGATAACATCTGTCCAGAACTGCTTGACTGTACCTGCAATAACCGGACCGCGCCAGACCACGGGGTCCGTTTCATTTTCAAGAAGAAGATTCAGGCTCATTACGGAGATACCGGTCTTTGTCACAACCGGCAGAATTCCGGTTTCAATGGCCTGTGCCCGTTGGTGCAGACCGAAAACCTTCGGTATGGAGGGGCCGGTAATGTCGGCATCCAGGATGCCCGCCGAATAGCCCTTCCGCTGCATCAGAACGGAAAGAAGAGAGGTGACGAGGGATTTGCCGACGCCGCCCTTGCCGCTGACCACGCCGATGACCTTTTTCACACTGGACATGGGATGCGGATTTTCCAGAAAGCTCTGGGGTGCTGTACGCTCGCCGCAGTTTGAACTGCAGGACAAGCAGTCGTGGGAACATGTTTCGCTCATAATTTTTGCCTCCTTATTTTTCCTATTTATAGTATCATATTTCAGCTCCGATGTCAATTTATTTTTACCCGGAATGTTGTAAATGTGCTCAAATTCACATGGAAGTATACATAGAAAAAATATTTTGACAATACGGCTGTCACGCTGTAGAAAAGCAGTAAATAAGAATCATTTTTACTTTATCCATCATCTTATTTGATTTCCTGTTCCAATGCATCAAATTCCGGTGTGGAGAAAAATTCAACCAGTGTAATCTCCAGCCCGTCGCAAAATTTCTTTATTGTCCGGATGGACACATCCCGGCGGGAAAGGTCCATCATACTGTATGCCGTGGAGGGCGTAACGCCTGAAATATTGGCAAGCTCGTTGATTTTCATATTTCGCGCCCGGCAAAGGTCGGCAAATCGTTTTACAATAACATCCTTGAGATCCATTTTTCTCACCTCAAGCATATTGTATGCCATTTTACATTTTTGCGTATACGCACTTGCGTGATTTTGGAAATTATGGTATGCCTTTTTGAAAAGAAAAAACAATCTGCTATGGGACATGCCACATTCTTTGGCTTTTTTCTCTTCGCTTTGAGCCTATTCTGTTACAACACCGTTACAGCTCCGTATATTTCCTTTGAATAAATCTGTTCCCTTCTTGACAGAAACGCAAAAAAGCTTTATGATAGAAGAGGATAAAACTAAAGATACATATACGGAGAATAACCAATGAAAAGAAGAATTTTAGCCTTATTGCTTTGTTTTTTATTTATTTCTGTCCCGTCGCTGGCGGATTACGAAAGCGAGTTGTCGGCTTTTCCTGCCGCATGGCAGGCGCGTCTTGCCGCATTGCATGAAACATACCCCCAGTGGGTTTTTGTTGCCGTGCCGACGGAGCTGGACTGGAACGAGGCGGTCTCTGCTGAAACGGGCAAAAAAAGCCTGGTGGAAAAGCATTACAGTACTTTTTTGCGGAACACCGGGGAGGGACATTATAATCCGGAAACGGGCCGCTATACATACCACGATGCCTCCACCTGGGTCTCTGCCTCCGGTGCGATGGTGGATTACTTTATGAATCCGGCGAATTTTCTGAATGAAATTTATATTTTTCAGTTTGAAGCCCTCTCCTACGATGAAACCTACCACACCCAGGAGGGCGTGGAGCTGATTCTGAAAAACACCTTTATGCATCAGACACCGATTTCCTATGTCACCGCCACGGGGGAAACGGTGGAAACGGAAAAAACCTATAGCCAGGTGATTATGGAAGCGGCGCAGGCAAGCGGTGTTTCCCCCTATTATCTTGCTTCCAAAATCCGCACGGAAATCGGCATATCCCCTTCGGGTAGTGTTACCGGCACGTATGCAGGGTATCCCGGCATCTATAATTTTTATAATATCGGCGCAAATGACGGCGCAAATCCGATTGCCAACGGACTGAACTGGGCGAGCCTCGGCAATTCCTACGGCCGTCCCTGGACCACGCCCGAGGCTTCCATTATAAACGGTGCCGTGTGGATTGGGGAGCTGTATATCTCCAAGGGACAGGACACCATGTATTTTGAACGCTTCAATGTAAATCCGGACAGCGGCTATCCTCTCTACAGCCATCAGTATATGACCAATGTGTACGGCGCGGCGGGGCAGGCTCTCGGTACATACCAGGGCTATGTGGCCGCAGGCAGTCTGGCAGATTCCAAGGTCTTTTATATTCCCGTTTTTGAAAACATGCCGGTCGCGGAGACAGCAGTTTCCTTTACCGGTATTGAAGAGACAAGGGGCGTCTGCAACTACGGCGGCAGTGTGAATATGCGCTCCGGTCCGTCGGTGCTGTATGATAAGTGCGGCAGTGTTCCCGGGGGCCAGACGGTAACGGTGCTGTCTGCCGTCCGTACCGATTCGGAGGACCGGATGCATCTTCTGAAAAATCCGTACTGGTATCGCATTCAATGCGGCGGGGTGACGGGCTACGTCAGTGCGGAGTACATAGACCTGGAGCCTTCTGTACAGCTTTCTGCCGGAGAAACATACGCGCTCCGGCCGGCGGCAGACGGCGGCAGTGGTGCTTTGTACTGGGAAAACCTGGGCCGGAATGTGCTGGATGTGGATGCGCGCGGCGTGATAACGGCGAAGAAGGGCGGCAAGGCGGTCGTGTACGCCTTTACCTCCGGTGGTGGCATGGCGGCGGTTTGCGTGGCCGTGAAGGGTGCGTTTCTGGACATGGAGGGACATTGGGCCCGGGAAGTGGTGGAAGCAGTAACAGACATGGGCCTTTTTAACGGTACCAGCGAAACGGCGTTTTCACCGGAGCTGAGTATGGACAGGAGCATGTTTATTACGGTACTCTCCCGGCTGTATACGGAAATGGGCGGCAAAGGAGACGGAAATCCGGCTCTGCTACCGTATCTGGATGTGGATGTGAATGTGTGGTATGCCAAGGCTGTGGCCTGGGCCTACAGCGGCGGAATTCTGCCTTTTGGCACGGGGAGCATGTTCAGTCCTTCCGCACCGGTAACACGTCTGGAAATCGCGGAGGCGGTGTATAATCTGGCATCGTATATGGCACTGGATACCTCGGCGAATCTGGAGGCAGGCGCGGCGTTTTCAGACTTTGAGGACCTCTCGGAGAGCGAACAGCAGGCGATGGCCTGGTGCGTGGAAAACGGGATTCTCCGGGGGATGGGAGACGGTACACTGGGGACAGAAGAAACGGCCACGAGAGCACAGGTGGCCCAGATTGTCATGAATATCTATACGGCACTTAGGTAAACCGTGCGAAAAAATATGTAAAATGAATACATAATTTATTTTATGATTGTTCTGTTACTTTTGGAAATAGCCATAAAAAAATAACTGCTCCTCCGACCAAGTTGTAGCAGTTATTTTTTCTGTTCTTTTTGGCTAACCGCTTTGCGGTCCCACCTTTTATCTGTTTATATTATAATATAAATATTTCATTTTGTCAATAAAAATCAAAAAAATTTATGCAATTATCGTCTGTTTCCTACTATTCCGACAAAACTCTTGCATTTTTTGTCAAACTATGTTAAAATACTATTGTTGGAGCAATCCAACCTGATACCGGGCAAGTTCGAGGGCGGTTAGCCACCTACTATTCTGCTGACTTCAGCAGGGATTGGGGGTGGTTTTATGGGAAATGAATACATAATTTATTTTATGATTCTGCTATTACTTTTAGTAATCACCATAAAAAAATAACTGCTCCTCCAGCCAAGATTAGCAGTTATTTTTAACAATAAACTCGGCTAACCGCTTTGCGGTCTTGCCCTGTATCTGTTTATATTATAATATAAATATTTCATTTTGTCAATACAAATCAAAAAAATTTATGCAATCATCGAAAATATTTTATTATATGTTCCCGGAGAGGGAACTTTTTGTTTTAAAAATTATATTGTAAGTCTCTTTTACTATTATTCTGCATGTTTTTCAAAAAAGTCTTTAAAAAGTATTGACAAAACATCGTTTCGACTGTATAATGGATATAGTAAAAGGCAAGACCGCAAACGGTTATGCCAAAAGGTTTAGTTAAAAATAACCCTAACTTTTAGCAGGAGTGGGGGTTATTTTTTTATGGAAATTACCAACAATAACAGTATCATCATAAATGACAGTATGTATTCATTATCCATGGCTATCACCTCCTTTCATTGGAGATGATGGCATAACCGCCCAGCTTTTACACTGTTTTTAGTCTTGCCTTGTTTATAGTATACACGATTTCTTTTCGTTTTTCAAGGTTTTCGCAGAAATATTCCATTCTATGTTCCCGGAGAGGGAGCTTTTTATTTTAAAAACAATATTGTAAGTCTCTTTTATAAAGCAAATGTTTTTATGAATATAATAAAAGTATGGGGGTGTGACACGACACCCCCATCCCCCCCGTGGGCGCAATATGCTAAAAGTCTTTCGACTTTCACCTGCTTTCCGCTCGGCAAGCCTTTTTTTCAAAAAGTCTTCCTCGACTAACTCAGGCAAGCCCCTTCGGGTCTTCCTTCGAGCCGCAGGCCGCATATTTTAATGCGCCGTTTTGGTAAGTGCGGGCAAAGAATATTACAATCTATGTTCCCCGACGTGGGAATTTTTTTATTAGAAATATCTAATGAAAAATTCTAATATAGGAAAACAGTTTATTTTATATTAAAATAACAGTTGAAAATATTAGAAAGATGGGATATATATGGCATTTAGCCCGAAGCCGACAAAAGGGAAGGTGCGTGCAGAGAATAAAAGCTTATACATCAAAGACGAGTTAGTAAAAAAGATAGACAGCCTGGCAAAAGAACATAATACCAGCTTCAATAATATTGTAATTAGTATTATCGAAGGTTTTTTTGAAAATGAACAGAAATTTTTGCAGGATGAGGTAATGACCAAAAAATGAACGCAAAAAAGTTTTGTTCCTTTCTTTTGGTTTTCTTGGTGTTTTTCGTGTTATCCGCTTGTTCCATTATGCAAAGGGAAGCAGTGGTGCCAACGCCAGCTACACACACAGCACCGCCGGAATATGAATTTGAAGCGCACAGCATAACGGCGCCGGGGGTAGACACGGTGCTTCTGTTCTGCGGCGGCGAAGCCATGCTGATTGATAACGGGAGTACGGCAGATATGCAGCTTGTGGCCGATTATGCAAAGGGGAAAAATTTCTTCCGTTTTCGATATGCCGTATATGCCTGTGCGCCGGAGGAAACGGTGCTTTCTCGGCTTCCGGCAGAGACGGTGTATGCTATGGAAAATGCAAAAATTCCGGACATCTGTGTGGCAGAGCCGGATGCAGAGCTTTCCTTTGGAGAAAGCACAGTTGGTTTTGTTAGGGAAGAAAACGGGATGTCGGTGCAGGTGACGTATAAAAATATACCGCTTCTGTTTCCTTTGAATAAGAACCGGGAGGAGGGGCCGTATACCGGAGTGCCCGGCGTGATGATTATGCGGGTCGGGCCGGACGGGGTACAAAGTGAACTGCGCCGTGAAACGCTTTTGCAGCATTTGCCGGAGAGCCCGGCCGCAGCGGAATATATTGGCAACCGGAACACAGGGAAGCTGCACCTTGCCGACTGCTGCTTTCTGCCGGCGGAAAAAAATAGGGTCTATTTCCGGTCCCGGACCGCGGTACCGGCAGAGAAGTACACCCCCTGCCGGAAATGTATGCCTCCGGTGGGCTGAGAAATTTCAAAAAAATCATAAAAAAGCTTGACAAACCGACAAAAAAGGTGTATACTGTGTAAAAATGAATACAGACAAAGGCAATGAAGAGAAGGAGTACCTGTCAGAGAACCCTATAGAGAGAAGCGGATGGTGGAAGCGTTTCGGCGGATGGGCAGGGAAGTAGTCTCGGAGCTGCGGACCGAAAGAGGGCATCTGCCTCTCGAGTAGACTTCGACGGAATTCCGACCGTAAAATGGGAATCGGCATTTATGTGCCGGATAAGGCTCTGCTGCGTGAGCACAGAGTGAAGTTAGGTGGTACCACGAGTCATTCGTCCTAATGCGGGGCGGATGGCTTTTTTGTTTCCCCCCGAAAACGCAGAAAAGAAAGGGAGATGTACATGGAACTTGTGAAACGGTTTTTACCGCAGACAGAATTTGAAAGCTACGAGGATTTTAAGGAGAATTTCCGTCTGGAGGTGCCGGAGAAATTTGAATTTGCCCGGGATGTTGTGGATGCCTGGGCAGAGGCTGAACCTGAAAAGAGGGCACTGGTGTACTGTGACGATACAGGCTTTTCCAAAACCTTTACATTCAGTGACATTTCGGTGCTTTCCAAAAAAGCGGCCACATATTTTACGGAAAAGGGCATTCGTCGGGGGGATAAGGTGCTGACGCTCCTGCGCCGCCGGTACGAATACTGGATTATTGCCGTGGCACTGCACAGAATCGGTGCCGTGCTGATTCCAGCCTCCATTCAGCTTCGGGCAAAGGATATTGATTACCGCCTTTCCCAGGCAGATGCCAGCTGTGTTGTTGCGGTAAACGATGCGTTTGTCTGCCAGCAGGTGGCGTCACTCCGCACAAAGTGCACCGTGATTTTTGCCGGAGACGCGCCGGTGGAGGGATATCCTTACTTTACCGGCGAATACGAAAGCTGTGCATTATACGATGCACCGGATGAAGGGGAAAATACCGATCAGATGCTTTTGTATTTTACTTCCGGAACGACCGGATATCCAAAAATGGCCGTGCATAACCGCACCTATCCCTTAGGGCATATTATGACGGCAAAATATATGCAGTGCGTACAGAATAACGGCCTGCACCTTACGCAGTCGGACAGCGGCTGGGCAAAGTTCGGCTGGGGAAATATTTACGGACAGTGGATTTGCGGCAGTGCCATTTTAGGATATGACCCCATTCGTTTTGACCCGGAACAGCTTATGGAACATATGAAGGAATTCAGGCCCACCTCCCTGTGTATTCCTCCCACGATGTACCGCTTCCTTTTAAAAGCGGGCATCCGGCGGGAGCATCTGGAATCCATACAGTGGTTTGCCACGGCCGGCGAACCGCTCAGCGGCGAGGTGAACAGTGCATTTTATGACCTTTGCGGCCACTATATCCATGAGGGCTACGGCCAGAGCGAGGGTACGCCGATTACCTGCTCCTTCCAGTGGCTGGGTATCCGGCCCTCTTCCATGGGCAAGCCGTCACCGCTTTACGATGTAGCCCTCGTGGATAAGGACGGCAACCGCTGTGCTCCCGGTGATGAAGGAGAAGTGGTTATGTTTGTGAAGGATGGCAAGCAGGTGGGGCTTCTGGATTATTACTATCAGGACGGTGAGAGAATTGACCCGATTGAGGACGGTGTGTACCATACCGGAGATATTGCCTATGAGGACGAGGATGGCTATTACTGGTATGTGGGCCGGAATGACGATATGATTAAATGCTCCGGCTACCGCATCGGACCGTTTGAGATTGAAAGTGTTCTGAATACCCACGAGGCCGTAAAGGAATGTGCTATCATCGGCCGTCCCGATGAAATCCGCGGACAGATTGTCTGTGCCGTGGTGGTGCTGGCACCGGGCTTTGAGCCGTCGGATACCCTTACAAAGGAACTGCAGGAATATGTAAAGAAAATGACGGCACCCTATAAATATCCCCGTAAGATTGAGTATGTACCGGAATTACCTAAGACCACATCGGGCAAAATCACCCGGAACGCGCTTAGGAATGATAAATAGGAGGAAAAGAAATGCAGAATATTGACAAAACCTACGAACCGCAGAAGGTGGAAAAAAAGTTATACAAAAAATGGCAGGAGAATGGCTATTTCAAGGCTTCGCCCGATAAAAACAAAAAGCCCTTCTGCATTGTGATTCCGCCCCCGAATGTAACGGGGCAGCTGCACATGGGCCACGCGCTGGACGAAACACTGCAGGATATCCTGATCCGTTTCCGTCGGATGCAGGGCTACAGCGCACTGTGGGTACCGGGCACGGACCATGCCGGCATCGCTACCCAGATTAAGGTGGAAGAGCACCTGCGCAAAACAGAGGGCCTGACCCGTCACGACCTGGGCCGGGACAAGTTCCTGGAGCGGGTATGGGACTGGAAAAACCAGTACGGCGACCGGATTATCAATCAGCTGAAAAGTCTGGGCAGCTCCTGTGACTGGTCAAGAGAACGCTTTACCATGGACGAGGGATGCTCCCGTGCCGTGCGCGAGGTGTTCGTAAATCTGTATGAAAAGGGCCTGATTTACAAAGGAAACCGCATTATCAACTGGTGTCCCCAGTGCCGCACGGCACTTTCTGACGCTGAGGTGGAATACAGCGAACAGGGCGGCCATTTCTGGCATATCCGCTATCCCATTAAGGATAGCGACGGCTTTGTGGAAATTGCCACTACCCGTCCCGAAACACTGCTTGGCGATACGGCGGTGGCCGTAAATCCCGAGGATGAGCGGTATACGGACCTTGTGGGAAAAATGCTGATTCTGCCCCTGGTGGGCCGGGAAATCCCGGTGGTTGCCGACGCATATGTGGATAAGGAATTCGGTACGGGTGCAGTGAAAATTACCCCCGCCCACGACCCGAATGACTTTGAAGTGGGGCAGAGACATAATCTGGAACAAATCCGCATCATGGATGACGATGCGAAAATTTCCTTTGACTGCAAATATCGCGGTATGGACCGCTATGAAGCGAGAAAAGCCATGATTGCAGACCTGGAAGCAGAGGGCTTCCTTATCAAGACGGTAGAGCATACCCATAACGTGGGGGCTTGCTATCGCTGCGGTACCACGGTGGAGCCGCTTACGAGTGAGCAGTGGTTTGTGAAGATGGAGCCGCTGGCAAAAGATGCGATGCGCGTGGTGGAGGATGGTACAATTGAATTTATCCCCGGCCGTTTCTCCAAGACATATATGAACTGGATGGAAAATGTGCATGACTGGTGTATTTCCCGTCAGCTGTGGTGGGGACACCGGATTCCGGCCTTCTACTGTGATGCCTGCGGCAAGACGGTGGTTTCCAAGGAGGATGTGCACACCTGTCCCGACTGCGGTGCCAAAATGCGGCAGGAGGAGGATGTGCTGGACACCTGGTTCAGCTCCGCACTCTGGCCCTTCTCCACACTGGGCTGGCCGGATAAGACAGGGGATTTAGAGTATTTCTATCCCACCAGCGTGCTGGTCACCGGGTATGATATTATCTTTTTCTGGGTTTCCCGTATGATTTTCTCCGGCATGGAGCATATGGGGAAAGAACCCTTTAAACACGTATTCCTGCACGGTCTCGTCCGTGACAGTCAGGGAAGGAAAATGTCTAAATCTTTAGGCAACGGCATTGACCCGTTGGAGGTTATCGAAGAATATGGTGCCGACGCACTCCGCTTCACACTTGCCACGGGCAATTCCCCCGGCAACGACATGCGCTTCCACATGGAGCGTGTGGAGGCCAGCCGTAACTTTGCAAACAAACTGTGGAATGCGGCCCGCTTCGTGATGATGAATCTGGATGTGGACGCTGTGGCTCTGCCCGAAAACCCCCAGCTGGAGGATAAGTGGATTCTGTCCAGATATAACGCTCTGGTAAAAGAAGCAACGGAAAATCTGGAGAACTATGAAATCGGCATTGCCTTGGGTAAGGTATACGACTTTATCTGGGATGTATACTGTGACTGGTATATTGAGCTGACAAAACCGCGCCTCTATGATGCGGAGTGCCCCACAAGACGGGACGCACAGAATACGCTCTGCTACGTTCTGGCAGGGACATTAAAGCTTCTGCATCCCTTCATGCCTTTTGTAACGGATGAAATTTATTCGGCCCTTCCTGTAAAGGATGACAGCATTATGATTTCTGCCTGGCCGGAATATGATGCCGCCCTCTCTTTCCCGAAGGAGGAAGCCGAGATGGAAATTATCTGTGATGCCATCCGCGGCATCCGCAATGCGCGTGCCGAAATGCAGATTCCGCCGTCGAAGCGGGCGAGCCTGTACGTGGTTACGGAAAAGGTGGATCTGTTCTCCGGCAGTGAGGAATTTTTCAAGAAGCTGGCAGGTGCCAGCGAGGTCATTGTCAAGGCAGAAAAGGATGCTGACTGTGAAAAGGCTTTGACGGTGGTTGTGGACAGTGCCACATTGTTTATGCCCACAGACCAGCTGATTGACAAGGAAAAGGAAATCGCCCGTCTCGAAAAAGAGAAGGCGAATCTGGAAAACGAAATCCGCCGTACCGCCGGCAAGCTGTCCAATCCCGGTTTTCTGGCAAAGGCACCGGCAAAGCTGGTGGAGGAAGAAAAGGCC
Source organism: Clostridia bacterium (assembly GCA_017442155.1). Taxonomy (GTDB): domain Bacteria; phylum Bacillota; class Clostridia; order UMGS1883; family UMGS1540; genus SIG447. The sequence continues at coordinate 8,873 of JAFSAU010000033.1, read as the reverse complement.
AAGCAGGCGAAGTACGAAGAAATGTTAGAAAAGGTGTTGCAGGGCATTGAAGCATTCAGATAAATATAACTGTGAGGACGCGCTGGCGTTTATTCACGGGGCCTTAAAGCTTGGCTCGAAGCTGGGGCTTTCCAATATCCGGGAGCTGCTCCGGCGGCTGGGACGTCCGCATGAGAAACTGAAATTTATTCATATAGCAGGAACAAACGGCAAGGGGACGGTTACCACGTCCCTTGCCGCCGTTTTGTCGGCGGCAGGGTATCGCACGGGGGCGTATACCTCTCCTTTTGTCTATCGTTTTAATGAACGGATACAAATTGACGGAACTGAAATTTCCGATGAAGCACTGGCACGAAACACCTTCCTGGTGCAAAAGGCCTGTGAAGCGATGGTGCGCGACGGACTGAATCATCCTACGGAATTTGAAATTGTCACCGCCGTCGGGCTTCTTTGTTTTGCCGAAGAAAAGTGTGACTATGTGGCACTGGAGGTGGGCCTTGGCGGCCGGCTGGATGCGACCAATGCAATTGAGAATCCGCTTTGCACCGCCATTTGTGCGGTTGGCTATGACCATATGCAGTACCTCGGTGAAACACTGGGCGAAATTGCGGCAGAAAAGTGCGGGATTTTAAAGCCCGGTGTTCCTGCCGTCCTGTACCGGGAGCAGCCGGAGGAGGCTATGGCGGTTATCCGGGAAAAATGCGCGGAAATGAACGCGGAAATCCATCTTGCGGCCGAGCCGTCCATTACGGAAAGCACCCATCTCGGCAGTACGTTTTCTGCCGCAGGATATAAGGATATCTTTTTGTCTCTGGCAGGGGAGCACATGGTAAAAAATGTATGCGTCACGCTGGAAATCATTGACGTTTTGCGGAAAAAAGGGGTTTCCATCCCGGATGCGGCTGTCTACGCAGGCCTTCGGTCTGTACGGCACCGGGGACGGCTGGAAACGGTGGCGGAAAACCCGCTGTTTATCTTAGACGGTGCCCATAATGCCGATGGGATTTGTGCCCTTTGTACTGCTGTAAAAACGCTGTTTTCCGGCAAGAAAATCGTGTTTATTGCCGGGATGCTGGAGGATAAGGAATATAACAAGGCTATGAAAAAAACGGGTGGTCTTGCAGAAAAACTGATTACGGTGACGGTCCCCTCCCCCCGGGCACTGTCCGCGGAAAAATTAGCAGAGGCCGCCAGGCCATATCATAAGGACGTGACCGCCGCTTCCTCCATAAAGGAAGCCGTGGAAATGGCCCGCGCTGCCGACCCCGATGTGATTATTGCCTTCGGGTCGTTGTATATGCTGGGCGATGTGTATAGTGCAGTAAGACTTGAACCCGATATGGTTTAAAAACATAAATTCATCATAATACTGCAGAAAATCCTGCAAATATACGTCGGTATTATTCTTGAATTTTCTTTGTCTTATAGAAGAATTTACCGTTTTTAAACTCTTCGACCAAAAACGCAGAAAAATTTATAATACTTTTGATGCGGAGGTTGCAGCAGGGCTGACTCCCTGCAAAACCGACAAATCAAAAGGATTGAAATTTGGCAAGTTTATGGCATATTGTGTTCGAGTCTTACTGCACTACGGCGGCGGCGCAGTAAAAAGTGAACCGGAAAGGAGAATTTTATGCAGCCACTTGCAGACAGAATCCGGCCGAAAACACCCGGCGAGGTTGTGGGACAGACTCACCTTCTGGGAAAGGGCAGGCTGTTGTCCAATATTTTAGAGTCGGGCAACATTCCGAATATGATTTTTTACGGTCCGGCGGGCACGGGCAAGACGACCCTTGCAAACATTGCGGCCGAACGGGCGGGTAAACGGCTGTATAAACTGAACGCCACCCACGCTTCCGTGTCGGACATTAAGTCTATCGTCAGTGACCTGGAAGGCTTTGCCGGTCTTGGCGGCGTGGTTTTGTACCTGGATGAAATTCAGAATTTCAATAAAAAACAACAGCAGTCTCTCCTGGAGTTTATTGAGGATGGACGGATTACGCTGATCGCCAGCACGACGGAAAATCCGTATTTTTATGTATATAATGCCATTTTGTCCCGTTCCACTGTACTGGAGTTTCGCCCCGTGGTGCCGGAAGAAATTGTGCCGGCCCTTCGTAGAGCGGCGGCAATTCTTATAGAAGAAGGTCTGCCCGTGGAGGCTTCCGACGAGGTGCTTTCGTATATAGCCGAAGCGGCAGGCGGCGATGTGCGTAAGGCGGTTACGGCCCTGGAAGTCGCAGTGCGTGCCACTCCCATGGGAGTGGACAAAAAAATCACCGTTACGGGGGAAACTGCCAGAGAATGTCTGGGTGGCCGCGGGATGCGGTTTGACCGGGACGGGGACAGTCACTACGATATTTTAAGTGCGTTTCAGAAGTCTATCCGGGGAAGTGACCCGGATGCCGCCGTGCACTATCTGGCCCGACTGGTGGCGGGGGGCGATTTAATCAGTATTTGCCGTCGGCTTATGGTGATTGCTTCGGAGGATATCGGGCTTGCGTACCCACAGGCGGCATCAATTATAAAAGCCTGTGTGGACAGTGCATTGCAGTTGGGCTTTCCGGAGGCACGGATTCCGCTGGCGGAGGCGGTCATTCTTCTGGCTACGGCACCGAAGTCAAACAGTGCCATCTGCGCGATTGATGCGGCACTTTCTGATGTGGAAAACGGAAAGTGCAGCGATGTTCCGGCACATCTGAAGGATGCGCACTACAGTGGTGCGGAAAAGCTGGGACGGGGCGTAAGCTATAAATACCCCCATGCATACCCCGGAAACTATGTGAAACAGCAGTATTTGCCGGATGCCATAAAAAATAAAATCTACTATACCCCCGGAACGAATAAGTTTGAAGTAGCCGTGCGAAGCTTTATGGAAGGTTTAAAAGGAGAAGAAAATGGGTAAAACACTGGTACTTGCCGAAAAGCCCTCCGTCGGCCGCGAGCTGGCATCGGTGCTGGGCTGTAAAAAGAAAGAAAAAAGCGCGTTTTCCAATGAAAAATATATTGTAACCTGGGCACTGGGGCATCTGGTTACACTGGAGGACCCGGCGCACTACGATGCGGCGTATCAGAAATGGTCTATGGAGACGTTGCCGATGCTGCCCGAAAAAATGGAGCTGGCAGTGATTCCGGAAACGAAAAGCCAGTTTTCTGCCGTGCAGGCATATCTGAAGAGCAAGGAAGTCAGCGACGTGATTATTGCCACGGATGCCGGACGGGAAGGGGAGCTGGTGGCCCGATGGATTTTGGAGAAGGCCGGGTGCAGGAAGCCTGTGCGCCGTCTCTGGATTTCTTCCCAGACCAAAAAGGCCATTATAGAAGGGTTTCAGAACCTGGCCCCCGGTGAGGCGTATGACAGCTTGTACGCCGCGGCCCAGGCCCGGGCAGAGGCCGACTGGCTGGTGGGACTCAATACCACCCGTGCGCTGACCTGCAAATTCGGGGCCCAGCTTTCTGCCGGCCGGGTGCAGACACCTACGCTGGCTATCATTGCGGCCAGGGAAAGGGAAATTCAGAGCTTCCGCCCGCGGGAGTACTATACGCTTCGGGCAGACCTCGGGAACTTTTTCGTAAGCTACCGCGACAAAGACGGACAGGCCGCTATTTTTGAAAAGGATGCGGCAGAAGCACTGGCAAAAAAAATCCAGGGTGCCGTTTTTACGATAACCGATGTGAAAACCGCGAAAAAAACGGTTCAGCCGCCGCTTCTTTATGATTTGACGGAGCTGCAGCGGGATGCCAATAAGCAATATGGCTTTTCCCCAAAAGAAACACTGCGTTATATGCAGTCGCTGTATGAGCATCACAAGGCACTGACCTATCCCCGTACCGATTCCCGGTATCTGACGGAGGATATTGTACCTACGCTCGCCGAACGTCTGCGGGCACTGGATGTACCGTCAATGCGGCCCTATATAAACGAAATCCGGAAAAACGGATATCCGATGGCACCGGCCTGTGTGAACAATGCCCGTGTCAGCGATCACCATGCGATTATTCCCACCGAGGAATATGTGGACATCTCTTCCTTTTCGTCGGACGAGGCAAAAATTTATATGCTGGTTGTAAAACGGTTTGTAGCCTGTTTCTTTCCGGCGTACACCTATCTCTCCGTGAAAACGGAGGCAGAATGTGCCGGCGAACATTTTGTGGCCACGGGTCGTGAAGTGACCGAGACAGGCTGGCGCCGTGTGCAGAATCTGGCCGAAGAGGAAGAGGAAAGCGAACAGAATCTGCCAAAAATTGAAAAGGGGGCGCAGTTTACCTGCCGGGCATATCAGCTGAAAGCGCAGAAAACCACCCCGCCGGAACGGTACACAGAGGCCACGCTTCTGTCTGCTATGGAAAATCCGGGTAAGTTTATCGAAAACCGCGATATGCGTGCCTTTGTCGGGAATGGTCTCGGCACACCGGCCACAAGAGCCGATATTATTGAAAAACTGTATAATACCTTTTATATGGAAAAGCCGGACGGGAAGCATATTGTGCCCACAGCTAAAGGAATGCAGCTTATCGACATTGTACCTGCAGACCTGAAAGAGCCGCTGCTTACCGCCGAGTGGGAGCAGAAGCTGGAGAATATCCGGGACGGACAGCTTGAAAAGGATACCTTTATAGGGGATATCCGTTCCTATACCTCCCGTCTGGTGGGAGCGGTGAAGGCCAGTGAAGCCGTGTACCGGCACGAGAACCTGACGAATAAAAAATGCCCCGATTGCGGCAAGCGGATGCTGGAGGTCAAGGGAAAGAAGGGAAAACTGCTTGTCTGCAGTGACCCTGACTGTGGCCACCGGGAAAATCTGAGTATGCAGTCAGGTGTCCGCTGTCCCCAGTGCTCCAAAAAGCTGGAGCTGTTCGGCAGCGGTGAGAAAAAAATGTACGTTTGCCGCTGCGGATACCGTGAAAAGGCGGCGTCCCTGGAAAAGCGGCTTTCCGAAAACCGGGCTACGCGGGTCAGCAAAAAAGATGTACAAAAATATATGCAAAAGCAAAGGCAGGATACAACAACCATGGCGGACTTACTCCGGCAGGCAATGGAGGGAAAATAAGATGGACATGGAAAGATTTTTAGGGCTGGACAAAAACGAAAAACCGTTGGACACGATTGTTTCCGATGGTGGGTACACCGGCATTTTCCGCACGATTGCGTGTGTGGGGGACAGTCTTTCTTCCGGAGAGTTTGAAAGCACAAAGGCAGATGGGACTACCGCTTATCATGACTATTACGATTATTCCTGGGGGCAGTATCTGGCACGAATGGCCGGTTGCACCGTGAAAAACTTCTCCCGGGGCGGCATGACGGCCGAGTGTTACTGCGAAAACTTTGCTCCCTGGAATGGATTTTTTGACAAGGAGCGAGGCGGCTGGGCGCAGGCATATATTATCGCTCTTGGGGTAAATGATATCTTAAACCGGGGGCAGGAAATCGGCACAGTGGCTGACATATGCCGGGAGGACTGGAGAAACAATGCAAAAACCTTTGCGGGCTATTACGGACAGATTGTACAGCGGTATAAGGAGCTGGAGCCGGATGCAAAATTCTTCTTCATGACCATACCGAGATATGGAGACGAGGTGCGGCTGAAAAAGATAGAAGCCCATGCGGCACTGCTATACGAAATGGCAGAATTTTTTGATAATGCATATGTACTGGACTTTGCAAAATATGCACCTGTCTATGAGGGTGACCTCCGGGACGGAATGTTCCTCGGCGGCCATATGAATCCCTGCGGCTATATTTTCACAGCAAAAATGGTCTGCTCCTATCTTGACTATATTATACGGCATAATATGGCAGATTTCCGGCAGGTGGGTTTTATCGGTACGCCACATAAAAGAAAATAGGAAGCGGGACAGAGGAGACAAAAATGCAGGATAAGATTATCATTCGTGGTGCGAAGGTAAATAATTTAAAAAATATTGATATCACAATACCGAGAGACAAGCTGGTTGTTTTTACGGGGCTTTCGGGCAGCGGCAAAACGTCTCTGGCCTTTGATACCATATATGCGGAGGGACAGCGGCGGTATGTGGAAAGCCTTTCCTCCTATGCCCGTCAGTTTTTGGGGCAGATGGAAAAGCCGGATGTGGAATACATCGAAGGTCTTTCTCCGGCGATTTCGATTGACCAGAAAACCACCAGCAAAAATCCCCGCTCCACGGTGGGGACGGTAACGGAAATTTATGATTATCTCCGTCTTTTATACGCCCGGGTGGGTGTGCCCCACTGCCCGAAATGCGGTATGGAAATCAAAAAGCAAACGGTAGACCAGATGATAGATGCCATCATGGAGATGGAAGAGGGGACAAAGATACTCCTTTTAGCTCCCGTCATCCGTGCGAAGAAGGGTGAGCACCAGAAGGTGTTCAGTACGGCCCGGAAAAGCGGGTATGTGCGCGTGCGCGTGGACGGCGAAATGCATGAGCTGGATGAGGAATTTGCGCTTGACAAAAAGAAGAAGCATACCATTGAAATTGTAGTGGACCGTCTGGTTATCCGGCCGGATATGCACACCCGTCTTGCCGATTCGCTGGAAACGGCTCTGGGGCTTGCCGACGGGCTTTGCATTGTGCAGGTGGTGGACGGCGAGGAAATCACCTTCAGCCAGAACTATGCCTGTCACCAGTGCGGTATCAATATAGAGGAGCTGGCACCCCGCTCCTTTTCCTTCAACAGTCCCTTCGGGGCTTGCCCCACGTGTGCAGGCCTTGGATTTATTAAAAAGATTGACCCCAAAATGGTTCTGCGCTATCCCGAAAGGTCGATAAACGATGGTGCATTCTGTGCAAGCGGCTGGGGCGTGGCTGACTACGGTAGTATGGCAATGATGCACTTTCGGGGACTTGCCGCACATTACGGCTTTAGTCTCGACACACCCGTAGAAAAGCTTCCGCCCCATATTTTAGACATTCTCCTGTACGGCTCTGGGGAGGAAAAAATTGAATTCAGCTATGAACGGGCATACGGAAGCGGGAAATTTGTAACGCCCTATGAGGGCATTATCAATAATTTGGAAAGACGGTATCGTGAAACCACGTCAGAATGGGCAAAATCGGAAATCGAAAGCCTGATGCTTGACCATGCCTGCGACGATTGTCACGGCGCAAGACTCCGTCCCGAAATCCTTGCTGTTACGGTGGGCGGTCTCAGTATTAAGGAGCTGACGGACTTATCAGTAGATAAAACACTGGAGTTTTTTGATTCGCTGACCCTTTCAGAAAAGGACGCGGCCATTGCGGCGCAGATACTAAAGGAAATCCGTGCCCGTCTCGGCTTCCTGAAAAACGTAGGGCTTTCCTATCTGACCCTTTCCCGCGCGGCGGGAACCCTTTCCGGCGGTGAGGCACAGCGCATTCGCCTGGCTACACAAATAGGGTCCGGTCTTATGGGTGTTTTATATATTCTGGACGAGCCAAGCATCGGTCTCCATCAGCGGGACAATCAGAAGCTTTTAAATGCATTGAAAAATCTGCGGGATATGGGCAATACTCTGATTGTGGTGGAGCATGACGAGGAAACCATGTACGAAGCGGACCATATCGTGGATATCGGACCCGGGGCCGGTGTGCACGGCGGTCTTATTGTAGCTGAGGGTACGGTGGAGGAAATTAAGGCAAATCCAAAATCCGAGACCGGACTGTACCTTTCCGGGGCTAAAAAAATTCCCGTTCCCGCGGAGAGAAAAAAGCCGGACGGGCGGTATCTTACCGTGCGCGGCGCGCGGCAGAACAACCTGAAAAACATTGATGTTAAGGTCCCGCTGGGAATGCTGGTGTGTGTTACGGGTGTATCCGGCTCGGGCAAAAGCTCCTTTGTAAATGAAATTGTATATAAATCGCTGGCGGCAACACTGAACCGGGCACACTGCATCCCCGGTGACCATGATGGGATTGACGGCACGGAACAGCTGGACAAGGTGATAGCGATTGACCAGTCACCCATCGGGAAAACACCGCGCTCCAATCCTGCCACCTATACAGGGCTGTTTACGGATATCCGCTCTATTTTTGCGACCTCCAACGAGGCGAAGGCGCGTGGGTATGCGCCGGGCCGCTTCAGCTTTAACGTCAAGGGCGGCCGTTGTGAGGCCTGCTCCGGTGACGGTATTATCAAGATTGAAATGCATTTTCTTCCGGACGTATATGTACCCTGCGAGGTCTGTAAGGGCAAGCGGTATAACCGGGAAACGCTGGAGGTCACCTATAAGGGCAAGAATATTTTTGAGGTGCTGGACATGACGGTGGAGGAGGCCCTGGAATTTTTTGAAAACCACCCGAGTATCCGACGCAAGCTGCAGACACTGTACGATGTGGGTCTCGGCTATATCAAGCTGGGGCAGCCTTCCACGCTTCTTTCCGGCGGTGAGGCCCAGCGGGTAAAGCTTGCCACCGAGCTCTCCAAGCGCAGCACCGGGAAAACCGTATATATTCTGGATGAACCGACAACAGGGCTTCATATGGCAGATGTGCATCGCCTGGTGGACCTTTTGCAGCGGCTGGTGGAGGGCGGAAACACGGTGATTGTCATTGAACATAACCTGGATGTGATTAAAACCGCCGACTACATCCTCGATATGGGGCCCGAAGGCGGCGACGGCGGCGGCACGCTGATTGCCGAGGGTACGCCGGAGGAAATCGCCAAAAACAAAAAATCCTATACAGGGCAGTTTCTGTCCCGGGTTTTATATGGAGAATGGAAAAAATAAGGAAGGGGCTGTAAAAAAAGCCCAGAACGCAAAAAGGCAAGAAACCAATAAATATGAATAAGGTATTTAATAAGGTATTCGTAAAAAACGTCGAAAAATTTCATTGTATACAATTTTTCTATGTTTTAAGGCCTTTTTGCTACGAACAAACTTCGCCGCTCGACG
>JAFSAU010000032.1 GCA_017442155.1 Clostridia bacterium | reverse complement strand
TGTAAAATTTTTTACAAGCTATTTTTTGCCGATACAAGGCAAAAACGCAGTAAATGCTGACGCATTTACGAGTATTTTAACGAAGTAGTGGCAAAAAAGAGAAAGTAAAAAACGAGGTTCAGATATCTTCTGTCACCCTAAAGAAGAATACAAGCTTTAAAAATGTAGAGGAGCGCGACAGTATGAGATATACACATGGCGAAATTAAAAGAAAAAACGCAGGATTTTGTGCGGAGGCTTTTGTGACACCGCCGACGGGCATGTATCCGGCCTACAGCTGGGGCTGGAACGGGCCGCTCACGAAAGAGGAAATCCGGCGGCAGCTGGACGAATGCCACTCCAAAAACATCAAGGTCATCTATGCTTTGCCGGAGCCGAAGAACTTCCGCCCGCATACCAGCCCCACCTATATGGAGCCGGAATATCTGACGGAGGAATGGTTTGCCATGTTCCGCTATATGGTGGAGTACGCTACCGGGCTCGGCATGGAAATCTGGCTGTACGATGAGGGCGGCTGGCCCTCCGGCAGTGCCTGCGGTAAAGTTGTGGCGGCAAAGCCCTTCCTCGGACGGCAGAAGGTTATGGCACGGGAGACTGCGTCACCGTATGAGCCGGGGGAAAATGCCCTTGCCGCCTTTGCTGATGGGAAGCGGATTGCGCCGGGCACGGAAGCGGATACACCGATTACGGAATACTATACAGAAACGATGACGGAAGCGACCATGTATGAGCCGGCATATCCGAATCTTCTGGAGGCGGAGACGGCGGAAACCTTTATCGAAATCACCCACGAAGGCTACAAAAAGTATGTGGGCGACTTTTTCGGAAAGGAAATTACGGCTTGTTTTACCGACGAACCGGCCGTTTCCGGTATTCCCTGGAGCCGGGATATGGAAGCACGTTTTTCAGAGCGGTATGGCTATGTTGTGCTGGATGTTCTGCCTGCCATTATGGCACCGATGGAGGAAACTCTGGACGAGAAGGGGACAAAGGCCAGACAGGATTTCCGGAATCTGGTGGCAGAGATGTTTGCCGAAAACTATTTCCAGAAGCTGCGGACGTGGTGCCGGGAAAATAAGTTGCTTTCCACGGGGCACGTGGGCGGCGATGACGAGACCTTAAACTGCGTGAAACACGGCTTTCATCATATTATGCGCCAGCTGCGTCAGCTGGATATTCCAGGAATTGACGTTATCTGGCGGCAGATTTTCCCCGGAAAGGAGACGAATCATTTCTTTCCCCGCTTTGCCGGCTCTGCCGCAAACCAGATTGGGGCGGAGAATACGGTCTCGGAATCCTATGCGATTTATGGAGGCGGCCTGACCTTTGATCAGATGCGGCACATTATGATGTACCAGATGGTGCGCGGAATCAGCATGATTAACATTATGATTAGAAGCTATCAGACAACGGGTCGCTTCATTATCGAGAGCCGTCCCGGCTTTACCCCGGAAATGCCGAAGTGGGAGCACCTCGGGGAATACCATGCCTATATGGCCAGAATGTCATATCTGATGAGCTTGGGCAAATGGGGCACTGACTGCGCCCTTTATATGCCTATGCGGGATTTCTGGGGTGGCGGTGAAAATATGCTCCGGGCGCGGGACAGCTTTGACGGTACAGCAAAACGAATGGAAAAGAATCACTGCGCCTTTGATATTATCGACGACGATTTTCTGGAAACAGCGGAATACAAGGACGGATGTCTGTGCACAGGCACAGCGGCGTACCATACGGTGGTGGTGCCGGACTGCAAAGCGATGCCGGAAACGTCAAGAAAGGTGTTGGAGGCCTTCAGGGCTAAGGGTGGCACGGTGCTTACTGCCTCCGAGGCGGCAAAGGCAGAGGCGGCAGCAGAGATTTCCTCAGATGCCGTGGCAGTCGGTAAACGGGTTCTGCCGGAGGGGGCATTATATCTGATTTATAACGAAAGCACAGAGCCGGTCACAGTAGATGTTTCCTTTAAAGAAAAGGGAAATATGTATGAGCTGGATGCCTGGTGGGCTAAGATTTACGAGGCGGAAACGAAGGGGATTGCCTTACAACCTGGTGAAGAGCGGGTGTTCCTGATAACAGAGAAAACATATCCGGCGGAAAAGAAGGCAAAGTATACAAAGGGAAAAGTTGAGATTTCCAATTTCATGATAAAGCGGGAGCGTGCCTTTGTTATAGGAAAAGATCGGTTTGAATCGCATATAATCAATGAAGAGTACCGGCCCTGTGGCCCGACACGCTGGGAGGAGTTGTATTCTAAGGACTTCTCCGGCGTAGCCACCTATAAAATTCATTTCAAGGCGGGGGCGTGGGAACGGGTTAAGATTGACCTTGGTCATGTGCTGAATTCTTGTAGCGCGAGCCTTAACGGTGTGCCGCTGGGCACCCGTTGCTTCGCACCGTACGTATTTGAAGCGGACGGTAAGCTGCTGCAACCGGAAAATGAACTCCTGATTCGTGTGGCAAACACGGCGGGGAATCAGTTTGCGGAAACGAAAGTCTATGACGACTGGGAAATCGTCGGCCCCTATCACGAAAAACGGAAAAGCTTTGAGAGGGATTCTGTAGCAAGCGGCATTCAGTCCCCGATTATTATTTCGTATTAAACGGAAGCCTGGACAGAGGTTGTCTGCAGAAGACGGTCTTTCCATTTTCCGTTTTTGCAAAAAATGTACTTTTGTCGAAAAAAATCAGAAATATCCGTAAAAAACAGTTGACAACAGCGTTGCATTTTTGTTATACTACAAGGTAGTGAAAATTTTATCTTACCAATATAAAATATAGGAGGTAATTATCATGGCAAGAAAAATGAAGACCATGGACGGTAACAACGCCGCCGCATGGGCGTCCTATGCCTTTACCGATGTCGCGGCAATCTATCCGATTACGCCTTCCTCGGTTATGGCAGAGGTTACCGACGAATGGGCGGTAGAAAAAAAGAACAATATGTTCGGACAACCTGTAAAGGTTGTGGAAATGCAGTCTGAAGCAGGTGCGGCAGGTGCTGTGCATGGCTCTCTTGCGGCCGGCGCACTGACCACTACCTACACGGCTTCGCAGGGTCTCCTTCTGATGATTCCGAATATGTACAAGATGGCGGGCGAACTGCTGCCCTCCGTTATCCATGTTTCGGCTCGCTGTGTAGCAAGCCATGCGCTGAACATTTTCGGCGATCATTCTGACGTTATGGCATGCCGTCAGACCGGTTATGCAATGCTGTGCTCCAACAGCCCGCAGGAAGTTATGGACCTCGGTGCAATCGCGCACCTTGCAGCTATCAAGGGCAGAGTACCTTTCCTCCACTTCTTTGACGGATTCCGCACATCCCACGAAATCGATAAAATTGAAGTTTGGGATACAGAAGACCTGAAAGAAATGGTAGATATGGATGCCGTTCGCGCATTCCGCAACGGTGCACTTAATCCTGAGCATCCCGTACTGCGTGGTAGTGCACAGAACCCCGACATCTTCTTCCAGAACAGAGAAGCATGTAACAAATTCTATGACAACGTTCCCGCTGTTGTAGAAGAATATATGAACAAGGTTAACGCCAAAATCGGCACAAACTACGGCCTTGTAAACTACTACGGTGCACCCGATGCCGAAAAGGTTATCGTTGCAATGGGCTCCATCTGTGATACCATTGAAGAAACCATCGATTACCTTACAGCTCGCGGCGAAAAAGTGGGTCTTATCAAGATTCGTCTGTACCGTCCGTTCCCCGTGGAAGCATTTCTCAAGGCTCTGCCGGCAACCTGCAAGAAGATTGCAGTTCTCGACAGAACAAAGGAACCCGGCTCCATCGGTGAACCGCTGTACCTCGATGTATGTGCTTGCTTTACCGGCAAGAACGATGCGCCCACCATTATCGGCGGCAGATACGGTCTCGGCTCTAAAGACACCATTCCTGCTGATATTATTGCAACGTACAAAAACCTCGACGCGGCAGAACCCGTTCGCGGCTTTACACTTGCAATTACGGACGATGTAACAGGCCTTTCTCTCCCCAGAGAAGAAAACCCCGATACATCTGCCGCAGGCAATACTGCATGTAAGTTCTGGGGTCTTGGCTCTGACGGTACCGTTGGTGCAAACAAGAACTCCATCAAGATTATTGGTGACCATACAGATCTGTATGCACAGGCATACTTCTCCTATGACTCCAAGAAGAGCGGCGGTATCACCGTTTCTCACTTACGCTTTGGTGAAAAGCCGATTAAATCCACATACCTTATCAATAAGGCAAACTTTGTGGCATGTCATAATCCGTCTTATGTAGACAAGTATGACATGGTACAGGATCTCGTTCCCGGTGGTAAGTTCCTTCTGAACTGCGCATGGGATGTAGACGAGCTGTCCGAACGTCTGCCGGGCAAAATGAAGCGTTATATTGCAGAGAATAACATTTCTCTCTACACCATTGACGCTATCGGTATTGCAAAAGAACTGGGTCTCGGCAACAAGACTTCCATCGTTCTGCAGTCCGCATTCTTCAAGCTCGCAAACGTTATTCCCTTTGCAGATGCAGTAGGTTACATGCGTGATGCAGTTGTTCGCTCCTTTGCTTCCAAAGGTGAAAAGATTGTAAGTATGAACCATGCCGCTATCGAAGAAGGCGAAAAGAATATTAAAGAAATCGCAGTTCCGGCTGACTGGAAAAACGCTGAAGATGCACCGAAGGCAGCTGCAGAGATGCCCTCCTTCGTTAAGAACATCTTAAAGCCCTGTGAAAAGCAGGCAGGCGACCAGATCCCCGTATCCACCTTCGTTGAATATGTTGACGGTCACCTTCCCCAGGGTACTGCCGCTTACGAAAAGCGCGGTATTGCCGTTGACGTTCCCGAATGGATTCCGGAAAACTGTATCCAGTGTAACCAGTGTGCACTTGTTTGTCCCCATGCCGCAATCCGTCCCGTTGTTATGAACGCAGACGAAGTCGCCGCAGCACCCGGCAACATGAAGCACAAGAAGATGAACGGCAAAGACCTTGGCCAGTACGAATTCGGTATTGCAGTTACCGTTATGGACTGCTCCGGTTGCGGCAACTGTGCAAAGGTATGTCCCGCAAAGGAAAAGGCTCTCGTTATGAAGCCCATCGATTCCCAGCGTGACCAGCAGGCATGCTTCGACTATGCAGTAACAAAGGTTGCAGATAAAGAAGAACTTCTCTCTGCTCCTATTAACGTAAAGAACTCCCAGTTCCATCAGCCGCTCCTCGAGTTCTCCGGTGCTTGTGCAGGCTGTGGTGAAACACCGTATGCAAAACTGGTTACCCAGATTTGCGGCGACAGAGCCTATATCTCTAACGCAACAGGCTGTTCCTCCATCTGGGGCGGCAGCGCACCTTCCACACCGTACACCACCAACAAGAAGGGTCACGGCCCTGCATGGGCAAACTCCCTCTTTGAAGATAATGCAGAGCACGGTCTCGGTATGGCAGTCGGTGCAAAGCAGATTCGCGAAAGACTGCGCGAGCAGATTGCAGCACTTCCCTGTGATGCTGTAAAAGCAGCAGCGGCAGAATGGAATGCAACCTATGATGACGGCGATCTGAATGCAAAGGCAACAGAGGCTCTCGTTGCAGCGCTTGAAGCTTGCGGCAGTGCGGAAGCAAAAGAAATTCTGAACTTCAAAGAATATCTGTCCAAGAAGGCTGTCTGGATTTTCGGCGGCGACGGTTGGGCATATGATATCGGTTACGGCGGTCTTGACCACGTTCTTGCTTCCGGCGAAGACGTAAACGTTCTGGTATTCGATACCGAAGTTTACTCCAACACAGGCGGTCAGGCATCCAAGTCCACACCTACCGGTGCTGTTGCACAGTTTGCGGCAGGCGGTAAGCCGATTAAGAAGAAGAACCTTGCAGAAATGGCAATGAGCTATGGCTATGTATACGTAGCACAGGTGGCACTCGGCTATGATATGAATCAGACTGTAAAGGCAATTCGTGAAGCTGTAAGCTACAACGGTCCTTCTATCATCATCGCATACGCACCCTGCATTAACCACGGTATCAAGGGCGGTATGACCGATACACAGAAGATTATCAAGAATGCAGTTTTGGCCGGTTACTGGCATACATTCCGCTTCGACCCGAGACTTAAGGAAGAAGGCAAGAATCCGTTTATGATGGATTCCAAGGCGCCCGATGCTTCCTACAGAGACTTTATTATGAACGAAGTTCGTTACAGCTCTCTGGCACGTAAGTTCCCTGACCGTGCGGAAGAGCTCTTCCAGGAAGCTGAAAAGCAGGCAAAGGAGAAATACGAGCACTGGACCAAGTTCGGCAAACTGTTTGAATAATAAAAAACAGAAGAGCGGGCCGTCTGTCTTTAGGTGACGGCCCGCATCCTTTTGCCGGAAGGCGAAAAGAATTTGCAGGGAGAAGGAATATACATGTTTTATAAAGTAAATGATACATCTATCCGCTTTACGGGACGGTGGGACATCACGGAAAAGGCGGCAACAACAACTGCGGCAGGCGGTATGATTGAGGTGGGTTTTTCCGGCACTGCGGCAGTGCTGTATTTTGATATGGAAATGAATATGCATCCCTACCCGCATCTCTGGATTTCCGTAGATGGCGGTGCCAAAATTGAAACGGCAGTGGATCACGTGCTTCGGGTAGAAGCACCCGGAGCGGGGAATCACGTTGTCCGTGTTATCTATAAGAGTGCAGTGGAAGAGCAGCACCGCTGGTATAAACCTCTTATCGGAAAGCTTCGTTTTACGGGATTTGAGGCAGAAGGAACGGCACCGCTCCCGGAAGATAAGCGGGAAATTATTGAGTTTATCGGTGATTCCATTACGGAGGGTGTGCTTATAGATGCGATGTATACCTTTGAGCAGTATAATCAGAATAACCGTCCCAACCAGGACGATTCTACCGCCACGTATGCGTACCTGACGGCGATGGAGCTTGGCATGAAGCCGGTAATTATGGGGTACGGTGCCGTGGGCGTGACAAAAAGCGGCTGCGGAAGTGTACCGAAGGCCGCCGAGGCGTATCCGTATAATTTTGATGGGTCACCGGCAAAGGCACAGAATCCCGCCGTAATTGTTATAAACCACGGCGCGAATGACCGTCGTCAGCCTGTGGACTTGTATGTTTCGGAATACCGGAATCTTTTGAAGGTGGTACGGAAAATCAATCCGGATGCCAGAATCGTCGTACTGAGTGCTTTTTGTGGCGTATACCCGAGGGAACTTACGGCGATGGTAGAGGAATTTAACCGGGAGAATAATGACAGTGTGTATTTTATTGATTCTACCGGTTGGATTCCGGAAGAGCCGCTTCATCCCCTCCGGGATGGGCATAGGATCGTAGCCCGTCACCTGACAGAAGAATTGAGAAAAATCCTCTGATTTTGGACAAAAGTTCATATAGCTGAAAACACAGCCCGAAAGACTTGCTTTGGGGCTGTGTTTTTCGTTCACAATGCACGGTATGCACTGAAATGTTTTTATTTCTCCCAGTCCAGTACTTCCCAGTCTGCCGGCGGATTGCCAAGGTCGGGAACTTCCATTACAGTACCGCCCGAGAGTGCGGACTGGTGGGCAATAAGTCCGGGAATATTATACCGGGCTACGGCCCATATATTAGTGGGAGACAGCTTGCCGGTAGCGTAGGCACGGCAGAAATCGTCAATCAGGAAATGATGCGTACCGTTATGACCGTTTTCAATGTCCGCAAACTCCTTCGGGAGGCGGGCAGTGGGTTGAATGGGGGAGGTATCAAAAAAGCCCATGGTATCCGCAATGGCCTGGGCGGCCTTGCCGTAATCTTCTTCAATGAGAGCGGTGACAGCGGGCGGCTGGAGCGACGCGGTCACATCCTCCATAATCACTTTACCGGGTCGGGCTGGGTCCCAATGGGTTTGGTGATGGCGGGCTACAGAAAATTCATAACCGCCGTCGGTGCCGTAAAACTGGGTGATGTATGTTTCCGGACTCATCCATCCCACGCATCGGTTTTCCGAAATACGGGCCACGCCGCCGTTTGAAAGCTGGAGAAGCATGGTGGTGTTTGAAAACGGATTATCGTAAAGATTCTGCCCCTCCGTACCATAAATATCTGTGCGCGGACTGCCGGCAAAACCAAAGGCAGAAACGCGGGTGGCATACACGCCCGGCATGGCACTGAGTACCATTGAGGTGGAGTGGCTGGGATAAAACATGGGTGGAATTCCGGCGTACTTTCTCCAGTCTGCGCCGCCGGAGCTTTTAAAGCTTTCCTCCATATTGCGGATGTCGTGATTATACTGTGCCTCGCCGAAAACAAATTCGCCGAAGGTACCCTTTGCAAATTCCTTACGGCAGTGGATGGCAGGGGCGCGGTAGAAGCCGGTCTCACCCATGGAATAGGTAAGCCGGGTTTTCCGCACCAGGGCCTCGATTTCCCGGATTTCATCCACGGAAATGGCACAGGGCACTGCACTGTACACGTGCTTTCCGGCCTTTAATGCCTTTATGACCATAGGACCGTGGGCAAAGCGTTGTGTAAAGATAGCAACGGCATTGATTTGGGGAGAGGCCAGTGCCGCTTCAAAGCTTTCGATGCGATCCACGTTGAATTTTGTGGCATACTCGGCTTCCCGGTCCTTTTTCAGGTCACACACATATACCTTTTCCACCACCGGGTGGGCTTTGAAAAGCGGTACAAAAAATTTACAGAACCGGCCACAGCCGATGATGGCAATTTTCATTTTTTCGTTCATTCTCTTTCTCCCTTCTCAAACTGGTCAAGTGATAGCTTCCAGTCCTCTTTCCGGCGGAAGGGACGGTGGAAGGAGCGGGTCAGAAGCCCTTTTTTCTCCAGATGAATGTAGCAGGCACGGTCGCAAGCCCGGCCGCAGATGGATGTGCGGTAAAAGTGCTTGGCGGGTGGGTAAAAATAAATGTTATCCAGAATAGTTTTTGCTTCTTCACTGTCAAATTCTGCTGTACCCTTAATAATTTCCATTTTGGTTTTCAGGTCAAAATCGGCGAAGGCTTCCGGCGGCATAAACGGATTTTTTTCGCCCGAGGCACCGTTATAGTATACGGCACACCGCCAGGAATCGGTGTCGCCGCCATCCTTTATGGCATGGCCGGGACAGGCGGCGATGCATTCATCACAGCCGTCACATAATTTACCGGAGAATAGGGGTGTTTCCTCAAATTCCAGGTCCGTAAGGATAAAACACACCCGGACAAAGGGGCCGAATTCCGGCGTCAGAAGGCTGTGGATTTTACTTTCCTCGCCAAGACCGCACTGCACCGCACAGCGCAGGAAATCCAGCTGCGGCTCCTCTTTTACACCGCGGAATACATCCGTATAATCCACTTCGGGATTCGTTTCATTTTCTGCCTCCATAATGAGGGGACTGCGCCGCTGGGGCACGGCCGTGCCGCCGTTTTCCTCGATGAGGTTCGACAGTCTGAGCAAGGCCATAGGCATTACGGTCTCCTCTAAGTTCTCTACGCCCATGGTTGTATACTGGTAGTAGGTTGTGCCTTCCTCCACGCCACGGTAGATGCCGCGAAGTACGCGAAAGCCCAGACCGATAACAGTTTTTGTCTCCGGGAAAATGCGAAAAACCGGGTCATCTGCCGCAAAACGGGTAGCGGGGGCAAAGCCGATTAAATCCGCATCCAGCTTTTTGGCAAGGGATATAAGTTGTTCTCTCAAAGCAAACCGGCCTCCTTTAAATGGTTATAACAAACAGTTTCACAGGCCTTGCCGCAAAGACAGGCCACATAGCCGAAATGGGTTTCGGGCAGGAATTTAAGATGGGGATACATAGCCCGTGCACTTTCCCTGTCAAACCGCTTTTCGCCGTTTATAATGGCTTCCTTTTCCGGATTACCCTCCAGAAAATCCGGCTTCATAAAGGGATTCGATTTATGTGCACCCCGGTAGTAAACACTGCACTGCCAGGTGTCTACACCGTCTTCACTGATGGCCTTGCCCGGGCAAGCGCGGAGACATTTACCGCATTCATCGCACAAGCTTTCCGCAAAGGGGGCATCACATTCCAGCGGCATATCGGTGATAATAAAAACATATCGCATGAAGGGCCCATATTTCGGTGCAATTACCTTACCGTGCAGACCTGTTTTCCCGAGACCGCACACCTCTGCCGCTTTGTTATAATCAATAATTACGTCCGGTGCAGGCTTCCCTTCGGCTACGGGGGAGGCAAACTCCAGCTCGTATATTCGGCTGACTTCAGGATTTGTGCTTTTATCGCCTTTCACCCGGAAGCCGGGAATACTTCTTTGCAGGCAGGCGTCATACCCGGCATTTTCAATCAGACAGCCCATTTTGAAGAGAAAAATCTCCGCAAAGCTTTCGTCTGTATATTTTACACCTAAATTCGTATAGTTGAAAAATTGCCGCTTATCTTCCAGTGCCTTGTAAAGGCCCCGGGGCACAGGGAGACCGAAGCCGATAATACACCGGGCGTTTGGCAGAATTTCCAGCGGGTTGTGGCATGGGTTGTCTCCGACGAAGTGGGAAATATCCCCAATGCCACAGACACCGGCGCCAAGTTCTATGGCTTTTGCCTTAATTTCTGCTGCTGTCAGCATAAAAATCCATCCTTTCTGTGTTTTCTTTTGTGGTATTGCTGTTTTCCACCACAAGGAGCAGGGCGTCCGGGCTGACCTTTACATGGTGCCATGTGCCCTTCTTTATGTTATAAAGTTTTTTGGGTTCCATGGGCGTTTCGTGCAGGGTGCCGTCGAAGGTAAAAGCGGTAGCACTGCCCGAGAGGAGGGCAAACACCTCGTCGGTTTCCATGTGCCGTTTCATTTCCTTCAGTTCGTCATATTGCGGAGAATATGTAATAAACGCGGCTTTCCAGCCATCATAAACCACCTTCGTTGAAAAGCCCTGTTCCCGGCTTTCAAAAATCTCTATCATCGGTCCATCTTCCACGCTTTCATCTCATGACGGAGCGGGGCGACAAACCGCCCTTCCATACAGCCGCCTTTTTTCTCCAGCATACTGACGCAGGCGCGGATGCAGCCGCCGCATTTGGCCATGTTGTAGCCGACCCAGCTGGGGAAGTATTTTTCAAGGGCAGTATACACCTTCATAACTTCTTTTTCGTTGGCTATATCTGTTACACCCTCCAGTAAATCCAGCATACCGTCTTCGTTTTTGTCGAAAACCTCTTTGGGAACAAAGGGGTTATAATACCGGCCACCATGGGTGTAGAACGCGTAACACCGCCACATATCAATGTCGCCCCATTCACATTTTTTGCCGTCCAGGTCTACCGTGACGGTTTTACCGGACTTGATATCCGGGATACAGCCGCCGGGGCATTCACGCACACAGGCACCGCATTTGCGGCAGAGGGGCGGACCGCTGTACATTTCATCATATTCCAGTTCTGCATCGGTGAAAATAAAGGCTACCCGCTGCAAGGGACCGAATTCAGGTGTCAAAAGCATTTTGCTCCAGCCGATTTCGCCCAGGCCGCAGGCCACAGCCGCAAGACGAAACTGAAACTGTAAATCCGGCGGGACCTTTCCTTCTTCTGCGGCACGGGTAAATTGCACACTTCTGTGGTGCGCCGTTTTACCCTTGGCGTGCTTGCTGATTTCAATCTGTTCCTCCGGAGAAAGGGTGTTCCCGGGCGAGCCGTCCATATCGGAAACCACGCCTCTTGCACCGGTGTTGCGGTACACAAAGGCTTCGTATCCCTCATCCTCGATTACTTTTCCCACATGGTACAAAACGGCCGGGGCATATATTTCGTTAATACCGCCGTATGCCATGGACGGGTACTGATAAAATTGGGTACCTTCTTCAATTCCCCGCTGTACACCACGGGGAATACGGAAAGCCAGCGCGATACAGCTTTTCGCCTCGGGGAACAGAAACTGCGGATTCATTTCATCCGGGGCTCCGTCGAAGCGGGACATAGGTCCGACACCGCATTTGTCCGCACCGGCCTCCAGAGCCGCTTCCTTAATCATTTGACTCGTCAGCATATACATCCTCCAATCTTATAAACGCATCTTCTGCGCTGTATACAAGTTTTTCGTCCTCTGTTTTTGCTTTGATTTTATTGTTTTCCAGTATGTATGGGTACAGAATACCGGCATGGTTTGGCTCCAGAAGCGTGGGCAGATTGCCGGAAAAGCTTCGGCTGTCCATGTAGGCCCGGAGAATTCTTGCCGGATTTTCGTGAACGCGGGTGGCAAGCTTCATGGAGGGCACAAGTCCTTCATAAAGCCCCACATCCTCCGGTCGGATAAAGTTGGTACAGGTCAGAAAACGCGTCCGGTTTTCCGGGTTTTGCAGAAATTTCCGACATACACCCTCAAACTGATAGCCGTTGTCCATGGCAGCAATTTCCTGCTCGTGCGCTACGAGATTATCATGAAAGGTGTGTGCACTGCAGTCATTTAAGCACCCGCTGTTTGCCAGCAGATACATTTCCTTGCCGTTCGTATCACACCAGGCCCGTAAATTTTGAAGTGCAGCAAAATCCCGGTTTTTCTCTCGCTGTACATAAAAGCTGTCGAAATATTCAGCCACGTATTCCATGGCATGGGGAGTGCCAATGCCCATGTTTACGGAAGCGCGGACATCCAGTGACGGGAAATTCTGTTTTATAAATTTTCCAACAAGCGGGGACGTGGTAGTGACAGAGGCAAGACCAAAACGCGTGCCAATATACTCCACCGCTGTGCCGACCGAAGCGAAAAAGGCGCGGGACTGGGCACCGCTGCCGTAGCAATTGGCGTTAAAAAGGACATTGAGGGAAATGCCGGCTTCGGACAAAGCGGCCAGGTCCTCCGCTTGGCGTGTCTGTGCCTCCCATGGGGTCAGGCCCTGTGCCATAGTCTGATCATTTCGGCCGCTGGGAAAGCTCCCCCAGGAAAAATACACTTCATGTATATCCGCTTTGCGCGCAAGAATTTCCTGCACAAACTGTGCATCTTTTTCTACGCGCCAGCCAACGGAAAAGCGCATATGTAAGACCTCCTTTTTAGGAATAGTATATAAGAAAAACAACAGAAAGAATAGATGCAAGGCAAACGTAAAAACATAATAAAACAAATTTATGTTGTTTTTGTAGTTGGGGTGTGTTATAATTGACACATACAGAATTTTATTTCATAAAATTCTCAAGAGCTAACGCTCTTTCGTGCTCTTTCGAGCACTGTGTCAATTGACGGCGTCGCAAAAATCTCCTTGCGAGCAAAGATTTTTGCTCCTGGTAAAATGATTTCTCGGCATCTAAATTGTGCACGAATTCTATAATGGATTTTATTGCAAGAAATTAAGCGGAAGTGAAAAGAGCGATATGTACAAAGCTGGAATTGCGCCCGGCTCGCTCTGCTGTCGGACATGTCCCTCGATGCAGAGTGGTGTGATTGCAGAAACAGCCGGGAAGTTACGACACTATCCGGAAGGCTATTATGCGTTCTGCAGAGATGATTTTCCGGATTATGCTAAAGAGATAAAAACGTTTACGGAAAGACTTGAAAAAAAGAAGTGGCGAAAAGCCGGGAGGTGATTTTATGCAACTGTTTGAAGTGAATCCATTTATTCGATATGCACGGATGCATGCATATTTTCAGCCCATGAAAAAAGACAGCATTTGTTATGACTGTCGTTTTTTCTACATTCTTCGGGGAGAAGGGAGCTTTTCATGCGGCGGAGAGAGCTTTACCGTTGGTGAAAATATGCTGATCTATTTACCGCCGGGAACTAAATACCGATTTACATTTACGGACTATGATACGGTTAATTTCTATGTATTGAATTTTGACCTTACAGACCGGTATTATTCTCTTTCAAAATCCCTGGGAACGGCAACAGAAGCGGATTATCAGCCGGAAAAGAAGCCATCGTATCAGCTGCCAGCGGAATTTACGGAGCCGATTATACAGCCGGACGGACTGTACGCCCGGAATGCCGTGGGAAAATGTATAGAGCTTTTTCTGAAAAAAGATACCTATTATGCGCATAGAGCATCGGCGGTACTGAAAGAAGTGCTGTTTGAAATTCTGCAGGGACATGATGAAGAAGACGGCGGGTATGCGCTTTGCAGAAGCGTCAGCGAATATATCCGGGAGCAGTTTGCGGAGACAGCACTCACAAATGAAGAAATTGCGGAACGGTTTCATTATCATCCCTATCATTTAAGCCGGCTGATGAAACAGTATACAGGCAAGACCTTACATGCCTATCTGATGGAATATCGGTTGCATATGGCCAAAAACTATCTGATTACGACGAATCTGAGTATTACACAGGTGGCGGAACGCGCGGGCTTTGCCTCCTATTCCTATTTTATCAAGATTTTCCGGGAACGAACAGGGTTGTCACCTGCACGGTACCGGCAGACCCACAGAAGTATGGGGCTGTGATACCTACAGAAGCAGGACCAGCGCGCAGATGATGGCCACAAGGCCTAAAGCAGTCGCAAAAACGCGGCTGCTTTTTTGTTTTTGCGGAAGGCGTGGCGCATCCAGACCGTCCAGATACCCTGCGATAATCCGTTCTGCCTCGGAAACGGCGTCGGGCAATGCCTGGGAGGCGGCGGGCGTATCCTCCCGCAGAATAAAAATGGCCTCTTCAATGTAAGGGGATTTGAAATTTTTGACTACGAAAACTTTTTTGCTTTTCATTTGGCACCTCCGGCAGCTGTTTTGAAAATAGTTTGTCCAGAAACTGGAAGGGTTATGCAACAAATTCATCCTTTTCCCGAACGGCGGCGCAAAGGACGGTCATATCGTCGCGCACAGACGCACCGCTTCGCTCTTTGGCTTTTTGCAGAAGCAGCCGGCAGAGAGCTTCTGGGTTGTCCCCGTCAAAAGAACGGATGGTTTCCTCAATCCATGCGGTGGGGGCGGCACTGCAATCCGGGTCAGCAATACCATCGGAAAGCATAACCACAAGGTCACCAGGGCAAAGCCTGGCCCGCATCCGGGCGGTGTCGGGCGCAGAAAGAATTCCGGCAGGAAGAGACCCGGCAGTAAAGGCCCGGACGGATTTTCCGCGTTTAATAAAGCTGGCTGCGGCGCCGGCTTTTATAAATTCTGCTTCAAAATTCCGGGTGTTTATGAGCAGTAAGTCCAGTGTGGCAAAGGTTTCCTCTGCCGATTTCAGCACCAGAACAGAATTTACGAGACCGACGGTAGTTTCCGCATCAAACCCGGCAGAAAAGAGAGCAGAGAGCATATTTACGGCAGCACGGCTGTCCCGTCCGGCCTTTTCGCCACTGCCCATTCCGTCGCTGATGGCCAGAAGGAAGCAACCGTTTTCCAGATACATACTATCAAAGCTGTCGCCGCTTCTCGTGCTGCCGTCCCGGGGCACCGTCTCACCGAAAACAGACAAAAACATGCGATGGGTCGGACAAAGGCGGATATGCCCTTTACGCTCGGAGGTGATTTCCATGGGGAGGTGCAATGCTTCGGAAACCACGGAGGCCACAAAGGCTGGGAGGGTATCGGCGTCGGTGCAGAGAGAGACGAGGATGGAGCCGAAATCCCGGCTGGTTACAGAAAGGGAGCGCACGGGAATCCGCTTTTCGGAAAGCCGTACCCGCAGTAGATCCTCCAGTGTGCTGTTTTCCGTTTGGCCGCTTCGCACGTTTTTCTCCATGACTTCCAGAATGTGCGCCATCGAGGAGAGCTGGCGGGCAATCTGTTGCCGCGCCTCGTCCATTCGTGTTTCCCAAAGCATATCCTGCTTGTACACCTCATACTGGCGGTTGAAGGCATCCAGGAGAAGTCCCGGCCGGATGCATTTCTCCTCCAGTGAAATCGGAATATCACCGATGTCTACACGGCCGTTTTTGGTGCAAAGCTCCAGCATAACAAAAAAGGCGGCGTAGGTACGGTGAAACTCTTGCTTCCAGCAAAAGGGGAGTTTTTTACAGCCCTCGCAGGCCCGGCGGGCTGTCTTTTCAAAGAAAGATCCGGCAGACGCATGGGAGCCAAAGAGTTTCTTTTCGGAAATATCGGAAAAGGTACAGGAAAGCT
Source organism: Clostridia bacterium (assembly GCA_017442155.1). GTDB lineage: Bacteria > Bacillota > Clostridia > UMGS1883 > UMGS1540 > SIG447. The sequence goes on along the minus strand of JAFSAU010000032.1, from coordinate 14,693 downwards.
GGGAAAACGCCGCCGCTTTTTCTTTCAGGTCCTCACAGAGAAGGGAGCCGGTGCGCCCCGGCCGGTTTTCCGCTGTATGTATGGGCGCAGTGAGCCGGCCTAAAAGACCGTGCGGAAGAGCAAGGTAAACGAGCGTGGGCGGGGTCACCTGTGAAAGCTGCAGTACCGCTTCTGCCGAGCCGCCGGTATAATATGTGACGGTGGCATTGGCGCAGATAAATGCCAGTGCCGCACCCACCCGACCGTACCGGGAGAAAAAGCCGGCTGCCATACCTGCGGCGGCAAAGGCACCGAGGACGGGATTCCCGCTTTCGAGTGTTGCCAGGAGGCCGATGGTGATGCCGGCCACAGCACCGGAGGTCATGCCACTTTCGTGGGTCAGGAGCAGGACGGCCAGAACGGAAAACGGCACGGTCAGATACAGACCGTACAGCCCGGCTAAATTGGCCACGCCGAGAATTGCCACGCCGGTAAGGGCAGAAACGGAAAGAATGTCCAGCGGTTCAGTAAGAGAGGACCCCTTCAGGAAAGCACCGCGTGCATTGGAGAAAAGACAGACGGCGGCACAGATAATACCAGCTTCCAGCACTAAAATAAAACAGTCATAAAGCAAAATTTGTCCGCCAATCAGCAGAAAGAATCCGGAAAAAAATACCATTCCCCCCATCAGTGCGCCGCGGCGCAGGGGCGAGCAGAGGACGCTTGTACCATGCCGCAGGGCAATGAGATGAAACGCCACGAGGGCAAGCATATATTTTGTTGTTGCCAGGGGTGAAAATCCGGGGAAAAGTGTGGCCAGAAGGGCAATGATGCCAACGGCAACGGGTGGAGCCGTGGCAAAGCCTGCCGCGTACAGGGCGGTGCCGAAGGGCATAATTTCTCCAAAGAGAACAGAGCCTGAAACCAGCCAGCATAAAAACAGTACGCCGACCTGGCGGGCATTCGGTTTTTTTATTTTTTTTCGGGTGAATTGCAAAGGTGCATTGTGGGAATGGTATTCAGCTTCCAAGGTATATAACTTCCTTTCTGTAGTGCTTGTCCTATCAGTATACCAGAAGGAAACAGAAAAAAATGTCAGATTGTGCGGTTGCGAAAATTTTTTAAAAAAGTAGAGCACAAACGGCTGGCGAATCCGACCAGCCGTGAAAAATTTCTTGCGGGCATCTGCATTTTGAAGATAAAAAAAGCGCACCGGCGAGCGGTGCACCGAAAAACGCATAGCTCGACTAATGCGACTCAGTTTTTGAATAATCCATTTTTACGATGCATTCAAATGAGCGATGCATTTTTACCAATTCAGATATTATTTTTTAGACTGATTCCAAAGACCGTCCATCTCTTCAAGGGTCATATCCGAAAGCGTGCGTCCGGCATTCTGTGCCGCGTTCTCTACAAAAGAGAAACGCCGGATAAACTTCTCTGTGGCGGCGGTAAGTGCTTCCTCTGCATCCACACCGGCCAGACGGGCAACATTGACGGCAGCAAAGAGCAGGTCACCGATTTCCTCGATTATATTGGTGTTATCGGAAAGGGCGGCGGAGAGCTCGTCCGCTTCCTCCCGTACCTTTTCGAGTGCTTCCTGCGGCTTCGTCCAGTCAAAGCCTACCTTTGCGGCCTTACTCTGCACCTTTGCGGCCCGCATCAGTGCGGGCAGATAGCGGGAAACAGACTGCATGGATTCCGTTGTGCTTTTCTGTCCATTCTCCTTCTTTTTGATTTCCTCCCAGTTGGCAAGCACCTCGTCACTGTTTTCCACCGTTACATCTGCAAAGACGTGGGGATGGCGACGAATCATTTTTTCACAAACGGCGGTGGTTACGTCATCAATGGTGAATGCGTTGTCTTCTTTACCGATTTGGGCGTGAAACACAATCTGCAAAAGAAGGTCGCCAAGCTCGTCGGCCATTTTGGCACCATTGCCGCTGTCGATGGCTTCGGTGGCTTCATAGGCTTCCTCAATCATATTTTTCTTTAGACTTTCGTGGGTCTGCTCCGCATCCCACGGGCAGCCGCCTTCGCCCCGAAGCCGGGCGATAATGTCAATTAAATCCTGAAAATCGTAACGCATACAGTTCTCCTATCGTAAAAGTTTTGCCCGTTTTAAGATACGGGCCAACGCTTCGCCCTTGGGCAGAAGTCGTACATCCTCTTCCCGGATGCCCCGGACGCAAAACAGCATAACAAGGTACACCGCCGCACCGCCGCAGATGGGAACGGCTACAGAAAGAAGCCGGCCAAGGGGGTGCGTTATCTGGTGCAGAAGCAGTACCACGCCGCCCATTACAAGCGTGGAAAACAGGGGACGGATGAGCATGTCACCTAAAGAATAACGCACGCCCAGTATTTTCTTTATAGAAATAAGATTCAAGGCAAGAATCAGCACATAACAAACGATTGTTCCCACGGGTGCACCGTTAATGTGGATGGCGGGATTGGAAACCAGGAAGTAATTCACAGCCACCTTTACTACGCCGCCGATGGCCATGTGCAGAACGGGCACATACACCTTGCCCACAGATTGCAGGATTGCATTTGTAATCTGTACCAGTGAGACGAAAACGATGGCCCATCCCAGAATCATCAGCATACTGGATGCATTTGTATTATTATAGATAAGCCCGAGGATCGGCGAGGCAAGAAGGGAAACGCCGGCAGAGCAGGGGAGGGCAAACAGAATCGTAATCCGTATGGCGGATTCCGCATTGCCGCAGGCGCGTTCCCGTTTGCCGCTGATAAAGGCAGAGGCAATCGCGGGCACAAGGCTGATGCTGACGGCTGTCAGAAGCGTGGGGGGCATATTGAAGATGGGAACGGCATAGCCGGAATAGGAGCCCCACAGCCGTACCGCTTCGGTGGCAGAAAAACCGGCAGATACCAGGTTATGCTTAATCATGGCCATATCAATCACGCTTGTCAGGCTGAAAACAGAAGCCCCGATGGTAATGGGAATGGCAATGATAATAAGCTGTTTAAAGAGAGACTTACTGCTCCGGGCTGTGGAAGAAGGCCCGGAGAGGGCAAAGAGTTTCCTTTTCTTCACGAGGAACAGAATCAAAAGAGCGAGGAAGCCCATGGCCGCACCGCAGGAAACGCCAGCCACTGCCCCTGCGGCACCTACCTCTACGCCGTAGGATAGGAAAAAATAGGCCAGAGCATAGCCGAACACCAGCTTCCCGAGGGCTTCAGCCACTTCGGAAACAGCGGTGGGTACCATATCCTGCTGGCCCTGGAAGAAGCCGCGGAAAGCGGACATGAGGGACACAAAGAGCATGGCAGGTGCGATGGCACGGATGCCGATGACGGCCTTGGGGTTGCCGATCAAAGTGGAAAGCCGATCTGCACCGAAGAATAAAACACCTGTACCTAAAAGCCCCAGAACAAATAAAAAGAGAAGGCTGACCCTTAGAATCCGCCGGACTTCTTCTGTTCGCCCAAGGGCACGGCTTTCGGAAACCATTTTGGACACGGCCACCGGCAGACCGGCGGTTGCCAGAACAAACATCCAGGTATACATGGTGTATGCGTCCGAAAAATGGCCCATACCGTCTTCGCCGATTAAATATGTAAGCGGAACCTTAAAGGCAAGACCGATGAGCTTCACCAACAGATTCGCCGCCATCAGAACGGCGGCACCGCTTATAAACGAAGAAGCTTTTTTTTCCTGCATAATTTTACTCCTTTATTACGTTATACATTCACTATATTCCGGATTCTGTGCAAGTATTCCAGCGAGCGGGGCACAAGCTCCGTATGGTGTCGGACAAACCGCTCTACCGCCCCCGCCAGCTCTGTTGCCGCGTCTCCGCCTTTAGCATCCAGTGCCGTTTTCAGCCCTTTTTCCACATAGCCGCGGAAGAGAGAAAGTGCTGCCGGCGAAAGAGGGCGATGCGGAGAACAGGCCGTGCAGAGAAGGCCGCCTGCCTCCGGGGAAAAAACGGGTGCGTCATCGCATCCGCAAAGCATACAACCCTCCGTGTGGGGCATAAAGCCTGCCGTGCACATCAGCCGCAGTTCGAACATCACTTTAAGGTCCTGGGGGTCTTTCAGGTCCTGTTCCAGATAATGGAGCGTGTTGAGAAGGAGCCGTACAGTCTCCCCGGCTTCCGTGCCTTCTTCACTCACAAGCCCTGCCATTTCCGCGAAATACACCGCATAGGAAAGCTTTTCCACATTTTCTCTGAGGTGATAAAACGAACGGATGGGCGTGGCAGAAGAGAGCGAATACATTTCACCCCGGGGCAGAAGAATAAACTCACCGTAGGATAGAAGCGTACAACCGCTGTGCATGGGATTTTTCCAGCTGCGCGCCCCGCGTGCCCATACACTGATTTTCCCTAAATCCGGGCTTAAAACGGAGAGGGCAAGACTACTGTTCTTGCCTTGGCTCGTCCGTATTACGATGCCCGTCGTCTTCAGAGGCTCCATCCGTGTTCTCCGTTTCTTTAAATTTCATATACATTTCTGGATTGCCGGTCTGGCAGAATAATTCCCAGTAAGAAGGGACCATTTCAATCACCGTCACTTTCTGCAATTATTGTGTGCAGTTTGCGACGGATTATGGCAGGGAAAAACTTACTCTTTATCCGTAAATCCCAGATTCTTCAGCATAAAGTTGCTGTTTCTCCAGTCATCCTTGACTTTTACAAAAAGCTGGAGATAAATTTTCTTGCCGAAAAAATGCTCGGCCTCCTCGCGGGCGGCAGTGCCGACCCGTTTGAGCATAGCACCGCCCCGGCCGATGATAATCGACTTATGGGAAGCTTTTTCGCAAACAATATCCGCAGAAATGTGGCAGATTTTTTTCTCGTCGCGCATTTCCGTTACCTCAACCGCAGTTCCGTGCGGAATTTCCTGGTCGAGGTAGGAAAGCAGTTTTTCCCGGATAAATTCAGCCATAATTTCCCGTTCTGTTTTATCAGTAATCATGTCGGCCGGATAATACATGGGGCCGGGAAGCAGAAACTTTTTCAGTGCCTCCAGAAGAATTTCGGTACCGTCTCCTGTTTTTGCGGAAATAGGAATAATATCCGCAAAATCAAATTTTTCCGCATAGGCAGCAATCTGCGGAAGCAGTGCCTCGCGGGAAATACGGTCGATTTTATTAAGACCCAGAACAGCCGGGATTTTCTTTTTCGTAAGCTCGTCAATAATACGTTCCTCGGCAGGGCCTATACCGCGGGTGGCGTCAGCCATGAGAAGAGCTGCATCCACCGTTTCAATGGCACCGATGGCCGCATGGTTCATGAATTCACCGAGCCGCGTTTTGGAGCGGTGTACGCCTGGCGTATCCACAAACACAATCTGGTAATCGTCCTCGCTTAAAATACCGAGAATACGGTTGCGGGTGGTCTGCGGTTTGGCCGTGGTGATGGCGATTTTTGCACCGACCAGACGGTTTAATATGGTTGATTTTCCGGCATTCGGTCGGCCGACAATGGCAATGAAGCCGGATTTAAAGTTTGTTTCCAAAGGGATTCCTCCTTAAAATTGGATTCGTTTTCGCCGCATATGGACGCTGAGAACAAGTGCCAGGGCCAGAAGACTTGCCAGCATATTGGAGCCGCCGTAGCTGATGAAGGGAAGCGGGATGCCGGTAACAGGAAGAAGGCCAAGACACATGCCGACGCTTTCAAATACATGTGCGATCAGCATAAAGCCAACGCCTGCGGAAAGCAGTTCCCCAAACCCGTCCCGGGCCTGGGAGGAAATTACAAAGCATCGGATAATCAGCACCAGAAGCAGTGCCAGGACCAAAAGACAGCCCCACATGCCCATTTCCTCACCGATGACGGCAAAAATAAAGTCAGTCTGTTTTTCGGGCAGATAGCTGTTCTGGGTCTGGATGCCCTGGCCGAGGCCCAGCCCTAAAACACCGCCGGAGCCGATGGCAATCTTGGATTGTATCACATGGTAGCCGGAGCCTAACGGGTCCAGCTCCGGATTCAGAAAGGTGAGAATCCGGTTTTTCTGGTATTCCTCAAACAGGAAAAACCAGGCAAGTGGTGCGGCTACAGCCACAAGAGCACCGACCGCCGCGAAATATTTAAGGCTCAGACCGCCGATGAACATCATTCCAAGGAAAATCACCGCAAAAACAAAAGCGGTGCCTGCATCCGGCTGAAGCAGTACAAGGCCAATCAAAAGACCGGCGTGCAGAAACAGTGTAAGTACAACCAACGGCCGGTTAATATCCTCGCGCACCGAATCCACATGCTTGGCAAAGGAAATAATAAAGCCGATTTTTGCAAGCTCTGCAGGCTGTATCCCCACAGGACCTATACGAATCCAGCCCTTGGTGCCCACCTCTTCGCCACCGGTGCCGATAAACAGCACGGTAACCAGAATGATGGCACTCAGGATATAAACGTATACGCCAAGCTGTCCGAATATATCATAGTCTACCCGGACAATCAGGAAAAGCAGTGCTGCCCCGATACAGAAGGCCGCGGCCTGCACAATGATGTACCGGGCAGAGCCAAGAGAACGGGTGGAGCTGGCAATGGCGACAAGGCCGATACTAAAGGCAAGCACGGCACAGACAACAAGCCAGGGGTCCAGTTGGGTAAGCAGACGGTTTTTGCGTTTGGTCAAAATATCACCTCATTTTAAAACGAGCGGGCACAGATCATCCTCCGTGATTTCCAGAAGATTTGCCAGCACATACAGACGCTCCAGGCTTTCCGGATAGTCTGCCGATGTCTCACAGTCCGTGCCGAAAATAAATTTACAGCCGCATTCCTTCGCAGTTTCGTAAATGCGGAACATTTCACTTCGGTGCATGGCTTTTATCGGAAAGAAGCGGAATGCGGATGCATTGATTTCGATGGCAATTTTGTGATAATTGGCGTCGGAAAACAGGTCCTCCAGCCGGTCGTCGGGAATCCGGAAAAGCACTTCGTCAAAATTATCAGGATTTCCGGCGGGGAAGAAGGGACGGGTAATCGCAGTGATGTATTTTGCCATCGGATTTTCCACTAAGAGGGAGAACCGGTCGCAAAGCACCTCTGCAAGCTTTTTAATGTCGGAACGCACCGCAGAATCAATGACGGCGCCGTGCTGGGAATTGGAATGGCAAGCCAGAACAAAATCCAGTTCCTTTGCGGCTTTTTCCGAAAGGCCCAGAACGCCGTTTTTATCCATTTCAGCTTCACAGCCCCGGAGAACACGAAGCCCTTTTTCCTTCGGAAGTGTGGCAGACAGAATTTTGTCCATAGTCTGTCCCTCGTAAAAATCACAGATGGCGGGAGAAACTGCCGTGTCCCATACCGGGTCGGCAATTCCCACAGTGGTAAGGCCTTTTTCTTTTGCAAAGAAGGCAAGGGTTTCGGGGTCGGCGGTGGTGCGCAGATGTAAATCGTGTCGAATGTCCATAAAATCCTCCTATTTGCAGACGAAGACGGCGTAGCCGCGCGTTCCGTCAGCTTGTAAAATTCCATTCTCGGTTTTGTAGGTAATCGTATCGCTGGATTCCAGCAGCATAGGCTTCCCGTTTACCGGGATTTCCAGCGTGTTTTCTGCAAAAAAGTGCATATAAATATAGGTTTTGCCTTCTGCGGGGACAGTATACACAAAAGCATTGTCCTTTGCAGGCAAAAAGTATTTTTTGTAAGCAATCCCGTGTAAGGATGGCAGATCACCGCTCATAAAGTAAGGATAAGCTTTCCGGGTGCGGATGACCTGTACGGCTCTGTCGAGATGAGAAATTCGTTTTTCCGGAAAACCATCATAAACGGGAAGGTAACCGCAGGCAAAGCCCATGCGGTCGTGTCCGCCCGTATCACGGAAGATGTCCACAATTCTGTCAGGCGGGGAAACGGGATTTTCCCAGTATTTGGCTGTAATAAACTTCTCCCTGGGAAACGGACCCGGTGCTATGGACAGAGGGACAGAAAAGTCAAATGTACCCTCCGGCGTATCCAACGGCAACGTTTTTGGAATACAGCGGTAAATTCCACCGCCGTAGGCATCCAGCTTTTCCTGGAACATGGCACCCATAGCCACCTGGAAACGGACATCCTGCACTTTCTCATAGGAAAAATCAATTACAGTTGTGCCGTCCCCTTCAATGCGATATATATACCGGCAACGTATCATGGTATCGCCCATGGCCTGCGGAATAGAAGTGTAGCCGCCCCTGGGACGGTTTTCGTGGAGTGCCCGTACCATAGAGGCAGGATTTACAATGTCGTATTCCTCGTGAATTTCGGCATAGTCACATTCGGCACCGCCACTTACAATTTCGGCTTTGCCATCGGTATATGCGATGATTTGCCGCTTGGTATATCGGTTTACGGGTTCAATCCATTTCACACCACGTTTGTCACCGGGTGTGACGGATGCGGTATGTACAGCATCTGCAACATGGACAAGCGTTCCTGTAATTTGGTTTTTAAACGCATAGTCTGTTTCTGAGGGATTGATGTTTTCAGAAACGAAAGCAACGGAAGCATCATCTGTATATAAAAGGACAAAAATGGTACCGTCTTCATCTTTCCATAGAGAACCGATGTCGGCGATGGTTTTGTCGTGACCGGGCAAATATAAGGATATACCGCCGGGCTGACCGTGATTACAGCCGATAGGCACATTGTTTACTGTCGGAGCAGGTGCTTCGTCGTTGGAAATGGAAAAGGGAATATCAATGTGCCAGAAATCCCATTTGTCCTTTTGCATGAGTCCTGTCTCTACAATATCTACCGTGTTATTATAAGGGAGGCTTCCTTCACATGCGCCCCGGTATTTTTGAATCAGGTCAAAGTTCCCGGAAAAGGGTGTGCGGAAATTTACGATGTTATTAAATATAGAAACCTGCATAATTTTTTTCCTCATTCACAAATGAATACAGCATATCCGTTTGTGCCTTTGACAATAATTGTACTGTTTTCAACCTCGTATGAAACATCGTTGCTCTTTTCGTATAAAGAAACAGCGCCGCTACAGGGGATTTCCAATGTTTTCTCTTCGATGAAATCCACATATACATAGGTTTTTCCCTCAAACGTAATGGTATAGAAAGAGGCGCGGTCAGTGCTTTGCACAAAATATTTTTTATAAGCGATGCCCCGAACTTTTGTCAGATCACCGTCCATGAAGGTGGGATACACCTTACGGGTGGAGTTCAGAAGACCGGCATGGGTCAGATGCTGCAGCCGTTTTTCCGGCACGCCGTCATATACAGGAAGGTATCCACAGGCAAAGCCAAGACGGTCATGCCCCGCGGCATCTCTGAAATAGTCCACAACACGGTCGGGAGGCGAATCGGGCGTTGCCCAGAATTCCCGGGTGATATAAGGCTTCCCTTCGGGATAAATTCCAGGGTCGAGCGAAATGGGCGTGTTGAAATCAAAGGTACCGTCACTGCAGACAAGCGGCAAAGTTTTAGGTACGCGCCGATGAATGCCGCCGCCATAGACATCCAGCTTTTCCTGGTACATGGCTCCCAGCCATCGTTCAAAGCGGACACCACTCATGGTCTTTTCGTGGTTAAAGTCGCAGAGAATGGTGCCGTCGGGCAGAAGGTGGTAATTCATGCGGTGAATCAGCATGGTTTCCCCATAATCGCCCAGGTCCGGCTGTTCCGAGAATCCCCCCAGCGGGCGGGCCGCTGTCAGTGCCGGAGCCACGGTGGCAGGATTGCGGATTTCATATTCTTCTTCAATGCGGGCAGAATCACAATGCGCACTGCCGAAAAGAATCCGTTCCTTGCCGTCCTGTATTACGATAACACGTTTTTTGGTAAATTTGTAGGCCCGGACAAGATAGACAGTTTTTTGTTCCTCGCCGGCAGGGATAGGGGCGGTATGTGCCCCGGAAGAAACATAGGTGAGCTTGCCGGTAATGTGCAGCACAAACTTATAGTCTTCCAATGTACCGATATTTTCGGAAACAAATACAAGATAATCTTCGTTGGGAATCCGAAGCAGTGTGAAGGTGACGCCGGCATCATCTTTCCATACGGAGCCTACATCTGCCACGGTTTTATCGTGGCGGGGCGCGTACAGCGCAACACAGCAGGGATAGCCGTGCCCGGCACCGTGCCAGATACCGTTGATAATGCAGGGGACCGCTTCGTCATTGCTAATCGCAAAGGGGACGTCCAGATGGAAACAATCCCACTTGTCACGGCGGATGAGACCGGCTTCCATAAAGTCTACCGGATCGTTAAAGCTTCCGTGTGTTATAGTCATTCCGCGAAATTTCTGCACAAGGTCGTACGTTTCGGAATACGGGGTCTGCACCAGAAGCTGGTATTTAGCCATACATACAAACATTAGAGTTCCTCCTTATAAAATACGGCATAGCCGTGTCGGCCTGAGACTGTAAGTATATTGTCTTTTACGGCATATGAAACAGAATCACTTTTTTCAAAAAGCTGTACAGGGCCACTGATAGGAATACGGAATGTTTTTTCACTGAAAAAATCAGCAAAAATAAAGGTTTTTCCGTCTGCACGGATTGTGTAAGTACCGCCGCTGTCCCTTTCGGGAATAAAATATTTTCTGTAAGCAATGCCATGACAGTCGGGCACATCTCCATCCATAAAAAGCGGATACATTTTGCGGCTGTGGTACAAAAGTGCGGCATTTTCCAAATGCTGCAGCCGTTTTTTCGGCACGCCGTCATAAAGGGGAAGAAAGCCGCAGGCAAAGGCAAGCTGCATATTCCCCTCCGTATCTTTGAAGTAATCCACATTTCTGTCCGGCGGAGCCGAGGGTACTGACCAGAAATCGCGGCCCAGAAACGTGCATTTGGGGAAAGGACCCGGTGCCATCGGCACAAGGCCTGAAAAATCAAAGGTACCTTCTTCGCAAACCACCGGCAGCGTTTTGGGGATATGACGGTAAATTCCGCCGCCGTATACATCAAGCCGCTCCTGGTACATTACACCCAGAAGCAGTCCTATGTGAACAGGCATCTTTTTTTCATACTGAAATTCACATAAAACCGTCCCGTCCGCTGACAGGTGGTAGCAGAGACGGTGGATAAGCATGGTTTCTCCAAAATCGCCAAGGTCCGGCTCTGCCGCGAAGCCGCCGGGAGGGCGTGCGGCAGTCAGAGCAGGCGCAACAGTTGCCGGGTTGCGATGAAGATACTCTTCTTCAATCCGCGCACTGTCACAGTGCGCACTGCCGAACAGAATGCGGTCTTTTCCATCCTTTGTCACAACAACCCGTTTTTTCGTAAATTTATACGCACGTGTCAGGTAAACGGTTTTCTGTTCTCCGGAAGCCGGGATGGGGAGCGTGTTTGCACCGTCAGAAATGTAGGTGAGCCTATCCGTAATCTGCATCACAAATTTATATTCTGTCAACGTGCCGATGTTTTCAGAAACAAAAATCAGGTGGTCCTCTGTGGCAATGCGAAGCAGTGTAAACGAAACGCCTGCCGCATCCACCCAGACGGATCCGATGTCGGCAACCGTTTTATCGTGGCGTGGGGCATAGAGGGCAATACAGCAAGGGTCACCGTGCCCTGCGCCGTTCCAGTTCCCGTTAATCTGCGAGGAAGGAACTTCATCATTGGAAAGATGAAAGGGAACGTCCAGATGAAAACAGTCCCACTTATCTTTCCGGATAAGCCCCGCCTCCATAAAATCCACAGGGTCGTTAAAAGAACTGCGGGTAATGTCCAGACCGCGGAATTTCTGAACTAAATCGTATGCTTCAGAAAAAGGCGTTTGTACGAGTAGTTGGTATTTATTCAGGCAGACAAACATAAGTTGTTCTCCTTCTAAATAACGAGTGTTAAAATTTTTGCCGGCGCATCACCAATGGCAATCATACCATGCGGATAGGAGGAATCGTAGTAAACCGAGTCACCTGCCTCCAGGATTTCTTCCTTACCGCCAATGGTAATCAGCATTTTTCCTTCGAGAACATAGTCAAATTCCTGCCCCTTATGAATATTTGTCTGGGGCTTTTCGTCACCCTTTTGCGGGTCAACCGTTACTAAAAGCGGGAGAACTTTATTGCCGGAAAAGTTATATGCCAGATGCTGATAATTATACTGCTTGCTTCGCTCAATATTCAGGCCGCGGCCGCCGCGTACAACCTGATAAATACGGAGCTTTGCGTTATTTCCGGACAGCAGCTCATATACCTGAATGCCAAAATGGGCAGCGGCTTCCGATAAAAAGCTGATGGGCATATCGGAGGTGCCGCTTTCATATTCTAAATACGTTTCGTGCGGAATTTTAAAGAGTTCGGCCATTTCATGGGTAGATTTGCCTTCGATTTCACGAAGTTCACGGATTCTGAGAGCTACCTTTTTAATATCTTCGTTCATAAGAAAACCTCCGGTACAAGTTTTATTTCTGTTTAGTATATCACACCGGAGGCAAAAATGCAATTCAATGGAGAAGAAAAAAGAAAATTTTTTAAAAATATGAAATTTTAAGAAAAAAAGAGAAAAAAAGACAAAATAAAAGATAAATGGGTATTTTTTAAAAAAAACGAAAGAAAACGAATGTTGATTAACTTTGAAAATGTGGTAAACTAAACACTGTTAGCACTCCGAGGGCGAGAGTGCTAAAATTACAAAATATATACAGGAGGTTTTTGTTATGACCATTAAACCGTTGGCAGACAGAGTTGTTATTAAAATGCTGGAAAGCGAAGAAACAACCAAGAGCGGTATTGTATTACCCGGTGCCGCAAAGGAAAAACCGCAGATGGCCGAAATTATTGCAGTGGGTCCCGGTGGTGTTGTAGACGGCAAGGAAATTGTTATGGAAGTAAAGGTCGGCGATAAAGTAATTATGTCTAAGTACGCCGGCACAGAAGTAAAGGTAGACGGCGAGGAGTTTATCATTCTCCGTCAGAGTGACATCCTGGCAAAGGTTGACTAAGTAAAGGAGGAGTTTTATCATGGCAAAGGATATTTTATTTGGTGAAGAAGCCAGACGTGCTCTTGGCCGCGGTATTGACCAGCTGGCAGATGTGGTTAAGGTTACACTTGGTCCCAAGGGCAGAAACGTAGTGCTTGACAAAAAGTTTGGTGCACCCCTCATTACAAATGACGGTGTTACCATCGCAAAGGAAGTAGAACTGGAAGATCCGTTTGAGAACATGGGCGCGCAGCTTGTAAAGGAAGTTGCCACCAAAACAAACGACATTGCCGGTGACGGTACCACAACCGCAACGCTGCTTGCACAGGCTCTCATTCAGGAAGGAATGAAGAATGTGGCCGCCGGTGCCAACCCCATGATTGTCCGCAAGGGTATTCAGAAGGCTGTGGATACGGCTGTGGCTTACATTGAAAGTGCCAGCGAAAAGGTAAAGGGTAAGGACGATATTGCCCGCGTTGCTGCAATTTCTGCCGCAGATGATTCTGTGGGCGAACTCATTGCAGATGCTATGGAAAAGGTTTCCGGCGATGGCGTTATCACCGTTGAAGAATCCAAAACCGCAGAAACCTACAGCGAAGTTGTGGAAGGTATGCAGTTTGACCGCGGCTACATCACTCCCTACATGGTAACCGATACCGAGAAGATGGAAGCAGTGCTGGACGATGCACTCATCCTGATTACCGATAAGAAAATTTCCAATGTGCAGGAAATTCTGCCCGTTCTGGAGCAGATTGTACAGGCCGGCAAGAAGCTGTTGATTATTGCAGAGGACCTGGAGGGCGAAGCACTTTCCACCCTTATTGTCAACAAGCTTCGCGGCACATTTACCTGCGTAGCCGTTAAGGCTCCGGGTTTTGGCGACAGAAGAAAGGCTATGCTGGAAGACATTGCAATTCTCACCGGCGGTCAGGTGATTTCTGAAGAAGTCGGTCTTGATCTGAAGGAAGCCACCCTCGAAATGCTCGGTACTGCCCGTCAGATTAAGGTGCAGAAAGAAAATACCATTATTATCGACGGTGCAGGCGATCAGGGTGCTATCCGTGACCGCGTTTCCCAGATTAAACTGCAGATCGAGGAAACCACATCTGATTTCGACCGTGAAAAGCTGCAGGAAAGACTGGCCAAGATTGCCGGCGGCGTAGCCGTTATCAAGGTTGGTGCTGCAACGGAGACGGAAATGAAGGAAAAGAAGCTCCGCGTAGAGGATGCGCTGGCAGCTACCCGCGCAGCTGTGGAAGAAGGCATTATCGCCGGCGGCGGTACTGTATTTGCAGATGCCGCGGATGATGTTGCAAAGCTTATCGACACACTGGAAGGCGACGAGAAGACCGGTGCGGCAATCGTACTGAAGGCTCTCGAAGCTCCGGTTCGTCAGATTGCTTTCAATGCAGGACTCGAAGGCTCTGTCATTATCGACAAGGTAAAGGAAAGCCCCAAGGGTGTTGGTTATAATGCACTGAAGGGTGAATATGTGAACATGATTGAAGCCGGTATCGTCGACCCGGCTAAGGTTTCCAGAAGCGCACTGCAGAACGCAGCCAGCGTGGCGGCTATGGTTCTGACCACTGAAAGCGTTGTGGCAGACCAGCCTGAAAAGGAAGCACCTGCTGCTGCGGCACCCGGCATGGGCGGCATGGGCGGCATGTACTAATCCTGCACCCCATAAACAGATCATCACAGAAGACCCCCTTTTTCGGGGGTTTTCTTTTTTTGTATAACGAAAACCACGCGATAGTCGCGTGGTTCAATAAAGGTTTACCGGTGAAAAAAATCCTCCTAATGTGTTATAATGGGAAAGACCTGCCAGTCAAAACCAAAAACACATTAGGAGGATTTATCTATGAAG
>JAFSAU010000031.1 GCA_017442155.1 Clostridia bacterium | reverse complement strand
TTATCACCTCATTTTGCTATAAATTTTAGACTTTAAATGAAAATTGAGCTTGTTCTTTTTGCAAAACAAAAAGAGACAAGTCTTCGAAACCCTTGAAATATCAAGGTTTTCTTGACTTGTCCCTATTATAGCACAATGATATAAAGACTGTATAATCTAGATGCCAAGCACCAAAGGCTCCCTTGTGTAAAGGGAGCTGTCAGCGTAGCTGACTGAGGGATTGTTTGACCACATTATCAATATACTGACATACTCCCTCAAAATTTTTCAAGACATCTAAATTTGATATTCTGATAACTTTTATACCATATTGCTCTAAATACTCGGTTCTCTTTTCATCATTGATAAGACTTTCATCTTCATAATGCTGAGAGCCATCTAATTCTATAACAATATTTGCCTTTGCACAATAAAAATCTGTTATGTATTTTCCCAACACTTTTTGTCTGGTGAATTTTTCAGGATATTCTCTCAAAAAATCATACCATAGATGTCTTTCTTCTTTTGTCATATTTTTTCTAAGTTCCCTTGCCAATGGAACTATTTTACTATTATATTTTCTATCCATTTACAACCCCTCCGAGTTGCTACGCAACCCACCTCCCCTTACACAGGGGAGGCTTTTTCGATTTCGACAACATTCGACATCCTTACTAGGCTCGTGTCAAGTCAGGATAAAAAATATGTCAACAACCTTGTTTATAACTCTATACACAAACCATCGTATGATACCTTATATCCGTAGTCTTTAACACGTTCTTCAAGTCTATGGTGTATAGGGTTTCCATTATGCGAAAAATGGTTAATAACTTTTTGTGTTTTATTATGTATTGCACCAATACCCTCAAGTCTTTTAAGAACTCTGGTAATATTATCAATTCCCATATGGTATCCTTCATCGGAGGCAGGAATATCTACATTTGTACAGTCAAGGCTCACTAAATCAAACGTATGCTTACTATCTTTAATGTAATCAAAAACCTCTTCATAAAAATATCCTGTATCATGTGCATAAAGAATGGTTTTTTCGCCGGTGATTATATAAAATAACGATCCGTCACCGGGAAAATGCCTTGCCGGCAAGGCAGTAATTTCATAATTCCCTGCAACCACTGTATCGAAAGGCTTTAACGCCATACAATCAAGCATGTAGTTTTCGTTACCATACATTTCTTGAATTACCTTTGCCGCACCTTCACTGCAATATATTTTAAGTCTTTGCGTTCTCATGTTTTTTGCAAAAGGAGCATGACGCATACCAAGCTCTTTTTCATAAAAATGGTCCGGGTGCGAATGTGTTACAATCAGATATTTAATGGCATCACCGTCTATATTATTATTTAAAAAATGGCTATATGTATCAGCCGGCAAATCGATTAACAAATCATCATTAATAATCGACTGCGAGCGTGTACGTATATTTTTTCCGCCCAATCTCTTTGCCTCCCGGCAATATTCACAGTTACAAAATACAGCCGGAAAACCCTCTGCCGCCGCTGTTCCGAGAAAAGTTATTTTCATTTAAAAGTCTCCGTTTCTCTTCATTAAAAATTAAAAAACTTTAATTTCCAATTCTTTGCGTTTGCTTTGCGAACTCATTATACCATAAAATGGTGTCGAAATCAACCCCGTAAAAAATAAAATAGTACAGCAGATGCTCATTTTCAGTTCTATACAAATCACCAAATCGTAACAGACGGAAGTTTTTGCGTGGAAAACTTGACAAAGCTGTTTTTTTCTTGTATACTCATAAGAAAAAAAGGGAGGATTTCTGCATGATAAAATTCAACCGTTTTCCCGGCGGAAAACCAAAGTGTTTTACTCTCAGCTATGATGACGGCAACGTGGCCGACCGGCGTTTAGTGGAGAGTATAAACCGCTACGGTGTCCGGGCAACCTTTCATTTGAACAGTGGCCTTCTGGATACATCAAACCGCATTTCCGAAAGCGAAGTCCGTACGCTGTACCGGGGACATGAAGTTTCCACCCACAGTGCCACGCATCCGAACCTTACTGCCATTCCGGTGAGTGAAGCCCTGCAGGAGCTGACACGGGACCGGGCCAAACTGGAGGAAATCAGCGGCGGTATCGTCCGGGGGATGTCCTATCCTTATGGCCAGTATAACGATATGCTGCTCTCTGCTATGCAGAGTGCTGGTATCTGTTATTCCCGCACAACCGCTTCAACCCACGGATACGGCTGGCCGCAGAATTTTCTCACCTGGCATCCCACCTGCCATCACAAAGAAGGCCTTGAAGCTGCACGCACATTTATGCAAGCCCCCCGTATCGGCGGTCTTTTGTACATATGGGGGCACAGCTATGAATTTAATAGAGATAATAACTGGGAGCTTCTGGAGGAAATCTGCCGCACCGTAACCACTGACGGCGGCGAAGAATGGTATCAGAAGGCAGACAGCGTATGGCTTGCAACCAACATTGAAATTTATGAATACATAACCGCAGTACGCAGTCTTGTGGTTTCCATGGACGGAAAAATCGTGCATAATCCTTCTGCCACCGATGTATGGGTGGATGCAGAGGGGGAACCTGTGCAGATTCCGGCGGGAACCACCATGCACTTATAAAACTTTTTCTGATTTTGGCCTCCACATCCGTCGGGAGGCCAAAATCGAAAAAAATTGGAAACAGAGTAGGTTTTTCTTGACAAGCCGTACATTCTGTGGTATACTATATAGGATAAATCTTTAAGGACGGCACAGAGATGCCGGCAAGATTGCAATTGCAGCCCGGCGGCGGCTGTATTTTTGGTGCGTCTTGCTTTTTAGAGGGCGGCTTTTTTATTGCCCGGAAAGGAACAAAAATGCAAGAAAAAGAGATACAGGCGATAAAGAATATGCTTTTGGTAAACGGCAAAAGCGACGAGAAATGTGCGCTTATCCGCCGTTTTGCACCTGATTTTTCCCATTTTGAGACTACAACTGTTCTCCCCGGCCTCTGTGATGTGCATGTGCATTTCCGTGAGCCGGGTTTTTTGTATAAGGAAACCATGGCCACCGGCTCCCGGGCGGCGGCAGCGGGCGGCTTTACTGCCGTTTGCACCATGCCGAATCTGGACCCGGTACCTGACTGTCCGGAGGCACTCAAAGTGCAAAAGGACGCCATTGCGCGGGATGCTGTAATAAACGTGTATCCCCTCGGTGCGATAACGAAGGGTGAAAAGGGCGAAGAACTGGTGGATTTTGCCGGAATGGACGCCATCGCTTTTTCTGATGACGGACGGGGCGTACAAAGCGAGAGCATGATGCGCTCTGCCATGGAACTTGCAAAAAAGTGTGGGAAAATTATCGCGGCACATTGCGAGGACAACAGCCTCCTTCACGGCGGCTACATTCATGACGGTGCCTACGCCCGTGCCCACGGACACCGGGGCATCTGCTCGGAAAGCGAATACGGTCCGATTGCCAGGGATATAAAGCTTGTCAGGGAAACGGGATGTGCCTACCATGTATGTCACATTTCTACTAAAGAAAGCGTAGAGATCATTCGGAAAGCCAAGCGGGAGGGCGTAGACATCACCTGCGAAACTGCGCCCCACTATCTGATTTTTGACGACAGTGACCTCATGGAGGACGGACGGTTTAAAATGAACCCGCCTCTTCGCGGCAGGGAAGATAAGGAAGCACTGATTGAAGGACTTCTCGATGGAACCATCGACATGATTGCCACCGACCATGCTCCCCACTCGGCAGAAGAAAAAGGAAGAGGACTTGAAAAAAGTGCGTTCGGTGTTGTGGGAATTGAAACTTCATTTCCGGCGATGTATACCCACTTTGTAAAAACCGGTCTTATGACAATGGAAAAACTGATAGAGCTGATGTGCATAAACCCCAGAAAGCGGTTTGGGATTCCCTTCGGCGAGGACTTCTCCGTCTGGAATCTTTCGGAAAGCCGTGTCGTTACAGAGGAAATCTTTCTTTCCAAGGGAAAGGCAACGCCCTTCCTTGGAAAAACCTTAGATGCTGTCAATTACCTGACCGTCTCAGGCGGACAGGTTGTATATAAGAAATAGGAGGAAAAAACAATGGCAAAGAGAAAAGACCTGAAAAAAATTCTGATTATCGGCTCCGGGCCGATTGTTATCGGGCAGGCGGCAGAATTTGACTATGCCGGCACCCAGGCTTGCCTGGCCCTCAAGGAAGAGGGGTACGAGGTAGTACTCTGCAACTCTAACCCTGCTACGATTATGACTGACACCACCATTGCAGACAAGGTGTACATGGAGCCGCTGACACTGGAATATGTGGCAAAAATTCTCCGCTATGAGCGGCCGGATGCCATCGTTCCCGGCATCGGAGGACAGACCGGTCTGAATCTGGCAATGCAGCTGGAGAAAAAAGGAGTTTTGAAGGAATGCGGTACAGAGCTTTTAGGCACAACGAGCGAAAGCATTGAACGGGCAGAGGACCGCGAGCTGTTCAAGGAGCTTTGCCAGTCCATCGGTGAGCCAACGATTCCTTCCGAAATCACATATAATCTCGAAGAAGCAAGGGAAGCGGCAAAAAGAATCGGTTACCCTGTGGTGCTTCGTCCTGCCTTTACATTGGGCGGTACCGGCGGCGGCTTTGCAAACAATGAAGAAGAACTCATTGACATCGGCAAAAATGCCTTTGTTCTTTCCCCCGTACATCAGGTACTTATCGAAAAGAGCGTAAAGGGCTATAAGGAAATCGAATTTGAAGTTATGCGTGATGCAGACGATAACGCCATCACCATCTGCGGCATGGAAAACGTGGACCCCGTAGGCGTACATACCGGCGACTCCATTGTGGTAGCTCCTATTATGACGCTTTCCAAAGAAGACGAAAAAATGCTGAATGACAGCGCGATTAAAATCATCCGCGCGCTGAAAATCGAAGGCGGCTGCAACGTACAGTTTGCCTTAAATCCCACCTCCAGCGAATATTATCTGATTGAGGTAAACCCCCGTGTTTCCCGTTCTTCCGCCCTCGCCTCCAAGGCAAGCGGCTATCCCATCGCCCGCGTGACAGCAAAAATTGCTGTGGGTATGCGTCTTACCGACATTCAGATTGCCAACACAACGGCGGCGAAGGAACCGCGTCTCGACTATATCATTGCAAAGCTGCCCCGTTTCCCCTTTGATAAATTCGCCTCTGCACCGAATACACTCGGCACACAGATGAAAGCCACGGGTGAGGTTATGGGCATTGGCTCCACACTTGAAGAATGCTTCTTAAAATCCGTCCGCTCTCTGGAAACGGGAGCATATCATTTCCATCTGCCGAAATTTGACGGCAAGTCGGAAGCAGAACTTCTTGACTATATTACGGAGTTTAAAGACGATAACATTTTTGCCATTGCAGAACTGATGCGCCTCGGTACTTCCGTGGAAAAACTGCATGATGTGACGAAAATCACGGCCTTTTTCCTGGAAGCTGTCAAACGCATTGTAGACATGGAAAGCGTAATTGCAGAAAAGCCGGGCTGTGTGGAAACCCTGAAAGCGGCAAAGAAAATGGGCTTTGGCGATAAATATATTGCAAAACTCTGGAACAAGAGCGAAGTGGAAGTATTCAACCTCCGCAAAAAGGAAAATATTTTCCCGATATACAAAATGGTAGATACCTTCCATACGGACGCATATATTCCCTACTTCTATTCCTCCTATACGGGCGAGAATGCGTCCCGTCTTACGGACAGAAAGAAGATGGTAGTGCTGGGCGCAGGTCCTATCCGTATCGGACAGGGCGTTGAATTTGACTATTCTACCGTCCATGCCGTTACAACCATTAAAAATTCCGGCTATGAAGCCATTATTATCAATAACAACCCCGAAACGGTTTCGACAGATTACACGACGGCAGACAAGCTGTACTTTGAGCCGCTCTGCACCGAGGATGTTATGAATATTCTGGAATTTGAAAAGCCGGAAGGTGTTATTGCATCTCTCGGCGGTCAGACGGCCATTAACCTTGCCGCACCCCTTCGTGACCGCGGCATAGCCATTATCGGTACGGACTGCGATGCCATTGAGCGCGCCGAAAACCGTGACAGCTTTGAAAAGATTCTGGAAGCTTTGGAAATTCCCCAGCCGAAGGGCAGAGCCGTAACTAAAATTGAGGACGGCGTGAAAGCGGCGGCAGAAATCGGCTACCCCGTTCTGGTTCGCCCCAGCTTCGTGCTCGGCGGCCGTGCCATGCAGATTGTAGGATGCGAAGAACAGCTTCGGCAGTACCTCAAAACGGCGGTTGAAATTGACGAGGACAAGCCCGTACTGGTGGATAAATACATTCAGGGTAAGGAAGTGGAAGTTGACGCTATCTGTGACGGACGGGACGTATTCGTGCCGGGCATCATGGAGCTTGTAGAAAGAACAGGCGTTCACAGCGGCGACTCCATCAGCGTATATCCCACCTTCAGTATTTCCGACAAGGTAAAGGGTACAATCCTCGGTTATGCAAAGAAACTCGGTCTCGGCATTGGCATTGTCGGTCTTTACAACATTCAGTTTATCGTTGACGAGAAGGATGATGTGTATATTATCGAAGTAAATCCCCGTTCTTCCCGTACCGTACCCTTCCTTTCCAAAGCAACGGGATTCAGCCTTGCGGATATTGCCACCGAGGTTATTTTAGGCAAGAGCCTGAAGGAACAGGGTATATTTGATTTATATCCGGCAGAAAAGAATCGTTATTATGTAAAAGTTCCGGTATTTTCCTCCAATAAAATCCGGGGACTTGACGCTTATCTCTCACCGGAAATGAAGTCCACAGGCGAAGCAATTGGCTATGATGACAAATTAAACCGCGCCCTTTATAAGGCACTGCAGGCCTCGGGTATGCATTTGCAGAATTACGGCACCGTATTTGCAACAATTGCAGATAAAGATAAGGAAGAAGCCTTGCCGCTCATTCGCCGCTTCTACAATCTCGGTTTCAATATCCAGGCAACGGAAGGCACGGCAAAATATCTGAAGGAAAACGGCATCCGCACCCACGTCCTCCGCAAAATCAGCGAAGGAAGCAACGAAATTCTGGATGCGCTCCGTCAGGGGCATATTGCGTATATTATCAACACCCGTGACATAGGCTCGACCGACCAGGCAACAGATGGGTATTACATCCGCCGGTATGCTACAGATAACAATATCACCATCTTCACCGCACTCGATACCGTGCGTGTTCTTCTGGACGTTCTGGAGGAAACGACGCTTTCCATCTCGACCATAGACGCATAAGGAGAAATCATGAAACAGGGTTTTTTTGAAATCATTGAAAATACACCGCTTACAAAAGACGTATACCGTATGCGTCTTTCGGGCGACACCTCTGCTATCACGGCACCGGGACAGTTTGTGAATATCAAACTGGACGGGCTGTACCTCCGCCGTCCCATTTCCGTTTGCGACGCAGAAGAAAATGTGCTGACCATTCTGTATAAGGTGGTGGGAAAAGGAACGGCGCAGATGGCAGAAATGAAAGAGGGTACGCTGGATGTGCTGACAGGTCTCGGAAACGGGTATGATACTTCCGTTTCGGGCGACGCGCCCCTTCTTCTCGGCGGCGGCGTAGGCGTACCGCCCATGTTCATGCTTTGCAAAAAGCTGATTACGGAAGGCAGGAAAGTGCGCGTGGTACTCGGTTTTAATACAAAAGATGAAATTTTCTACGAAGAAGAATTCCGTGCCCTCGGTGCCGAAGTGGAAGTGACAACGGTAGACGGCTCCTACGGCACGAAGGGCTTTGTAACCGACGCACTCGGAAAAGAGTATTCCTATTTTTACACCTGCGGTCCCGAGCCGATGCTGAAAGCCGTTTTCGGGGCAACGAAGACGGAAGGACAGCTCAGCTTTGAAGAAAGAATGGGCTGTGGCTTCGGTGCCTGCATGGGCTGCTCCTGCAAGACGATTTACGGCAACAAGCGCATCTGCAAGGAAGGCCCCGTTCTTCGGAAGGAGGAAATTTTATGGTAGATACAAAGGTAACCCTTTGCGGTATTGAAATGGATAATCCCGTCATTCCTGCCAGCGGCACATTCGGGTATGGATATGAATTTGCTGAGATTTACGATATCAATATTTTAGGTACATTCTCTTTTAAGGGGACAACCAAAGAACCGCGCTTCGGAAACCCCACGCCCAGAATTGCGGAATGTACGGCAGGGATGATTAACGCCGTAGGACTGCAAAACCCCGGTGTGGATAAGGTTATCAGCGAAGAACTGCCGCGCATGAAAAAGTGCTTTCATAAAAAGGTTATGGCAAACATCAGCGGCTTTGCCGTGGAGGAATATGTCCACTGTGCAGAATTGCTTGATAAATGTGAAGAAGTGGGCTGGCTGGAAATCAACGTCAGCTGTCCCAACGTACACGGCGGCGGCATGAGCTTTGGTACGGTGCCGGAAAATGCGGCAGAAGTAACCCGTGCCGTAAAAGAAAAGACAACAAAGCCGGTTATCATCAAGCTCTCCCCCAACGTTACCGACATTGTTGCTATTGCAAAGGCCTGCGAAGAAGCAGGGGCGGACGGCATCAGTCTTATTAACACCCTTTTAGGTATGCGTATCAATCTCAAAACCGGAAAACCCATTATTGCCAATAAAATGGGCGGTTTCTCCGGCGCGGCCATTTTCCCCGTGGCAGTACGGATGGTGTATCAGGTGGCAAACGCTGTTAAAATCCCCGTGGTGGGCATCGGCGGCGTGGAAAAAGCGGAAGATGTCATCGAAATGATGATGGCAGGGGCTACGGCGGTAGAAGTCGGTGCGGCAAACCTTGTGAATCCCTATGCTTGCCGCGATATCATTGCGGACTTGCCCCGCGTGATGGAAAAATACAGAATCAGCACGCTGCGCGATATCATCGGCAGTGCAAAATAGAAAGGAAGAGAAAAATGGGAAAAGATGTTATTATTGCCTGTGACTTTGACAGCGCAGAAAAATGCCTTGCATTTTTAGACAAATTTGAAGGGAAGAAGCCCTTCGTTAAAATCGGTATGGAGCTTTTCTACGGCGCAGGCCCTGATATTGTGCGCCAGATTAAAGAACGGGGACATAAAATTTTCCTTGACTTAAAGCTTTGTGACATTCCGAACACCGTTAAAAAATCCATGGCGGTTTTATCGCGCCTTGACGTAGATATGACAAACCTCCACGCCTCCGGTACCATCCCCATGATGGAAGCGGCAATTGAGGGACTTACCCGTCCCGATGGCACACGCCCGCTTCTCATTGCCGTTACCCAGCTGACAAGCACGGATGAAGCCCATATGAAGAGTGACCTTCTCATAAACGAGCCTATTGACAAAGTGGTTATGCACTATGCAAAGAATGCAAAAGTGGCAGGCCTTGACGGCGTTGTGTGTTCTCCCCTTGAAGCCGGAAAAGTACATGATGTATGCGGCGAATCTTTTGTCACCGTAACGCCCGGCGTTCGCTTTGCAGACGGCGATGTGGGTGACCAGAAGCGTATTACCACGCCGGAAGGCGCGAAAGCACTCGGCTCTGACTATATCGTGGTCGGCAGACCCATCACGGCGGCAGATGACCCCGTGGCGGCGTATGAAAGATGCGTTAAAGAATTTGTAGGATAAGGAGAGAAATACAATGGAAAAAAGAATTGCAAAAGACTTACTTTCAATTAAAGCGGTCTTCTTCAGACCCGACGAACCCTTCACATGGGCAAGCGGTATCAAAAGTCCGGTATACTGCGATAACCGTCTGACACTGACGGCACCGGCCGTCCGGAATGATATTGAAAACGGCCTTGCCGAGCTTATCAAAACCCACTATCCGGAAGCAGAAGTGCTGATGGGTACGTCCACTGCCGGCATTGCGCACGCCGCCATTACCGCACACATTTTAGATATGCCCATGGGTTACGTCCGTTCCGGCAAAAAAGACCATGGCAGACAGAATCAGATTGAAGGTAAGCTGGAAAAAGGACAGAAGGTCGTTGTTGTAGAGGACCTCATTTCCACCGGCGGCAGTGTTCTGGAAGTGGTAGACGTACTGCGTGAAGCAGGGGCAGAGGTACTGGGCGTTGTCAGCATCTTTACCTACGGCATGGCAAAGGGCATTAAACGCCTGGAAGAAGCAAACGTTAAGAATATTTCTCTGACAAACTTTGACGTGATTGCCGAATGTGCCGCCGAGGAAGGGTACATCCGTCCCGAGGACGTGGCCCGGCTGATTGCCTTCCGCAACAACCCCTCCGATGAATCCTGGATACAAAAGGTGATGTAAAATGAAACGCAGTGTTATTGATATACTCGATTTAACAACAGCAGAAATTGACGGCCTTCTTTCCACCGCCGAAGACATTATGGATCATCCTGCAAAATATGCAGAGAAATGCCGCGGCAAGAAGCTGGCTACCCTGTTTTTTGAGCCGTCCACCCGTACGCGTCTTAGCTTTGAAGCGGCGATGTACGAGCTGGGCGGAAATGTGCTGGGCTTTTCCGAGCCGAACAGTTCCTCTGCCTCCAAGGGTGAAAGCATGGCCGACACCGCCCGGGTGCTCAGCTGTTACGCCGATATTATGGCTATAAGACACCCCATGGCAGGCGCGCCCTATGTGGCCGCACAAAACGCTTCCGTTCCCGTTATCAATGCCGGTGACGGCGGCCACTGCCATCCCACCCAGACCCTTGCCGACCTTCTTACGATAAAGAGAAAACGCGGCTCGCTGGAAAATCTGACCATCGGCTTTTGCGGTGACCTGAAATACGGGCGCACCGTCCACTCCCTGATTGCGGCACTGGCCCGGTATCCGGGGACAAATTTTGTGCTGATTTCCCCGGAAGAGCTGGCACTGCCCAGCTATGTGAAGCGGGAAATTCTGGAGGGGCAAGGCATTGCCTACCGGCAGGCAACAAGCCTTGAGGTCGTACTGCCCGAGCTGGATATTCTGTACATGACCCGGATTCAGCGGGAACGATTTGAAAATCCGGAGGAATACGAACGCCTGAAAGACAGCTATATTCTCACAGCAGAAAAGCTGAATCGGGCACGAGAGGATTTAATCGTGATGCATCCCCTGCCCCGTGTCAACGAAATCAGTGTTTCCGTGGATGCGGACCCGCGCGCCTGTTACTTCCTGCAGGTGCTCTGCGGCAAATATATGCGTATGGCACTAATCTTAAAGCTTCTGGAAAGCACAGCAGCGGATGTGGCTCCATTTGCAGATTCCGTTGTATTCGATAAGCTCCGATGCAAAAATCCGTCCTGCATCTCGTCTAAGGAACAGGAGCTTCGCCATGCCTTTTACCCGGTGAGCGAGGAAAACGGCATTTACCGCTGTGTATACTGCGAGGAAAAAGTAAAGCTGTAGTGCAGTAAGACTTGAACCCGATATGGTTTAAAAACATAAATTCATCATAATACTGCAGAAAATCCTGCAAATATACGTCAGCCCTGCAAAACCGACAAATCAAAAGGATTGAAATTTGGCAAGTTTATGGCATATTGTGTTCGAGTCTTACTGCACTAACCGTAAAATCTTGACTTTGTTTTTCTCCTATGGTATACTTTATATATACCAATTGCATACAGGAGACCTTTATTTATGGAAAAACTGTATAATAACATTCTGCTTCCGGACAATTTTGCAGACCAGCCGTCCTCGCCGGAGGATGTTCCGTATCTGAAAAATCCGCCGGAAGTGATTGACATAAGTGTGGGCCGGCAGCTTTTTGTGGACGACTTTCTGATTGAGAAAACCACTTTGCAGCCCGTATTTCATAAGGCGAAAAAATACGACGGTAATCCGGTACTAAAAGCAGAAACCGAGTGGGAAAATGACCCTATTCCTCTGGCTTGCCCCAAAAGCGGCGGCATCTGGTATGATGAGGAAGAAAAAATTTTCAAGGCATGGTACGAGGCCGGCTGGCTTCGCCATTCCTGCTATGCCGTTTCCAAAGACGGTCTGCACTGGGAGCGACCTGACCTGGGATTTGTAAAGGGAACTAACATTATACTTCCCTATGAAGGCTTTGAGCTGGAAAAGCAAATCAAGGAGGGCGTTTTTGAAGGAGACCTTTCGTTTCTGCGCCCGGACTCGAATGCTGTTTTTATTGACTATTCTGCTCCCGCCGCGGAGCGGTACAAGCTGTTTATGCGAAATCCCGGCGGCATGGGCCGGGGTATGGCGGCAGTAAGCCGTGACGGTCTGCATTTTGAAAAATTCAGATTCACCAACGCACTGGGTGACAGAAGTACCATTTTCTACAATCCCTTCCGCAAAAAATGGGTCTACAGTATACGCAGTATTGAGGCAAATGAAACCGGCTGGTACAGAGCAAGGCGTTACCGGGAATGTGACGATTTTCTGGCCGGGGCCACGTGGGATGCAAGTGAAGAGCACCGCTGGCTCTCCTGCGATGCGCTGGACAAGCCGAATCCGTATATTGGTATGACTCCGCAGCTTTACAATGTGGATTGTGTGGGATATGAGAGTATTATGCTGGGCATGTTCCAGGTAACCTTCGGCCCGGAAAACAATATATGCGAGGCGCACGGCGTTCCCAAAATAACAGAACTGATTCCCATGTATAGCCGCGACGGATATCATTTTTCCAGACCGTGCCGGGATAGTATCATCAACGCCTCTGTCGGCGAAGGAATCTGGGACAGAGGATATGTGCAATCTGTAGGCGGTGTGACCATCATCCGCGGTGATGAACTCTGGATTTATTATATCGGCTTTGCCGGCGACAGAGCCCGTGCCGGGCAGTCCGCAATGACAAACGGTATGTATTCCGGCGGTGCTACCGGAATTGCAAAGCTTCGGCGGGATGGCTTCGTTTCTCTGCGCGGAGACGGCACGCTTCTCACCCGGAAAGTATGCTTTACCGAAAAGAATGCCATGTATATCAACGCTTCGGGACGGGTGCAGGTACAGCTTCTTGATGCAGAGGGCGGCGAAATTGCTACCTCCCGCGTGTTTGACGGTGACAGCACTAAGGCAGAAGTTGTGTTTGATAGCTACAATGTGTCCACTCTAAACGGCCGCGTTTTCAGAATCCGCTTTATCGTTGACGGCGCACTGTACGCCTTTGGCTTTGCGGATGCTACCGGAAACTTCGGTGGGGCCAGTGCGGCAGGCGAAGTCATTTTATAGAAAAGGAGAACTCAGATGTTAAAAGGTATTCCCGCAATTTTATCTCCCAACCTTTTAAAGGTGCTGTGCGAAATGGGGCACGGTGACACGCTTGTAATTGCAGACGGAAATTTCCCCTGCGAATCTGTCGGGAAAAATGCCATTGTTATCCGCGCCGACGGGCACGGCGTGCCGGAGCTTCTGGAAGCGATTTTACAATTATTTCCGCTTGACACCTATGTGGAAAAGCCGGTGTCCCTGATGCAGGTTGTTCCCGGCGATACTGCAAAAACACCCATCTGGGACGAGTATAAAAGGGCCGTTTCTGCTGTGGATACGCGCGGAGAGACCGCATTTGCCGAAATTGAGCGGTTTGCTTTTTATGAAAAAGCAAAGGAGGCTTATGCTATCATTGCTACGGGGGAAACCGCCATTTATGCCAACATTATGTTGCAAAAGGGCGTTGTTGTATAAAGAAAGGAGGTGCGTCCATGACGGAAAAACCCCAGGGCTTCCGTAAAAAAATTGAAAATTTTTGGTATCATTATAAAATCGTTGTTTTTATTGTCCTCTTTTTTGCGTTCTCCGCAACATATCTTCTGATTGATGTGATACAAAAACAGAATCCGGACATGGTGCTGGCCTACGTCAGCGACACCTACGGTGACGAAAGTCAGTTTGCCCGGGCCGAAGATGCCATCTCTGCTATTATCGGGGACATTAACGGTGACGGAACCGTAAAACTGAACTACCGTATGATGGCCATCCGGGACCAGAATCTACTTAGCTACGATGTGGACAGAGAACAGGGATTCAACTATTCCTTTCTGGATAAAAATGTGCGGCTTTACATTATTAAAGACATTTTCTTTGAGGATAAGAAGCTATTTTTTGAGCCGCTGGAGGGCTTGGTATCTGAGGAAAGCCTGGCAGGTGGGCTGACAAACGAGGATGGTGAAATCTGTGCTGTGCCGCTGGCGGGAAAACCTGTGGCAGAGACGATGGATTTCAGCCGTCCGGAGCTGTATGTGGGCATCAAACGAATTATGGACACAGAGAAACACGATAAACTGGTGTATACACAGCACGAGAAAGCCAAAGAGGTGCTGAAATATATTGTGGAAGGAGAAACAGAATGAACACATTGCACGTTTTGGACCATCCGATGATTCAGCATAAGCTGACCATCATGCGGAAAAAGGACACAGGAACGAAGGATTTCCGGGAGCTTCTGGACGAGATTTCCATGCTGATGGGCTACGAGGTCACGCGGGATTTTCCGGTGGAGGATGTGGAAATCGAAACGCCGATGCAGAAAATGACGGCGAAACAGATTTCCGGTAAGAAGGTGGCGGTCGTTCCCATTCTGCGGGCCGGTCTCGGTATGGTGGACGGGCTTTTGCGGCTCCTGCCGGTAGCCCGGGTGGGACATATCGGTCTCTACCGCGACCATGATACGCATAAACCCATTGTTTATTACTGCAAGCTGCCCAGCGACATCAGCGAACGTCTTGTCATTGTCACGGACCCGATGCTGGCTACCGGCGGCAGTGCGTCGGATGCGATTCAGATGCTGAAGGAGCGGGGCTGCAAGAACATCCGTCTGATGTGCCTGGTATCGGCACCGGAAGGTGTAGCGTATGTACAGGCCCAGCACCCGGATGTGGATATTTATACCGCCGCGCTGGATGAAAAGCTGAATGAGGATGCCTACATCATGCCCGGTCTCGGCGATGCAGGAGATCGTTTGTTCGGTACAAAATAATACATATTACGAAAGAGGCTGTAAAAAGGCCGGAACAGGCGAGAAAAAAATGGAGCTGTAATATTACAGCTCCATTTTTTTGCCTTGTGTGGTATGCACATTTTGTTACTCAGCCTTTTTCTGAAAAACTATATGTCTATAACAGCGGCAACACGGCATCCAGCCAGTGCTTGGCAATAATGGCATGTCCCTGTTCAGTGGGATGCACGCCTTCTTTTGTTAGAGCATGAGGCGGGAACGCTTCTGAGACCGCCGCAAGCGGTGCATCAAGCGGGACGAATGTGGCCCCGAACCCTTCAGCCAGTCCCCTGACAATCGCACGGACACTGTCCACTTCTTCTCTTTTGATATTCGCTACACTATCGGGCGTGAGGAATGGCTCCAGCATTACAACGGGGATATCTCCCAATTCTTCGCGCACGCGGGTCAGAAGTGCGGTATAATTCGCCTTCAGCTCTGCATCCGTATTCCCGATTCCCTTTTCCCGATGCCATACATCGTTAATGCCCACAAGAATGGACAAAAGTGCCGGACGAAGCTCTATGCAATCCTCCGACCAACGGTCCAGAAGGCAGCTGGTACGGTTGCCGGATATGGCGCGGTTTAAAAACCGAAGCTCCTGCTCGGACCGAAGTGCACCAAGGCTGGCCGCCACCAGATGCGGATAACCCGGTCCCAGATCCGTTAAATCTTCCCGGCTTCGGCCGCAATCGGTAATGCTATCTCCCTGAAATAAAATCAAATCGCCCTTTTTCAGTGCCATACAATCACATCCTGTAAAATTTTTTTCCATTATATTATAACTTTCTGCTTTTGTCAAGACCTTTCTTCAGACTACACGCTGGCGATATGCCGACGGCGTCATACCGACACGTGCCTTAAAGCTTTTTGTGAAATGATGCAGGCTTTGAAACCCGCATCTGTATGCCACATCCCCCACAGAATTTTTTTGCGACCGAAGCATTTCCATGGCGGAAACAATGCGGCGCGAAATCAGGAACTCATGCATGGTACTGCCGGTGTATGCTTTGAATATCCGGTTTAAATAGGCACTGTTAAAATGAAAATGTTCGGCAATGCTTTCATTGGAAGTATTGCTGTCATACCGGGTATTGATAAAGTCTATTATTCGCCGTACGAGCGCAGCATTTGCGTGCTCCTTCGGTCTTTTTTCATCGGCGGCCATCTGCACCACGCTGATGATAACGGACGTAAGCAGCGCAGACAGCAGCATATCCGTGTAGGCACCGCGCACGCAGTATTCCGTCGTAATTTGATTCAGCATCCGCTCCTGCACCGGTGCATCCTGCAGAACAATCGGTGCATTCAGACTCGGTGTATCCGTAAAGAAGGGACATTCTATGACCTGCGACACATGAAAAGCCGCACTGTGCACCGGATGAAAGGTCTCCCTGATGTGTGCAAAGGCATGGGTATAATCAAAATTCACGGCGTAATACCGCACCTTCTCAATCTCCCATATGTATTCCGTCCCGGCCCGAAACAAGATAACCGTTCCGGGCGCAATGTGGTACCGCACGCCAGCAATCGTCATGCTTCCGACGCCCGACAGAATATAAAACAGACGGCAGTCCACGCTTTTTATCCGCACGTACACGTCCTGCATATTTGTTTTATTCAGTGTTCCCACAAGTGCCTGCCGCACAAAGGGTCGAATTTCCTCCATTCGCATTTTCCATACACCCCCTTCTCTTATGGTATCACAAAAAGATAAATTTGTAAATAATAAAATCCTATTTTCCAAAGTATAAAAAATAAAGAAGTTCAAAAATGACAAATTCATGTCTGTTTTTTGTATTGCTTTTCCGTACGGAATTTTATATACTGTGGGTACTTTAAAAAAGGAGTTGTTTTTATGGAACAAAAATTTTCGGTTGCCATAATCGGCTGTGGTGCGTTCGCGCATCACTTCGTAGAGATTTTCCGTGCACACCCGAACACGGAACGGGTGTATGTATGCGATCTTCTTCCGGAGAAAGCGAAGGCCTTTGCTGCAGAGTTCGACGTTGAAATCATCGGAAGCTTTGAAGAAGCACTGGAGCGAAAGGATATTGACTGTATCGCAAATTTCACACGCCGACATCAGCACGGCGACATTTCCATTCGCGCACTTCGGGCGGGGAAGCATGTGTTTTCTGCCGTTCCGATGGCCTCTTCGGTAGAGGAATGCCGGGAAATTGTCAGTCTCGTGAAAAAAACCGGCCTTACCTACATGATTGGGGAAACCTGCTACTATTACCCCTGTGCCATGTTTTGCCGAGAAGCGTACCAAAAGGGATTTTTTGGAGAATTTTCTTATGGAGCATCGCAGTATTATCATCATATCGATGATATTAGTTATGGTAAAGTGAAAGAGGAGAGAGGAATGCCGCCGCTGTTTTATCCGACGCATTCCACGGCAATGATTTTGTCGGCTGTAAATTCTTATGTAAAGAAAGTGGCGTGCTTCGGTTGCGGGACCGAAGATGCTGCTTTTCAAAAGGATGGCAATGTGTGGGAAAATGAATTTATTAACCAGTACGTGTTTATGGAACTTGCCAATGGGGGCACAGCCCGCGTAACAGAGGCGCGAGGGTTTGGCTATGGAAAACCCAGCTCCTACATTTCTTCCTTGTATGGCACAAAGGGAAGTTATGAGTTTAACAATGCCCAGCATCTTCTCTATGAAAAGGATTTTGAGAGTGAGACAGAAAGAATCAAGCTTACGGATGTGAGTGATTATGTAAATCCCGCCGATATGGTACAAAACAAGATGCTTCCGGACTTTAAGGAAAGAGTGGCAAACGGCGAATGGCAGTGGAATTCTCCCGCGGAAATACAGAAAGAGGAATACGCTCGAATTCCTGCGGAATTTCGAGGACTGAAAAATGGGCACATGGCGTCCCATCAGCTCTTGATAGATGATTTTTGTACGGCCGTGGCCAAAAGAAAGCAACCTGTGCTGAACGCCTGGTTTGCCGCAAGATGTAATATTCCCGGACTCGTTGCCATCGAATCCGCAAAGCAGGGCGGCGTTCCGCTCCCGGTGCCGGACCTCGGAGACGCCCCGGTAATATAAGGAGAGAATAATGGGTTACTTATATCTTACAGCTGCACTATTCGCCGGCGTTGCCAAAGGGTTTTGCGGCAAAACGATAAGCCGGGACATGAAAAGCATGCGGGAATGCCTCTTTATAAACCTGATGCGGATGCTTTTCTGTGCCCTGATTGGTTTTCTGCTCGCGCTTCCGAAGGCCGGACTTTCCCTTTTTTCCGCTTCGGGTAGTGCTCTCGGAATTTTTGTTCTGGCAGGTCTCAGCATGAGCACCTTTTGTGTTGCCTGGATGTTCGCCTACCGCAACGAGGCGTATATGTTTCTAAGCATTTTTACCATGCTGGGAACGGTGGTGACGTGTCTTCTGGATTATGCAGTCTATAAAACCCCGATTTCTGCCGGTGAATGGCTGGGAATGGGCGTTTTGTTCGGCGCAGTCCTGATTATGTCCAAATATAATAAAGGCATTGCCGGCCGGTTGCACATCCGAGGTCTGCTCATTCTGATTGTGGGGAGCGTTGGCTCAGCCCTTGCTGATTTTTCGCAGAAAATATATGTGCGCGAAATTGGGCAGGGTGCCGAAATATTTAACTTCTATATGTATGCGTTCGGTTTTCTTCTGCTCTTTTGCCTATACCTTTTTATCTCCGTGCGTAAAAGCACTCCCAAAACCGCGCCGATACTATACAGCAGACATCATATAGGGTTATATTTCGCCATGGCTTTTTTCCTGTACTTAAACAGCGTAACCAAAACCATGGCGGCGGGCTTTTTATCGGCGGCGCAGATTTATCCGGTTCTTCAGGGAGCAAACCTGATTTTGTCTGCACTAATGGCACACCTGCTGTTTAAAGAAAAAATGAATTTAAAGGGATTCTGTGGCATTTTGACCGCTTTTACCGGTCTTATGCTTATGCATATCGCATAAAAAGTACACTATTCAGGTAGGAAAAGCGGATTTTTCGCAAGAAATTTTGCGAAAAATCCTTTTTTATATGAAAAATTCTGTTTTCCCCTTTACAAATTGGAAAAATAAAGATATAATAAAACAATAATAGTTTTTCGAAAGGACAGAGCATAATGGAAAAATTTTATATAACCACGGCGATTGCATACACATCAAGAAAACCACACATAGGAAACACCTATGAAATCATTTTAACGGATGCGATTGCACGTTTTAAACGGCAGATGGGAAATGATGTTTTCTTTTTGACAGGCACGGACGAGCATGGTCAGAAAATTGAAGAAATTGCCAAAGAGCAAGGCGTTTCTCCCAAGCAGTATGTAGACGGTGTTGCGGGAGAAATTAAAACCATATGGGATTTAATGAATACAAGCTATGATAAATTTATCAGAACTACAGATGACTATCATGAAAAAGTGGTTCAGAAAATATTCAAAAAGCTTTATGACCAGGGCGATATTTATAAAAGCGAATATGAAGGGCACTACTGCGTGCCGTGTGAAACCTTCTTTACCGAAACACAGCTTGTAGACGGGAAATGCCCGGACTGCGGAAGAGAAGTGAAAAAAGCCAAAGAAGAAGCCTATTTCTTTAAAGTAAGCAAATATCAGGACAAACTTATGAAGCACATTGAAGAAAATCCTGAGTTTATTATGCCTGAATCCAGAAAAAAAGAAATGGTGAATAACTTTATCAAACCGGGATTACAGGACCTCTGTGTGTCACGTTCCTCCTTTAAGTGGGGCGTTCCTGTAAGCTTTGACGAAAACCATGTTATATATGTCTGGATTGACGCGCTTTCCAACTATATTACAGCACTTGGATACGATGTAGACGGAAGCGGCGATTTATACAAAAAATATTGGCCTGCAAATGTGCATATTATCGGAAAAGACATTCTTCGTTTCCACACGATTTACTGGCCTATCATTCTTATGGCACTTGGCGAACCGCTGCCGAAGCAGGTGTTTGGTCATCCATGGCTATTAAACGGCGACAGCAAAATGAGCAAATCTCTCGGCAACGTGATTTATGCCGATGATTTAGTCCGCCATTTCGGTGTCGATGCTGTACGATACTACGTGCTTCGTGAAATGCCTTACGCACAGGATGGAACTATCACATACGAAACCATTATTTCACGGTTTAATGCCGACCTTGCAAACACGCTTGGCAATCTTGTTAACAGAACGGTTGCAATGAGCAAAAAATATTTTGACGGTAAAATTGAAAACACTTCTGTTTGCGACGAATTTGATAACGATTTAATTCAAACGGCTCTTGACACAAAAGACAGTGTTATAGCCAAAATGAATGAATTTAAAGTTGCAGATTCTCTTGAAATTATTATGAATCTTGCAAGAAGACTGAATAAATATATTGACGAAACAATGCCCTGGGCACTTGCCAAAGACGAGGAGAGCCTGGGAAGACTTAAAACTGTTTTGTATAACTTAATTGAAGGCATCAGATTTATAGGCATCCTTCTTGCACCGTTTATGCCCGAAACATCGCAGGAAATACTGAAACAGATTGGTGCAACATATACAGAAATCACTTCTCTTGACAGCTTCGGCAAAACGGAATCGGGTACATTTGTCGGAGATGCAAAGCCTCTATTCCAACGCATTGACGAAGCGAAAAAGCTTGAAGAAATTACAAAAGAAGTAGAAGAAGCGAAGAAACAAGCTGCCAAGGAAGTTAAAAAGGAAGAAAAAGTAAGCGAAATTACGATTGACGATTTTGCCAAAATAGAGCTGAAAGTCGGCGAAGTTATGGATTCAAAACCCGTTGAAGGTGCTGACAAGCTTTTGGTTTCACAGATTAAAATCGGCAATGAAGTCAGACAGATTGTATCGGGCATTGCAAAATATTATAATCCAAGTGACTTAATCGGCAAAAAGGTTGTCGTTGTTACAAATCTGAAACCGGTTAAACTTCGCGGCGTTCTGTCTGAAGGTATGATTCTGGCAGCATCAGACGGAAAGGATTTATCCCTTATTGCACCTGACAAAGATTTTGAAAGCGGAAGCCAAGTAAGATAAGGTGAACGCGATGTTTATTGATTCACACGCCCATTACAACGCAAGTGCTTTTGACACGGACCGGGAGGCCGTGCTTCTGTCCCTCCCGGAAAACGGAATCGACGCGGTCATCAACATTGGCGATAATCTTGCAGCCAGCCGGGAATGCCTGCGTATGGCAGAAGCTTTCCCCTTTGTGTACGCGGCCATTGGCGTGCACCCGGAAAGTGCCGGTGAGGTAACCAGCGAGGCCCTGCGGCATTTAGAGGAATTGGCGGCGCATGAAAAGGCGGTTGCCATCGGGGAAATCGGCCTTGACTATTATTATGACGACGTGCCGCGGGATGTACAGCGCACGGCCTTCCGGCAACAGCTGATACTGGCAAAGCGTCTGGATATGCCGGTGGTTGTGCATGACCGCGACGCGCATGGTGACTGTCTGCAGATTCTGAAGGAGGAAGGCATAACGAACGGTGTTATGCACTGTTTTTCCGGCAGTGTGGAGTTTATGCGCGAGGTGGTACGCCTCGGCCTGCACATAGCCCTCGGCGGCGTGGTGACCTATAAAAACGCCCGCCATATTATCGATGTGGCCCGCGAGGTACCGCTGGACAGATTACTTCTGGAAACCGACTGCCCTTACCTCTCCCCTGTGCCAAACCGGGGCAAGCGCAATTCTTCGCTGAACCTTCCATATACGGCAGAGAAGATTGCGGAGATTCGCGGTATCGACATCGGGACACTGGCCGTTCTTACAACAGAAAATACGCGACGGCTGTTTAATTTATAATACTTTTGATGCGGAGGTTGCAGCAGGTTTTTTCTCCTCCTCAAACATTTTTATTCTTCGCTTCTTCTGTTATGGCCCGTATGTGGGCAATTATCAAGAAAAAAATCATACTTTATACTTTAAATGAGAATATTTATGTCATGGGAGAGTTAATTTATGATTGTCTATGATAAATTATGGGAGACAATGAGACTTAAAAATGTCTCCCAATACCAACTTATTAAAAAATACGGATTCAGTACCGGACAACTGGACAGATTAAGAAAAAACGGAAATATTAATTCCTATACCTTAAATCGTCTTTGTGAAATTTTAGACTGTAAATTAGAGAACATTGCCGAATATAAAAAGGATTAAAACCAAAATTTTTCCATGTAAAAAGCACATCCGGCCGGATGTGCTTTTTATACGGATATTTATACTACAGAAGCTCAGAAAGTGCAACGGCAACTGCCACGGTCATACCAACCATGGGGTTATTGCCTGCGCCGATGAGGCCCATCATTTCAACGTGTGCCGGAACGGAGGAAGAACCTGCGAACTGGGCGTCGGAATGCATACGGCCCATGGTATCGGTCATACCGTAGGAAGCAGGGCCGGCTGCCATGTTGTCGGGATGCAGTGTTCTGCCCGTACCGCCACCGGAAGCCACGGAGAAGTACTTCTTGCCCTGTTCGATACATTCCTTCTTATATGTACCTGCAACGGGGTGCTGGAAGCGGGTGGGGTTGGTGGAGTTACCGGTGATGGAAACGTCAACCTTTTCGTGATGCATAATAGCAACACCTTCGCGTACATCGTCTGCACCAAAGCAACGTACTTTTGCACGTTCACCATTGGAATATGCAGTTTCTTTCACGATTTTCAGCTCACCCGTGTAGTAATCAAATTCGGTTTCCACATGGGTAAAGCCGTTGATTCTGGAAATAATCTGTGCGGCATCCTTGCCGAGACCGTTTAAAATAACCTGCAGGGGCTCTTTTCTTACTTTGTTTGCAGAACGTGCAATACCGATAGCACCTTCAGCCGCCGCAAAGGATTCGTGCCCTGCCAGGAATGCAAAGCACTTGGTTTCGTCACGCAGAAGCATAGCACCCAGGTTACCGTGGCCAAGACCTACTTTTCTGTCATCTGCAACAGAACCGGGGATACAGAAGGACTGAAGCCCCTCGCCCAGGATTTCAGCAGCTTCGCTGGCGTTCTTATAACCCTTCTTAATGGCGATTGCCGCGCCTACGATGTATGCCCAGCAAGCATTTTCAAAGCAGATGGGCTGAATGGATTTTACGAGATTATAGATGTCCAGACCTTTGTCCTCACAAATTTTACGGGCTTCTTCTACGGAAGCAATGCCGTATTTCGAGAGAGTAGCCTCGATCTGGTCGATTCTTCTTTCATAGCTTTCAAATAAAGGCATTTTTGTTTCTCCTTTCTACTGCTCACGCGGATTGATGACTTTTGCAGCATCATCAAATCTGCCGTACTGGCCGGAAGCTTTTTCCATAGCTTCGTTCGCATCCATACCCTTGGAAATCATGTCCATCATCTTGCCGAGATGTACGAACTTATAGCCGATAATCTGATCTTCTGCATCCAGCGCAATCTTGGTGATGTAGCCTTCAGCAAGTTCCAGATAACGGGGGCCTTTTTCCTTTGTGGAGAAAACAGTACCAATCTGGCTTCTCAGACCTTTACCAAGGTCTTCGAGACCTGCACCGATGGGCAGACCGTCTTCAGAGAAAGCTGTCTGTGTTCTGCCGTAAACAATCTGCAGGAAGAGTTCACGCATAGCGGTATTGATTGCGTCGCAAACAAGGTCGCTGTTCAGTGCTTCCAGAAGTGTTTTGCCGGTCAGGATTTCGCCTGCCATAGCGGCAGAGTGCGTCATACCGGAGCAGCCGCATGTTTCGATTAAAGCTTCTTCGATAACACCTTTCTTAACATTAAGGGTCAGCTTGCACATACCCTGCTGGGGTGCGCACCAGCCGATGCCGTGCGTAAGACCGGAAATATCACTGATTTCTTTTACCTTAACCCATTTTCCTTCTTCGGGAATGGGAGCCGGACCGTGACATGCGCCCTTTGCCACGCACTGCATTTGTTGCACCTCGTGGGAAAATTTCATAGTAGTAACCATCCTTCCAAATGAATTTACAAATATTTTACCATTTTTTATATCATAAATCAAGCCCTATTTTACAAAATTCAAATTTTTTCGTTTTTAAATACCATTTTTCCCGTTACCACTGCAGAAAAACGGCCCTATCCATCGGAGAAACCCCTTCCCAAAGCATCACACGGGCACTGTCTGCCTCCACAAGAGCCGCAAAACGCACTTCCGTCCCGCCCTCCGCTCCTGCATCGATGCGCACGAGCCTTCCGCCGCTGTACTGGGCCACGATTATCCGACAGCCTTCAGAAGACTTCTGCACATTTGCGCGAATTTCCCCGCCCTCCATTTTGGCTTTCAGTGTGGGGGAACCCCCATATGCATAGGCAATGGAGTTTGTAATAGCCGTACTGCTTCCCAGATAGGTATGCCGCCCGTCCCCATTCTGCGGCATGGGATTATATACGGTTTCCCCGTCTGTACTGCGGATTTCAAAGTGAAGATGATAGCCCGCGGAGCTTCCGGTGGACCCCACTGTGCCCAGTGTCTGTCCCCGGTGCACTGTCTGGCCCCTCCCGACCCACACAGTGGCCAGATGGGCATACCGGGTCTGCGTGCCGTCGTCATGCAGCATATAAACGAAATTGCCGTACCCTCCCCCACAGCCGCAGGAGCTGCTTTTGGGGTAGTTATGGGTACAAGTGCTGCTTACTGCGGAGATTGTACCGCTTTTCGCGGCCTGCACCGCCGCGCCGGAAATCAGTCCTGCAGATTCCCCGGTGATGTCGATTCCCCGGTGCGTGCCCGACGTGCGCTTTCCGAAGCCGGAGCTTATGTTATAGTATCCCTCCACCGGCCAGAGATACGATTCTGCCGCCCCGGCCGGCAGAGCCGTCAGGACCAGCAGGACTGTAAGGATTATGCAAAGTCTTTTCATGTATGTATACCTCCTTTTCTACAGTGTACCACACGCCTCAGGGGCAGTACAAGCGGAAAAATCAGGTTGTAAAAAACTGCCTTTTTACCGTGCCTTTTTTATGCACTGGCGGCAGGCCGCGCTTTGTGGTAGGCTATTGGGGAAGAAAGGAGGTGAATGCCATGCGAAAGAAAGTAGCCGACAAAAAAGAGGTGCAGGCCTTCCTGACCTCGGTGCTCCGTAATGAGGAAGCGGACGTAAAAGACAGGCTGAAGGTCTCGGAATACCTCTTAAAGCTTGCCGGAGAGGATGGAGACGGACCCCGGGATGTACAGATTCAGATTCGGGTGGTAGAGTAAATGGAGCTTACCCTTTCCGTAACAAAGAAGCAGGCCGCCTTTATCCGTGCCGGGGAGGACGAGGTTCTCTACGGCGGTGCGGCAGGCGGCGGAAAGTCCTACGGGCAGGTGGTGGATGCATTTCTTTATGCCATGCAGTACCCGAAAAGCCGCCAGCTGCTCCTTCGCTCGTCCTTTCCCGCGCTGGAGCGGTCGCTGATTCTGACGGCACTGAATATCATCCCGAAAGCACTGTACACCTACAGCAGTACAAAACACAAGATGCGGTTTACCAACGGCTCTTTGCTGGAATTCGGATTTTTAGCAGCTGACACGGATGTGACCGCATACCAATCGGCAGAATATGACGTAATTCGTTTCGATGAGCTGACCCATTTTTCGGAGTACCAGTATCTGTACATGATAAGTCGTCTCCGCGGGACCAGCGGCTATCCGAAGCAGATGAAAAGCACCACAAATCCCGGAAGCCGCGGCCACGGCTGGGTCCGAGCCCGGTTTATCACTCCCGGAAATCCGGAAACCCCTTTTTCCTCTGATGGGGACAGAACGCGGATTTTCATTCCGGCCCGGGTGGTGGACAACCGGTTTCTGATGGAAAAGGATGCGGACTACCTCTCCCGTCTCCGTCTCCTGCCGGAAAACGAGAAAAAGGCCCTGCTGTACGGGGAGTGGGACATCTTTGAGGGGCAATTTTTCAGCGAATTTTCCCGCGGACGGCACGCGGCTGTGCCGGAGGAAATTCCGGCGCACCACCGGCGGTTCCGCAGTCTGGACTACGGGCTGGATATGACGGCCTGCTACTGGTGGGCCATAGACGAAGCGGGGCTGCTCACCTGCTACCGGGAGCTTTACAAAAGCGGTCTCACCCTTTCTGAAGCGGCACGGGAAATCCTGAATTTAACCCCACGGGAAGAAAAAATCGCCTATACTGTGGCCTCGCCGGACCTCTGGAACCGGCGGCAGGACACCGGCCGGAGCGGCGCAGAAATCATGGCCGCCGAAGGGCTTACCGGTCTCATAAAGGCTGACAACCGCCGTGTGCCCGGCTGGCGGGTGCTCCGGGAATATCTGCGCCGGGATACTATCCGGATCTTTGAGAACTGCCCGAATCTGCTCCGCTCCCTTCCTGCACTTCTCTATGATCCCCACACGCCGGAGGACGCCTCCGGAAGTCCGCACGAAATCACCCATGCCCCGGAATCCGCCCGGTACGCCGTGATGTCCCGGCCACCTCCGGCACAAACGCTAAAGCCGGTGCAAAGCGGGCGCTTTACCCCCGGCGAGCTGGAGGATTTTAAAGAAAAAAAGAACAGCAATATTTTAAAAAGGAGATGAAACTATGGCAGAAACCATACTGAATTCACATTTGAACGGCTTTTCCGAAGGCGGGGAGGCCGCAGAAAATGCAATCGTAAAAATGCAGAAAAATCTTTCCTGGCTTCTGACGCATCTGGATAGCCGGAATGTACAGAGCCTGAACACAAATCTGACGCAGATTCAGAGCGGAGACGGTGCCACAACCTTGGACGGTGCCCAGATTATCATGCGTGATGCGTCCGGCGCAGTACGGGCCGTGCTTGGCAAAAGTGCCTCCGGTAAGTTTGTCTTTGCCATTTATTCGGAAGACGGCACCCCGGCCATCCGCATGGATGATGACGGCAACGCCGTGTTTTCCGGAAATGTGGAAAGTGCCGATATTACCGGCTCCAACATCCGAATCGCGCCGAACACCTTCAACGATTATATCGCACTGGAAAATGACGGAACAGAGGACTCCATCAGCCTGTATTACGGCGGCACACGCATCGGCGGCATCCGTATGCTGGACGCAGGCGGCATGGAGATTTTCGGCAGTAAAATTTCAATTGGCTCCTCTTCCGGCACCGTGTCCATCGCGCCCGGTGCCAGCGGCACTTTTACCGCGGACGGTAAAACCGTTACCGTAAAAAAGGGCGTTATTACGTCGATAGCATAAAAAGGAAAGCCGGGTACAAAGCACGTGAAAACGGACTTTGTACCCGGCTTTTTTTATACCCTGCAGATACAGGAATGTTTTAAAATCAGCGCAGGCATATATTTTCTGTTTTCTGCAAACGGCTTTACCGGATTGCTTTCTTCTTTTACCGTATGAAATTCGTAGCCGTCCGTTCTTCCTTCTCCGGCAGCCCGAACTTTTCTTTTCCGAGGGCGATGCTCCGCATCAGGAAAATCATATTTTTTGCGAGAGTACGCATGGTCTGCATTCCCTCTTTATCCTCTGCGGCCTCCCCCGGTCCGCGGCCGTGCACGCTGTTCCAGTACTGACTGGAGGCCACCGGCATTCCGCTTATGGTGAAGTATTTATT
Organism: Clostridia bacterium; assembly: GCA_017442155.1. GTDB lineage: Bacteria > Bacillota > Clostridia > UMGS1883 > UMGS1540 > SIG447. The sequence continues at coordinate 26,969 of JAFSAU010000031.1, read as the reverse complement.
CAGTACATCGAATGTCGCAGAGCAACCGCCGCGTCTTGCCACGGCCACGCTCGCGCCCACCTTCATGGTTTTATCAAAGCCGGTGCTGTAAAAAAGACGGTCCAGAAATGCCAGAAGGGTCCCGTTCGGGGATGCATAGTACACAGGACTTGCAATCACCATACCGTCACATTCTGACAACTTCGTGGCTGCTATATTCACAATATCGTCAAAGGCGCATTTTCCGGTTTTCGCGCAGGCATAGCAGCCGGAACAGCCCCGGATTTCACGGTTTCCCACCTGGATCGCTTCCACCGCAATTCCCTCTGCCGCAAAGATTTTTTCCATTTCTGCAAGGGCCAGGAACGTGTTGCCGTCCTTGTGGGGACTGCCGTTAATCAGTAAAACTTTCATATAGAATTCCTCCTTATCGACTACCGGATTATAAATTCCCGTTTTCCTCCTGCCAGGCGAGGGCATCGAGAATCGTGTCCATTGTGCTGTATGCCGGTGTAAAGCCCAGCACCCGTTTTGCCTTTTCCATACTGCAGTGCGAGGAGAACATCATGTGGCGGGTGGTGTTTACAAAGTCGTTTGCGCCCAGCTTCTTCTGCAGCTCCTCCAGCCGTACAAATTCCAGCTTCGGCTCATGGCCGTAATGCGTATACAACGCTTCGGCAAATCCCGCCATTGTCACCGCCCGTTCCGTGGTGGCGTGGAAGGTCTCTCCGTTGGATTTATCGGGATTCGCCAGACACACGCCAATCAGTGCGGCAATATCTGCCGAATGGACATGATGCAGGGTATGATTGCCGTCATCCGGAATGAGAACGGGTTTTCCCGCCTTAATATCCCGGTACACTTCTATATTTACATGGCCCTGCGGGTTAATCGGCACCCAGCCGCGGCCGGAAATATGCCCGGGAAAAATGACCGTACTCTTGATTTTTCCTTCGGCAGAAAGTCCGTGCAGGTACTTCTCGATGGCCGCTTTACCGATGCCATAACCATCGGTACTATTGCGCGGATGCTCCTCGGTAACGGGTACCGCAAGCTTTACACCGTACACCCACACCGTGCCAACCTGCACAATGTGCATTTTTTCGGCCAATGCCGGCCGGGCCAGAATCGGCTCCATCAGACCTTCCATTTCTTCTTTGGTATAGGAAATCAGATCGCAGATTACGTCGGGTGCAATTTTTACAGCCATCTGCCCTGCGGCGTCCCGGTCCTCCGCGCTCCGGCGGTCCAGAACGTGCTTCTGTACCTCTGCCCACTGGGGCATGTCGCAGGTATAGGGCTCCCGCACGCCGCGGGACACGGAATGTACCTCATAGCCCATATCCACCAGGCGGGGCACAAGATAGGAACCACAGTGTCCGCTTCCTCCAAAAACCAATGCTTTCTTCATTATATTACTCCTTTTTCATAAATAGTACGCATACATCCCCTGTAACAAAGAATTCCGGGCAATCCGTAATCTGCCCAGAATCTTATTTACACTGTAAGCTCGGCCATTTCTGCCTCCACAAACGCTGAAAGCACAGCCGGGTCCATTATAATCTGTCCACCGCGGATACCTGCACTGACGGCAATTTCGGCCTGCGTTCGACAGCTTTCATCGATAAAGGTGGGGTATTTCTTTTTCATGCCGATGGGGCTACAACCGCCCCGGATGTATCCGGTAAGACCCAGAAGCTCCTTCATTTGCACCATTTCCACCTTTTTATTCCCACTGATGCGCGCGGCCTTTTTTAAATCCAGCTCCCGGTCCACCGGAATGCACAGCACAATCACGCCTGTTTTGTCTCCCCGGGCCACCAGGGTTTTGAATACGGCCTCGTAAGGCATTCCCACCTCGTCTGCAATGTGCGTACCGGAAAGATCGTTTTCGTCCACCGGATATTCGGCCGTTTTATACACAAGCTTTGCCCGGTCCAGAAGCCGCATGGCATTCGTTTTATTCATAGATTCTCCTATCTGAACAGCATTTCCGCATATGTGGGGAAGGGCCAGCGGTTTGCTGCCGTCAATGTTTCCCCTTCATCTGCCGCGGCCCGGACTTCATCCATCGCGCGACATACAAAATCCTTATAGAATACAGCCGCTTTCTGTCCGGCACCCATTTTTTCTGCCTCGACGAGAAGGACGGACAAATCCTCCGCTTTGACATAAAGCGTGTCTATTACGCCATACAGCTTTTCCAGCCGTGCCTTTGTTCCTGCACCGCCGGGTGCCACGCTCTGCCGCATTTCATAGCTTGCCGCCATCTCCGCCGCATACGCTTCCATGGCCGGGAGAATGGTGCGGTTCGCTATTTCCAGCATCGTCAGTGCTTCTATATGCAGTGTTTTACAGTATTCCTCGGTCTGGATTTCATACCGGGAGCAAAGCTCCTCCCTGGTGAAAATATGATGCCGGGCAAAGAGACGCAGATTCTTTTCACTGATAAGATACGGCAACGCCTCCGGCGTGGTACGCAGATTCAGAAGGCCGCGCACAGCTGCCTCATCCGCCCATTCCTTGGCATAATTATCGCCGTTAAAAACAATACGCCTGTGATTTTTATATGTATCCCGGATCAGTGCCGTCACGTCGCTTTCCAGGTCCTTTGATACCTCCAGCTTATCCGCAAAATCAGCCAGAGCGTCTGCCACAATCGTATTGAGAATGATGTTGGCCTCTGCAATGGATGCACCGGAGCCGAGCATACGGAACTCGAACTTATTTCCTGTAAACGCCAGGGGCGAGGTCCGGTTGCGGTCCGTGGTATCCTTTGTAAACGCAGGCAGTACACGTACCCCCACGGCCATCATCTGTTTTTCCTGCTCATCGTAGGTTTTTTCGGCTTCAATCGCATCCAGCACTGCCGTCAGCTCATCGCCCAGGAAGATGGACAAAATCGCCGGCGGGGCTTCTGCCGCGCCAAGACGGTGGTCATTGCCGGCCGTGGCTACGGATAGACGCAGTAAATCCTGGTATTCGTCCACGGCCTTAATAATTGCCGCTAAAAACAGCAGAAACCGCTTGTTTTCCTGCGGGGCCTTACCGGGATTGAGCAGATTTTCGCCCCGGTTTGTGGAGAGGGACCAGTTGTTGTGCTTACCGCTTCCGTTTACGCCGCGGAAGGGTTTTTCGTGAAGAAGACAGACCATACCGTGCTTCTCGGCCACCTTTTTCATCAGCTCCATTGTCAGCTGATTATGGTCGGTGGCGGTATTGACCGAGGTGAACACCGGTGCCAGCTCATGCTGGGAGGGTGCCGCCTCATTGTGCTCGGTTTTGGCAAGGACGCCCAGCTTCCAAAGCTCCGCATCCAGATCCTTCATAAAGGCCAGCACACGGGGCTTTATCGTACCGAAATAATGGTCGTCCATTTCCTGCCCCTTCGGGGGCTTGGCACCGAAAAGCGTGCGGCCCGTGAATACCAGGTCGCGCCGTTTTTCGTACATTTCTTTATCAATCAGAAAATACTCCTGCTCTGCCCCTACGGTGGGAATCACCCGCTTCGTTTCCTCATCCCCGAAAAGGCGGAGAATTCTGCGGGCCTGGCGGTTTATCGCTTCCATGGAGCGCAGAAGGGGTGTTTTTTTGTCCAGACACTCACCGCTGTAGGAACAGAATGCTGTGGGAATACAGAGAGTATTGTCCTTAATAAAAGCATAGCTTGTCGGGTCCCAGGCTGTGTAGCCGCGGGCTTCAAATGTGGTCCGCAGTCCTCCGGAGGGGAAGCTGGAGGCATCCGATTCTCCCTTCAGAAGCTCCTTACCCGAAAATTCCATAATTACGCCGTCCGCGTCTCCGGGGGAAATGAAGCTGTCGTGCTTCTCTGCCGTAATGCCGGTCATGGGCTGAAACCAGTGCGTAAAATGGGTGGCACCCTGCTCCACTGCCCAGTCCTTCATCGCGCCGGCCACCGTGTGGGCCACTGCAGGGTCCAGGGCCTTGCCCTCCTCCACAGTCTGCCGTACCGCCCGATAGGTCTCCTCCGGGAGCCGGTCCTGCATAACGCGGTCATTAAAAACCTTGCTGCCAAATAATTCGGAAATCTGATTCATAGCGTATTCCTTCCTGTTTTTGTAAAACAATCTGCCTTTTATTGTATCGTAACCGGGGAAAATTGTCAAGGATTTTTTGGGTCATTCACAGTTCAGCACCCGGATTGCATCCGTGATTGTTTTTTCAAACGCTTCCTTCCCGTATTTATCCACCTGGCTTTTATCCTTGGGACCATGGGTCAGACAGCCGGCACCGCCGATACAGCCGCCCACACAGGCCATGCCTTCAATAAAGTTTGCATCCAGCAGATTTTTACTCTTTTTCAGAAGGGCCACACGGCATTCCTCAATACCGTCGCAGGAAACGGGCTTCAGTTCAAAATCCTCCAGTCCCTGTTCCTTCAGGCCCTGCGCCACTGCTTCGGCAAGGCCGCCGCACCGGGCAAATATCCGGCCGAAGTAGGAGGCGTTGTCCAGCACCCCTTCTTCCATGGTGGTAATATCCAGTTCGCGGCTGTCAAAAAGAGCCTGCAGCTCTTCAAAGGTCAGCGCAGCGTCCACATAGGGGGAAACCTCTTCCTTCTGTACCTCTGCCTTTTTCGCCGTACACGGGCCGATGAAAACCACGCGGGCATCCGGGTCCGTCTCCTTCAGATACCGGGAAATCGTGGCCATCGGAGAAAGGTTATGGGAAACAAAGGGCATAAGGTCCGGGAAATTCTTTTCGATATATGCAACAAAGCCGGGACAGCAGGAGCTGGTCAAAAATCCTTTTTCAGCCAGTTCCCGGCTTTCCGCCGCGGCTACCATATCGGCACCGAGAGCCGCTTCCACCACAGTATAAAAGCCCAGCTCCTTAATCCCTGTAATCACCTGTCCCAGCTTCGCATAGGCAAACTGGCTGGAAATGGTGGGGGCAACCACCGCATACACCTTATACTTCTGATTATTTTCACCCTTCTGAATCAGGTCAATGGCATCCAGAATATAGGATTTGTCGGAAATTGCGCCGAAGGGGCACTGATATACACAGGCACCGCAGGCAATACATTTATCATTATCAATCAGTGCCGCCTTGTTCTCATCCATAGAAATGGCCTTGACCTTGCAGGCGTTCTGGCAGGGACGTTTATGATTCGTGATGGCACTGAACGGGCAAACCTTGGCACAGGCACCGCACTCCACGCACTTGGTTTTGTCGATGTGGGCCTTCTGCTGGTCGTCAAAGGTAATGGCACCGCGGGGACACACATCCTCGCACCGGTGAGCCAGACAGCCGCGGCAGGCACCCGTGACCTCGTATCCGCCCATGGGGCACTCATCACAGGCAATGGAGATGACCTCAATCACATTCTTATTTTCCCGGTTGCCACCCATGGCCAGCCCCACGCGCTTAGCCAAAATTGCCCTTTCCTTATAAATGCAGCAGCGCATGGTTGCCTTCGGACCCGGAACCAGTGTCTCCGGAATGTCGGTAACCTTTTCCATTAGCTTTCCTTCCCAGGCAAGACGGGCCACTTCCCGCAGTACTTTATATTTTAGATGTTGAATTTTTGTGTCAAATTTTCGCATGTTTGTACCTCTTAAAAATAACTGACTTTAATGTGCTTTCCCATCTGACGCAGGCACTCGGAAAGCTCCTTCACCAGATTCATTTTAATATTAAAGTTGATGGGCAGGTCGGGATTCTGATGGGCAGGGTTTATGGCACGGCCCACATAAAAATTGATATCCGTCGCTTCCTCAAACAGAAGCCGCGCAATGAGTGAAGCCCCGTCCCGGCCCAGTGCCCAGGTTTCGTATTCCTTATTCTCCGAAATAAAGTCCTTGGCAAATTCCAGAACACGGTTAATGGTCATAACGCCCTCAGTCACCAAATCCACACCTTCAATCGTCGCAATAGGCGGCACGTCCCGCACCTCAAATTTCAGTGTGGCTTTCACTTCCTTGCCCAGATATTTGGCCGCAATGGAGGCCGTAGTCCCGCCGCAGACAATGTGTTTTCCCGCCTTAGAGAAAAACAGTGCCATCATCTTATTGCAGTCATCCCGGTTTGCAGGGGGACCGAACAGAATGTTCACCGGGTTGCGCTTCCGGATACGGATCGCACAGGCCGTGGCATCGTCCCCCGGCTCTCCGCCGTACAGCTTATTACATTCGTCAATTAAAATCGTCGCCAGCGTTTTGGCATTGTAGCCAGCATACGCAAGCGGTTCCATAAACGCAATAATATCCTCCCGCTTCCAGCCAAAGTTCAAGGTAGGGCCGATACCCGCGTGCGGACAGCCGTCACTCATGGCAAAAAACAGGTCATCTTCTTCCAGATACACCTTTGATTTCAGAATTTTTTTATCCCCGATGATAATTTCTTCCGTAGAATAGTCGTAATTCTGTCCGTCCCGTAGCAGAAAGACCTTAGGATTATCGTACTGGATAATCTCAGCGTACTCATTGTCTACAATATGAATAATTGTAAATGTGGAGTAAGCAACGCCGCGCACGGAGCAGACAGGCAATGTGGCCGCCACGGTAGAAACGGCATTTTCTATGGAAAGCCCTGCGCTCATAAGGGTGGAAAGAATTTTGGAGGTCAGCGTGGAAAGAATACTGGCCTTTACACCGCTTCCCAGTCCGTCTGCCAGCACTACGATAACGGAATTATCATTCTCGTTCACAATCTCGATATGGTCACCGCAAAGCTCCTCGCCATGATGATTAACGCTCTGGAAGCCGATATCTGCATACAAATCATTCATCCGCAATGGTCTCCTTCAGCTTGGTTAATGCAATTTTCGTTTCTGCCGCCGTTTCTCCGAGAAGTGACGCAATCTCCTGCACAATGCGAAGCTGGCGGTCTACTACCTTGTCGGCCACATCTATCGTTTGTGCACTGATGCGCTCCTTTTTCCTGCGGCTTTCCTCCTCGCCCGTCACGTCGCGGAGCATACAAATCATCACATGGTATTCCTTATCGGGAATAATGGTTTCCTCCACATACCGGTCATATTCTGCCAGATAAATCCGGCGGCCGCTGACACGTCTGCCTGTATCCAGCACATGAACGAAATCAACGGGATCCATAATGCGGACAATCGGCTCACCCATCACATCGGCCGATGCACGGACATTCAGAATCCGGCGGGCGGCAGGGTTAATCAACTGCACCTCCAGCTGGTCATTTACCACGATAATGCCGTTGGGCGTATTTGAAACAATATTATCGGAGAAGCTCTCTGCCTTTTCCTTGAGGAAGGGCAGGCACATGGAAATCTGCGCCTTACCCTGGAAAATGGCGGCGGCCTTTTCCCGGCAGGTGTCATAGCCACAGGAGCCACAGTTCAGCTCGTCCTCCTTCTTTATTTTCCCCATGTTTTTCAGGACCTCCTGAATATCCTCCTCGGAAGGAATCTGCGAGTAGCGCACAATGGGGCTTATCGTCTTCTTCATATCCGCATGGGCCGGCTGGTCCACCGTAAAGTCTTTCTCCCCTGCGTAATCTGCAATCGCCTTGTATTCCCGCACGGGGCTGCGGTTAAACTTCTCCATAACCGGGCCGGAAATACAGCTGCCGCTGCAGGCTGACATTTCCACAAAGCATTTGTGAATATTTCCGCTTTCAATATCGCGCAGAGCGGCAATGCAGTTCTGTACGCCATCAATTGCCATATAGGTAAAGCCCGGCACCGGGTCCATCGTTTTCAGAATACCGCCGGAGGTCGGGAAAAACCTGGCGCGGCTCTCCTCTGTTTCATCCATATCCGGCTCCAGAGGGATGTTTTCCGCGTTAAGCCAGTTTGTCAGTTCTTCAAAAGTAAGCACAGCATCCGCGTAGTCACGGTAGGCATCCGCTTCATCCTTTTTAGAGAGGCAGGGACCGATAAAGACCACCTTTGCATCTTTATACCGCCTTTTTATATCCATAGCATGGGCCTGCATAGGAGAAAGCGTGTCTGCCAGATGCGGCAAAAGCCCGGGGAAATGCTTCTGAATCAGAAGATTTACCGAGTGACAGCAGGATGAAATCAGCAAATCCCGGTCCGGGTCCTGCAGCATTTTAGTATATTCGTTCTTAACCATAGTGGCGCCCACAGCCGTTTCCTCCACGTCTGTAAAGCCCAGCTTTTTAAGTGCATTTTTCATACCACGGATGCCGACACCCGGATAATTTGCAATGAAAGACGGGGCAAGACTGACAAAAACCGGTTCCGCGCCCTGAAGCAGTACGCGTACCTTCTCCGTCTCATCCGCAATTTCCTTCGCATTTTGCGGACAAACCACGAAGCACTGTCCGCAGAGAATACATTCGTTCGCTAAAATATGCGCCTGATTGCCGGAAAACCGAATGGATTTTACCGGACAGTGGCGAATACATTTATAACAGTTTTTACAGTTTGATTTTTTAAGTCGCAGCCATTCAGCCATAAAAATCTCCATTCCGCCGCCATACGTCGGCAAAAAAGTAATTTAAATGTCTCTTATCCGTATGGCAAGGAATGATAAGAGATTTATGTGCGTTTCTTCGCGGATGCGAAGAAAAATCGTACAGGCAAACCAATCCGCCGGAGGCATTAACGTGAAAGGAACTTTCGCGTTAAACACTCCTTCAATTACAGTTTATTTAAAATGTACGTTTCAAAAAAGGCAGGGAAGCCATCAGGCGTAATCCCTGTATGCACTGTGTCATCCACCTGGACCGTAACACCCTCCCGGTTACATTTGCCGATGCAGAAGCTGCCGGACAGCGTGACCCGTTCTTCAAGCGCATGCTCCTGCAGTGCCGCCTGAAACAGCTCCACAATCTCATAGGAGCCCTTCAGATGACAGGAGCTTCCAATACAAATCTGTACAACCATACTCGTGCCTCCTTTTATATAGTAAAAGTATATCATAAAGGATGGCAATTGACAAGACTTTTTGCACCGATAACTGTTTTTTTCGCGGCTGTGCACCAAAAAACACCGTAAAAACATTTAAAGTCTTTAAAGAAGTGTGTCATGTATACATGAGCCTCTCCCGAAAAACATTTTTGTTGCAAAATTGATTTGTAAATGTTATAATGAAATCAAATGAATATAAAGGGAGGTTTTTTATATGAAAAAAGGGCTCAAAATTGTAGCCTGCGTATTATGTATGCTTTGCCTGTCTCATCTGGGGAGCGCGGCAGAACAGGGCATGGACGAAATAACACTGCAGCTGGAGCGGAAGCAGGGACCAAACGAATACGAAGTATTTGGCGTAATAAAAGCGTATCAGAACGGAAGCGTACTTTGGGAGTTTACAACGCCGGCAGGTCCTATGACAGAGCTTTCGGTACTTTCCGATATTTATCGCAATGGGAATGCTGTATATTTATCTGCTCACGGGTCATTTTATGCGCTGGATGTTTTTACCGGAGAACTCAAATGGAAGGTGAATGATGTTGGGGCATCCAATTCCATTGTATTTGATGCATACGGGAATGTTTACATAAGTGGTTATTATGGACCGAATGTCATGGCTGTATCTTCAAACGGTAATTTGTTATATCGAGAAGCTGATGCCAGCTACGGTTGGGTAGATACGCTGGAGATTGAAGGAGACATCTTGCGCATACATTATGGACTTGATATGTATGGCGAAGCAGATGATTGGAAAACATTGGACATATCCCAATTCCGGCCAACACAAAACACAAGCACCCCTACGACCGGCACGGATTATGTAGCCGTGTTCGGCGCATTTATCCGTGATGGGTTAAAGCAGTTTCTATCTACCGAATATAAAACCTGCAGTGTAGAAAATTTTAAGGACTGTTATATGGTAGATATGAATAATGATACCGTGCCGGAGCTTTTCTGTGTTTTTTCCGAAGAATGGGGAAGCACATATGCTGTTTTAGTAGGATATGACGGCACATTCACGCTCGGCAAGGAATATCCGTTCAATTTTATGAGTGGTTCGGCAGGGACGGAAAGATACCGGGTACTGAGGGCAAACGGTAAATATTATTTTGAAACATATTTTTCGGCTCGGCAGGATTGGGAGAGTCCAGATGGTACAAACAGCTGGAAGACAGAAAATACAATTACCATACAGGAAGGCGGGCAGGAGTATGCAGTATATCATTATTCTGAAAACTACGGCACTGTCCATGTGAACGGCGAAGAAGTCAAAGAGTGGGCATATGACTATGTGGAACAGAATTACGAAATCGTTGTCGATGGGTCAAATTATGGCGGTTTCTTTACATATGAGCCGCAGTTTGGCGCAGACTACGAAAAATTCTGGGACACCCCGGCCCCGCAGACCCCCACGGCATCCGTTACCTTAAACGGTTATGCGGTACAATTTGACCAGCTCCCTGTAATCATAAACGGAAGAACACTTGTACCGGTGCGGGCTGTGGTTGAAAAAATGGGCGGCACAGTCTTATGGCTGCCAGAGACACAAACAGCCGTTTTAGAGCTGGATGGAAACAGAATTGAGCTTACAATAGACAACACAACCGCACTTTTGAACGGCGAAGCCAAAGCACTGGATGTCCCGCCACAGATTATTGGGGAAAGAACGCTGATGCCGATTCGTTTTATAGCGGAGAGTTTTGGGTTTGCCGTGGCATGGGATGATGAAACCAAAACGGTTATCATTACAAAAGCTGCCGATTCTGAAGCAATCTATAAAAATGTGCAATATGGATACCAGCTTACGTTTCCCGAAAGCTGGGCGGGATATTATAAAGTTATGGAAACAGAGGATGGCGGAGTACGGGTATGTTTTGTCGGTAAAAGCACTGCCAGTAAAGCATATGCCGATACTCCCATGTTTATGATCCTTCCACAGGCAACAGTAGAAACAGAGGAGTATTTGGACAGCGTCCGGAAAATCGGGACAGCCAACGGTATTGCATATTATTATGCAACCGGAACGAGTTCTGCACTATATCTTTTCGACTTGGTTCAGTCGGGCAGGGTTTCCAACAGGGATAGAGAAGCGGTCCAAAACGATTTGGAAATGCAGACAAAAATAACGAATGAATCGTCATCTATACTTTTTACTCCGATTGCTAAATAGGCCGCTGTCAGATGGGGAACGCGGCAGACAATTTGAAAAAACAAGATAAATTACTGTATTTATAAAATATAATTTGAAAAAAATTGTAAAAAAGCTTGCATTTTTCTAAAAAGTGTGATATAATCCAAAACAGTACATGAGGGCGGCAGATTTTGCCGCCCTCAGAGTTTAATGTATTTTGATCAGGAGAGCAGGATGGCAAAAATCGAAAAACTGGTGGAATCCCTGGCAGAGCCGATTGCGGCAGAGCGTGGCCTTCGGGTCTACAATGTGGAGTATAAAAAAGAGGGGCCGGATTGGTTTCTGCGCGTCTTTTTGTACGGCGAGAATGGTGTGGGCCTTGAAGACTGTGAGTATGTGAGCCGGGCACTGGACAAGGTACTGGACGAGGAAGACCCCATTGAAGCGGCCTACTGCCTGGAGGTTTCCTCACCCGGACTGGAACGGGAGCTTTCCCGGGACTGGCATTTTGAAACCGCAATTGGTGAAAAAACGGAAGTCCGCCTGTACGCGCCGCAAAACGGCAAAAAAAGTGTGCAGGGGATTTTACGGGCATATGACGGGGAATATATTACAATCGAAACAGAGGACGGCGAAGAATGCCGTTTTGAAGCCGGACAGGTAGCCAAGGTGCGTACCGTGTTCGACGGGAATTTTTGAAAGGACTGAGAAGAAAAATGGCAAATGAACTGATGACGGCACTGGAGCTTCTGGCGAAGGAAAAGAAAATCAACAAGGATGACCTTCTGGAAACACTCCGCGCCGCACTCGCCAGCGCGTACAGAAAGTACTACAATGCCGGTGAGAATGTGGAAGTGGATATTGACGATGAAGGCAATATCCGGGTGCACACCCAGAAAACCGTAGTGGAAGAGGTGGAGGATTCCGCAAACGAGCTGTCTTTAGACGAAGCCCAGAAGCTGAATATCCGCTACAAGGTCGGCGACGTGGTGACAATGGAAATTACTCCCAAAAACTTCGGCCGCATTGCCGCGCAGAATGCAAAGCAGATGCTGGTACAGCATATCCGTGAGGCAGAACGTGGCAGAATGTACTCGGAATACCAGGGTAAGGAAAATGATGTTATCCTGGGTACAGTGCAGAAAAATGAAAGACGGGGCGTATTGATTGAAATCGGCTCTACCGAAACGCTCATGCCCGCGCAGGAGCAGGCACCGGGTGAAAAGTATTATCCGGGTCAGAAGCTTCTGGTATACCTTACTGAAGTGCGCAACACCACTAAGGGACTGCAGATTACGGTTTCCCGTACCCATCCAGGTCTCATCCGCCGTCTTTTTGAAAGAGAAGTGCCGGAAATTCTGAATGGTACAGTGGAGATTAAGAGCATTGCCCGCGAGGCCGGCTCCCGCTCTAAAATTGCTGTCTGCTCCAACAATCCCAATGTAGATGCTGTGGGTGCCTGCGTAGGACAGAAGGGTGCCCGTGTGGCTTCCGTACTGCGTGCACTCGGCGAAGAAAAAGTGGACATCGTAAAATACAGCGAGGACCCGACAGTGTACATTACAGAAAGCGTAAGCCCGGCCAAGGTTCTACGGGTCACGCTGGATAAGGACATGAAATCCGCAGAGGTCATCGTGCCGGAATTTCAGCTTTCGCTGGCCATCGGCAAAGAAGGACAGAACGCCCGTCTTGCCGCGAAGCTGACCGGCTGGAAGATTGACATAAAGAGCGACAAGGAAGTTGGAGAGGTGTTCTGAGTTGGCAAACAAACCGGCAAAAATGCGTATGTGCATCAGCTGTCGGGCGGCAAAGCCGCAAAGCGAAATGCACCGCCTGGTGCGGACCCCGGAGGGTACCGCGGCCCTGGACATGACGGGCCGGGCAGACGGACGGGGGGCATATCTTTGTAAAGCACAGGCCTGCATCGAACGGGCACAGCTGCAAAGACGGGCAGAACGGGCACTTTCCTGCAGCGTTCCTGCAGAAATATATACACAGTTAGGTGAAATGAATGCATAAACTGGAAGGCATGATTGGCTTGTGTGTCCGGGCCGGCCGCGCGGTCTTCGGAAGCGAAGCATGCGAGGCTCTTGTCAGAAGCGGTCGTCTCCGGCTGGTAATTGTGGCGGAGGACGCCTCGGAAAACACACAGAAGCGGATGCGGGATAAATGCACAACCTACAGTGTGCCCCGGATTTCCTTCGGAACAGTCGGCTCCCTTGCGCAGTGCACGGGAAAAGGCAAGGTATCCGTCATCGGCATCCGGGACGAAGGATTTGCGGCGGCAATATTGAAAATTTATGGGGGTGGCTATAGTGGCTAAAACAGCAAAGCAGAATAAACCGAGAATTCATTCTATTGCAAAAGATTTGGAATTGGTCAATAAAGAAGTCATTGATATACTGGCAAAATATGATATGGGAACAAAAAACCATATGAGTACATTAACGCCGGCGGATTTGGATATAATATTTGATTATTATACCCAGGCTTTTGATGACGGCTCTGATATTACGGAGTTCCTGGAGCAGAAGCCCCAGGAAAAAGAACAAAAGGCGGAGAAAAAAGCGGAGCCGGAAGCAGAACCGGTAGCGGAAGAGGCAGATGCCCCCGCACCGAAAGCCGAAGAAGGCAAGAAAAACCGGTATGTGGACACCCGCTCCTCTGTGGTAGACTTAGAAAAAATCGAGAAGAATGAAAAAATCGAAGAAATGGTTGCACCGGAAATGCAGGACAAGGCATCCGGCAAGCAGAAGATAAAGAAGGGACAGAAGCGTCAGAAGAGCGGACAGCAGAGTCAGCCCGCACCGGCCGCACCTCCCAAGAAAGAAAAAGAAAAGAAAGTGGAACCGAAAAAGGTCCTGGTTCCGGACGAAATTTCCGTAGGGGAATTTGCCGAACGTCTCGGTCAGAGTCCCACCGAGGTTATCAAACGGCTGATGCAGCTGGGCGTTATGGCCTCGGTAAGTCAGAGCATCGACTTTGATACGGCGGCTTTAATCGGTGAGGATATGAACGCCATTATCGAAAAGGAGGTTATCGTAACGGACGAAGACATCCTCTTCGGCGATGATGGTGACGATGAAGCATCCCTTGTTCCCCGTGACCCGGTCGTTGTGGTTATGGGGCACGTTGACCACGGTAAAACCTCCCTGCTTGACGCCATCCGTTCCGCAAACGTCATTGCCACCGAAGCCGGCGGTATTACCCAGCACATCGGTGCATACAGCGTCCGTCTCGGCGAACGTCGGATTACCTTCCTGGATACACCGGGTCACGAAGCGTTCACAGCCATGCGTGCCCGCGGTGCGCAGGTTACAGACGTAGCCATTATTGTTGTAGCAGCAGATGACGGCATCATGCCGCAGACCATTGAAGCACTGGACCATGCCAAGGCAGCCGGTGTCAGCATTGTAATTGCAATTAACAAAATCGACAGAGAAAACGCCAACCCCGACCGGGTTATGCAGGAGCTTACAGAATACGGCCTGATTCCCGAAGACTGGGGCGGCGATACCATTTGTGTGCCGATTTCCGCAAAGCAGCACCAGAATATCGATACGCTACTGGAAATGGTACTCCTTGTGGCAGATATGAAGGAGCTGCGCGCCAATCCCGACCGGCTGGCCCGTGGCACTGTTATCGAAGCCCGTCTGGATAAGGGGCGCGGTCCTGTGGCTACGGTGCTTGTGCAGAACGGTACGCTTCACGCCGGGGATACGATTGTTTCCGGCACCTCTATGGGACGCGTCCGTGTCATGCTGGACGACAAAGGAAACCGTATCAAAACCGCAGGTCCCTCCACCCCGGTGGAAATCACGGGTCTGAATGAGGTTTGCGAGGGCGGCGATATGTTCTATGCCGTAACAGATGAAAAAATGGCGAAAAACGTGGTGGAAGCCCGTCGCCAGAAGGTACAGGACGAACATCGTCAGTCCACAAACATCGTTTCCCTGGAAGATTTGTTCAGCCAGATTCAGGAGGGCAACGTTCAGGATTTGAATATTATCGTAAAGGCAGATGTCCGCGGCAGTGTGGAAGCTGTTACCCAATCCCTGGAGAAAATCTCCAACGAAGAGGTCCGCGTCCGCGTTATCCACGGTGCAGTAGGTGCCATCACAGAATCGGATGTAATGCTGGCAACGGCATCCAACGCCATCATTGTCGGCTTCAACGTCCGGCCTGACTCCGGTGCCAGAAGTGCCGCGGCTATGCATAAGGTCGACATGCGGATGTACCGGGTCATTTACCAGGCTATCGAGGAAATCGAGGCCGCAATGAAGGGTATGCTGGCACCGGAATTCAAGGAAGTTACCATTGGTCACGCCGAAATCCGTCAGACCTTCAAGGTCAGCGGTGTCGGTACCATTGCCGGCTGCTATGTGCAGGACGGTAAAATCCAGCGCGGCTGTATGGTCCGTATCGTTCGCGACGGTATTGTTATTCACGAGGGTGACCTTGCCACACTCCGCCGCTTCAAGGACGATGTGAAGGAAGTTGCTTCCGGCTACGAGTGCGGCATGAGTTTTGAAAAATTTAATGATATTAAAGAGGGCGATATTGTTGAATGCTCCGTTATGGAGGAAATCGCCCGATAGGAGGAGCCTATGGCGGGATACAGACAAAATCGCATAGATGAAGAAGTACGGCGGGAGCTGGGCGCGGTCATGCGCACCTTAAAGGACCCCCGTATTGCAGAGATTGTAAGCGTGGTGCAGGTGGAGGTCACCCGTGACCTCCGCTACGCCACAGCCTATATCAGTGTAATGGGCGGCGAACGGGCAGAAGAAGATACAATCAAGGCTCTGAAGGCCGCGGCGGGCTACATCCGCCGGGAAATCGGAAACCGTTTGAAATTACGTGCTGTACCTGAATTTATTTTCAAGGCCGACCGTTCCATTGCCTACGGTGCCCACATCAATCAGGTTTTAAAGGATGTTATGGGCGAAGAAAAAAGCGGGGAAACAGAATGAAATCGCTCATAGAAGCACTGAAAAAAGCAAAAAATGCGGCAATTTTACCCCACGTCAGTGCTGACGGGGATGCGATTGCATCCTCGCTGGCACTCGGGTCTCTTTTAGACCGCTATGGCGTACCGTACACGATTTATGTAGAGGAACCGGTGCGGGAGGACCTTTCCTTCCTCGGCGGTCGCTTTGCAGGTGTGCCGGAGAAATTGCCGGCTGTGCATACAGCAATTGCGGTGGACTGCGGCGATATTTTTCGTCTTGCAGACCGCACACCGGTTTTTGAAGCCGCCGAAGTAAAGCTTGTCATTGACCATCACAAAACCAATGAAGGCTTTGGTGACATTTGCATTGTGGACTCCGGTGCTTCTGCCACGGCGGAAATAATCGCAAAGCTTTTTATAGAGGCCGACATGCCTTTTGAAAATGCGGCAACACTGCTCTACACCGGTATTGTGACCGATACGGGAGGCTTCCGTTTTTCCAACACCACCGCCGAAACCCACCGGATTGCGGCCAAACTGCTGGAGGCCGGAGCTGAAAGTGCCCGTGTCTGTCATGAGGTGTTTGAACAAAATTCTTTACCGAAAATGCGGCTGGAGGCCGCTGTTCTGCACGACATGCTTCTGACCCATGACGGCCGGACAGCGTTGGGGCTTGTTTCTGGGAAATTACTTGCAGAAACAGGGGCTACGGACGAAGACACAAGCCATCTTTCCGGCGTCCTGCGCGGATTGCGCGGGGTTGAGACCGGTGTCCTTTTAAAGGAGCAGAACGGACAAATTAAAATTTCCATGCGGACGAATCAATACGTAGACGCGGCGGCAATCTGCAAAGCCCTGGGTGGCGGCGGTCACGCACGGGCGGCCGGTGTCAGCGTAGACGGAAGTCTGGACGAATGGAAGGAAAAAATCACTGAACGTATTGGAGAGGCCTATGGACGGCATTGTTAATATCTGGAAGCCGGCGGGGCTGACCAGCCATGACGTGGTGGCCCGCGTCCGGCGGGCGGCCGGCACACGCCGTGTGGGACACACGGGCACCTTAGACCCCATGGCAGAGGGTGTTCTTCCCATCTGCATCGGCAAAGCCACCCACGCGGTAGATTTTATTGTGGCAGCGAAAAAAACCTACGAATGTACGCTGTGCCTGGGAAAAACCACCGACACAGAGGACAGCACGGGCACGGTACTCGCTGAAGCACCTGTTTTGTGCAGTGCGGACGATGTGAAAAAGGCCCTGGCGTCCTTTGTGGGCGAATGTGACCAGATTCCGCCGATGTATTCCGCTGTGCACCACGGCGGCCAGCGGCTGTACGCGCTGGCACGGCAGGGCATTACGGTGGAACGAAAGCCAAGAAGAGTAACCTTTTATGCTATAAAACCGACGACAGTCTCCCTGCCCGAAGTCACTTTCACCGTGGAATGCTCCAAAGGTGCCTATATCCGCACCCTTTGCAAAGACATTGGCGAGGTACTCGGCTGCGGTGCCCATATGACGGCACTGGCAAGAACGGAATGCGGCAGATTCACAAAGGAAAACGCTGTACTCCTTTCTGCTTTTGAGGAAGCACCGGAAATCCATGTTTTGCCGACGGAAACGGTATTTGCACATCTTCCGCAAGTAACCGTATGCGGCGAGGCGGAAAAGAGAATCCGAAACGGTGCCGCCATCCTGAACCCCTATCAGAAGGATGGACAATATACAGTGTTTTCGGAAGACGGTACATTCCTTTGCCTTTCCGAGGGCGTAACAAAGGGGAATGCATACCTTTTAAAAATGATAACAAGTTTCTACTAATATAAAGGAGAAAATCATGGGCACAGCTATTGCCCTGGGCAACTTCGACGGTGTACATAAAGCACATGAAGCACTCATGCGGCGCATGTTGGAAGTTGCAGAGGAGAAGGGATGCAAAAGCATCGTTTATATTTTTGACCCCCATCCGCGCCTTCTTCTTGCGAAGGAGACCCGTCCTGCACTCCTGATGACTACGGCAATGAAGGTGCGGCGGCTTACAGAAATCGGTGCCGATGCAGTGCACCTTGAAAAACGCGGGATGGAAATTCTTTCCCTTTCCCCCGAAGCATTTGTTAAAAAGGTGCTTTCGGAGGAGCTGGATGCAGAATTTGTCATTGCCGGATTTAACTACCGTTTCGGAAAAAATGCTGTCGGCGATGCACAGCTTCTGCAGAAGCTGTGCAAGGAAAACGGTATCCATTGCGAAATTATGGAAAAACTGGAAAGCGGAGACGCCCCTATTTCCAGCACCCGGCTCCGTAAAATGCTGACTGCAGGCGACATTGCTTCCTATAATGCATTAAGCTTTGCACCCTACACCCTCTCCGGCATCGTGCAGACAGGTAAGAAATTAGGGCGGGAACTCGGTTTTCCCACCTTAAATATAGATATTCCCGGCGAACTGCTTCTCCCCCGGAAGGGCGTATATGTAAGCAGAACCCGGATTGACGGACGCGAATACAAAAGCGTCACCAACATTGGCCAGAATCCCACCGTGGAGCGGGCTGTGCCCCGGGCAGAAAGTCATCTTCTGGACTTTTCCGGCGAAGGGTACGGCAGGGAGGCAGAAATCACACTTTTGCATTTTTTGCGGCCGGAACAGGCCTTTCCCGATGTGGAAGCATTACAAAGGCAAATCCGGCAGGACACAGAAGAAACCAGACTTTATTTTGAAAGGAAGAATGTATAATGGAGCGTACACTCATTAAAACCCTGTGCAGGGAAAGCGAAACGCTGAAGGAGGTTGTCGTTGCGGGCTGGGCGCGAAGCGTCCGTGTATCCAAAAATTTCGGATTCATTTCTATAAACGACGGCAGCTGCTTTGAAACGGTGCAGATTGTATTCGATGAAAACACCACGGGCTTTGACGTTGCGGCAAAGCTGAACGTAGGTGCGGCCATTTCCGTACGCGGCCGTGTTGTGCTGACACCGGATGCCAAACAGCCCTTTGAAATTCACGCAGACGAGGTTGTGCTGGAGGGGGCCTCCGCACCGGAATATCCCCTGCAGAAAAAGCGACACAGCTTTGAATATCTCCGCACGATTGCCCATCTCCGCCCCCGCACAAACACCTTTTCGGCGGTGTTTCGCATCCGTTCCCTCTGTGCCTATGCGATTCATAAGTTTTTCCAGGAAAACGACTTTGTGTACATCCACACACCGATTATCACCGGCAGTGACTGTGAGGGCGCGGGCGAAATGTTCCGGGTTACCACCATGGATGTGGGAGAAACGGACTTCGCGAATGACTTTTTCGGAAAGCAGACCTCTCTTACCGTAAGCGGACAGCTGAACGCCGAAGCCCTGGCACTGGCCTATGGCAAAGTTTACACCTTCGGCCCCACCTTCCGCGCCGAAAATTCCAACACCCCCCGGCACGCGGCGGAATTCTGGATGATTGAGCCGGAAATTGCCTTTGCAGAGCTTTCTGACGATATGGAGCTGGCAGAAGCAATGGTAAAATATATTATCCGTTATGTATTGGAAAATGCCCGGGCAGACCTGGAATTTCTGAATCAGTTTGTGGACAAGGGCCTTCTGGAGCGTCTTACGGCTGTAGCAAACGCTTCCTTTGCCCACGTAACCTACACCGAAGCAATTGAACTTTTAGAAAAAGCCACGGAAGAATTTAATTATCCGGTCTACTGGGGTGCAGACCTGCAGACAGAGCATGAACGGTACTTATCCGAAAAGGTATTCGGCCGTCCTGTGTTCGTTACCGATTATCCCAAGGAAATCAAGGCCTTCTATATGCGCCAGAACGATGACGGCAAAACCGTTGCGGCCATGGACCTCCTGGTACCGGGCGTAGGCGAGCTTATCGGCGGCAGTCAGAGAGAAGAACGTGCCGACCGTCTGGCCGCCCGTATCCGGGAAATGGGTATGACAGAGGACGATTACAGCTGGTACATGGACCTGCGCCGCTTTGGCGGAGCCAAGCACGCCGGCTTCGGTCTCGGCTTTGAGCGCATGGTCATGTACGTAACCGGTATGAGCAACATCCGCGACGTACTCCCCTTCCCCCGCACCGTGGGCACGGCTGAATTTTAAATCCTGAAAGGAGCAGAGTGCATTGCAATATCTGTTAACTGTATTTTTACCGGCGGCACTGATTTTCTGCACCTTCCGCCTCGGCGGTGTGTTGTGGGGATTTGTAACGCTGGCCCTTTACCTGGTAATCTATTCCTTTGTCAAGCTGCCGGACCTTATCATGATTCAGGGTGCCAAGGCTTATGCCAAAAATCCGGAAAAAGGATTGGCACGCATGGAACGGGCACTGCGTACAAAGCGTCTTCGTGTGGACTACATTCTGTATTACGGCTTTGTGTGTCTCAAGGCCGGAAAGCTGGAGGATGCCCAGAGGGTGCTGGATGCAGCGGCCCACAAGAAAATGACGCCGGAGCAGTCCTGCCGTTCGGCGGTCAACCGGGCACTTCTCGTCTGGAAGCAGGGCGATTTGCCGCAGGCTATCTCCATTTTGGAAGCCCAGCTGAAGATGGGAAAGGACGCGGCCGTGTACGGAACACTCGGACAGCTGCTTATCTTAAATGGCCAGCTGCAGCGGGCAATGGAAGTCAATCAGGAGGCATATGCTTTTGATAAGTACGATGAGTCAATTGTAGATAATCTGGCCCTCAATTACCGCCTCAGCGGTGACCTGGACTCAAGCTACAATCTGTACAAGGAACTGACCGGCAAAAAACTGGGAGTCCCTGTCCCCTATTATAACTGCGGCGAAACGCTCTACGCCATGGGCCGCAAGGAGGAAGCCGTAGAGAAAATGGAACGCGCACTTTGCTATCCTTTTTCCGCGCTGGCAGTGGTTTCCAAGGCCGAAGTCGAGGCCCGTATTGCCGAGATTGAGGCAGAAATAGAAAAAAATTCATAATTTTTTCAAAAAAGTGTTGACAAGCACGGGAGTCTGTGATATAATTGCAGTACTTCTCAAAAGAAGTCTTTTTTTATGTGGGAGGTGTAACATAATATGAGAGTAAAAATTACTTTGGCATGCTCCGAATGCAAGCAGCGCAATTACGACACCATGAAGAACAAGAAAAATACGCCGGATCGTATCGAAATGAATAAGTATTGCAGATTTTGCAAGAAGCATACCGCGCATAAGGAAACGAAATAAGTACCCTGTGGAGGTATAGTCAGAAATGAAGAAGTTTTTTTCTAAAATCGGTAAGTTCTTCAAGGACTTGAAGGCAGAAATCAAAAAGGTTATCTGGCCTACAAAGAAACAGCTGATCAATAACACTCTGATTGTTATTATCGCAATTTTAATTATCGGTGCTGGCATCTGGATTCTGGATGCATTGTTCTCTTGGGGTTTTATGGCCCTGAAGGGATAACCCTATATTTTCTGAATAAGGAGGGCGTGCCCCTACAGGCACAGGGCAAACTATGGCCGGTAACTTAAAATGGTACGTAGTCCATACATATTCGGGCTACGAAAACAAAGTAAAAGCAAATATCGAAAAAACCGTTGAAAACCGCGGGATGCAGGAGTTCTTTCAGGATATCCGCGTACCTATGGAAGAGGTTGTGGAGCAGAAGGAAGACGGCGAAAAGAAGGTTGTCCTTCGCAAAGTGTATCCCGGTTATGTTTTCATTAAAATGGTAATGACAGACGAAAGCTGGTATGTGGTCCGCAATACCCGCGGCTGTACAGGCTTCGTCGGTCCCGGCTCCAAGCCTGTTCCCCTTTCCGATGCGGAAGTGGAAGCTATGGGCGTGGAAGCACAGGTTGTTAAGTTCGACTTTGAGGTTGGTGACAGTGTCCGTGTAACGGACGGTCCCCTCGAAAGCTTTGTCGGCGTTATTGAGGAAATCAACATGGAAAAACGCAAGTTACGCGTTTGTGTTTCTATGTTCAGCCGCGAAACGCCCGTTGAGCTTGAGTTTCATCAGGTCGAAGCATTGTCATAATAAGCCTTCGGGCTTTTTATGGTGGGAGGATGCCGAAAAAGAAGCGTCCGCCATTAACCACAATATTAGGAGGAAAGAAAAATGGCACAGAAAATTATGGGCTACATTAAACTGCAGATTCCCGCAGGTAAAGCTACGCCCGCACCCCCGGTGGGTCCCGCACTTGGTCAGTACGGTGTAAACATCGTGCAGTTCACCAAGGAATTCAATGAAAAAACAGCAAAGGACGCTGGTCTCATTATCCCGGTTGTTATTACCGTGTATGCAGACAGATCGTTCACATTCATCACGAAGACGCCTCCGGCAGCAGTTCTTCTGAAGAAGGCCTGCAAAATCGAGAGCGGCAGCGGTGTTCCGAACAAGACAAAGGTGGCTACTATCAAGAAGAGCCAGGTGAAGGAAATCGCCGAGATGAAGATGCCCGATTTGAATGCTGCAAGCATCGAAGCGGCCATGAGCATGATTGCCGGTACCGCACGCAGCATGGGTATCGTTGTAGAAGAGGATTAAGTGGGAGGATTTATTCCGCGTAACCACAAGGAGGTATTTTCGTGAAAAGAGGAAAGAATTATCAGGAAAGCGCAAAGCTCATTGAGCATGGAAAGCTCTATGATATAGACGAAGCCATGGACATTGCCGTTAAGGCTTCCAAGGCAAAATTCGATGAGACGGTAGAAGCCCACATCAAGCTGGGTGTTGACTCCCGTCATGCTGACCAGCAGGTCAGAGGTGCGGTTGTTCTGCCGCATGGTACCGGTAAAACCGTTCGCGTTCTGGTTTTTGCCAAGGGTGACAAGGTTGCAGAAGCAGAAGCAGCCGGTGCAGATTACGCTGGCGGCGAAGAGCTGGTACAGAAGATTCAGAGCGAAAACTGGTTTGAGTTCGACGTGGTTGTTGCAACCCCTGACATGATGGGCGTTGTCGGCCGCATCGGTCGTGTGCTGGGTCCCAAGGGCCTCATGCCGAACCCGAAGGCCGGTACTGTTACCATGGACCTTACCAAGGCAATTGCCGACATCAAGGCCGGTAAAATTGAGTATCGTCTCGACAAAACCAACATCATCCACTGCCCCATCGGCAAGGTTTCCTTCGGCAAAGAAAAGCTGACAGAAAACTTCAAGACTCTGATGGATGCCGTTATCAAGGCGAAGCCTTCCGCGGCAAAGGGTCAGTACCTGCGCAGTGTTGCAGTAGCCTCTACCATGGGCCCCGGCATTAAGCTGAATCCCGCAAAGATGGCTGACTAAAACAAAATACAGTTTATTTTCGTCCGTCCGCAGACAGTAGGCCGCATTTCATGCGTAAGTCCCACCGAGGAAGGGAAAACGTAAATATTACGGTTCTCTGTCTGCATTTGGATAGAGAACCTTTTTATATGGGAGGTGAAAGATATGCCAAGCGCAAAAATTCTGGAACAGAAGAAGGCGGCAGTTGCAGACCTTACCGAAAAGATGAAGGGCGCAACAGCCGGCGTAATCGTAGACTATCGTGGTCTGACTGTTGAAGAGGATACAAAGCTCCGTGTGAAGCTGAGAGAGGCAGGCGTATACTACAAGGTTGTAAAAAATACTCTGACCCGCTTTGCTGCAAACGAAATTGGTTTTACAGAGCTGGATGAAGTCCTGAACGGACCTACCGCTCTCGCCCTCAGTGATGACCCGATAGCACCGGCAAAGGTCCTTTCGGATTTTGCAAAAGAAAACCCGAATCTGGAAATCAAAGCCGGCTTCCTGGATGGAAACGTTATTTCCATCGATGAGATTAAACGTCTCGCAGCCACTCCGTCCCGCGATACACTTATCGCAAAGATTATGGGCAGCCTGAACGCACCGATTTCCAACCTGGTACGTACACTGCAGGCCCTCGTGGACGGTGGCGTAGAGCCTGCTGAGGCAGCCGCTGGAAAAGCAGCATCTGCCGAGGAGGCAGCCGAACCGGCTGAAGAAGCCGCGGCACCCGCAGAAGCAGCCGAAGCTCCGGTAGCTGAAGCAGCAGAGGCTCCGGCAGAAGAGCCGGCAGCAGCACCCGCAGAAGAAGCGGTGCAGGAATAATAAAAGAAAAAATTAAGGAGGATTTTCAAAATGAGCAAGCTTGAACAGATTATTGCTGATATCAAGGAATTAAAATTACTGGAAGTTGCCGAACTCGTTAAAATGATGGAAGAAGAATTCGGCGTAAGCGCAGCAGCCCCCGTTGCAGTTGTAGCAGCAGGTGCTGACGGTGCAGCCGCAGGCGGCGAGGAGAAGACTGAATTTGACGTTGTTCTCGCAGACGCAGGCGCAGAAAAGATTAAGGTTATTAAGGTTGTTCGCGAGATCACCGGCCTTGGTCTGAAGGAAGCAAAGGACCTGGTAGACAACGCTCCGAAGCCCGTAAAGGAAGCCGTAAGCAAGGAAGATGCAGAAGGCTACAAGGCAAAGCTGGAAGAAGTTGGCGCAAAAGTAGAATTGAAGTAATTTTACTTACAGAGAAACGGCTGTCGTATGGCAGCCGTTTTTTTATGTGTTTTCATATTCTCCCAAAAGCTATACGCACGAAGCATTTTTTCTAATTATATTCTTTTCTTAGGGAGCACTTGACAAAATGCCGGAGAATGGCTATAATAAAGGCATAGGGTGACAGAAGTTATCCTAGAGGAAAGGAAGGATTTAAATGGATAGAATAACAGTTCGGATAAAAAAAGTGCGTGAAGGGGCCATTTTGCCCCTATACGGTTCGGAATATGCGGCAGGGGCAGACCTCTGCGCCTGTACCGAAGAAGCGGAAATCCGGTTTGCTCCGGGTGAAACAAGGATGATTCCCACCGGTCTGGCCGCTGAAATTCCTGCAGGGTTTGTGGGGCTGATTTACGCCAGAAGCGGCATCGCCACAAAGCGCGGTCTTGCACCCGCCAATAAGGTAGGCGTTATCGACAGCGATTACAGAGGAGAAATTCTCGTATCTCTTCATAATCATTCCGGCGAAGTGCAAAGCATTCAACAAAGCGAGCGGATTGCTCAGCTGGTGATTGCGCCATATCTGGCCGCTGAATTCGTGGAGGCCGATACGCTGGAGGATACTGTTCGCGGTGCAGGTGGCTTTGGCTCCACGGGAAGGAAATAAGCTTTATACTTGTTCACTGCTATAGCACCTTTCTTCCGCAGAACGGAATTTTATAAAAACCGATGCTATTTGTTAACACAATAAATGGACGTGCAAAAAACGTAGTTTTTCGCACGCCCATTTTCTTTTGCCTGCTCTTATTCCTTTTCCAGAGCCAGAGTTCTTGTTGTAAGGTCACAAACCTCGCTGGGTCCGTAGTACTGGATAGCACCCGGATATACGTAGGAGGTTTCAATAGCCCAGGTTTCTCTGTTTGCTTCAAAGAACTTGAAGGGCTTGCCGTCAAGCTCAACGAGAGCCTTTTTGATAACCGGCTTGTCCTCGCCGTGGCGTCTTTCGATGTTCATCATCTTGGTAATCGGCATACCGCCTGCAACCCATTCCGTTGCGGGCTTGGACAAATTGGAAATCTTGGAAAGGTAGCCGTTATAGCCGTACTGAATAAGCATGAATGCATTGTAGCCGAGGGAGTAGCAGTAATCCGCATCGAAGTTAGAGGGGAATGCACATCTGCCTTCGTAGCCAAGGAAATGATGGAGCGTAGAGAATTTACCGGAGTATGCGCCTGCCTTTTTGCGTGCTGCAAGCTTGTCTGCAACAAGGGCAGAGAACAGCTTTTCGGATTCAATGAGGGAAACCTGCACGTTGCCGTGGGGGTCTCTTTCGAGGAAGAGCTGCTGCTGAATGCCTTGAGGAAGAATTGCAAATACTTCCATGGATTCCTTTGTCAGCCCCTTTTCGATAAAGGCATATTTATCAGCCCAAGTGGGAAGTGCATTGAATTCGTCTGCACGGCTTCCTGCAAGAAGCTCGTTGATTTCTGCAATCAGAACTGCGAATTCAGGAACAAATTCCACAACGCCCTCGGGGATAATAGCAACACCGAAGTTCATGCCCTTTGCAGATCTTGCGGCAACGGAATCGGCAATGTAGTCCGCAATCTGGGAAAGGGACATTTTCTTTGCGGCCACTTCTTCGGAGATGAGGCAGATGTTCGGCTGTGTTTCCAGCGCACATTCAAGCGCAACGTGGGAAGCACTGCGGCCCATAACCTTTACAAAGTGCCAGTATTTCTTTGCGGAGTTTGCGTCTCTTTCGATGTTACCGATAAGCTCGCTGTAGGTCTTGGTAGCGGTATCAAAACCGAAGGAACATTCTATATCCTCATTTTTCAGGTCACCGTCAATGGTTTTCGGGCAGCCGATAACCTGCACCCCGGTTTTGTTTGCGGCAAAGTATTCAGCTAAAACTGCGGCATTCGTATTGGAGTCGTCACCGCCGATAATAACGATGGCCGTGATGCCGTGTTTTTTGCAAACCTCTGCAACGATGGCAAACTGCTCGTTTGTTTCAAGCTTTGTTCTACCGGAGCCGATAATGTCAAAGCCGCCGGTATTTCTGAATTTGTCAATATATTCGTCGTCAAAAATAATATAGTTATCTTCAATAAGACCGCTGGGGCCGCCCTTGAAGCCATAAAGCACATTTTCGGGGTTGGTGGACTTCAATGCATCATATAACCCGCAGATAACATTGTGTCCGCCCGGAGCCTGACCGCCGGAAAGAATAACGCCGACAACCTGCTTTTTGGCCGCAGAAGTATTTTGTCCCTTCTGAAAAACGATTTCCTTTTTACCATAAGTATTGGGGAAAAGTGCCTGAATTTTTTCGCAGTCAGCCACGCTCTTCGTTTCTGCCCCTTCCAGAACGCTGATTTCGGCAATACCGCCTCTGAGCATCTGGGGAAGCTTGGGCGCATATGCATATCTGGCCTTTTGCAACGATGAAATTTCCATAATATTTCTCCTTTGACTGTAAGTTTTCTATTATTATAATACATCGCGGCAAAAAAGTAAAGAGGTATATTTAAAAAAATTCTTTTTTCGGCATCAAAAAATGTCCGAAGGGAAAAAATGCAAGAAAACCACTATCAGAAGGTGCACCTTCTGATAGTGGTTTT
>JAFSAU010000030.1 GCA_017442155.1 Clostridia bacterium | reverse complement strand
TTTTGGTTGTGGTGACTTAACTATAACACAAATTTAAGAGGTTCCGTATATTTTTTTGTAGAACATGCAATTTCTGTTATGAGCTTTGCTCGTAACAAAATTGCGTGTAGTGTAACACATCTATTGTAAACCTACATTACAAATTTCAAAAAAATTCTTGCATAATTGGAAAAACTGTGGTATACTTGTATAGACCAGTTAAGGAGATGAATAAAAATGAAGTTTTTAGTATGCAAAGATTATGCGGCCATGAGCGAATGGGCTGCCCAGGTTGTAAAGGAAATTGTGAACAATAAGCCCACAGCAGTTCTGGGGCTTGCGACCGGCTCCACACCGGTGGGGATGTATAACCGGCTGGTGGAAATGAATAAGGCGGGGGAAATTGATTTTTCCAAGGTTACTACATTTAATCTGGACGAATATTATCCCATCGACCCGGCCAACGACCAGAGCTACCGGTACTTTATGTACCAGAATCTGCACGGACATATCAACATTCTTCCGGAGAACGTGCATGTTCCTTGCGGCAACTGTGAGGACCCGGACGCGGAGGGCAAAAAGTATGACCGCATGATTGAAGAAGCCGGTGGACTGGACTTCCAGTTTCTGGGAAGCGGTGTAAACGGTCATATTGGCTTTAATGAGCCGGATGCCGAGCTTGTGGCCGGTACCCACAAAACAGCTCTGACAGAGAACACAATTGAGGTAAATTCCAGATTTTTTGAAAAAATTGAGGACGTGCCACGTTTTGCAATTACCATGGGCATGGCACCGATTCTGAAAGCTAAGAAAATCATTATTTTGATAAACGGCGAAAACAAGGTGCCGATTCTGGACGCACTGGCCAGCGGCAAGATTACTACGCAGATTCCTGCAACTATGCTGCAGATGCACAACGATGTTACGGTTGTGACTGATGAGGCAACGGCGGCAAAGATGCACGAATCCTTCTAAAATCAGCCTGTTCTTTTATTATCATTATAATCCGCAGAAACGGGGCGATGGAAATTCCATCGCCCCGTTTCACTACTTTTTAAAAGCAAATAGTTTCATAAGGATAAATGTTACCGGCACGCCAATTACTGCAGCGGCGGCGTAGGATAAAGTTTCAGGCAGACCGAAGACGCCGCAAAGCAGCCAGACACAGGCGCACTGAATCAGAAAATTCGGTACATAGGAGAGCGCAAATTTCAGAAAACGCCCGAGGGTGGGTCTTTTCTTGAATGTAAACCGGCAGTTCAGAAGAAAGGCAAGCACGTTTGTCGTCACATAACCGAGGGCAAAAGCGGGCACTGCCGACGGAATCAGGCGGTTATAAAGTACGGAAAACACGGTTGTCGCCGCTGTGTTTAATACGCCGATCAGTAAAAAGCGGAAAAACGAAGGAGAAAGAAAGGTACGCTTTATACGGGAAAAAACTGAAGGGGTATATTCGTTCCAGGGAACCAGGCGGTCTCCGCGGACGATAAATCGCTCCTCGGCAAGAAGCGACAGGGGCGTGTCAGAAAGCGAATCGGAGAAAAAAGCTTCAATTTTTCCGTCCGGATGCTTTTCGGCAAAGCGGGGCGGTTTCTCCTCTCCGTAGCAGTTTTCGCCTGTATATTTTCCTGTGTGCATATCCACCCGGGAGGCAATGGGCGGTGCAATACCGAGCTTTTTGCAGGGGATTCCCAGAAGAAAAGCGGGGGAGGCAGAAACAATCACATCGTCGGAACGTTTTTGCACAAGATACCAGGGCTTGATTTTACAGAAATTTTTGTCCCAGAAATCTGAAACAGCCGTGTCCATATCCGGGATGCGGCGGAAAAAGCGGTAAAAACGTTCTTTAAACGCCGTTTTAGGCATAAGCCCCAGAGCAAAAAACAGAAAATTCCATCCCTGGACAGGCAGGTCCAGGAGGATGCGTGGATATGTTTTCAGACAGTAGAAATAAAAATCACGCGTACTGTCTCCATCGTAAATTGTTTCGTCAAAATCATATACATTCATGTAAGAAAAATCCTCCTTTTTTCCTTAAGATATTGTACCACAGACGGCCGGAAAAGTCAATTATAAAGTGAAAAGCGAAAAAGTGACAAAAATTTGACGAAAATATGTTGACAATGCCGCGCGGATATGATAAAATACATATACAAGTAGAATAATGTCGTATTTTATACAAGGGAGGAAACCAGCGCATGGAAATTTTTGATGTAATTGACCAGCTGGAGGATTTAATCGAAAGCAGTTTTACCTGGCCCATTTTACACAAGACGATGATTGATAAAGAGGACTTCATGGAGCTCATCAGCGATATTCGTCTCCGGCTGCCTGAGGACCTGAAAAAGGCAAAGTGGGTTACGGAACAGCGTACCCAGATTATGGAAGAAGCACACAAGGAGGCTGCTGACATTATCCGCGGCGCGGAGGAGCAGAAGCAGCAGCTTGTGAATGAGCATGAAATTACGAAAAAGGCGTATGACCAGGCAAATGAGGTGCTGGCAAATGCGCAGAAGAATGCACGGGAAATCCGTCTCGGGGCAAGACAGTATGCAGATGATGTGCTGGCAGGCATTGAAAGCCGTCTCGGAAATCTGGCAACAGAAATTCATGCCGGCAGAGAAGAGCTGCGGAAATAGGTACATAATTTTAAGAGAAGCAAAAGCGATGTGGAATCCACGTCGCTTTTTCTGCAATATAAAGGAAATATATTTTTGAAAAAAGCTTGACATTTTCGTGATTTTGCGTATAATAGTACTGGACAAAAAATACAAAGGAAAAAAGTGGCATGAAAATAAAAGGCTTTATCAAGAAAAACACGGTGATGGTTATCGCACTTCTGGCGGCGGTAATAACTTCCATGCTCGTTCCGGTGGATAAAGAGTACCTGGGGTATTTTGACTATAAGACATTGGCTTGTCTGTTCTGTGTGCTTGCTGTGGTCTGCGCGCTGAAAAATATCCATTTTTTCTATATGCTGGCACGGAAGGTTGTACAGCTGTTTAAAAACGCGAGGATGGCCGTTCTGGCCCTTGTGTACATAACCTTTATCGGTTCTATGCTTATTGCCAATGACATGGCACTTCTGACGTTTCTGCCGCTGGGGTATCTGGCCCTTTCGTCGACAGGAAAAGAAAAATATATGGCATTCACTTTTGTCATGCAGAATATTGCCGCTAATCTGGGCGGGATGCTGACACCCTTCGGCAATCCGCAGAATTTATATTTGTATTCCGCGTATTCCATTCCGAATCTGGAATTCGTGCGGATTATGGCCCTGCCGTTTTTGGTATCGGTACTGTTGATTACCGTGTGCTGTCTCGTGTTTGTAAGACCGGAGCCGCTGGAGATGGAAGAGGAAAGGATGGTAGTAAACCCCGGGAAAACCGCATTGTATTTAGTGCTGTTTGCAGTGTCCATTCTGATTGTGTTCCGTGGGATTCCTTATGGCATTGGTCTGGTGCTGATTCCGGCCGTTTTGTTTTTTGCTGACAGAAAAGCACTGAAAATGGTGGATTATCCTCTCCTTTTTACCTTTGTTTTTTTCTTCATTTTTGCAGGGAATATGGCCCGGATAGAGGCAGTGCGTTTGCTTTTTTCGATGCTTTTAGATAAGAGCACACTGCTTTTCAGCATATTTTCCTGCCAGGTCATCAGTAATGTGCCGTCGGCTATACTGCTTTCGCAGTTTACGCAAAATTATGCTGATTTGCTGGTCGGGGTGAATATAGGTGGCGTGGGGACGCTGATTTCGTCGCTGGCGAGCCTCATCACCTTCCGGGAGTACACAAAGCATAATACTGGAAAAACAAAGTATTATATAGAGTTGTTTTCAGTATTTAATTTTGGGTTTTTGATACTTTTGGCAGGAATTATGCTTGTTGTAAAGATGTAAAAAAACCGAAGTTTTTTTACAGTCCATTTTATCGCGTTTCTTTTTTGCTTTCCAGCTGGGCTTTATATTTCCGGCCTACGTTAAGCGGGGTTTTATACACTGCGCCGCGTACCACAGCACCTGTCCCGAAACGGGCGCGGATACCGTCCACGGTTTTATCAATTTTTTCTTCCTTTTCCCGTTTGGCGTCATTAAAAAAGGTGAGTTGTCCACCCTCCTCGCGGGAAAGCTGTGTCAGGGAAATGCCAAGAAGACGGAGCGGCGTATTTTTGTCCCACAGCGCATCGAACAAACGACAGGAAATATCATAAATTTCCATAGTGCCGTCCGTAGGCGCAGAAAGACTTTGCTGATGGGAGTGGTTTTTAAAGTCGTTGGCCCGGATGGTAACGGCAACGCAGGCGGTCCGGGCACCATCGGCCCGCATACGGGCGGCCACACTGTCGGCAAGGGCCAGAAGAATCCGTCTGGCGTCTTCGGAGGCGGTCACATCCTCCTCTAAGGTGGTGGAGATGCTGTACCCCTTGGCCTCTTCAGGCACGGCCAGCACAGGAGAATCATCCTCACCCCGGGCGCGGGCATGGAGAGAGGAGCCGTGCTTTTGGCCGAACAGGGTCTGCAGACTGGTTACATCCATAGCCGCCAGCTGGCCTATGGTGCGGACGTTTATTTTCCGGAGTTTTTCTACCGTTGCCCGGCCCGTCATAAACAATTCGTCCACCGGAAGCGTCCAAAGCTTTTCCGGGATTTCATGCCGGAAAAGCGTGTGTACCCGGTCAGGCTTTTCAAAATCACTGGCCATTTTGGCGCAGAGCTTATTATTTGCGATACCGATATTAACCGTAAAGCCCAGCTCCGTCCGGATTTTATCCTTGATTTCGCAGGCGAGAGCTACCGGGTCCGGATACAGAAGGCCGGTGCCGGTCATATCCATAAAGCACTCGTCAATGGAAAATTTTTCAATCACGGGTGCGTAGGCGTGACAGATGCGCATAAAAGCATTGGAATTTCGTTGGTACAAATGAAAATCCGGGGGATGCAGGACTAATTCAGGACATTTCCGGAGGGCCATGGAAACCGGTTCGCCCGTTTTAATCCCCATTTTTTTGGCCGGAATTGATTTCGCAAGAATAATACCTGTCCGTTTTTCCGGGTTGCCGCCGATGGCGGAGGGAATCAGACGCAGGTCCTCTCCTGTGTGGCTGAGATGCCGCACGGCTTCCCAGGATAAAAATGCACTGTTTACGTCAAGATGAAAAATCAGTCTTTCCATGAGGCACCTCCTTTTCTTTTATTATACACCCGGAGTGTCCGGAAAGTCAATCCTGCAGACAGATTAAATTCTCTTTTTTCTTGCATTTACAATAAAAATATAGTATAATGAACAAAAAAAGAAAAAGGAACAGTGTTATGCAATTTTTAGATTTTCATACGCATCCTTACATAGAAATGACGGAGAGTATCAAACGCTATCCCCGGCCTGAGGATGTGGGATACGACTTTCAGCGGACAGAACTGGAGGGGCTGGGCATTTTCGCAACCGCCGGGTCTGTCCTTACAAAAGCAGGGGGGAATGAACTGGAAAAAATGCACCGGGAAAATGCAGTGATGTACCGTCTTTATGAAGAACACGGTGATTTTTATATTCCGGGGCTCAGAATCAATCCGCAGTATATGAAGGAAAGCTGTGAAGCCGTGGAGGAAGCCTATGCGCGCGGTGTGCGCCTTATAGGGGAGCTGACGCCCTATGCATCCGGTGGTTGGAAGTACTGCGATTGTGGTGAGATTTTTGAGCTGGCGCAGGAAAAAGGGATGATTGTCAGCTGTCATCCTACTGACGGTGCGGATATGGACAGGGTGTGTGAGCTGTTTCCGCGTCTTTCTTTCGTGTTTGCCCATCCGGGCGAAGCGGATTCGGTACTCGCGCACATAGAGCGAATGAAAAAGTACGAAAATGCGTATCTGGACATTTCCGGTACGGGTATTTTCCGGAATGGGATGCTCCGTTTCATTACCGACCGGGTGGGGGCGGACAGAGTTCTCTTTGGCTCCGATTTCCCGGTCTGCAATCCGGGTGTGTACACCGGCGGTGTGTTGTTTGAGAATCTGCCGGTTGCCGTGCTTGAAAAGGTGGCCTATAAAAATGCAGAAAGGTTATTAGGAAGATGACAGAAAATTTAATGGTTTGCATTAACGGCGTAGTGCCCATATTCCTTTTGGTGGGACTGGGAATCCTCCTTCGGAAATGGAAAATTGCAGATGATACTTTTGCGGAGAAGGCCACAACGGTTGTATTTCGATTTGTTTTGCCCATTATGATTTTTCAGGACATTGCAAATTCTGAAATCGGCACCAGTTTTGACGGAAGACTTCTTCTGATTGCGGTCATTTCCATTGCGGTTATGTTCATTGCCTCCTGGCTACTGGCACATGTTGTCACAAAGGATAACCGCCGCCGGGCGGCGTTTTCCCAAGGGGCGTTCCGCGCCAATTACGCCATACTCGGTCTGCCCCTTACAAAAGCCTTGTTCGGCAGTGTGGCGGCGACAAACGGCACGGTGATTTTGGCGGTCGGCATGATTCTTCTGAATGTTTTTTCCGTTATTTGTCTGGAAAGCTTTTTAAATCATGGCGGCGGTATAAAGAAAACCCTTATCGGCATTGCGAAAAACCCGATTATTCTGTCGGCAATGGCAGGTACGCTTGCGTATCTTTGTAAACTACATCTGCCGGTTGCCATTGACAAAACTCTTACATATATCAGCGATATGTGTGTACCGCTTTCGCTGATTACCATCGGGATTTCCATGAAATACGCAAACCTCAAAGAAACTTTCGGATTATCCTTCGGGGCATCGGCGCTGAAAACCATTGTTTTTACAGTGATTTTTACATGGATTGCATATCTTTTGGGCATACGGGGCGAGGGACTCGGCACACTATTCGTGTTCTGGGCTTCCCCTGCGGCGGTGGCAGGCTATGCCATGACGCGCAACATGAACGGCGATTATGATATGTACGGCAACATTATTTTAATCAGTACATTTATGAGTTTTGTATTTGTCTTTTTTGGCGTATTTATTCTCAAGAATCTGGGTATCCTCTGATATGAGGTGAATTGACTTGAAAGACAGAAAGGTTGTAATTATCGGAACGGGCTTTGTGGGTGCTACTATCGGATATACACTTCTGGTAAAAGAAAGTGTACGGGAAATCGTTCTGATTGATATTGATAAAGACAAAGCAGAAGGGGAGGCTATGGACATCGGACATGGCGTTCCCTTTGTTCGTCCCATGCAGGTGTACGCCGGAGAGTACCGGGATTGTAAGGATGCGGATATTATTATTTTGGCGGCCGGCGCGGCACAAAAGCCGGGGGAATCCCGAACGGATTTGCTGTCGCGGAATGCTTCTGTTTTTAAAAGTATTCTCCAAGAGGTTATGCGGTACTGTCCCAAAGAGGTGCTGCTGCTGGCGGTGACAAATCCGGTGGATATTCTGACGTATATTACACTGAAAATCACGGGGTTGTCTCCGGTAAGGGTAATCGGAAGCGGCACAGTGTTGGACACGGCCCGGCTTCGGGCCCGGCTTTCGGAGCATACCCATATTGATGCGCGGAACATCCATGCCTACGTCCTGGGAGAGCATGGGGACAGTGAGGTGACGGCGTGGCATTCCGCTATGATTGCCGGACTTCCAATCGGCGAGTTTTGCAATCGGTGCGGACAGTGCAGCGGTGCGAGCCTTGAAGAAATCCGACAGAGCGTGAAAAATGCGGCCTATGAAATCGTTGAGAAGAAGGGGGCCACATATTATGCGGTGTCGCTGGCGGCAGAGCGTATTGTCCGTGCACTTGGTGGCGGAGAAAATTCAATTCTGACCGTATCGGGACTTTGTGACGGTGAATATGACATCCGGGATGTCTGTCTGAGCATCCCCAGAGCCATAGGGTCTCACGGAATTGCCCGAAGCGTGGAAATCCCTCTTTCCGACGGGGAAATTGCGGCACTGCGCCGGGGTGCGGACAGACTTCGGCAGCTGGCAAGACAAATCGGATATTAGTATTTTAACAAAGCAGGGATAAAAAACTGTTTTGGATTTTTCTGAAAACACTCTTGCACGAATAAAACCGTTGACAAACTGTGCAACGGTATGGTATACTATAGATGTAAAACCTGACAGCGCGGGTTCGTCCCTACCTGAAAGGCGGAAAAACATAGAAAACGAACATGGTGCACCGTTATCTGGTGTATTGGGATTCTGTTTTTGTACGGCGATCCGGCCGCTCCGTCTTTCAAAGATGGAGCGGTTTTTGTATAGGAGGAAACAACATGGAAAATAGGCTTGCCCATATCGGCATTATTGTAGAAGATACGGAATCGGCAGAAAAAATCAATCATATCCTGCACGAAGCAGGCGACTATATTGTGGGAAGAATGGGAATCCCGTACAGGGAAAAGAAGGTATCCGTCATCAGTGTGGTGGTGGATGCACCGGAGTCTGTGACGGCGGCTATTTCCGGGAAGCTTGGGATGCTGGAGGGCGTAACGGCTAAAACCGTTTACGCGAAACTATGACGACCCGGGCGGTGGCAGAGCGGCTGGTACAGGGAGATGCACTTGCGAAAGCGGAAATTCTGTGTTTACTGCAAACGGATACGGAAAATGCTTTTCTACGCATAGAGGCAAGGAAAAGGGCAGACAGTGTGTTTGGAAAGACCATATATCTGCGTGGCCTTGTAGAAATCAGCAGCTACTGCAAAAATAACTGCCTGTATTGCGGCCTGCGGCGTTCGGCCGAGGCGGCACGGTACCGGCTCTCTGATGAGGATATCTTTGCCGCATGTGCGGCAGGCTACGAAGACGGCATACGCACGTTTGTCTTGCAGGGGGGAGAGGACGGCTACTTTACGGATGAACGGGTCTGCCGCATTGTTTCGGGTCTGAAACAGCGGTTTCCGGAGGCGGCAGTGACGCTTTCATTAGGGGAACGCAGCCGGGAATCCTACGCACGACTGCGGGAGGCAGGGGCAGACCGGTATCTTCTGCGGCATGAAACGGCGAGTCCGGACCATTACGAAAAATTGCATCCGCCCGAAATGACGCTTTCCTCCCGGATGGAATGTCTGCGGAATCTGAAGGAGCTGGGATATCAGGTGGGCGCAGGCTTCATGGTGGGGTCACCGTATCAGACGGTGGAAACCATAGCCGAGGACTTACTGTTTCTACAGGAGTTCCGGCCCCATATGATAGGCATAGGGCCGTTCATTCCCCAGTCAAAAACACCCTTTGCCGGGTTTTCGGCGGGGCGGCTGGAAGATACGCTGAAGCTGCTTTCCATCTTGCGCCTGATGCACCCGCGGGCATTACTGCCTGCAACAACAGCTCTGGCAACGCTTTCGCCTGACGGGCGGGAGGAAGGAATCCGGGCGGGGGCGAATGTGGTAATGCCCAACCTTTCGCCGCCGTGTGTGCGCGGAAAGTATGCCATTTATGACAATAAGGCCTTTGAAACGATAGATACGGTCCGTAAAAGGATACAGGATATCGGATATGAAATAAAAAATGTAAGGGGAGATTATCAATGAAATATGATGTAAAATCGCCGCGGGCGGAGGAATTTATTAACCATACGGAAATAGAGGAGACGCTGAAGTATGCGGCGTTGCACAAGGAAGACGGTGCGCTCATTGACAAGCTGATTGATAAGGCGGAAAAGGGAGGCGGCCTGGACCATCGGGAGGCGGCAGTGCTTCTGGAATGCACCTTAGAGGACAGAAATGCCCGGATTTTCAAGGTGGCAAACGAGCTGAAAATGCGGCTATACGGAAACCGCATTGTCATGTTTGCGCCTCTTTACCTTTCCAATTATTGCGTGAACGGCTGTACCTATTGTCCGTACCATATGTCAAATAAGGAAATTCCAAGGAAAAAGCTGACGCAGGAGGAGATACGCCGGGAGGTCATTGCCCTGCAGGATATGGGACACAAGCGGCTGGCACTGGAAACCGGTGAGCATCCGGTCTACAGCCCTATTTCCTATGTACTGGAAAGCATTGATACCATTTACAGCATTAAACATAAAAACGGTGCTATCCGCCGGGTTAACGTCAATATTGCCGCGACGACGGTGGAGAATTACCGGGCGTTGCACGAAGCAAAAATCGGCACGTATATTCTGTTCCAGGAGACATATCACAAGGAAAACTATGAAATGTTGCATCCCACCGGACCGAAGAGCGACTATGCCTATCACACGGAGGCTATGGACCGGGCGATGCAGGGCGGGATTGATGACGTGGGTCTGGGCGTGTTGTTTGGGCTCAATCTCTACCGGTATGATTTCGTGGGCCTTCTGATGCATGCGGAGCACCTGGAGGCGGCAATGGGTGTGGGGCCGCACACCATCAGCGTACCCCGTATTCGTCCGGCAAACGGCGTGGAAGTAGATAAATTCTCCAATGCTGTGGCTGATGATATTTTTGAAAAAATCGTGGCGGTGATTCGTCTGGCCGTGCCTTACACCGGTATGATTGTGTCCACCCGTGAGTCGGCAGAGACCCGTGCAAAGCTCCTGAAAATCGGCATATCCCAGCTTTCCGGCGGTTCACGCACCAGTGTCGGCGGGTATGCAGAAGAGGATAATGAATCCATTCAGTTTGAAATTGAAGACAGACGGACGCTGGATGAGGTGGTAAACTGGCTGATGAAGCAGGGGTATATTCCAAGCTTCTGTACAGCATGTTACCGGGAAAACCGCACCGGAGACCGGTTTATGCAGTTAGTGAAGGCAGGACAGATTGCAAACTGCTGTCAACCCAATGCGTTGATGACACTGCAGGAATATCTGGAGGACTATGCTTCTCCCGAAACAAGGAAAATCGGTGAAGCCTTGATACAGAAGGAGCTTACGCAGATTCCGAACGAAAAGGTGCGGAAAATTGCGGAAGAGAATATTGCCCGGATGCACGAGGGCAGTCGTGATTTCCGGTTCTGAGGGAGGGGAAGCTATGGAACAGGCACCGAGAGGTACAAGGCTGCATATCGGGATATTCGGACGGCGAAATGCCGGAAAATCTTCATTTATCAATGCACTTACAGAGCAGGATGTGGCGATCGTGTCGGACGTTTTGGGCACGACTGCGGACCCGGTGTATAAAAACATGGAAATCCGGGGTGTCGGCCCTTGTGTGCTGATTGATACTGCCGGATTTGATGACACGGGAGTGTTAGGACTCCGGCGCGTGGAAAAGACGGAAAAGGCATTGGAGAAAACCGATGTGGCTATATTGGTTTTTGCCGGGGTGTTCAGTGAAGAGGATGCCGCGTGGGCAGATAAGTGCAGAACACGAAAAATCCCCGTCCTGCCCGTTTTGAATAAAACGGATGTCGGGGAGACGGAGGGCGTGGCTGAAGCGGCAGAGGCCGCATGCGGCAGGGCGGTGCTGCGGGTCAGTGCCGCAGAAAAAACAGGGTTTGAAGCTGTAAGAAAAGCACTTATGCCCTTTAGTGCAGAGGAACGGAGCATTACGGGCCGGGTCTGCAAAAGCGGCGACCATGTAATGCTGGTAATGCCCCAGGACGATTCGGCACCGAAGGGGCGGCTGATTCTGCCCCAGGTACAGACGATACGGGAACTTTTGGACCGGGGCTGTATTGCTACAGCTGTCACACCGGAGACAATGGAGGCGGCTCTTGAAAGGTGCGCGAAAAAGCCGGACCTGATTATTACGGATTCCCAGGTGTTTAAAACAGTGTATGAAAAAACGCCCCGGGGCGTTGCACTGACCTCTTTTTCAGTTTTGCTGGCAGATGTAAAAGGGGATGCAGAAATTTTCATGCGTGGAGCAGAGAGAATTGAGAAACTGCAGGAAGAGGATAGAGTATTGATTGCGGAGGCCTGCACCCATGCCCCGGCCTCGGAGGATATCGGGCGGGTAAAAATACCGGCACTTCTCCGGAAAAAAGTGGGACAGGGGCTTGGGGTCGACGTGGTTAGCGGAGAGGATTTCCCCGCAGATTTGTCGCCCTACAGCCTGATAATTCACTGCGGAGCTTGCATGTTTAACCGTCGGCATGTGCTTTCCAGGATAGCGGCGGCAGAGGCTGCAGGCGTGCCGATTACCAATTACGGCATGACTATAGCAAAGCTCACCGGGATTTTAGATAAAGTAGTTATTCCCGGAAGAGAATAACATTTAATAAAAAAAGCTGCAGGAAGAACGAAATGAATCTCTCCTGCAGTTTTCTTATAGGATTCTTATTTTAAAAGTGTTTCACAAAGCAATGTAATGCCCGTTTTCGGCTCCACCAGCCCCAGCTTCATTTTATAGTCCATTTCCCGGATAGCGTGAATGGCGGCATCCATGCGTCGGCTGTCGGTTTTTGAAGCGGCTTCCACCGTTTTTTTCGCCAGAAAGGCCACAGGCAGCCGAAGTGCATCGACAATGGCCGGATAGGGCACTTTGTCATCTAAAAGAGCGCGGGCGTGGGCTACAGACAAAAAGTTTGAGGCAATTACAGTGAGAATCCGTATGGGATCCATCTGCATTTCCCAAAGCTCTGCAAGCGCGGTATGGGCGGCAGAATGGTTTTTTGCAAGAAGAGCGTCAGTCAGCACATATTCCTTTGTCATCACCGAGCGGACCAGGAGGGCTTCTACGTCCTCCTTTTTTATTTCAGTGTGGTCGCCGGCGTAGGCAATCAGCTTTTCCAGATGTCCCAGAACACCGTGCATATCCACGCCTGCGGCATCCAGAAATGTTTCCATTGTGTCTGCCTTCATGCTTTTACCGTTCTGCTTCAGAATTTTCACCACCCAGGCCCGGATGTCTGCCCGGGTCCGGTAAGCAAATTCCACGACAAGACCAATCTTGCAAAAGGCCTTGTAGACGGCACTGCGTTTGTCAAACCGATCCTCTGCGGCAAGAAGATGGGCGTAGGGGGGCCAATCGTCAAACATTGCCGCAAGCTGTTCTTTTCCGGCGACACCCGGCGTGAAAATACCGGTATCTTTCAAAAGAATCAGCTTTTTTTCGGCCATCATCGGCGGAGTTTGCAGGGCGGTAATGAGGCTTTCGGCAGAAACGCTTCCTTCAAAAACAGTGTAGTTGAAGGTTGCCATCGACTCGTCTACCACCTTGTTTTTTACAAGAGCGATATAATGGTTTTTCAGATACTGTTCCTCACCGAAAAAGT
The DNA here is from genome assembly GCA_017442155.1 of Clostridia bacterium. Lineage (GTDB taxonomy): Bacteria > Bacillota > Clostridia > UMGS1883 > UMGS1540 > SIG447. The sequence continues at coordinate 100,013 of JAFSAU010000030.1, read as the reverse complement.
GAAAGCAGGGAGAAAGCGTACCTGTTTTCAGTTGTTCCTTTAGGGTCTGATAGCTCATAACAAAGCACCTTTACTGAAAAATCCGCAGAAACTGCGGATTTTTCGATATATTACAAATTGGATTATGCGGTGTAGGTGGATGCCGATGTGCTGCCGCCGTGTCCGGTCCAGTTGGTGTGGAAGAATTCTCCTCTTTCCTTGTCCAGACGTTCGTAGGTATGTGCACCGAAGTAATCGCGCTGGGCCTGCAGCAGGTTTGCCGGCAACTTTTCACAGCGGTAACCATCATAGTAAGAAAGTGCTGTGCTCATAGCAGGAACGGGAATTCCGTTTGTCATAGCTGCGGCACAAACGCGGCGCCAGCCTGCCTGTGCTTCGTCGATGATGCCCTTGAAATAGGGATCAAGGAGAAGGTTTGTGAGTTCAGGATTCTTATCAAATGCATCCTTGATTTTTCCGAGGAATACGCTGCGGATAATGCAACCGCCGCGCCACATCAGAGCGATGCCGCCGTAGTTGAGATTCCAGCCGTAGGTCTTTGCAGCTGCGCGCATCAGCGTATAGCCCTGTGCATAAGAAACAATCTTTGCGGCAAAGAGAGCTTTTCTGATATCATTGATAAATGCTTTCTTATCGCCTTCAAATTTGGGTGTGGGACCTTCCAAAACCTTAGAGGCCGCAACACGTTCTTCTTTGATTGCGGAGAGGCAACGTGCAAATACGGCTTCGCCGATAAGTGTAAGCGGTACACCTTCATCAAGAGCCGCAATGCCGGTCCATTTGCCGGTACCCTTCTGGCCGGCGGTGTCAAGGATTTTGTCCACGATGGGTGCGCCGTCTTCGTCCTTGAATGCGAGAATATCGCGGGTGATTTCGATGAGGTAGCTGTCAAGCTCAGCTTTGTTCCACTCGGCAAAAACCTCGTGCATTTCGTCTGCTGTCATGCCGAGGTAGTCACGCATGAGCTGGTAAGCTTCGCAAATCAGCTGCATGTCGCCGTACTCAATGCCGTTATGAACCATTTTGACAAAGTGGCCTGCGCCGCCTTCGCCAACCCAGTCACAGCAGGGGCTGCCATCTTCCACTTTCGCACAGATGCCCTGGAAAATCGGCTTTACATATTCCCAGGCTGCCGGAGAACCGCCGGGCATCATGCTGGGGCCCTTCAGTGCGCCTTCTTCGCCGCCGGAAACACCCGTGCCGACATACAGAAGGCCTTTGCTTTCTACGTACTCACAACGACGGATGGTATCCGGGAAGTGGGAGTTACCGCCGTCGATGATGATATCGCCTTCCTCAAGATAGGGAAGGAGCTGTTCAATAATGGTGTCAACTGCCTGTCCTGCTTTTACCATCAGCATAACCTTGCGGGGTTTTGCCAGATTTTCGGCCAGTTCCTCCAGAGAGTAGGTGCCGATAATGTTCTTGCCGGCTGCGCGGCCTTCCACAAAATTTTTGACCTTGTCAGCCGTACGGTTATAAACGGCAACGGTGAAGCCCTTGCTTTCCATGTTCATAACCAGATTTTCGCCCATAACGGCGAGACCGACGAGACCGATGTCTGCTTTTTTCATATTCTTTCATCCTTTCCGGAAAGTTATATTTTTCTGCATTATATCATACTTTACAGCCGTGTGTCAACCCTTTTTAAGGGATTTTTGCTACATTCTCTCTTTTGCAAAAAAAGATGGGTTTTTTGCAAGGTTTGAAAAATACACTTGCTTTTTTGCCTGAACTATTATATAATAAAAAAGGAAAGAGAGGGAAGAAAAATGAAAAGGGAGAAATACATATCGTGGGATGAATATTTTATGGGGGTAGCACTTCTGGCGGCCATGCGGTCGAAGGATCCGAACACCCAAGTGGGGGCCTGCATTGTGGACGGCGAAAACCGGATTTTGTCCACAGGGTACAATGGATTTCCCAGCGGCTGTTCTGACGACGAGTTTCCCTGGGAGAGGGACGGAGAGTTTGCAGAAACAAAGTATCCTTTTGTGGTCCATGCGGAGCTGAATGCGATTCTGAACGCGCACGGAAAGAATCTGGTAGGGGCAAGGATATATGTGGCCCTGTTCCCCTGCAATGAGTGTGCCAAGGCGATTATTCAGAGCGGTATACGCGAGGTGGTATATCTTTCCGATAAATATGCGGAAACAGAGGGGACACGCGCCTCCAAGCGGATGCTCCGGGCCGCCGGTGTCAAGCTGACACGCCTGTACCCGACATGTAAAAACCTGACCGTAAATTTTGAAGTAGAGCAGTAAACTGCATACAGCCCCCGTTTTCTGGGTAAACTGGAAAAGAAAGGGGCTGTTTTTATGCAGATAAACCGGTTTGTAAACGGTGAAAAAGCAAAGACGATACCGAAAAAAGTGGAAAACGAGGCCGTAAAGGAAGCGATTGCCGAGGCAGAACGCCGCCGCCGCGCGGCAGAGGGAAAAGCATAGGATGCGGGCGGCTATATATATCCGCGTATCCACTGAAGGACAGCGGGATGAGGGATATTCCATCGATGCGCAGAAAGAACTGCTTTCCGCTTACTGCACCTCCCGTGAAATCAAAGCACGGGAGTTTTATATTGACGGCGGGTATACGGGGAGTAACATTGACCGGCCTGCCATGACACGGCTGATTGCAGATATACAGCGGGGCGAGATTTCTCATGTGATCGTGTACAAGTTGGACCGCCTTTCCCGTAGCCAGAAGGATACCCTGTATCTGATAGAAGATGTATTCAATCCTGCCGGCGTGACCTTCGTTTCCATGAACGAAAATATGGACACCTCAACGCCTATCGGTAGGGCGATGCTGGGCATTATGTCCGCGTTTGCCCAGCTGGAGCGGGAAACAATACGGGAGCGCACCCGGATGGGGATGCAGGAGAGGGTGAAAAACGGCTACTGGCCCGGCGGCGGACGGATCCCCTTCGGGTACGACTACGATCGGGCGCAGGGGATTTTAGTGCCGAATGGGGACGCGGATACGGTGCGGCGCGCGTATGATTTGTATCTGGCCGGGTATTCTACGGATAGAATTGCCGAAATGCTGGGCCTCAGGTACGAGCATCTGGCATTACAGATTCTGAAACGGAAAACAAACGCCGGATTTATTGTGTACAACGGCGTGGAATATAAAGGAAGGCACGAGCCGATTGTCAGCCTGGAAACGTATGAAAAAACCATGGCGGCTATGCGGGAGCGGTCGCGTAAACCTGCTTCCGGCGGCGGCTATCTTCTGACGGGGCTTCTTGTTTGCGGGAAATGCGGAGCAAAAATGCGGTATCAGAAGTGGGGAAAGAAGGACTGCAAAATCGTGTGCTACTCGGCCGATAAGGCCAAACGTCATCTGGTGCGTGACCCGAACTGTGAAAATAAGCGGCACAGTGCCTGGGAAATTGAAGATATTGTACTGCAGGATTTGTTTTCGCTTTCGGCAGACAGAGAGGTGCCGGAAAAGAAAACGGAAGGCGTGCTGGAGCTTTTAAAAAGCCAGGAGGGTGCGGCAAAAGCGAAATTGCGGCGGCTGTACGATTTATACGGCGACAGCGGTGACGAAATGCTTTTGGAAGCGATTGCGGCCCAGAAAAAAACGTTGGAAACGCTGACAATACGAATCCGGGATGAACAGGATGTGGAGAAAAAAGCGGCTGAGGCAGACAAAACCCGGCAGGAAATCCGTGCCGTGCGGGAAAGCTGGCCGCTGCTTTCCATGCGCGAAAAGAAAAAGGTAGTGCGTAGTTGTGTGGAAAAAATTGTGATTACGGACGATGTTGTAGACGTGTATTATACGTTTGAGACATAGAGTGAAGTGTGCGGCGGTACTGAAAATACGTCACTCCCTAAAAGTAGGGACTGTAAAAAAACCGAAGTTTTTTACAGTCCCTGATTTATGTGTTTTTCAGCAGTACACAGTATGTATTAGTTTATGGAGATGATAGTAGCCGGGTCCAGCACAACCGGGGTACCGGGAACAACAAAGTTGTAGGCACCGATATAATCCGGGTCGGGAGAAGAGGACAGCTCTATATAGGAACCTACGTAGTTGTTAATGTCAAAGTAGGGGGTCATATAGAGGTCGCCGTTATTGGCTCTCCATTCCAGTCTGGCCTGGACATGCTTATCACCGCTGTTTACGCCGTTTGCAGGGTGAATTTCTGCTGCATAGTTTGCCTTGGCGTACTTGTCAGTGCCGCGGAGTTCACCGGTTTTCACCATGTTGCCGTTCATATCTTCCACAGACTTCTGCATGTAGATTTCATGGGGATAGGTAGCATCGACAAAGGCGTAGTTCCATTCTACCTTCGGATTTGCAAGAGCATAGTCACCGTTTGCATTGTTCTTGAGGTAGCGGAAGATAACGGGAGTATCAAAGTTTCCGTCATTATCAATGTCACCGTCAAAAATGATTCCTTCAACAGAAAGGTATTCAAACATGCGGTACGGAGCCTCCAGCTCATAACCGGCATATACCCAGTCTGCTGTAGCCTTTGCGGGAGCGGTGGTAACAAGGTTATTGGTGTAGTAGCTGTAGCGTGTAGCGTCTACGGCATAGTCCCAGTCGCCGGAGGATTTGTCGCCGTTATTTTCGGCTGCTGCATCAATTACCTCTTTGTCTGCGGAAACAACATCCTCATATGCGTCAATCTTCAGTGCATATTCGTTGCCGGCTGCAATGGTGCCGTCCTGACCGAAAACGGGACCGGTAAGCTGGAAGGAATGGGTTACGGAAAGCAGATTATCGAAGGTGTTTGCTGCAGCGTCGGTGTAATTGAACATCGGAACTTCATGCTTCTGACCAAGACGGTCGGTGTTGCTGCGCTGACCGGCATACGCCCAGGCAGAATCTGCCGCAAGCTTTGCATAGAAAGCACTGTTAACACCTGCACCGGAATTTACCAGGCCGGTAATATTGCCGTTTACAGTGTTTTCGTTTGCTGCGGCGGTCATGAGGTTGGCCTTTATGGGGTTAGAGCCGTTAACACCGTTGCCCTCGGTGTCCAGAACAACCTCTACGTCTCTGGCCTTGCCGTTTGCATACACCTCGAATACGTCGAAGCCATAGTAGACGTTTTCTTCAATAACGTCTGCATTTGCACCTGTGTACACAGTGGGATAGTTTGCGCCGCCGTTTGCGTTACCGATATAGGTGCCGCCAAAGTTTGCGCGGGTTTCTGCCAGAATCTTGTGTGTGCCGCCCACTTCCCAGGCATAGGGGAAATTCTTATAGGCGGTATAGGGGAGGTGTGCACCGGTGGCCTGTACAAGGCCCGTGTACTGACCGTCTGCCCAGACTTCACGGTACTGGAGATTCGGATATGCAGAATCATACCAGTTTACGGGGTGAGTAATGCTGGAAGCAAAGCCCTTCAGGCCATAATCTCTGGCCGTGTTGCCGCTGACAACGTACCCGGTGGCAACGCCGTCAAGATACTGCTCATATGCAATCTCGAAAGCGGCACCACTGCCAAGGTCGATGTAATCCTTGACCTGCCATGTAACCTGCCCGGCGGCCAATGCTGTCATAGATGTGAGAACTACTGCTGCGGAAAGGGCAATTCCCGCAATGCGTTTGAAGTACTTCATTTTCAAACCAACTCCTTTAAAATAAATTTGTAGTTTACACGTTTTTTATTATATCGCCCGGAAGAAAATGAAGTCAATATGTTATGAAAAACAGCCATTTTTCCGGTTAATTGGGCGTATTCGTGCCACTTTTCCGGATTGCATGGCTGATAATCGGGGATTTTGTCGGATAAACGGGTGGATTTCAGGCACCGTGACGGAGAAAAGCACTGATTTCGGCCCGGTGCCGCTTGGAAATGGGCAGAAGCTCCGTACAGTTTTTTAATTCCAGCATTCCTTTATGCATGCCGCGGATATAATCCCGGTTAGCCAGAAAACCGCTGTGGCAGCGGATGAAATTTCCGGCATAGCGAGAGGAAAGGTTTTTGATGGTACCGTAAAATTCGATATTCTCCCCTTCACGGGTACGGCAGACAAGCTTTTTGCCCCGGGTGGAAAAATATAAAATATCTCCTACCGCCAGAATGCGCTGAAAATTCTGTGCGGAAAGACAGATTTTGTCCACCCGTGCGGCGACCGTACCGCAGTTTTGTTGTAAAACAGAGCGGATAATCTCCAGAAACTCTGCTTCTCCGGCAGGCTTTAAAATAAATCCGGAGGGACGGATGAGATTTTTGAAGCAGAAGCTCATATCCTCCACGTGGTCAGACAAAAATACAATATGACAGGTCTCAGAAAATTCACGTATGGCTTTAGCCAGGGAGAAGCCGCCGTCATCATGACGGGTATCCAGGAAAATAATAGAAGTTTTTTCAGACAGTAGTGTGTCAAAAAGTTCTTTTTTGGAAACGTTTATGCGGAAGGTGCAGGTTTCGCTTTGAAGTAACGGTATGATAGAGTGGAAAACATTTAATGTATCCACGTCACTGTCCATATAAAAAATATGCATCTGCGCCCCTCCCTTTATCATTGATACTTTATATAAGTATAACACAACATATGCAACATGTCAAGTTGCAAAAATAACATTACAAGTTGTTGCACTGACTGGGAGGAAGCCGTAAACTTAAGAGGATGGGGGTGAAAGGGTGGAAATGCGATACAGAGAGCAATATAAGCTTTTGGGGCTGAATATTGCATATTACAGAAAAAGTAAGGGATTCTCCCAGATGAAATTTGCGGAAATTATTGACATCAGCAGAACGCATATGAACAGAATTGAAAATGCGGAATGCGCCGTTTCACTGGATGTGCTTTTCAGTATCAGTGAGGCATTGGGAATCCATGTAGGTCAATTATTTGATTTCAGACAATAAAGACAGACAGAGGCAAAAGGGCTGTCTCGCGCATTTAGTGAGACAGCCCCGGTCATATTGTTGTGATAAACTTATGGATTTGTTTCCTTTTTTATATCGTCCAGCTGCATGGTGAGAAGCTTGGAAACGCCTTTTTCCTGCATGGTTACGCCGTACAGCACATCTGCGGCCTCCATCGTGCCGCGGCGGTGGGTAACAATGATAAACTGGGTATCGGCATAATCGCGCAGATAGGCCGCAAAGCGGTCAATATTATGGTCATCCAGTGCCGATTCAATTTCGTCCAGAATACAGAAGGGCGCGGGGCGCACACGGAGCACGGAAAATAAAATAGCAATGGCCGTGAGTGCCTTCTCGCCGCCGGAGAGAAGGGACAGACTTTGCAGCTTCTTGCCCGGAGGCTGTACGTCAATTTCGATACCGCTTTCCAGGATATTATCCGGGTCTGCCAGAGAAAGACGGCCTGTGCCGCCGCCAAAGAGAGCGCGGAAGGTATCCTTGAAATGTTCCGCAATTTCGGCAAATCGCTGTGCAAAGGTCTCCGTCATGACCCGCGTCATATCCGAGATGATTTTCTGCAGTTCAGCCATGGCTTTTTCCAGGTCTGTAATCTGTCCGGACAGAAAATCGTGCCGCTCCCGGACCACAGCATATTCTGTCACGGCGTCCACATTTACGCTTCCAAGCGCACGGATAGACCGCCGTAGTTGTGCGGCCTCTGCCTTTGCAGGGCCGACGGGGCCGATGTCTTTCCGATACGCATCTGCTGCAGAAAAAGTCAGCTCATAGGCATCCCAGAGGTGGGTGACCGTATCATCCAGCTCGTTTTGTGCCTTTTCCACCTTCGCTTCCAGACGATCGCGTTCGCCCTGCAGGGCGTATACCGTCTCCGTCTGGGACTGGATTTCTGCGCGCATCTGTTCGGCACGAGTGGCAGCGGTACCTTTTTCTATGGCCATTTTATCCAGGCTTTCCTGCATGGAAAGAGCCTGTTTCTTTGCTTCTTCTATATCCGTCTGGCGGGCACGGTGGCGCAGACGCAGTTCCTCTGCATTCTGAAGGGCGAGGGTGCGGAGGTTTTCTTTTTCGGCGATATCGCCTCGCTTTTGCTGGATGGTAAGCTGCAGCTGTTCCCGGGCGGCATAGGCCGCTGACAAGTCATTTTCCGCGGAATTGACAGCAACCTGCAGGTCGGCCAGGGCATCGCGCCGCCGACTTTGTTCTTCCATATACTGGTGCAGAAGCACCCGGGCTTCCTCCGTCCGTACAGTGGCTTCACTGTGTCGGGCGCGCAAATCGGCCTCCGATTCCCGCAGACGTGTCCGTTCGAGGTCGGCATTTTGAACCTGGGCACGGGCACTATCCAAATCTGCCTGCAGACGCTGGAGGTGCTGGACTTCGTTTTCCTGCCGACTTTGGCAAAGCTGTATACTTCCGTCGCACTGCATAACGGCCGCCTTTTCTCCGGAGTGCCGGGTGCGGAGGGCTTCCATTTCTTCTGTGATTTCTGCGATACGGTCTGTTTTATCGTCAATAGCATCCTCTATTTTCGATAGTCTTTCAGAAAGGGTCTGGCATTCCTTTTCCAGCGCGGCAATTTCATCGCTTCTTCCCAAAAGTCCTGCCTGTCCGCTTCGGCTGCCGCCGGACATGGAACCGCCGCGCATGAGGACCTCACCATCGGTGGTTACAATGCGGAACTGGTGCGAAAATTTTCGGGCGGCTCGTATGGCGTTGTCCATATTGTCCATCACCACTGTGGTGCCAAGAAGATGTAAGAGGATATCCCGGTATTCACCGGCCGCCTCCACAAGGTCGCACGCAAGGCCTATGAAACCGGCACAGGCAGAAACCTGCCGTTCATTTTCCAGCCGTCGCCCCCGCATGGCGGAGAGGGGGAGAAAGGTGGCCCTGCCCTCTCGGGTACGTTTTAAAAATTCAATGGCCGTTTTAGCGTCTTCTTCACTGCCGACAACAATATTTTGCAGTGCACCGCCAAGGGCGGTTTCAATGGCTGTAACAAACGCCGGTTCCACATGGATAAGCTGGGAGAGCACCCCCCGGATATCTGCCGGAAGCCGGGCACCGATAACGGCGCGGACGCCCCGGCCGTACCCCTCCATATTCTGCTCCATATCGGAAAGGGCATTTTTTCGGGAAAGACGCTGGTTATATGTCCGCATGGTGTCATTGTATGTATTTTTCTGTGCTGCAAGCTCGGCCTGTACCTGCGGACGTTCCTCGGAAAGCTTTCGGAAAGCTTCCGCCGCTGCATTGACCGCGGAAATCCGTGTTTCTTTTTCCTTTTGCAGTTTTTCTGCTTCGGCGGCGTATTTGGAAAGCAGATGTTCCGCACGGGTGATTTCTTCGCTGAGTTCCTGTATTCTTGTATTTAAATCGTAGTCGGAAAGGGAAGCAATATGTTTTGCCGTCTCCTCAGCCTGCGTCAGAAGCTGCGTGGCCGCCGCAGCGAGAGCTTCCACAGCATGGGTCTGGACACGGATAGCACCGGCTGATTCCTCCAGCTTACCTCGTCCGGTCTCTACGGCTTTTTCGGCTTCCGAAACAGCAGTACGGCAGGCCTCAATATGGGCTTCAGCTGCCGTTTTATCCGCTTCCAGCCGGGCGATTTCTTCTTCGATAGCGATTTTTTCGGCTTCGCGGTCTGCAGCTGTATTCTCTTCTGTTTCCATGCGCTGGAGAAGGAGTGCATTATCACCCTCCCAGCCTTTAACGGAAAGGTCGGCACTGTGGAGACGGGAACGCACAGCATCAATTTCCGCATCCCGGTCCCGGATTTCACCATAGAGAGACGTTTCCTCCGCTTTCAGTGCTTCCAGCCGGGCTGATGCGGTTTCCAGGTCTCTTGTTACCGTCGCAAAGAGGGCGGCAGACGCTTTTTTTGTTTCCTGCATCGCTTCGATGGTAAGAATGGAAAGGTTAATTTCCAGTGTTTTCAGTTTTTCGTATAGGTCCAGATATTCCCGGGCCTTACGGGACTGGGTTTCCAAGGGACCGAGCCGGGCGGCCAGTTCACTTTGGATATCCCGGACCCTCACCAGATTTTCTTCGGTTGTTGCCAGCTTTCGTACAGCCTCGTTTTTTTTGTATTTGTATTTGGAAATGCCGGCAGCTTCTTCAAAAATCTGCCGGCGGTCCTCGGATTTTTGGGACAAAATCGAATCAATTTGTCCCTGACTGATAATGGAATATCCGTCCCGTCCGAGACCGGTGTCCATAAAAAGTTCATGTATATCACGCAGACGGCAGGGGGCCTTGTTAATCAGGTATTCACTTTCGCCGCTGCGGTAGACCCTCCGCGTGACCGTAAGTTCCGAATACGGACTTGAAAAAAGCCCGGTGGAATTGTCGAGGACCAGAGACACCTCAGCAAAACTGACGGGTTTGTGTTTGGCGGTGCCGGCAAAGATAACATCCTCCATTCGGCTTCCGCGAAGAGATTTAACGCTTTGTTCACCAAGGACCCAGCGGATAGCGTCGGTAATATTGCTTTTACCGCTGCCGTTGGGGCCGACAATGGCCGTGATGGCATAGTCAAAGGAAACGGTCAGCTTATCCATGAAGGACTTGAAACCGTATAGATGCAACTGCTTTAAGTACAATGCCATCACCACCTTTTTAGTCAGGATTTAAATTATTGCCGTACAAACAAAATGCCTAAAGTGCCCGGCCCACAGTGGGAGGAAATCACACACCCGGCATCTGTCCGGTAAATTTCTTTAAAAATACCCAGTGCCTGCAATGTTTCGTAAGCGGCCTCCCGTACCTCCGGGTCTACGCCGGCATCAGTCAGAAAAACATAATCGGGTACCGCCTGTACGTTTTCCAGGCGTTCACGGATATATTTGGAGACAACAATTTTCAGCTTCCCCCGATATTTCTTTTCCAGGCCAAGCGAGCCTTCGGAAACACCGAGGCTGGGCTTGATGCCAAGAAGGTTTGCACCGAGAGCTGCAACGCCGCTACAGCGGCCGCCGCGGTGCATATAGTCCAGCCGGTCCAGAACGAAGCTGGCGTCACACCGGGCCGCGTAGGCACTGCAGTCGGCGGCAATTTCTGCGGCGGATTTCCCCTCTTTCCGGAGAGCGGCACCGTGAAGCAGCACCAGTGCTTCACCGGAGGAGAGAGAAGCGGTATCCACAACAAAAACGTTGTTCAGATCTTCGGCGGCAAGCCGGGCATTCTGACAGGCCGAAGAAAATTTGGCACCGAGAGAAAAGTACACCACTGCATCTCCTTTTTGGAGAAGCGAGGAAAAAAAGTCGGTAAAATCTGCCGGGGAAATGGCCGCTGTCTTCGGCAGAAGCCCGGTTTTCTCTACTTTTTCGTATAATACATCCCGTGTAATTGTTACGCCGTCAATGAAATCATCCGCACCGAGAGTGATATGGAAAGGGAGAACGGTGATTTCGTTTTCCTCCAGAAACCGTGCGGGGATGTCACAGGCACTGTCCACAGCAAGAATGATTTTTTCCATACTGCACAATCCTTTCTATTCTTCCAGTTTTTTCAGCTCTGCCATATCCTTGTCATCCATCCGGTCTTTGTCGTTGCGATGATGACCACGACGGAGAAGCTTTACGTCATCTTTGGTAAAATCTGCAATTATGCCATCCTCTGCACCATCTAAACGCACTTTCAGTTTTCCGGACAAAATGGCAACCTGGACCACTGTTCCGTTTCCACGGGGCGTTTTCACAAGAGCACCGACGCCGGGGGTGGTTTTATGCAGTTCCTCATAGCAATCCTGCTCATATTTCAGACAGCACATGAGTCTGCCGCAGGTGCCGGAGATTTTTGTGGGATTTAGGGAAAGACCCTGCTCTTTCGCCATTTTAATAGAAACGGGCTGGAAATCGCTCAAAAACGTGGAACAACACAAGGGACGTCCGCAGACGCACAGTCCCCCCATCATTTTTGATTCATCCCGGACGCCTACCTGGCGCAGTTCGATGCGGGTGCGGAATACGCCGGCCAGGTCCTTCACAAGCTCACGGAAATCCACACGGCCGTTTGCTGTAAAGTAAAAAAGAATTTTATTGGCGTCAAAGGAATACTCCACGCGAATCAGCTTCATTTCCAGATGGTGCTTTTCAATTTTTTCAAGGCATATGGAAAACGCCTCTTTTTCCTTGCGGCGGTTAGACTCCACTTGTCGCTTATCGATGGCAGTGGCAACCCGCACAACCTTTTTCAGGGGCGAAATCAGTTCTTCATCCGGGATATCGGCGATGGGCGAAGCAATCTGCCCGTACTCGAGGCCCCGGGCTGTATCGACAATGACATCCATGCCTACCTTCAGTGGGAGATCAGCCGGGTCGAAATGGTATATCTTACCAGTATCTTTAAATTTAACACCTACGATTCGTATCATGACAATACCTCCAACATTCTGTTAAAAAATCTGTAATCCAAAGTGTATAATTTGAGCCCTTACCAAGAGAAGATGCAAGGGAGACTGCCGCTTCGTGACAGCGTACGGCTGCTTCCGGGGACACAGAAAATGCAAATTCCGAAAGCGCAGAATGCACGTCCTGATTCAGGAGTACAGCATCATCAGAAATCTGCAGGAAAATACAGTCCCGCATCCAGGAGGAGAAAAAAGAAAGAAGCTGGGGAAGGGCGTCCTTATATTCCTCAAAGCATTTGCGGACGGCATAGATGCCGGAACGGGAAGCGGTAAGACGGGGCAGAACACTAAAAAGCGCACTGCGCATGGCGAGATATCCCTCGTCCTCGGCGAGAAAACGCGCCTTTCCGATACTGCCGCCGGCACTGCCGGCCAGAAAGGAAGCGTCCGCGGCCCTGCCCGGGAAATTTTCCCGGATATACGCGGCCAGTTCTCCGGTACTGCAGCCGGGTAGCTGCAGTACAATGGCCCGGGAAAGAACCGTTTTGAGAAGCGCGTCCCGGTTTGTCGCTGTCAGAAAAATCGTGATATAGGAGGGAGGCTCCTCAAAGGCTTTTAAAAGCGTATTCTGAACGGCGGGAGACAGTGTTTCCCCGTTTGGAATTATGATGATTTTCCGTTCAGACAAAAAAGGCTTTACATACATGTCGGCCACCAGTGACCGTGCCCGCTCCACGTTAAGGGGATTTTTTGCATCCGCTTCAACAAATACAATATCCGGGTGGTTGCCACTTTGCGTTTTTACACACGCACTGCATGTGCCGCAGGGGGGGCTGTCCGTACTCTCGCACTGAATCATTCCGGCAAGATGCCGGCACAGCGTTTTTTTGCCCATACCAACAGCACCCTCGAAAATATACAGGTGTCCGAGTGTATGCTTTCGGAGTGCCGTTTTAAAGTATGCAGTCAGTATGTCCTTACCGTACAGCTTCAAACTTTTTCAAACCTGTCTACATCCAGAACAAATATTGTGGCACCGCCCACTTCCACTTCAATGGGCTGGGGTGTGTACATGCCCGCTATACCGGCAGAAATAGGCGTTGTCATAATATGCTTACGGGTGCGGCACCTTTCCTTAAAAATCTGAATTGCTTCCTCTACCCGCTCTTCTTCCGTACCCACAATCAGTGTGACATTGCCTGCGCGGAGAAAACCACCGGTGGTTGCAAGCTTCGTTACGCTGAAGCCTGCATCGTTTAATGTACCAAGAACCTTGTTACCGTCCTCACTGTGTAAAATTGCCAGAATAAGCTTCATAGAGAAATCCTCCTTTTATTTTTTATAAGCACGGGTCACAGTATGTACAATTTCTGTAGCCTGTGCCCGGATTGCTTCTGTAATGGGTTCATCCGTATCTGAAAACGGATTTTCTCGGAAATCTTTACCAAATAATATTTCGTACCATACACCGCCGAGAATATAACGCCCAAGCCCCAAGGAAGCATGAATGTCATCCCGGTACAAGGGGGAGAGCCCTGCTTCATAGGCTTTGCATAAAGCACGCCCTGCGGGAATCAAAATGTCAATGCCTGTCTCATCTGCTGCTTCCCGGTATGCCGCTTCGGATTTTTCAAACATTTCCGGAGGCGTTTTAAAGCCGAGGGAAAGAATATGCTCCGTGCCCGGTGCGTAGCCCCAGGTCTGGTGCAGGGCCTGCCGTGCCGCAGGTGCATTCTTTTTCAGATAGGCGGAGAGGATACCAAGGTGAGGCTGATATGTAGCATAATCAACGCTCTGGTTGCTGACCTGCTGCATTGTGATCACATCCCATGCTCTTTCGCCCACTGCTTCCTGAATTGAAACCATACGCTCTGTTCTTTCGCCGTTCAGTTCATACGCATAGGAAGGTTTTTCTGCGATGAGGTTATTGAAATGTGTTTCCAGAGAACAGCCCCCGATATAAAGATTGACAACCGTAGCGTTGATATCTGCGCAGGCGGCCATCTGTGCAAGATAACGGGTTGCGTCCTGGGAATAGCTGTTTCCAATAGCCAAAATGTTCATATATGCCTAACTCCTGTTTGTATTTTTGCTTCCCTTTTATACAGTATAACATAAAAAGAACAAAAAAGCAAAGCTTTTTTGTTCTTTTCGGAAGCTTTTTCAGAATTTACTGCCTAAAAATTTATGGTTTACAACATTTATGGGAGCTTCACCCCGGAGGACGCGGAGAACATTATCAGTCACTTCTGCGTGCAAATCGTCCGTCCCTTCAAAGGAATTCCAGGCCACATGGGGCGTGAGCACCACGTTTTCCATATCCCGTAATTTACTGGTCGGGGGGAGGGGCTCCTCTTCAAATACATCCAGTGCCGCTCCGGCAATTTCACCGGAAAGGAGAGCAAAGGTCAGTTCCTTTTCATTTACAAGACCGCCCCGGCCGGTATTGATGAGTACAGCATCTTTTTTCATCAGCTTAAACTGCAGCATCCCCATCATGTGATGCGTTTCTTCATTTAAGGGAGAATGGAGCGTTACATAGTCGGACTGCTCTAAAAGGGTGGGGAAATCTACACATTGTGCGCCGAGTGCGGTAGCTGCATCGGCATTCACATAAGGGTCGTAGACAAGAAGATCCATTTCAAAGGCACGGGCGCGGGCCGCTACCTTCTGGGCAATCCGTCCAAAGCCTACGAGGCCCAGGGTTTTGCCACAGAGGCGACGTACTTTGCCAACCCGGTCTGCGTTCCACTGGCCGGTACGTGCGCATTTGTCTGCCAGGGGAATGTGTTTGCAGACAGAAAGAAGCAGTGCCATCGTGTGCTCTGCCACATCGTATGTACCGTAGGAGGGTGCATTGCAGACGTAAATTCCCTTCTTTCCGGCGGCTTCCAGATCCACATTGTCGTAGCCGATACCGTACCGGATAATCATCTTGCATTTTTCGAGTGCACTGATTACATCAGCAGAAATATTCGCATCGTTGAACATGAGTACATCTGCATCCCGCACAATGGAACGCAAATCGTCCGCATCCCGGAAATAGGTAACGAGAAAAGTGGCACCGGCATCGCGGAAGGCCTTTTTTTCCAGTGTGAAATCTGTACCCATTCTGTCGAGCATTACAATTTTCATTTCATTCATATCCTTTCTTTATTTAAAAGCCTTATCCACACAGAAAAGGTAAGAGAGGTCTTCAAAAGCGGGAATATCCTCATGACCGTGCGTGTGATACAGCTCCAGCTGCTTCGGGCAGGAAAGCAGATTGTAAAAGCCCACGGTGTTTTGCGGAATACAACAGGTATCCTTAAGCCCGGCACCCAGCAGAACAGGGCAGCGGAGCTTTTCCGCAAAATGCATGGTGTCAAAATAGGAAAGCATTTGTACAAGTGCAGGCATTGTTTTCAGCTGCGGGTCGTAGAGACGGAAATAACGCCAGAATTCCTGATACGGCCCGTCGGAGCCTCTTTCAACGGCGTTTTTGATGTTTGTCATAAACGGATAGAGAAGGGAGAGAAAAGCAATGTTTCCGTCCAGCGCGGCCGCCGCAATAGCAACCGCTGCCCCCTGGCTTGCACCCCAGATGCCAATGCGGTCCGGATCCACGCCGTCTATGGTGCGGAGAAGCTGTATGGCCCGGTACATGTCCGTATAAACATAACGGTACATATACGTTTCGGGACTTTCTGTGCCCCGGACCATTATACCCTTCGGTACGCGATGGGTAGGCGTATCCTCGTTCCGCATCGGAATTTCCACACGCATATTCAGTGCCAGCACCGTAAACCCGGCCAGGACCCATTTCAGATAATACGTGACAGCCTCCACACATTTTCCGTATCCATGGGTAAACAGAAGGGCCGGCGTGGCTTTTTTGGGAGAAACCGGACGAAGAAGTAGCCCTTCGATTCTGCCGCCGTCAAAGCCGCTGTAATAGATGCGCTGTATGTCGGCAATCCCGTCGTGAAAGGGATACGGCTCAAAAGCGGGGCTTAGCGGCTGGGCGTCACTTTGCTCCCTGGTTTTTTGCCAGAATGATTCAAAATCCGGTTCTTTATAAAGCACCGGAATAAAATCCATATCCATTGTTTTTATCCTCTCTCTTTATATGAAGTATTTATATGATTTTGTGTTCTGTAATCAGCGTATCCTCTGTAATGGTCAGAATCCCGAAGGACGGGCGGCCGCTGGCAGGAAGAGAAATACTGCCGGGGTTAAAAAGGTGTACGCCGTTCTCTTCACCGTCAAAAGCTTCATGGGTGTGACCGAACAGCGCAAGGTCAGCCCCTTTTGCGGCATACGCCAATTCAGAAAGCCCGCGTTTAACACTTCGTGTGTGGCCATGACACAGAAACAGCTTCTTTCCGGCCAGTTCCACCCATTTTTCAGTGTCGCAGGAGGAACAGAAATCGCAGTTGCCGCATACATAGGTGATAGGCGTGTTCGGACAGATAATTCCCAGATCCTCGGCATCCCGCATGGTGTCCCCAAGGTGTATAATATGGTCTATGGGACCGGCGGCATCCAGGGCACTGAGACAGTTGTGCATGCGGCCGTGACTGTCGCTGAAAATGGCAATTCGCATAAAATCCTTCCTTTCTTTGCCAATAGTATATATGAAAAACCCCCATTTGTCAAGACTTTGCAGACAAAGTAGAAGTTTAAAATAAAAAAATACTTGATTTTATAATAAAATACGTGTATAATGGGAAAGGTGAGTTAAATGCGTTTAATCGGTCTGGATTACGGCGACAGCCGGATTGGCGTGGCAATGAGCGACGCTTTGGGGCTTACGGCCCAGCCTGTCGGAACACTTTCGGAGAAAACCTGGACAAAGCAGCTGGAAAAGCTGGCGGCAATTGTACAGGAATACGGTGCCGAAGGTTTTGTTATCGGAATGCCGCGGAATATGAACGGAAGCGTGGGAGAGCGGGGAGAAATCACACGAAAGTTTTCTGAATTTCTTCAGGAAAAGACGGGACTTCCCGTAACAGAATGGGATGAGAGGCTTTCCTCTGTGGCCGCGCACAGGGCACTGGATGAGGGACAGGTACGAAATAAAAAAGGCAAGGTAGATATGCTTGCGGCGGTGTTTATTCTGCAGGGATATCTTGATAGCTTGCAAAAATGAAAGGAGAACAAAAAATGGAAGAAAGAGAGAACGTAATTATCCTCATAGATGATGAGGGCAAGGAGTTTCCTTTTGAAGTGCTGGATATCATTGAAGAAGATGAAAAACGCTATGCTGTGGGCATACCGGCAGAGGAAGCTGAGGACGATGCCGAGGAAGGTACTGTTCTGATTATGCGGATTGTTCCGGCAAACGACGAGGAAGATATTCTGGAGCCGATTGAGGATCAGGCAGAGCTGGAGAAGGTTTTTGAAATTTTCAAAACCCGTATGGAAGAAGAATTTGAGTTTGAAGATGAGGATGCAGAGGCGTAAATTACGCCCCACTGTAATCCCTGCGGTGTTCGTTAGCCTCGGTATTGAATTTTAGCCAACACTAAAATGAAAGGGAGGCAGACCGTTTCTGTGGTGTGTAGGCCCCCCGCCCGAAAGGCCGGTATGAGGGTAACCCGTAAGCAGAAACTATACCACCCACCTGCCGTGCAGGTTGAAATTTTGCTGTCGGACGGCAATCGCGGGGGAATAGAAAACAAGGCGGGGCAGCTGCAAAACGCGGCGGCCCCGTTTTCTTTTATTATGGAGTGACATATGGAAAGAATAATTGGCTGGACAAAGACGGCACCTCCTACGGTGAAGTACATAGGGATTTCGGTTGCACTGCTTCTGCTTTTAGCAGTGTTTTCGCCATCGCTTGCAGTATCGCTGGCGGCATGGAATTTACTTTTTCTGGCAATAAAGTACCTTTTCCGCGGTTCTAAGCCAACATACCGGTGTAAAAAAAGCATAGTAATCGGTATTTTACTCGGTAATATTTTTATTGCGGCGTACACTGTGGCACAGAATTTCATTCCATTTTGGGATTATGCGGGGTATTATAAGGAAACGCTGCGGTGCGGTAACCTTATGGCAGAGAACGTCCCGGCCTTTTTCGGCGAGCTGTATCAGAGTATGTTAAACAGTGACTATACGCTTTTGCCTACACTGTTTATAGCACCCCTGCACCGATTGCTTGGTGGTAGCTACGGGATGTACATTCTGCTGATTTATAATGTGTTTCTGGTGCCCTTTTTCATTTTGTTTTCTCTTCTCGTTAATGAAATGAATCCAAAATGTGTGCCGCTGGTATTTCTTTTTACACCTTTTTTAAGTCCGGCTCTCCGTGGCTATCTGGACGGTGCAGGGCTTATCTATACGACGACGTGGCTGTATCTGATTTATAAAGGCACGTTCCGCCGTCTGGCTGTGCGGGAAGATGTTGTTCTGGGGCTTTTGTCGGTGCTTTTGGTGTTCACACGTCGCTGGTATCTGTTTTTCCTTGTAGGGACTATGGCGGCACTGGCTCTGTCCTGCGGTTTTTTCTGGCTTTTTCGTAAGAAAATTTCGCTTGGGATATTGCTGCAAAACCTGCTTGTTGTGGGCGGTACAACGCTTCTGATAGTTATAGTGTTCTTTTTTCCGTATCTCCGCAGACTGTTTGGAAACAACATGGCCGATGCTTACTCTGCTTATATGTTCGGAGATTTCTGGTGGAATATTAAATATTTCATCCGGTACTATGGATTTCTGCCGGCTCTTTTGTCAGCACTGGGGCTCTGCGGTCTCCGGAGAAAGCAGTACCGGCAATTCACGCTGTTTCTGTTGTTTCAGATTCCTATTATGTTTTTCTTGTTTACCCGGATTCAGACCGTGAGTTATCATCATCAGTATCTGTTTGCCCCGTCGGTTTTTCTGATGGGTGTTATAGGCGTTTCTTCCTTGCCGAAATGGAACGGAAAGGCACTTGCGGTATATACTGCGGTACTGGCAATAGCGTTTGCATATGTGTATCTTCCGGTCGCCGGAGGCAATCCTTTACGGGACGTGTTTTCAAGTGTGCGCTTTGCCCCGAAAACGATGGAAACGGAAGGCGTGCTTGCGCTTCGCGACCGGCTGAACGAATTAACAAAAGCAGATGGCAGTTATGCTTATGTGTTGGCCAGCTCCGAAACTCTGAACGATGATATGCTGGTGAATTCCATGCTGCCGGGTGCGGACAATGCTATGCCGTCGCTGCTTGGAACAAACCATGTGGATAAACGGGACGGCATTCCGAATCATCTGCTTGTCTGCAAATATGTGGCGGTGACAGAACCGGTGCAGGTGCATCTCGGGGCAGACAGCCAGCAGGTGGTGGACTTTTTTGCACGGGAGATTCTGGACGGGCACCACACGCCAAATCTGGAGCGGATAGAGAGCATACGGATTACGGACGGAGTCACAGCCCACATTTATCGCAGGAACAGTGGATATACAGAGGATTTTTTAAATCGTGTACAAGAGCATTTTAACAAGCTTTACCCGGAACACGGTGACCTTTTTGCAGTGGATTTTGTCTGGTCACAAAATTAAATCAAAAAAGTGGTTGTCAAATGGGACAAGATATGATATAATATATTGAATACAGGACAGAAAGTCCCAGAAAGCAAGGAGGAATACAAATGTATAAAAAAATACTGACCATTGCACTGGCGGGGTTGTTGGCCTTTTCCGTGCCGGTGGCGGCTGCACCCAGCAGTTGGGCACAAGCGGAAGTTACAGCTGCACAAAACGCAGGGATTGTACCCGAAAGATTGCAGAGCGAGTACCAGAATCCGGTAACCCGTGAGGAATTCTGCGAAATGGCGATGCTGCTTTGGTGCAAGCTGACGGAAAAAGAAATGCCGGTTGTGGAATCTACCTTTGCAGACACGCAGAACGCTTCCGTGGCGGCAGCGCAGAGCCTGGGAATTGTCCGGGGCGAAAGTGAGACGCAGTTTTCTCCGAATAACCTTGTGACGAGACAGGAAATGTGCGTGATGCTTCAGAATGCACTGGCGGCGGCAAAGCCGGAGGTGACATTCCCGGCAGAATATGCAAATACCTTCCCGGACGAAGCAACTGTTGCGGACTGGGCGGTTTCGGCAGTGAAGTCCATGAATTTGTTTGCGGTAATGCTGGGCGATGAAAACGGCAATATCAATCCGCTGGCAAATACTACGAGAGAACAGGCCATTCTGCTGGCATACCGGCTGATGAAAACCCAGACACACACCCTTACAGAGCTGGTAGAGCAGTTTTTCATGCCGGTAAGCGGCAATACCCATGACAATATGCTGGGCGGAGCCTTTGTGGTAGGAATGTCCGGCGGAACAGTGTACTATTCCGGTCAGACAGGCATACGGAAGATGGATTCGGAAACTCCTGTTATGGAAAAACCGGCCAAAAACATGGTGGCGTTTGAAAAAGCTATCTATTATATTGGCGAGGACGGTGCTATTTATCTGATGCAGATTGCCTCCGGAGAGGAACGGAAGTTGGTAGATACGGTGACGGATTCATTCTCTGCTTTTAATAACTGCATCTACTACCGGAATTTAAACGACGGTGGCCGGATTTATGAAATGAGCCTGAGCACCTATGAATCCGTGGCGATTACACCCGGCAGTGCGGAGCTGCCTGTTATTGCAAATGAGGGCACATTCTATACGGATGGTACGGCAATTTATAAGATGGAAAAAGACAAAACGACCACGAAGCTGTATGAGGGCAAAAATGCATATCTGTGTCTGAACGGCGAGATGTTTTACTTTTTAAATGAAGAAGGCCTGATTTGCAGTCTGCCGCTGGAGGGGGGGACCCCTGCGGTTGTTTCCGGCATTGCGGTGAAAAGCTTCTGCTTCACCCGGGACTGCCTGGTGGCCATCGGCCGGGAAGACAGTGCTGTTTATAAGGTGGACTACAGCGGACGGTACAATATTAAAATGGATACAGGCACATATGTGAATATCAACACATATGATGATTATGTATATGCACTGGATGCGGAAGGCGGAATTTACAGATTTTCCAATAACGCAACAGAAAAAGCAAGGATAAATTAGGAGGAAAGACAATGAAAAAGTACAAAATTGCAGTGGTGGGAGCCACGGGAATGGTGGGAAGAACGTTTCTGAACGTTCTGGAGGAGTATAAGCTTCCGGCAGAAAGCTATACCTTATTTTCGTCTGCAAAATCTGCAGGCAGCAAGCTGAAGTTCATGGGAGAGGAATATACGGTACAGGAGCTGACCGAAACCTCCTTTGACGAGGGCTTTGATATTGCACTCTTTTCTGCAGGCGGCAGCACCAGTGAAAAATTTGCCCCCATTGCGGCAAAGCATGGTTGTCTTGTTATAGATAATTCCAGCGCATGGCGCATGGATCCGGAAGTGCCGCTGGTGGTGCCGGAAGTAAACCCGGAGGACATCAAGAAGCATAAGGGTATTATTGCAAACCCCAACTGCTCTACCATTCAGGCTATGGTTGCTCTGCGTCCTTTGCAGAAGGCCTACGGTATCAAACGTATCGTCTATTCCACATATCAGGCCGTTTCCGGCGCAGGCCGCGCAGGCTGGGATGATCTGGAAAACGGAATGAAGGGGGAAGCTCCGAAGAAATTCCCATATCCTATTGCAGGGAACTGCCTGCCGCACATTGATGTTTTTCTGGACAATGGATATACAAAAGAAGAGATGAAGATGGTAAACGAAACCCGGAAAATTCTGGGCGATGATTCCCTTCGTATTACTGCAACCACAGTACGCGTGCCGGTGTTTAACGGACACAGCGAGTCCATCAATGTGGAGCTGGAGAAGCCTTTCGAGCTTCAGGAGCTGGTGGAGGTACTGAAAAATGCACCGGGTATTGTGGTACAGGACGATCCGGCAAACAATGTGTATCCTATGCCCATCAGTGCTACCGGCCATGACGAGACCTTTGTGGGCCGTATTCGCCGGGATGAGAGTGTGGAAAACGGTGTAAACCTTTGGGTTGTTGCCGATAACATCCGTAAAGGCGCGGCATCCAATGCGGTGCAGATTGCACGGAAGTTTATTGAACTTGACAGTGAATAAAACCAGAAAGTGAGGCCATTTTTATGAGTAAGTTGCCTTTTACAGGCAGTGGTGTTGCCATTGTAACACCGTTTAAGAACGGCAAGATAAATTTTGATAAGCTGGGCGAGCTTATTGAATTCCATATCGCCAACAGCACCGATGCCATTATCATCTGCGGCACGACGGGGGAATCCGCCGCCATGCCTGATGCAGAACATATTTCCGCGATCGAGTACACAGTGCAGAAGGTGGCCGGACGAATTCCCGTTGTTGCCGGGGCCGGCTCCAATGATACACACCATGGCGTAAATCTATCCAGGGACGCCCAGAGAGTGGGCGCGGATGCACTTCTCTCTGTAACACCCTATTACAACAAGGCTACCCAAAAGGGGCTTGTCATGCATTACAGTGCCATAGCTTCCGCAGTGGATATTCCGATTATTCTGTACAATGTACCGTCACGGACCGGCGTAAACATGTTGCCGGAAACACTTCTGAAGCTTTCGGAAATCGACAATATCGTCGGTGTGAAGGAGGCGGGCGGCAATATTTCCCAGGTAGCAAAAATTGCTTCCCTCTGCGGCGATAAAATGGCAATTTATTCCGGTGATGATGATATGATCGTGCCG
Source organism: Clostridia bacterium (assembly GCA_017442155.1). Classification (GTDB taxonomy): domain Bacteria; phylum Bacillota; class Clostridia; order UMGS1883; family UMGS1540; genus SIG447. The sequence continues at coordinate 77,154 of JAFSAU010000030.1, read as the reverse complement.
GTAATGTCTCTTGGCGGTGCCGGTGTAATTTCTGTTCTGGCGAATATTCTGCCGAAGGAGACGCATGATATTACTGCACACTGCCTGGCGGGAGATTATGTGAGCGCACGTCAGATTCAGCTGAAGCTGTATGACCTTATCAAGGCACTCTTTATTGAGGTGAATCCCATTCCCGTAAAAACGGCGTTGAATCTCATGGGATTTGATGTAGGGGAGCTTCGTCTGCCGCTTTGTGAGATGGAGGAAAAGAATCTGGCGGTTCTTCGTGCAGAAATGGAAAAAGCGGGCATTGCACTGAAAGCATAATTTGGAAAAGGAATGAAATGCCAATGATAAATGTAATTCTCAGCGGTGCAAACGGAAAAATGGGCAAAACAGTGGCAGGACTTCTTGCAGATATGCCGGAATTTTCCGTTTGTGCCGGCGTAGACGTCTACACGGCACAGTATGCAGACTTTCCTATCGTGGAAAAGCCGCGTCAGCTTCCGCCGGGCGGGGATGTGATTATTGATTTTTCAAATCCCGCCGCACTTTTGGATCTTATGCCTTACGCGATGGAAAATAAAATTCCTGCGGTAGTGTGCACAACGGGGCTCGGAAATGAACATAAAAGCCTTCTGGAAGCGGCATCAAAGGAAATTCCGGTTTTCTTTTCTGCCAATATGTCCATCGGCGTCAGCCTTCTGACGGAACTCGTGCAGAGGGCAACGGCAGTACTGGGGGACGGTTTTGATATTGAAATTATTGAAAAGCACCATAACCGCAAGCTGGATGCGCCCAGCGGTACGGCCATGGCTATTGCTGACGCGATAAGCGAAGCGGCAGAGGGGACGAAGGAATATGTGTATGACAGACACAGCGTCCGCCGTCCGCGCGGCAAACAGGAAATCGGCATCCACGCTGTCCGCGGCGGCACCATCGTCGGGGAACACACGGTGATCTTTGCCGGACAGGATGAGGTGATTTCCGTGCAGCACAGTGCCGGAAGCCGTGATATTTTCGCCGTGGGTGCTATCCGCGCGGCCGCATTTATAAAGGACAAGCCGGCCGGAATGTATGCCATGCGGGACCTGGTGGCGGCAATTGATTAAAATATTTTAAGAAGAAAACAAAAAAGTTCTTGCAAAAATTCGCAATATAAGATACAATAGAAGTATAAAAACGGAAAGGAATGGAAACATAGGATGATTAGTGCAGGAGATTTTAGAAACGGTGTTACATTTGAAATGGAAGGAAACGTCTATCAGATTGTGGAATTCCAGCATGTAAAACCCGGTAAGGGTGCGGCGTTCGTAAGAACAAAGCTGAAGAATGTAATTAACGGCGGCGTTGTGGAAAAGACCTTCCGTCCTACGGACAAGATGCCCAAGGCACATATTGAACGTAAGGATATGGAGTATCTGTACAACGATGGCGAGCTTTACTACTTTATGGACCAGGAAAGCTATGAGCAGATGCCGCTGAACGCGGATCAGCTGGGAGATGCGCTCCGTTTTGTAAAGGAAAATATGCTGGTTAAAATTCTGTCCTATAAGGGAAATGTTTTTGGTGTTGAGCCGCCGAACTTTGTTGAACTGCAGGTTACGGAAACGGAACCCGGCGTTAAAGGCGACACTGCCACGGGCGCACAGAAGCCCGCTACGCTGGAGACCGGCGCACAGATAAATGTCCCGCTCTTTATTGACCAGGGCGATATGATCCGCGTGGACACCCGCACCGGCGAATATATGGAGCGTGCATAAATTTATAAACAAGGAGGAACGAAAATGGCAGCATTGGAAGAAAAGGTAGCATATCTGAAGGGTCTTTGTGAAGGCATGGATGTGGACACGGAGAAGGGCGAAGGTAAGCTGCTTGCAAAAATTATCGAGGTACTGGGCGACATGGCAGAAGAAATCGCCTGCATGAATGAAGATTATGAAGAACTGCAGGCACAGGTAGACGAAATTGACGAGGACCTGGGCTTTGTGGAGGAAGATCTCTACGGCGATGATGAAGACGAGGACGGCTGCGACTGCGGTTGCTGCGATTTCGACTGCGAAGATATAAAATGCCCGAACTGCGGCGAGGAAATCTATCTGGACAGTGATGTGCTGGATCTGGATGATGATGTTTTCGTCTGCCCCGCTTGCGGACACGAAATCGAGCTGGAATGTGACTGCTACGATGACGATTTCGAGGACGAAGAATAATTTTGAAATAGCTTAAACCCAAAAGGCTGAACGGATACTCACGTTCAGCCTTTTGAAATTTCAGCGTTAGCGAAATATAAGTAAAAATTTACCGCTATAAAATCAGATTCGGACAATTCCTGTCAGGATAGGTTTCTGCCTTCAGGAGCGAACAGGAGGTGCTGCTACGAAGAGCACCGCATTTCGCCTAAATTTTTCCCGTGTTTTAAGGTGAAAAAATAGAAACAAACATTGTTGTAAAATTTTACCAAAACAGGGAAACGGCCGTTTTTCAAGGGCTGGGGAAACTCGGCCTGGCTGTTTTACACAGTTTGACGGCAGAATATTAAAATTTTTATAATAAAATTTGAAAAAATTCTTGCATTATATGGCTACTTATGCTATAATAAATATACGTTTTATGGTGAATGTGCATAAGTACATGCCAAAAATGTGAAAAAAGCAAAGCGCGTTGTGTGCGCGGCGTTATGCAAAACACACAAGAGAAGGGGTGCTTGTCTTGTCCGGGGCGGTACTTGACTAAAAAATAAGCGGACAGAAAGGCTATGGTACAAAAATGACCAGAAAACACATGCGCTGGGGATGGCTATTTGTATCACCATACATCATTAGCTTGTTATGCTTTACGTTGGTGCCACTGATTATCTCCATCTACTACTCGTTCACGACCTATGACATGATGCGTCCGGCACGCTGGATAGGTCTCCGTAACTACATAGGCACGGTTACGAAACCGGAAACATGGATAGCCTTCCGAAATGTATGGGTGTATGCACTTATGCTGGAGAGTCTTCAGATATCTCTGGCCTGTGTACTCGCTGTACTTCTGAATCAGAAGGTAAAAGGTCTTTCGGTCTTCCGCGTTATCTATTACATACCGGGTCTTACGCCTACAACAGCAACAGCCCTTGTTTGGGCCCGTATGTATAACCCCAGAGGCGGTGTGCTGAATACAATTCTTGGCTTTATCGGCCTCGGGCCCTTTGCCTTTACGTATTCCGGCAACTGGGTGGAGGTTATCGTTGGTATTGTTTTAATGACGTTGTGGAAAGGCGTCGGCGGTGCTACGATTTATCTGATTGCAGGTCTGCAGGCTATCAGCACGGATGTTATTGAAGCCGCAGATATTGACGGTGCCAGCGCAGTCAAGAAGTTTTTCCGCATTACGGTTCCGCTTCTTACGCCGACCATTTTCTTCCTGATGATTACCGGTATTTCCGGCGCACTGCAGGTTTTCGAAAGCTTTTATATGTTAACGGAAAGCACGGGTGCAGACGTATATGTTGTTAACTCCAGAATTTACAGCCTTATGTGGGGGGCAAATCCACAGGTTGGTCAGGCCGCTGCCCTTGGTTGGGTCAGCTTCATCTTCGTAGCTTTGGTAACATGGCTGCAGAAGAAATATGAGAAAAAGTGGGTGCACTACGATGCCTAATAATAATGTTGCAGTAAACTCTGCTCCGGCAGCAGAGAAAATTAAAAAGCCGAACTTCTTTACCAAACGCCGTGATTACAGCATCTGGGGTCTTATCGCTCTGCTTCTCGGCTCGGTAGTTATGCTTTTCCCCTTTGTCTACGCGTTTTCCGCATCTTTGGTGTCGAACGGTCTTAGTGTGTATAGCATGAAGTGGTTCGCTGAATGGGAATGGGGAAATTATGCAAGAGTATTCAAGGAAATGGATTTCCTGCGGTACACCGGTAATACCTTGCTGATTGCTGCTTTGGATATCATCGGCAGTATTCTTTCCAACACGTTTGTTGGTTTCGGTTTTGCAAGATATGATTTCAAAGGTTCCCAGACCTTGTTTTTCGGGGCACTTTGTACAATGTTCCTGCCCGGTACGGTTATGACAGTACCTATGTTTCTTATCTGGAGTAGTCTGGGTCTGACGGATACATATGTTCCGCTCGTTATTGGCTGCTTCTTTGGTCAGGCAATGAATATCTTCCTGATGCGGCAATGCTTCAAGGGCTTACCGGCAGGACTTTATGAAGCTGCTTTGATAGACGGAGCGCACCCGCTCTATATCTATGCAAGAATCTATATGCCTCTGGCCCGTCCTATGATTGCGACACTGGCCCTGCGCGCATTTACCGGTGCCTGGAACAATCTGTTCGGCCCTCTGATTTACATTACCAGCCTTAATAAGCGTACAATTTCGCTGGCACTGGCGAATTATAATTCAAAGTATGAAACTTCGGGTGATACCCAGTTGCTTATGGCAGCGGCAGTTATCGCAATGCTTCCTACAACAGTCGTATATGCGTTTACCCAGAAACAGTTTGTTGCCGGTATGGCATCCGCTGCTATCAAGGGTTAATCCAAAAAAGTACAAACAAAAACAAGCCGTTACAGCATACGTGTAACGGCTTGTTTTTAAGGTTTTCGTGATGAGAAGGAAAGGGATCTTACAATGAAAATTCCGGGTATCGGTATGCGGAAAATAAAAAGTATTCTTGCGCTTGTTTTATGTTTTTTACTGTGGCAGCTTCTTCGCATTTTCCTACCGGGACTGGATTTTCATCCCGGTTTCGCATATATTTATGCTATAATTGAAATGAGGGAAGCAGTTGAAAAAACAAAGCTGTTCGGTATGCGCCGGATTCGGGCGACGTTTGTGGGATTATGCGTAGGTCTCCTGTTTATCGCGCTGGAAGGAATGATTATTCCTGTCATCGGGAATGATATTCTCCGGATTCTCACTGAGCTTCTTCTGATTTGCGCGGGTGTTCTGCTTACGCTTACGATGGCACAGATGATAAAGTGTGCAAATTTTTGCGGTGTAGCGGCAATTATTTTTGTAATTTGTCTTGTATGGCATGTGGATGAGAACCGGTATCTGTACGCTGTAACACGTACATTACAAACAATGCTTGGTGTTTTTACGGCCTGGCTTGTAAACTCCGGGATACGACCGGTGACAGAAAATAAAGAAAAAAGCAACTGAAAGGAAAAAACAGATGGTAATGTGTTCCCGCTGCAATAAAAATGTAGCAGTGATGTTTATTGCAAAAATTGAAAACGGTGAAAAAAAGACGGAGGGACTTTGTCTTTCCTGTGCCCGGCAGCTTGGACTGGATATGGGACAGCTGGCCGGAAACATGGGTCTGGAGCCGGAGGAGTTTGAGAATCTCGGAGAACAGGTCATGCAGATGATGGACGGGGATGTGCCGTTTGATACGGACGGAGAAGCTCCGGCTGAGGGGGGCAATTTGTTCCGTGATTTATTCGGTCTTCTGGGCGGTGCACCCAAAAACAGTGAAGCAAACGAAAATGCGGAAAAGCAGGAGAAAAAGCCGAAAGAAAACAAGAAAAAGAAACGGATGCTCGATTCGTTTGGCTCAAATCTGACGGCCCGTGCTAAAAGCGGTGAGGTGGACCGGGTGATTGGGCGTGACGCGGAAATTACCCGCTGTATGGAAATTTTAAACCGACGCACAAAAAATAACCCCTGCCTTATCGGCGAGCCGGGCGTTGGCAAGACGGCGATTGCAGAGGGACTTGCCACTCGGATTGTGGAGGGGAATGTACCGGCAAAGCTTCTGGACAAAGAAATTTTTCTGTTGGATTTTACGGCCATTGTGGCAGGAACGCAGTTTCGCGGCCAGTTTGAGGCACGGCTGAAAAGTATTATAGAAGAAGTAAAGAAGCTTGGGAATGTAATCCTTGTTATAGACGAATTACACAATATTGTGGGCGCAGGGGATGCGGAAGGTGCCATGAGTGCGGCAAACATCTTAAAACCTGCGCTGGCACGTGGCGAAATTCAGGTTATCGGTGCAACCACAACCACGGAGTACCGTAAGCATATTGAAAAGGATGCGGCACTGGAACGGCGTTTCCAGCCTATTGTTGTGGAAGAACCCAGTATCGAAGAAACTGTGGAAATTATCACAGGAATAAAGGATTATTATGAAGAATACCATAAAGTAAAAATCGGCACAGACGTTATCCGGGCCGCGGCAGAACTCAGCGAACGATATATTACGGACCGTTTTCTGCCGGACAAGGCCATTGATGTGATAGACGAGGCAGCTTCAAGGGCGAATCTGAGAAATGTGTATATTGCCCAGCTGGCCCGTCTTCGTTCGGAGCTGGAGGCGGTGCAGGAGTCTAAGGAAACTGCCGCCCAGACGGATTCAATTGAAACGTACCAGATTGCCGCAGATTTGAAAATGAAGGAATGTCAGCTGGAGGAAAAAATCAAAGAGATTCAGGGCCAGCTCTGCGACGTACATCTGACACTTGAGGATGTGGCCAGAGTTATTGCCGGGTGGACAAAGATTCCGGTGGGTCAGATTACCAAGGAAGAAACCACACGCCTCCTGGAGCTGGAAACCACACTGAAAAAGCGGGTGAAGGGGCAGGACGATGCGATTTCGGCTGTGGCCGGAGCCATGCGCCGCGGCCGGGCCGGACTTTCCAAGGTGAGACGGCCGGTATCCTTTATTTTCACCGGCTCCACCGGAATCGGAAAAACAGAGCTTGCCCGTGCGCTGGCGGAGGCTATGTTTGACACCGAGGATGCCCTGATTCGCGTAGACATGTCAGAATATATGGAGAAGCACGCTGTTTCCAAGCTTATCGGATCACCGCCCGGATATGTGGGGTATGATGATGCAGGCCAGCTGACGGAGAAAATCCGTCGTCGGCCCTACAGTGTGATTTTGCTGGATGAAATTGAGAAAGCCCATGCCGAGGTCCTGAATGTTTTTCTGCAGATTCTGGATGACGGCCGGGTTACGGACAGCCACGGAAAAACGGTCAGCTTTGAAAACACAGTAATTATTATGACATCCAATGCCGGGTCCGATTATAAAGGCACGGCACCGGGATATACGGCTTCGCCCGAAAAGGCCGGCATGGAGAAAGCCGAGAAAGCCCTGCGCGGTTTCTTCCGTCCTGAGTTTTTGAACCGCATCGACGAAATTGTTCTGTTTAAACCTTTGGAAAAACCGGTGCTGATGGAAATTCTGGAAAAAATGCTGGGAGAGCTGGAGGAAATGCTGGCCCTCCGGGAAATTCGTTTTGAAATTAGCGATGCTGCCCGAACGCTTCTTCTGGAAAAGGGCATTGATATAAAAAACGGCGCAAGACCGCTTCGCCGCGCTATCCGCAAATATCTGGAGGACCGTGCAGCGTACATGCTGATTGCAGGCGAAATCGGCCCGGGTGACACGCTTTGTGTAACGAGTGAGGCGGGCGAAATTTGTGTCGGAACAAGAAAAATGTAAATTTTTTAAGAAAATACGAAAAAACACTTGCCAAAACGGGAAAAACGTGGTAAAGTATACAGAGCACATAAAGGAGGTGTATTGTACATGGCATATAGAATTTCTGAAGACTGCATCAGCTGTGGTGCTTGTGAAGCAGAATGTCCCGTTTCCTGCATTTCCGCAGGCGACAGCACATTTGTTATCGACGAGGATACCTGCATCAGCTGCGGTAACTGTGCAAACGTATGTCCGGTTTCCGCTCCCCAGGAGCAGTAAAAAAGGGTAAAGAATCGGGGCTGCTTTTGGGCGGCCCCGAATGCTTTAAAAAGGAAAAATGAACGAATTTGAAAGAAAAGATGACCTGCAGCTTTCCGGACTTCATATCTGGCAGGACAAGCGTGAATTTTGCTTCGGCGTGGATGCTGTGCTCCTTTCTGCTTTTGCAGAGGTGAAAAAGGGAGACACGGTGCTGGATTTGTGTAGTGGAAACGGGATTATTCCTATACTTCTTGCCGGAAAAACAGAAGCCGCAGAAATATTGGGTCTTGAAATAAATCCGGTGCAGGTGCGCCTGGCGGCGCGCAGTACGGCCGAAAACGGACTTTCTCACGTGACAATAACAGAGGGAGATGTGAAAAAAGCACCGGAGCTTTTCGCAGGAAGACGGTTTGACGTCATCACCTGCAATCCGCCTTATATCCGGGACGGACGAATTCAGAATCCCAGCCGCAGCCGTGCCATTGCCCGGCATGAAATTTTGTGTACGCTTTCCGATGTATTGGAGAGCGCATCGGCACTCCTGCGCTTCGGCGGGCGGTTTTATATGGTACACCGGCCGGACCGGCTGGCAGAAATTCTGGAGGAAATGCGGGCGCACCGACTGGAGCCGAAACGGCTTCGTACCGTGCACGCAAAAGAAGGAAACGAGGCGACACTCGTCCTTGTGGAGGGTACGAAAGGCGGCGGGACTTTTATGCATGTAATGCCGCCGCTTATTTTATATCATGCAGACGGGACCTACACAAAGGAGGCCCTTGCCTGCTACGGAAAGGAACCGTAATGACAGGAACACTATATGTTTGTGCGACGCCCATAGGGAATTTGTCGGATGTGTCGGACCGGCTCCGTCAGACACTGGAAGCCGTGGATCTGGTGGCGGCAGAAGATACGCGGCACACCGGAAAGCTATTACAGCATCTCGGCATTACGAAGCCCTGTATCAGCTATTTTACCCATAACCGGCGCGGGCATGGGGAAATGATTGTAAGAGAACTGCTGTCCGGTAAAAATGTGGCACTTGTCAGTGATGCCGGAACGCCTGCCATCAGTGACCCCGGTGAGGAGCTGGTGCAGCTTTGTGCCGCGGCCGGCGTGCCCACGGTTCCCATTCCCGGTCCATGTGCGGCCATCAGCGCGCTGTCGGTGTCAGGGCTTATTACGGGTCGATTCGTGTTTGAAGGGTTTTTGTCCACCCAAAAAAAGGGACGGATGGACAGACTGGAAGCGTTGAAAACAGAAGAACGCACCATCATATTTTACGAAGCACCGCATAAGCTTGTAAGGACGCTGGAGGATTTCGCTGTGGCTTTCGGTCCGGCGCGGAAAATTACGCTTTGCCGCGAAATGACAAAAATTTTTGAAGAAATCATCCGTACTACCGTGGGTGAGGCCTTGGAGAGATTCACGGCCCAGCCGCCGAAGGGTGAATTTGTCCTGGTCGTGGAAGGGGCACCGGAGATTCGGGAATCCTGGGAGGATCTCAGCATTGAAGCACATGTAAATATGTATGAGCAAACGGGCCTGCCACGTATGGATGCGATAAAGCGTGTGGCGGCAGACCGGGGGGTACCCAAGCGTGAGATTTATGACGCAGTAATGCGGTGAAAGGAACAGAGTATGCAAGTTGCCATTTTATTCGGTGGAAAATCCGGTGAGCACGAGGTGTCCTGCATGTCAGCGGCATCAGTACTGGAAAACATCCATGCTGAAAAATATTCGATTGTGAAAATTGGAATTACGAAGGACGGAGAATGGTTTCGGACGGAAGCCACACCTGCCCAGATTAAAAACGGCGAATGGATAAATTTGCCGAGGCAAAAGGCGGTTTTGTCTCCCGATACAGCGCATCACGGCTTTCTTGTGTGGGAGGGGGACGGCGTAACCGTTTTGCCCGTAGATGTAATTTTCCCCGTTATGCATGGCGATTTCTGCGAAGATGGTTGTCTGCAGGGTCTTTGCGATCTGGCGGGCATCCGGTATGTAGGCTGCGGTGTATGCGCTTCCGCTGTGGGCATGGATAAGGAATTTGCAAAACAGATGTTTGCGGCGGCGGGGATTCCCGTTGCCCGTGGTATTGTAATCGAAAAACCGGGAGAGAATGCGGCAGCAAGAATCCGGACAGAATTTACATATCCCGTGTTCGTGAAACCGGTGAATGCAGGCTCTTCCCTCGGTGCATCCCGTGTGGAGACGGAGGATGCACTGCCTGTGGCACTGGAGGAGGCATTCCGCTACGACACAAAGGTTCTGGTGGAAGAATATATTGATGCACGGGAAATTGAATGTGCCGTACTCGGAAACAAGAAACCGAAGGCTTCTGTGCTTGGTGAAATTGTGCCCTCTGCGGCATTTTATGACTATAATGATAAGTATGTGGATGGGACGTCCCGGCTTTTGATTCCGGCACCGCTTTCAGAAGAAGAGAGCACGCAAATCCGGGAATACGCCGTGCGGGCTTTTCAGGCAGTGGGGGCGGCAGGCCTTTCCAGAGTGGACTTTTTCAAGGACAGAAAAACGGGAAGGGTGGTTATCAACGAAATCAATACGATGCCCGGTTTTACGAATATCAGCATGTACCCGAAACTCTGGCAGGCAACAGGAATACCGTACGCTGACCTTATTGACAGGCTGATAGAACTTGCATAGCTTGTCAGAACTTAACTTTGCATTTTATAAAAAACTATGATATACTTTATTTAAATACATATGAGGAGCAGAAGCATGAATAAAGAAGTTATCATTTCGATTGAAGGGCAGGAAATGTTTCCGGATCTGGGTGAGGAAAATGTGACCGAGCTTGTGACGGAAGGGAAGTACTATAAAAAAGGGGACAAGCACTACATTTCCTACAAGGAGACGGAGGTTACCGGCTTTGAGGTAACAACCACACTCCTGAAAATTGAAAACAACCGGGTGGCACTGACCCGCTCCGGTCAGGTGAATACTCATATGGTCTTTGTGCCGGGCGAAAAACACACCGGATATTACGATACGCCCTACGGAAGCTTTACGGTGGGGATTGTTTCAGATGCCGTAAAGGTGGAATTTGGCCAGAAAAGCGGACAGATTGATATTCACTATTTATTGGAAATTGATAATAATACCAAGGCAGAGCACAAGCTTTCGCTGAATGTGCGGGAAGCATAGAATAATTGGAGGAGAAAGAATGTATACAGCGGAAAGAGTTTTACATACGGTAGAAAATCTGGTGAAGGAGGCCATTGAAAAAGCATTCCCCGAAGCGGAAATGCCCGCATTCCTGGTGGAGGCTCCTAAAGCAGATGCACATGGTGATTTTTCCACAAATGCCGCCATGCTGCTGACAAAGGCCCTGCGCCGCGCCCCGCGGGATATTGCGGCGGCAATTTTAGAAAATCTGCCTGCGAACGCGTTGGTGGAGCGGACCGAAGTGGCCGGCCCCGGCTTTATTAACTTTTATTTGAATCCCGGCTGGATTTACGGAACATTAGCTGATATTGAAGAACGCGGAGAAAATTTTGGCCGTGTGGAAGATGGAAACGGAAAGAGCGTTATGGTGGAATTCGTGAGTGCCAATCCAACCGGCCCCATGCACATGGGTAACGCGCGCGGAGGTGCTATCGGAGACTCTCTGGCAGCCCTTCTTGACATGGCGGGCTGGCGTGTCAGCCGTGAGTTTTATCTGAATGACGCCGGAGCACAGATTGAAAAGTTCGGCATGAGTCTGGAGGCCCGTTTTCTCCAGATTCTGACCGGAAAAGAGGATTTTCCCGAGGATGGGTATCAGGGTGCGGATATTACGGAACTGGCCCAGGCCTATATTGATGAAAACGGCAGTGCACTTCTGGAAAAAGAGAGTGCGGACCGTCGTCGTGCGCTGGTAGAATATGCGCTTCCGAAAAATATTGATAAAATGCAGAAGGATTTGGAAAAATACAGAATCCGGTATGACACCTGGTATAGAGAAAGCTCGCTGTATGCCAGCGGTGAGGTGGAGGAAACCATCGCACTTCTCGGCGAAAAGGGACTGACTTATGAGAAGGAAAACGCTATCTGGTTTAAGAGCACCCGCTTCGGAGCGGAAAAGGATGATGTTCTTGTCCGTGCAAACGGGATTCCCACTTACTTTGCCGCCGACATTGCCTACCACCGGAATAAGCTGGCTGGCCGGAATTTCGACATGGCTATTAACATCTGGGGGGCAGACCACCATGGACACATTGCCCGTATGAAGGGAGCGATGGAGGCATTGGGAATTGACCCGGCCCGGCTGCATGTGATTACCATGCAGCTTGTACGCCTTGTGGAAAACGGCGAGGTGGTGCGCATGAGTAAGCGTACGGGCAAGATGATTACCCTATCTGATCTTCTGGATGAAATTGGCGTAGATGCCGCCCGTTTCTTCTTTAATCTCCGGCAGGCGGGAAGTCATTTTGAATTTGACTTAGGACTTGCGGTAGAGCAGTCCAACGATAACCCTGTATTTTATGTACAGTACGCCTATGCCCGTATCTGCAGTATTCTCCGGCTTTTGGCCGAGGAGGGGACAAGCGTGCGCCCCTTTGCGGAAATCGACGCGTCTATTCTTTCGGACGAGCATGAACGCGCGCTTATCAAAAAGCTGGCAGATTTCCCGGAGGAAATCCGGGTGGCGGCATCAGCACTGGAGCCTTCCAGAATCACCCGCTATGCTATGGATACGGCGGCACTGTTTCATAGCTTCTATAATGCCTGCCATGTGCGTACAGAGGATGCTGCTGTGACGGCGGCGCGGCTGAAGCTGGTGGAATCCACCCGCACGGTGCTTGGAAACGCTTTGCGGATGCTTGCCGTGACTGCACCGGAAAAAATGTAGTTGGAAAGAAGGAATTTCCTTTGAAAAAAAGTCTAAAACGAATCCTTGCGCTTGTTTGCGGTGTTCTGCTTCTGGCAAGTCCTGCGGCAGCGCTGGAGCTGAGCGGTGCACAGGAGTATTTGTTTATCCATGACCTGGTGGATTTTGTGTATGAAAATGCGAAATTTCCGGAAGAAAAGGAAAAACTGCTCGATGTGGCTTTTCATGAACGGCTGGTGAATCCCGAATCGGGCTTTAACGGCATGGTAGAGGCTGTTATGGATTGCCTGGACGAACACAGCGGCTACATGGATGAGACAACCTACCGTTCGTATATGCAGGAAAGCGTTTCCGGCGAGTTTGCCGGTATCGGTGTAAATATTTCGATTCAGGACGATGCTTTCGTGGTGATTTCTGCAATTGCCGGTTCGCCGGCAGAGAAAGCCGGAATTGTCTCGGGGGACATTCTGGTAGCTGTGGATGATGAGAATATTGAGGAAGAAGAGTTTGAAGCTGTACGGGCACGGATTACAGGCCAGGTGGGCACCACGGTGAAAGTAACTGTGCGGCGGGGCAGTGAGCTGCTTTCGTTTACGGTCATGCGTGACATGATTGCGTCAGAAACGGTATATTATGAAATTATGGATGGCATAGGCTATCTGCAACTGACGGGATTTACCCAGACCAGCGTGGAGGGCGTAAAAGAGGCCATTAACTACTTTGAAACAAACGGCGTGAAAGACCTGATTATGGATCTTCGGAATAATCCCGGCGGCGAAATGAATGCGGCACTGGATATTTGTCGCTTGTTTACACCCAGCGGCGTGATTATGCGGGTGGAATATGCAAACAGTAAAAACAATGTGCTTTTTTATAACGAAGAGGACAGCAACGGAAAATTTAATCTTGCAGTGCTGGTAAACGGCGGCAGTGCCTCGGCATCGGAGCTTTTTACCGGGGCAATTCAGGACACATCCTCCGGTACGATTATCGGCACCAGGACCTTCGGAAAGGGAACAGTGCAGACAATCATGCCCATCGTGTCCGGCGGCGGCATCCGGCTGACAGTGGCAGAATATAAAACGGCAGGAGGCCGGGCAGTGCATCATAAGGGCATCACACCGGATATTGTAGTGGAAAACACTACAAAAATTGCTGACACCTCCTATATGGTGCCGATGGTGCTTGGAACAGAGTGGAAGGCCGGTGATACGGGCGAGGGCGTTCTGGCACTGGAACAGCGGCTGGCTTTCTGGGGATACATGGAGGAAGCAGATGAAGTGGCAGACGAGGAAACGGCAACCGCTTTACGGCTTTTCCAGGTGCAGAATGGCCTGACGGTGACGGGAACGGCTGACGTGTATACCCAGATTCGTCTGAATGATGTGAATTATGCGATTGAAATTGAAAGTGATGACCAGCTGGCTGCAGCGATGGAGTTTTTGAAAAATGAAGGTTAAAGCAGGGAAGGTCAGCATTGGTGAGGGAAGCCCAATCTCCGTGCAGACCATGACTACAACGGATACGAGAAATACGGAAGAAACGGTGGCACAGATTCGCCTTTTAGAAGAAGCCGGGGCAGATATTGTCCGTCTTGCCGTGCCGGACATGGAGGCCGCAGAAAGCTTTGAGAGGATAAAAAAAGCGGTCAGTATTCCTATAGTAGCAGATATCCATTTTGACTATCGGATTGCGCTTCGCTGCATTGCGGGCGGGGCAGATAAAATACGGCTGAATCCCGGAAACATCGGGGATGCCGGGCGGGTGCGTATGGTGGCCGCCGCGGCAAAGTCGGCTGGAATTCCGATTCGTATTGGCGTCAATGGCGGTTCTTTGGAAAGGGAAATGTACGAGAAATACGGAAATACGCCCCGTGCCATGGTTGAAAGCGCGAAATATCATGCTTCGCTTCTGGAACAGGAAGGGTTTTCAGATATTGTTATCAGCCTGAAGGCGTCGGATGTGCAGAAAACGGTGGAGGCGTACCGGCTGATAGCGCAGGATTGCCCCTATCCGCTCCATGTGGGCGTAACAGAGGCGGGGACTGCGTATGCGGGACTTATTAAGTCTGCGGCGGGTATCGGTAGCTTACTTCTGGATGGCATCGGGGATACCATCCGGGTTTCACTTTCCGCGCCGCCGGAGGAGGAAGTGCGTGCCGGTATTGCACTACTGCGGGCACTTGGAAAGCGACAGGGGGCAGAATTGATTTCTTGTCCCACTTGTGGCAGATGTAAAATTGATCTGATGCCTGTGGCAAAGGAAATGGAGTCATATCTGGCTAAAATAGATGCTCCCATCCGCGTGGCAGTGATGGGCTGCGCCGTTAACGGACCCGGAGAGGCCAGAGAGGCCCATGTGGGGGTCGCGGGCGGTGATGGAAAGGCTGTATTGTTCCGGCATGGTGAAATCGTGGAAAGCATCCCGGAGGAAAGCATCCTGCCGGTTCTCAAAAGTGAAGTGGAAAGGATTATAAAAGCGTGGAAGTAAGCAAGGCAATTGCAGAAGCTTTCAGCGGCGCACCCATCCCGAAGGGCGCCGCTGATTTTCGTGTAACGGCATTGAAAATAGATGTGCAGGGGCGCAGAATGCGGACCCGGCTGTTTTTGTCCCGCGTTCCGGAGTATAGGGTCATTACGGAGCTGAAAAAGACTTTAAAAGCCCACTATGCTCTAAATGAAATAGAGACAGTAATCACATTTTCGCCCGAGGCCGGAGCGGAAACAGAAGCGATGCAGAATTTTGTTGTCGGCCATATCGCAGAGGCGTTACCAGTAGTGGAATACGTTTTGAAGGACAGCGTGTGGCAGGAAACAGCGGATACCCTTTCCATCTGTCTGCACCACGGCGGAAAAGAGGTATTGCAGTCCGTTTCGGCCGGGCAGGAAATTGCACGGGCCTGGAAAAGCTTTACGGGACGTGTACGGCAGGTTGATTTTTCGGAAGAGCTGGAAGAAATGGAAATTGTCGCAAAACCCCTGCCTGTAGCCCCCCGTCCGCCCCGCACAGAGATAAAAGAAGCGGAGGTTCTACCCAGCGGCGTAATTCTCGGCAAGGTTATCGACACGGAAACGATGAGGATAGCGGAAATCGACGAGGGCAGTGGCCGCTGTACTGTGTGCGGTGAGGTGTTCTCCGCAGAAGGACGGGACATTAAGGAAAAGAAATTATTTACTTTTAATATAACGGATAAAACGGACTCTATCACCTGCAAGCTGTTTCTTACGCCGGATAAGTATGAAACGGTAAGCAGTGCGGTGAAAAAGGGTGCGTATGTGCTGGTACGGGGAACCGCTACTTTTGACTCTTTTGCAGGCGAAGTGGTGATTCGGGTGCATGACATTGGTACGGCTTCAAAACGTACAAAAACAGACACGGCAGAGAAAAAACGGGTGGAGCTTCATGTACATACACAGATGTCCAGTATGGATGGCGTGTCCAGTGCCACGGCTCTGGTGAAACAGGCAATACAGTACGGCCATCCGGCAATTGCGATTACGGATCACGGGGTGGTGCAGGCCTTCCCCGAAGCGTTCAAAGCGGCAAAGGGATCGGATATTAAGGTTATTCTTGGCGTAGAGGCGTATTTGGTCAACGACATAGGCGCATCCCTTTACAGAGGAAAATCCTGGCCCATAGACGGCGAAATGGTGGCTTTTGACATTGAAACCACAGGACTAAGCCCGAAAACAGAACGGATTACGGAAATTGGTGCCGTAAAACTGCGGGGTGGAGTGATCGTAGATACGTTTTCCACCTTCGTCAATCCCGGCAAAGCAATTCCGGCTAAAATCGTGGAACTGACAGGAATTACAGATGCAATGGTGGCGGATGCGCCCGGTGAGGCAGAGGCCGTACAGGCGTTTCTGGAATTTTGCGGTGATGCTCCCATTATCGCCCATAACGCCGGCTTCGATACAAGCTTTATCCGTGCGGCCTGCACGAGAATGGAAAAGCCGTATACACCTTCCGTGATTGATACGCTGACATTCTGCCGCGCAATGGTTATCAGTAAACGCCAGCATTCCCTTGATAAGATGGCGAAATATTTCGGCGTGGAAAATCCGTCTCACCACCGCGCGGTGAACGATGCCCAGGTCTGTGCCCAGATATGGGTGGCTCTGTCCCGCCAGCTGGAAGCCATGGGCGTTTCTGACCTTGCAGATATTGATAAAAAAATGGCCGGCAATGTGGATATTAAAACTCTGCCCTCTTACCATATAATTTTGCTGGCACAGAATCGCCAGGGACTTTTTAATCTCTATACATTGATTACAAAGTCCCATATGGAGTATTTTCACAAAACCCCCCGGATTCCGAAAAGTGAGCTTGTGCGGTACCGGGAAGGGATTTTGATTGGCTCTGCCTGCGAAGCCGGGGAGCTGTTTCGCGCTATGGTGGCGGATGAACCGGAGAACTCTCTTTTAAAGATTGCAGAGTTTTACGATTATCTGGAAATCCAGCCTATTGGCAACAACCGGTTCATGATAGAAAACGGCACGGCTGCAGATGAAGAACAGCTTCAGGAGTATAACCGCCGGATTATCGCTATGGGAGATAAACTGGGCAAGCCGGTGGTAGCTACGGGTGACGTTCACTTTTTAAACCGGGAGGATGAGGTGTACCGTCGTATTCTTATGGCAGGTAAGGGATTTGATGATGCCGACAATCAGGCACCGCTTTACTTCCGCACCACGAACGAAATGCTGGAGGAATTTGGATATCTGGGTGATGAAATGGCCCGGCGCGTGGTGATTGAAAACCCGAATCGAATTGCCGATATGATCGAAAATGTGCCGCCGGTCCCCAAAGAGAAGTGTCCGCCGGAAATTGAAGGGTCGGATACGGATATCATGAATATGAGCCGCGAAAAAGCAGAACGTATTTACGGCACGCCGCTTCCCGAAATTGTGCAGAAACGTATGGATAAGGAGCTGGACAGCATTATTACAAATGGTTTTGCTGTTATGTATCTGATTGCCCATAAGCTGGTAAAGAAATCCAATGAGGACGGATATCTGGTGGGCTCCCGTGGCTCGGTTGGCTCCTCCTTTGTGGCTTTTTTGTCTGATATTACGGAAATAAACGCATTGCCGCCGCACTACGTCTGCCCGGAATGTAAGTATAGTGAATTTGTGGAAGGGGCAGCGATTTCCGGCTGTGACCTTCCGGATAAAGTGTGCCCGAAATGCGGTGTGCCCCTGTATAAGGATGGACATGACATCCCGTTTGAAACCTTTCTTGGTTTTGACGGGGATAAGGCACCGGATATTGACCTTAACTTTTCCGGTGATTACCAGGGTACTGCTCACAAATACACAGAGGTACTGTTCGGTGCGGAAAACGTATATAAAGCCGGCACTATTGGCACGCTGGCTGAAAAAACGGCTTACGGTTATGTACGGAAATATTTCGAAGAACGGGGCAAAACGCTCCGGAAGGCAGAGCTGGACCGGCTGACATTAGGCTGCACGGGTGTAAAGCGTACCACAGGCCAGCATCCGGGCGGGATTGTTGTTCTGCCAAAAGGACGGGATATCAACGAGTTTTGTCCGGTACAGCACCCGGCAGATAAGAGTGACAGTGATGTAAAAACCACCCACTTCGATTATCATTCCATTGATGAAAACCTTCTGAAGCTGGACATTCTCGGACACGACGATCCGACGGTAATTCGTATGCTGGAGGATTTGACGGGGCTGGACGCGAAAAAAATCCCGCTGGACGACAAGGAAACCATGAGCCTGTTTACCGGCAAGAGTGCGCTGAATTTGAAGGAGGACATTAAGAGTACCGTAGGTACGTTGGCAATTCCGGAGTTTGGTACAGGATTTGTACGCCAGATGTTGGTGGACACAAAGCCTAAAACATTTTCTGACCTTATCCGTATCAGCGGTCTGTCCCACGGAACGGACGTATGGCTGGGCAATGCCCAAGATATTGTAAAAAGCGGGACGGCGACCCTCTCAGGGTGTATCTGTACCCGTGACGATATTATGCTGTACTTGATTACCAAGGACGTAGCACCGAAGCTGGCATTTACGATTATGGAAGCAGTGCGAAAGGGTAAGGGACTAAAACCAGAGTGGGAAGAGGAAATGCGGGCGCATGATGTGCCGCAGTGGTATATTGATTCCTGTAATAAAATCCAGTACATGTTCCCTAAGGCCCATGCCGCCGCCTATGTGACGATGGCGTTTCGCATTGCCTACTGCAAGGTGCACTATCCGCTGGCCTTTTATATGGCCTATTACAGCGTTCGTGCAGATGACTTTGATTATGCCCTGATGGCCAACGGCCACGGCGTGGTGAAAGAAAAAATAAAGGAAATTTCCGAAATGGAGACCAAAACACAAAAAGATAAGAATGTATTGTCCATTCTGGAGGTTTGTGACGAGATGTATGCCCGCGGCTATTCCTTCTGTCCGATTGACCTTTATGCGTCTTCTGCTGATAAATTCCGGGAGGTAGACGGCAAGATACTGCCGCCGCTGTCCAGTATGCAGGGGCTGGGGGCCGCTGCCGCCCAGAGCATTGCAGAGGCGAGGCGTGACGGACCGTTTCTCTCCATTGATGACCTTGTGCAGCGCAGCGGCGCGAATAAGTCCGTTATTGAAATTATGATGAAAAGCGGCGTGCTGGCAGATTTGCCGGAGATTAGCCAAACAACCTTGTTTGGCATATAAATTTTCATGAAAAAGGAGAAGGAAAAATGAAACAGAGAGTTTTAGCAGCAATGCTTGCGGTTTGCTTTTGTATGACGGGCTGTATGCTCAAGAAAACAAAGGTAAAGCGCGAAAAACCTGAGGAGGTGCCAACGGCATCGCCGATACAAACAGCACTGCCGGAAGAAACGCCGCAGCAAGTTAGTTTTGTGAAGGATTCCTTTTTAGAACGTGCGGCTGCAATTGAAGCCTATGAGGCAGAGCATCTGCAAACGGCCATGACCCAGATGGAAATCAATCAAGAGGCATACGCTGCATATGAAAAATGGGATGTGCTTCTCAATGATGTGTGGGGGTATCTGAAGGATACTTTGCCCACGGCGGAATACAACGCACTTCTTGCGGAGCAGTTGGACTGGATTGACGCAAAAGAGGCGGCAATGGAGGCGGCTTCGGTAGAGTGGCAGGGCGGCACGGGCGAGCCGATGGCACGCTATGGAGAGGGTGCTACGTATACCCGCGAGCGGTGCTATGAATTGATAGATTTGATTTAAAAAAGGGCGATGTAAAAAAACTGAGTTTTCTTACATCGCCGGTTTTTTATGGAGCTGTCCAGCGGATTTGAACCGCCGACCTCTTCCTTACCAAGGAAGTGCTCTACCTACTGAGCTAGGACAGCAAATTTAAGGTACCTATATAGTATAGCATGTCCATAAATATTTGTCAAGCTTTTTTTTCAAATTTAATAAAAATTTTTTTAAAAATTGGGGGGATTGCCAAAGCAATCCCCCCAGTGCGTCGATAAAGTCGACACACTGGCAGATATCGAAAAACGTAGGTATATTTTACGAAATCGTTTTCGTCGGCGTACAATGGTACGTCAGAGAACGATTTCGTAAAAAGCAAGAAAAGACGGGGATTCTCGATGAATCTCCGTCTTGAAAAGATTAAAATGTTTAATGATTGAAAATGGAATAAAAAGCGTTTATAAAAGTATTCTTGCGGTAGAGCAAGTTTTTCGAAAATCTGGGGGGATTGCCAAAGCAATCCCCCATGCATTTTAGTAGTTTTTTGCCAGAATCTTAAAGTATGCCTTCGGGTGTGCGCAGACAGGGCAAACTTCGGGAGCTCCGGTGCCTACATGAATGTGACCACAGTTTCCACAAATCCAGACCTGCTCGCTGTTTTTATTGAAGACAGTACCGTCTTCAACATTCTTAGTGAGAGCATTGTAGCGTTCCTCGTGCTCCTTTTCAATTTTGCCGACGGCATCAAAAAGATAGGCGATGTGATCAAAGCCCTCTTCCTTTGCAACCTTAGCAAATTCGGCATACATTTCGGTCCATTCGTACTTTTCGCCGGCGGCCGCATCCTTCAGGTTTGTCAGTGTGTCGGGCATACCGTCGTGCAGGAGCTTAAACCAGATTTTTGCGTGTTCTTTTTCGTTGTTTGCAGTTTCCGTGAAGATTTCTGCAATCTGTTCATAACCGTCCTTTTTAGCCTTGGAGGCGTAATAGGTGTACTTATTACGTGCCTGGGATTCGCCTGCAAAGGCGGCCATGAGATTTGCTTCTGTTCTGCTTCCTTTCAGATTTGCCATGATAAAAACCTCCTAAAATAAAAATTTATACTATAAAAGTGAAGCCTAAGAAATAAAAACGTTCCGGGAATTATAGGCCTTAAACTGGTGTACCATATCCTCGGTAGGCTGGAACAAGATGCAGGTGCGAACACCGCCCCGCACGATGACAGCAAAAAAATTGTCTTCATGCTCCGTATAAGCTGTAAAGTTCTGCACAGGCAGACTTTTGTAGTCGGCATAATAATTACCCCGGTTCAAGGGAGCGATGATTTCGCAGTCGCGACAATCAAAGGTAAGCATCCTTTTTCGTTTGCGGCGGGCAATAATCTGGTCAATATCCACTGCACCATCCGTGACGATGTATTCGTATTCCCAGTTATTGAAAAGAACAGCCCGGAATCCGAAAAAGACAGCGGCCAGTGCTCCGGCAATTCCAATGGCGTGTAGAGACATAAGATCTGCCATGACAAAAACAACAATGCCGCCCAAAATACCGGCCAGGGCCAGACCGACGTCTACAAGATGCTCCTTCGGTGTTTTAATGTGTCTTACCATAGATTCATAAAAACCTTCTACCATTTTCTTCTCCTTATCTGTCCTCGCGGAAGTAATTGTTGCCACACCCCTGCGGCTGCCGGCGTTCGCGGGAACGGCGGATAGAGGCGATTACCAGAATGAGAGTAGTAATCACGTAGGGCAACATATCGCAGAAAGCAGGGGGGATGTTGAGCCAGTCTACCCGGAAACGGATGACCTCGAACATACCGAAAAGAAGTGTGCCCAAAATAGCTTTCACCGGGTTCCAGTTCGCAAAAATAACCAGTGCAACTGCAATCCAGCCCTGCCCGTCCACGCAGGCGTTCTGCCATTGGCCTCCGAAAAATGCCAGGGAAAGATAGGCACCGCCAAGGCCGCAGACACCGCCGCCGAGCAAAATATGAATGTACTTTGTGAGCGTTACATTAATGCCGGCCGCATCCGCGGTAGCAGGGGCTTCGCCCACCGCCCGCATCCGGAGCCCGGCACGGGTTTTGTTCATGTACAGAAAAGCGAGCACCGCAATTCCGATTCCAAGATAGACAAGTATATTATGTGAAAAAAGCAGTTTTCCTATGTATGGAATTTTGCCGAGGAGCGGAATGGGCTTGTCTGCGAGAATACCGGTAAGCCGCGGAGAAAGCTTTGGCAGAAAACCGCCGTTATCCGCAATCATCCGGAGCCCGAAAAAGTTCGCGAACGCCGTACCGAAAATAGTGAGCGCAAGACCGGCCACGGTCTGGTTTGCCCGGAGTGAAACAGTGAGCACCGCGTAAATCAATGCACCGCCAAGACCGGCCGCAAAGGCACAGAGAAGCGCGAGAATCAGGCTATCGGTGTGCAAACCTGCGTAAAACCCAAAGAATGCGCCGAGCCACATCATACCCTCTACACCCAGGTTCATATTACCGGACTTTTCGGTAATAATTTCGCCTGTCGTGCCGAACAAGAGGGGGATACCGGCACGAATAGCTGCCGTGAGAAGATTTATGATTCCGTTCATGCATTTTTCCTCCCTCTGCAAACAATTTTGTATTGTGTAAAGAAGTCAAAGGCCAAAATAACAAACAGGATAATACCCTGCAGGATATCGGCCACATAGGGTGAGAGACCAAGCTTTAAGAGAGCACTGCCGGAGCACCCCTGTTGCAGTGTGGCAAACAGCATGGAGAACAGAACACAGACAAAGGGATTCAGGCGTGAGAGCCAGGCGATAATAATGGCTGTAAAGCCCCGCCCGCCGGCAACGCTTTCGCCTAAGGTATGCTCAATGCCGCTGACCTGAATCATGCCGGCAATGCCGCAGAGGGCACCGCTGATAAACATGGTGCGCAGAATAACCCGGTTTACGTTCATGCCTGCGTACCGGGCCGTATTTATACTGTCACCGATGACGCTGATTTCATATCCGTGCTTCGTGTATCGCATGTAAATGAAGGCGGCAACCACAAGAAGAACGGTAAAAATCCAGCCGATATGTACGCCGCCCACAATGTCCAGCCGGGCATTGTCTGCGAATTTGGCAATACCGGGGAAGCCCGGCGTCTCCGACCATGGGCCGTCCTTTAAATAGGTTATGACACTCAGGGCGATGTAATTCAGCATCAGTGTAAAAAGTGTTTCGTTCGTGTCAAATTTACACTTAAAGAAAGCCGGGATTGTCCCTAAAAGTCCGCCGCCGACAGCACCGGCGAGGACCATGACCAAAAGCAGAAGCCAATGGGGCATCTGGCTCTGGAAAAGGGCAAAGTAAGAAGCTAAGATAGCACCGGCAATCATCTGACCTTCTGCACCGATATTCCAGAACTTCATTTTAAAAGCGATGGAAACGGCGATAGAGGTAATTACCAGCGGGATTGCGTACCCGATGGTTTTGAATACATAGGCACCGGTGCGGGCGATTTTGAAAGCCCCTTCAATAATTACGCCGTATACGGCAAATGGGTTTTTGCCAAGACAAAGAATGAATAAACCGCCGATAATGAGGGCTGCCACCAGTGACAGAAATGACAGGAGAAGGGGATTTGTTCCGGCACTGTTTGTCTTTTTAACAATATGAAAACGGGAGAAAAAATCAGTCAACATTTTCCGTATCTCCTTTCCCGGCAGCATCGGTCATCAGTAAACCGAGCTCCTCTTTCGTAGTTTTTGCGGCGTCCACAATACCGGTGACCTTACCGTGACAGAGCACCATTATCCGGTCGCAAAGCTCCAGCATTACGTCCAGGTCCTCACAGATAAAGAGAACGCCGGTCCCTTTCTTTTTCTGCTCGTTCAAAGCGTCATAAATGGTATAGGATGTGTTGATATCCAACCCCCGGACAGGGTATGCGGTAATCAGAACCTGGGGGTCGGACTCGATTTCCCGGCCGAGCAGTACTTTCTGAACATTTCCGCCGGACATCAGCCGGACGGGAGCATCCATACCCGATGTGGAAATGCGAAGCTTTTCCGTAATCGTTTCTGCCTTGAGACGGGCGTCCTTTTTGCGGACAAAGGGGCCTTTGGCGTCCTGATACGTTTTCAGGAGCATGTTATCAATAATACCCATGGAGGCCGCCAGACCCATGCCAAGCCGATCCTCCGGAATGAAGCTCATGGAAATGCCGGCCTGGAAAATCTGCCGGGGCGTCATATTTTCAATATTTTTTTTCTTAAAAAGAATTGCACCTTCGCGAATGGGCATCAGGCCTGCAATGGTTTCGCAAAGCTCACGCTGGCCGCTTCCGGCAACACCGGCAACACCAAGGATTTCACCCTTTTCCAGTGTCATCGACACATCGTCCAGCATACGCACACCGTCATCCGATTCCACGGAAAGGTGGTGTGTTTCCAGAAGTGTTCCGCTGTGTGTCCGCTCAGTGCGCTCAATGGAAAGATTCACAGAACTGCCGACCATAAGCTCCGTCAGTGTGTGAATATCAGATGAAGCAGTTTCCACGGTGGCCACGCTTTTGCCCTTGCGCAGGACGGTGACCCGGTCGCTGATTTCCATTACTTCACCGAGTTTATGCGTGATAATAATAATCGCACAGCCTTCATCCCGCATCCGCCGAAGAATGTCAAAAAGGCGGCGGATTTCCTGCACGGTGAGAACAGCAGTAGGCTCGTCAAGAATCAGGATGTTTGCGCCGCGGTACAGAACCTTCAGAATTTCTACAGTCTGTTTTTCGCCTACGGACATATTGTATATTTTCTTTGTCGGCTCAACAGAGAGGCCAAAGCGTTCACTGATTTCCCGGACCTTTTCGTACCGGGATTTACGAAGGAACAATCCTTTCGGCTCTGCGCCGAGAATAATATTGTCGGCGGCGGTGTGGACGTCTACCAGCTTGAAGTGCTGGTGAATCATGCCGATACCGAGGCGGTTTGCGTCCTCCGGAGCATGGATGGAGACACGTTCTCCGTCAATAAAGATTTCGCCGCTGTCCGGCTGGTAGATACCGGCCAGAATGTTCATCAGCGTTGTTTTACCGGAGCCGTTTTCGCCTAAAAGTGCCAGAATTTCGCCGCGCTGTACAGATAAATCAATGTGGTCGTTGGCAACTACCTTGTCAAACGACTTCGTAATGCCGCAAAGCTTTATGGCGGGCTGTTTGTTCACGGGAATAACCAGTCCTTTCTTTTGTTTTTTTCCTTTTACATAAATGCCAAACAAAGCTTTTGAGATTTATGTAAAAGGAAAGCGGTCATGCGACCGCTTCCCGCATTTTAAAAAATTATGCCACAACAGATTCGTAGTACCAGTTGATCGCACCGGTGATGGTTGCATCGTCCAGTACCTCGCCGCCGGCAGGAACAATAACGTTACCCTTATTGTCCTTCAGGTCCTTGTCAACCAGTTCGCCGTCAACAATGGCCTTGCCCTCGAATACTTTGTATTCGCCGGAAAGAATCATAGCTTTTGCGGCTTCGATGGCTTCCTGGGTACCTTCTGCACAGTTTTCGGACAGGGGAGACAGGTCAATCAGACCGTCGTTCATGTCACCAAAGTAATTTTCGTTGGTCCAGTTGCCTTCCATAGCAGCCTTGGTAGCCTTGGTGTAGTATACGCCCCAGTTCCATACGGGAGCAACCAGATGTGCTTTAGGAGCATCCTTGGTCATGTCGGAGTTATAGCCAACGCCCCATACGCCGCGTTCTTCTGCAGCAACCTGGGGAGCGGTGGTATCACAGTGCTGTGCCAGAACGTCGCAGCCCTTATCCAGCAGAGCTTCAGCGGCCTTCTTTTCGAGGTCCGGGCTGAACCAGCTGTTGGTAACTTCAACGTAAATCTTGGCATCCGGGTTTACGGAAGCAACACCCATGGCGAATGCATTGATACCGCCGGTAACTTCGGCGTTGTCAATGCCCATAGCGGCAACGTAACCAATCTTGCCGGACTGGGTCTTGAGACCTGCGGCAATACCGGTGAGGTAACGGGCCTGATAAATACGGCCAAAGTAGTTGTTCATGTTGCTGTCATTGGATTTGTAACCGGTGCCGTGAGAGAAGATAACGTCCGGATACTGGGCAGCCATTTCTTCCATGGTGTTCATGTAGTTGAAGCTGGTGCCGAAAATGAGGGAGCAGCCCTCGTCGATGCACTCTTCAATGGCAATTTTGGTTGCCTGAACGTCAGTGTCGTCGATGTTAATTTTGCGGACAACCTGCTCGTCGGAGAGGCCGAGAGCTTCCTGCATTGCAACAATGCCCTGATCGTGGGCATAGGTGTAACCCGCGCCTTCAGCCGGGTCGCTGATGTGGATTACGCCGACCTTAAAGTTCGGGTCCACAGCGGTTTCGGAACCGGTACCGGTTTCCGTGCCTGTTTCGGTCTTGCTGCACGCGGTAAAAGCAAATACCAGCGTCAGTGCCAGCAGTGCTGCCAGCAGTTTGGTGTGTTTCTTCATGGTTTTCCTCCTTGAATTTACGCTTTCGCGTTTTTTTATAAACACGGCCCCTTTGGCCGTATTTTACGTATTAAGCGAAATGAACTGTGCCGTCCGCATCCATAGAAGAGACAATGGCCAGCGATTCCACCCGCAGTCCGGTATCGCGCACAAGCTGTCCGCCGGTCTGGAAGCCCTTTTCAATAACAATACCGGCACCGGAGAGCGTGGCCCCTGCATCCTGCACCAGTGCGGCCAGACCTAAAAGTGCACTGCCGTTAGCGAGAAAATCGTCAATCAGCAGAACCTTGTCCTCTTTATGTAAAAATTCTTTGGAAACAATAATATCGTATACTCTGCCGTGGGTAAAGGATTCCACCCGGCTTTTGTACACATCACCGGCGATGTTTTTCGTCTGTGTTTTCTTTGCGAAAACAACCGGCACGTCAAAATACATAGCCGCAACACATGCAATGCCGATGCCGGAGGCTTCGATGGTGAGAATTTTTGTGATTTCCGTATCAGCAAAACGGCGTTTGAATTCCTTCCCCAGCGCACAGAAAAGAGAAACATCCATCTGGTGGTTCAGAAAGCTGTCAACCTTTAAAACATTTCCGGGAAAAACCTTGCCGTCCCGCAGAATACGGTCCTTCAAAAGCTGCATAAACCAAGTGCCTCCAATGTATCTTTTAAATATATCATTATTCTACATGAATTTACAAAAAAAAGCAAGCGTTTTTTAAATTTTCTTTACATTTTTCTGCGTTTATTGTTACAATGTCCGAAAAAACGCACTACTGCAGATATTCCAGAATCAGATTCCGCGCCATTGGGGCACAGGCAGAGCCGGTGGTTCCTGCGTTCTCCAAAACGATTGCCAGGGCAATTTCCGGGTTATTGGCAGGGGCGTAGGCAACAAACCAGGCGTGGTCGGCCTTGTTTTCCACTTCAGCGGTTCCGGTTTTGGCGGCCACCTCCATGCCGCTGATGGCGGCACCGGTCCCCGTACCGCTTTCTACACATTCCACCATAAAATCTCCCACCGTCTGGGCTGTCGTAGCAGAAACGGCACGGCGCAGTACAGAGGATTTTTTCTCATACAGGAGTTTTCCGTCCCGCGCTGCACGGCTGACGACATAGGGGGCCATCATCTGTCCGTCATTGGCGATGGCGGCAGTTATCATAGCCATGTGGAGCGGGGTTGTCAGTGTATCACCCTGGCCGTAACCCACTGCAGCCAGCTGGGTGTCGGAAATTTCTCCGGAAAGGGTGGTGCTTCTAAAGTGGGGGAGACAGAAGGGAAAGTCGGCGTTAAAGCCAAACCGGTTTGCTGTTTCCAGCAGAGCATCCGCGCCAAGTTCGGTAGCCAGATAGGCAAAATATGTATTCGAGGATTTGGCGAAAGCCGTTTTTAAATCCAACTCCCCGTACACTTTGTTTCCGTAATTGTGGATTTCCTGGCCGTTCACCACAAAAGTTCCTTCGTCCATGTATTCAAGGGTATCAAGACCGTTCTCGACGGCGGCTGCCGCAGTAATAATTTTAAAAACAGAGCCGGGCACGTAGTCAATGCTGGTGGCGCGTGGGAGCCAGATTTCGCCGTCACTTTCCTCTAACGAGTCGAAATTTTCCTCCAGCGTATTTGGATTATAGGTGGGGTTGGACGCCATGCACAGCACTTCACCCGTGGCAGGATCCAACGCCACAACAGCCCCCTTTCGTCCGTTAAGGAGACTGTATGCCCTTTTTTGTAAGTCGTGGTCTACGGTGAGATGCAGATCCGCCCCCCGGCTCGGGTCGATACCAAACAGTGTTTCCAGAAAGCTGTCACCAATGCCGTCACCCTGCAGATATTGACTGAAGGAAGCTTCCAGAAGGGAACGGTCGTAGACCGGGCTGCAGTAGCCAATCAGCTGGGAATACAGCGTGCCGTGGGGATAGGAGCGGGCCTGGCCGTTTTCCGAAACTTCGCTTTCTGCAAGCAGTTCGCCGTGACGGTCATAAATGCTGCCCCTTTGAATGGATTCCAGCCTGCGGTTACCGCTTTTCTGACTGATTTCTTCACTCTGGAAAATCTGGAAATAGGAAAAATACAACACCACCGCGCAAAAGAGGGCAAGCATTATAAGAAGTACATACACAACTTTTTTGTTAAATGTCATCGGTAATATCCTCCGTTTTGGATGAGATAGCCTGCAGAATTGCCAGGGCGATAAAGGACGTGGCAAGGGAGCTGCCGCCGGAGCTCATAAATGGAAGTGTAATGCCGGTCAGCGGAATCATTTTTGTTACGCCGCCGATAATAATCAGAGCCTGAAATCCGAACATCAGACTGATGCCAAGGGCCACAGCCTTGGAAAAGGGGCTTTTGACCATAAGCGAAATTTTGATACCGCGGTATACAAGCAGAAAGAAAAGAAGCACAACGGCAGCAGCACCGAGCATACCGAGTTCCTCATAGATAGCGGCGAAAATGAAGTCACTGGTGGCAACAGGAATAAAGTCCGGCCGCCCCTGGCCGATACCCGTTCCCACAAAACCGCCGGAGCTCATGGCGTACAGGGACTGAATAATCTGATACCCCAGGTCACTGGGATCTGCAAAGGGATCCAGCCAGATGGACACACGCTCCTGGATATGGGTTAAAAATTTATAGCCCAGGAGACCGCCGCAGGAGGCCAGCACCACATTCAGGAGCAGAAACAGATACTTGCCTTCAAAGACAAATTGCATAACAAAATAAATCAGGAAGTATAATACGGCAGAGCCCCATTCCCGTTGCAGGACCAGAAATCCGAGATGCATATATGCATAGGCCATAATCAGCAGTTGACGGCCGGTGCGGGAATCATAGAGCCGGAGGAGCAGATGTACGGGCCGCCGGAGAAAGGGTACTCTTTTTTTAATAAAGGAAGAAAGCTTTTTGTGAGATTTGTCGTAGGGAGCGGTGAACAGGCAGGAAAGACCCAAAATGTACAGAATCTTAATAGGCTCAGAGGGCTGGAAGCCGAAAAGCCAGTTTTTTGCACCGCCGCTGTAAGTGCCGAAAAGAAGAGTGGCCGCAAAAAGGCAGAAAGCAAGGCTTACATACAGCGGAAAGAGAGAATCCCACACGTTCAGCTTTCGGTATACAAAATAGGCAAGATAAAATCCGGCCATTCCCACATAAAACCAGATAATCTGCCGGATGGCCTTATCGTCGTCCAAACGGAAAAGAATAATAATACCCACGGTGAGCAGCATGGAGACAATCAGAAATAAATATTCGTCTCCCAGAGAGAATACCACAATCAGAAAATAGGAAATCAGAACGATGGCAAGAAGAGCCAGTGAATAGTAAAGCCCTGTCATGTCCATATGCTTCTGGGAAAAGAAAAGAATACCAAAGCCTAAAATGTTGGCAAGCAGCACAAAAAGAAGAGGGGAAAACATCTGGAGCTTACGCATCGGCCACACCCTCCGTTACAAAAATAAAGGAAAGCTGCCCGATATCAATCTTGTCGCCGCTTAAAAGCTCAATAGGATCGCCGGAAACACGCTTGCCATTTAAAAAAGTACCGTTGGTACTGCCGGCATCCTGC
Organism: Clostridia bacterium; assembly: GCA_017442155.1. Classification (GTDB taxonomy): domain Bacteria; phylum Bacillota; class Clostridia; order UMGS1883; family UMGS1540; genus SIG447. Next base: position 47,417 of record JAFSAU010000030.1, on the reverse strand, counting down.
AGATAACAGGCCCCGTCCCGCCAGAGAAAGGCGGCATGACGCTGGGAAAGAAAGGGGTCATTAATCGGAATATCACACTTCTGGCTGCGTCCCAGCACGGAATCTTTCATAATCGGATAGTTTTCTGCCACGGAAAGTCCAGGCTATGGCGAAGATTCAGCAGTTTAATGTAGGTGTGCACGGAGGCGTCTCCGTTCTTACGGCGGCGCATGACCTCGATATCCTGGGTGACCAGCTGAATGATTTTGATAATAAACAGATAAATAATCAGCACAAAAACATACGAAAGCAGTTTTGCAATGAAAGTGTACGTCATAGGATATCCTCCTTTGCCGGATGTATAGATACAATGAATTGCCTTAATGCACCGTAAGGTGCAATTCATGAAATCTTTGATTTCAATTCATGCCGAAGGCAATTCAATGAGTTTGCTCTGCAAACTCATTATACCATATTCTTCCCCGGATTGCAACTTTTTCAAAAAGAAAATACTTTATGCTCATAACGGGATAAAAATGCAAAAATTTCTTGACAAACGAATGTTTTTTTCGTAAAATAGGAAATGAAAAATAAAAATTACCGCAAATGGCGGATTTTACAGAAGGAGGTATATTTTAATGGCAACATTTTATCTCAGTGAAAAGGATTTCGGAGAAAGAGAGCGCGTAGTAGCTTCCCACGGGGAAATGCGTGCGGCGTCTTTTTGCTACAGTACGGGTGCGAGGGCGATTCGCGTAGAGAATGCAAGAGGATATTTTATCGTACTGCCGTTCTGGGGACATCAGGTCTGGCGGGCAAGCTTTGACGGCATGGATTTGCATATGAAAACCGGGATTGAGGAACCGCGGGAAGCAGCACAGTTCCTTGAATCCTACGGTTGCTTTATGATGCATTCGGGTCTTTGCGGCGTAGGAGGCCCGGGCCCGGAGGATGACCATAAGGTACATGGAGATTTACCCGTAGCACCCTTCGGAGACCCGCGGATTGAATGTGGGGAGGATGCCGGCGGTAAGTATATGGTTGTGCTCGGCACGTATCACCATTATAAAAGCTTTTCCGTAAACTATAAGTTTACATCCGGGTATAAACTGTACGAAAACGGGACGGTGCTCCACCTTTCCGTCCATGTGGATAACCTCAGAAATGCGCCCATGGAGTACGCATATCTGTGTCACATAAACTTCCGTCCCATGGATGGTGCAACGCTGTACAGCACGGCACCCTGCGATGAAAAGCATATCCGGGTCCACAAAAATATTCCGGCCACAATGCCTGAAAAAGAGGCAAAGGATTTGAAAGCCTACATGGACGCCATGCAGAAAACGCCGGAGGTGCATCTGACGGTAGACCGCGAACGTCAGATCTATGACCCGGAAATCGTGTCCACACTTTTTTATAAGGGAGACGAGGAAGGATATGCGCACACCATGCAGTGCCGCCCGGATGGCTATGCCTGCTATGTAAAGCACCCGGTAGAGCCGCTTGGTTACAGTCTCCGCTGGATTTCCCGGACGTCCGACGAGGATGCCATGGGCATGGTGCTGCCTGCCTCCAGTGAACACAAAGGATATTCTCACGCAAAGCGCGAGGGACAAATCCGCACGATTGCGGCCGGCGGTACACTGGATATGGATATCACCTTCGGTCTCCTTGTGCCGGTGGAAGCAGAGGAAGTACGGAAGAAAATTGAAAAGGTGCTACGGTAATGGATACGATAGATTATAAAATATTGCATTGTCTGAAGGAAAATGCCCGGCAAAAGGCATCTGCCATCGGTGAAACAATAAATCTTTCAGTTTCGGCAGTGCTCGAACGAATTCGTAAAATGGAAAATTGCGGACTGATTGAAGGATATACCGTCATTCTGGACCAGAAACAGTTGGGAAACGATATGACGGCTTTGATGGAGGTCAGCCTGGAGCATCCCCGGTTTTATGAGCCGTTTACGGAAATGGTGCGAAAGAATGAAAGCATTGTTTCCTGCGATTATCTGACCGGAGATTTCGACTTTATCCTGAAAATTCTGACTGACACCTCCGAGAGCCTGGAGGCGATTCACCGGCAGATTAAGAGCCTGGATGGCGTTTCTGCCACCAGAACACATTTTGTGCTGAAAAACGTAAAGGACGAACGGACGGTGATTCCGGAATAAAGGAGGATGGAATGGCGAAAAAGAATCCGTACAGTAAGCCAAAACTTAGAAACTTTATTATTTTGACGTTTGCCGGCTTCATCAATGCTTTCGGTGTAACGGTTTTTCTGGCACCGGTGCAGCTGTATGACAGTGGAATATCAGGTACGTCCATGCTCCTGTCACAGCTTACGCCGCCGGTGCTGTCCCTGTCGCTGTTTCTGGTGCTACTTAACATTCCGCTTTTTCTTTACGGACTGAAAAAGCAGGGGCGGGTTTTCACGGTTTACTCGATTTTTGCAGTGATGGTGTATTCCATCGGTGCGTGGCTCATTACGGATGTTTTGCCAATCGATGTGCGGATGGCATCGCCGCTTGCAGGGAATGACCTGTTGCTGTGCTCCCTGTTCGGTGGACTGATTTCCGGTGTGGGAAGCGGTCTTACTATTCGCTACGGCGGTGCGATTGACGGCATAGAGGTTATGGCTGTAATTTTCTCCAAGCGGCTCGGGATGACAGTCGGTACTTTCGTGATGATATATAACGTGCTTTTGTATATTTTGTGCGGCATCATGCGGGACAGCTGGATTTTACCGCTGTATTCCATAGTTACGTACGGGGCGGCACTGAAAACGATTGACTTTATTGCCGAGGGTCTCGACCGGTCCAAGGCGGTTATGATTGTAACGGAGAAGCCGGCGGAAATAAGCGAGGCACTGACACGGGAGTTTGAATGCGGAACAACGATTCTGCCTGCTATAGGCGGGTATTCCAACGCGGAAAAAAGCATAGTATATTTTGTGATTAACCGTTTTCAGATTCCGAATATGAAAAATATCGTGCACACGGTTGACGGCCATGCATACATGACGATTAGCGAGGTTGCAGACGTGTTCAAAAGTCTGCACGGATAACACAAAAAAGAAAACGGGGACAGTCAAGTCAAGACTGTCCCCATTTGTTTACGTTTTTCGCTCGGCTGTCATAGTGTTTTACTACGCGATGATGGTAATGCTATATGTCACTTCATCCCAGATAATGTCTTGCACGCCGAGGTTTTCGGTAACGAATCGAAGGGGCAGATAGGTTCTGTCATTTTCAATGAAAGCGGGACTATCCAAAAACTCCTGCGTGCCGCTAACGAGAGCCATGGAGCTACCAATGGTGATTTCTATGTGAATATTTTCCTTTGTGATGGAAACCCTGCGGTTTTCTTCATCCCATAAAACGGTACCGCCAAGGGCTTCTGCTACAAAACGGATGGGCAACATTGTTCTGTCGTTTACCAGTTTCGGAGCAACATCATTTGTCACGTTCCGGCCAAAAACAACGGCTTCCTTCTTGCCGATTTCCAGAAATATAATGTTTTCTTTATCTACCGCATCCCCGTCCGCCGGGACTTCCTCTGGTTCGGATTTTTGCGTCGTATCGATGTTTTCGTCCGCAGTGTCGATTTCACTGTCTTCTGCCGGCGTGGTATCGGCTTTTGTTTCTGCATCCTCCGGCTCATTTTTTGTATCTGTTTTTTCTTCCGTTTCTTCGGACGTATTTTCTGTCGGCTTTTCCGGTGCGGTCTCTGCTTTTTCTGCCGTTCCCGGATCATTGGCAACTTCCTTGGAGTCCGTGCTTTCTGTATTTACGGCATTCACGGAGAAAAGATGGGAGGGGAAGGTGCCGTATTCATGGGAAAGAGTAGACAAATCCACTACCCCTTCATCTGCAACAAGGTGGGGCGTGTCATCTGCATGAAGTGTCAGATATATAGCGGTAAGCTGTCCGGATGCATTTACGGTCATTTGGGCTTTAAAAAAGGCTGTTGTAGTAAAGTTTCGGTCATATTCTTTTCCGACAGAATCTCCGACAACAAAATTTAAAACCCGGTCTGTCTTAAAGGTGAGTGTGTTGTTCTCGGAAACGGATTCGGCAAGAAAAACTACTTTCTTTGTTCCTTCCGTCCATGCAGATTGCCCTAATATCTTCATGAAAAAAGCAGTAACCGGCGCTTTTTCGCCTTCTCTTACAAAAGAGCAGACACCCCAGGAAAACGTTTCGGAAATAGGGCAATCGTATGTGGCAGCGTAAAGAATTTTCAGGTCGGAAACAGTACTTTTATTTTTTTGAGAATCCTCTACCGCTTCCTCCCGGTTTGTATCATCAGTCGCCAGAAGCGCCGTCCAGCGTGCTTCGATTTCCGCATAGGCGTTGGCGTCTTTAAAGGTAAACCAGCCCTCCCAATGTTTTCGGGGGCTATGAATGTCATCAAAACTTTCGGGGCCGAAAACGTCAAGCTTGATTTTTTCATTGTCGAAATAAATATAGCCGTTTGTTACGCCATTTTCGCCTAAGAGACTTATGGTGAAATAAGAGTCCGTCTGTGCAGGAAAATCATTTTCGATGAATTCGGATTGCATGGGAACTAATTTTTCATCTGTAAAAAAGGACAGGAAGAAACGCATTGTTTCTTCGCCCGGGTGGCGATGCAGAATCGTGTGCCGTCCTGCGGTAAACCAATCAATTTCGGCTTCCAGACAATCAATTTCTCCAAAATCATACATTTTGGTCAGCGGCACCGTTTCTGCGGCAAAGGTTAAAACCGAAAAAACAGATGTCAAAAAAACAGCGGCCAGTAGGGTGCAAAAAAATTTTTTCATGTCAATTCCTCCGTTTTTAATAAAAGTATAAGGTCTGTTTGTATCGATTTTACCATATGCACGAAAAAATGTAAATAAGAGAGAATGTTTTTTTTGCAGAAAAGAAAAGTATCTGTAATATAGATGAAAACCGCTGACGGTATTTTGTCAGCGGGCTTCTGTATGCGCTCGGTCAACAGTTTCGTGTATAGGCGCATCAATGCTTTCTGTATCAGATTTTGCAATATAGAGAAGATACTCGATATTGCCCTTAGGCCCTTTCACGGGGGAAAAATCAAGTCCCAAAACGGAAAAACCCATTTCCTTTGTGAAAGAAATTACGTTTTCAATGACTTCGCGGTGGGTTTCCTTATCCCGAACCACGCCGCCCTTACCGACTTTTTCCCGTCCGGCTTCAAACTGCGGCTTAATCAGGCAGGCCATTTCACCGCCGTCCCGAAGCCGTTCGTATGCAACAGGGAGAACAAGCTTTAAGGAGATAAAGGAAACGTCCACACTGGCAAAATCAATGGGTTCGGGTACTTCGTTTTCCGTAACATAACGAATGTTGGTGCGTTCTAAGTTTACGACTCTTTCGTCCGTGCGTAGGCTCCATGCAAGTTGGCCGTAGCCTACGTCAATGGAGTACACCTTTGCCGCACCGTTTTGCAGCATACAGTCGGTAAAGCCGCCGGTGGAGGCCCCGATGTCCATGCAGACGGCGTCTTGCAAAGAAATGGGGAAGGCCGTTATGGCCTTTTCCAGCTTCAGGCCGCCGCGGCTGACATAACGGAGGGAATCGGCCCGCACTTCTACAGCGTCTGTTTCTGAAACCATCTGCCCGGCCTTATCAGCTTTTTGTTCATTTATATATACTTCTCCGGCCATAATCACCGCCCGTGCTTTTTCCCGGGAGGCGACAAGACCGTTTTCTGTCAGATATACGTCCAGCCGTGTTTTCATGCTTTTACCATCCTTTCTGCATCTGCCGTAAGCCCTGCGGCATCCATTTGGTATAGGGTCATCAGCTCGTCCACTGTGCCCTGCTGTACAAATGTATCAGGGAAGGCGCGCACCAGAACCGGATAGCCGGTGCCGGAAAGCGCAGCAGCTATCTGTTCGCCGATACCGCCGATTTTTGTGTTGTCCTCCAGTGTCAGAAGCCGTCCTGTTTTCTGCACGGAAGTCCGTACTGTTTCCATATCCAGCGGCTTTACGGTCCTGAGGTCAATCACCTCGGCCGATATTCCCTTTTCCATGAGGATGTCGGCAGCCGCCAGTGCTGTATGGACCATTCGCCCGACAGCGGCCAGAGTTATATTTGTGCCTTCCCGTAAAACAGCCGCTTTTCCAAAAACAAAGGGAGGGGCGTCAAGCGGCGGCATGCTTCCTCTCGGATAGCGGACAGCAATGGGGCCGGAATGGATTTCCACTGCATAGCGAAGCATTTCTTCTAAAGTAAGTAAATCCGAAGGTGCCAAAACGGCCATGTTCGGAATATGCGTCAGATAGGATAAATCGAAAATGCCCTGGTGGGTTTCGCCGTCGCTTCCCACAAGGCCGGCACGGTCCACGGCCAGCACCACATGGAGCTTCGGCAAGGCAATGTCGTGTACCAGAGAATCATAAGCCCGCTGTAAAAACGAGGAATACACAGTCAGAACGGGCAAAAGACCGCCCCGCGCAAGACCGGCCGAAAAGGTGGCGGCGTGCGCTTCTGCTATGCCGGTATCATAGAAGCGGGAGGGATATTTCTCCATAAAAGGCCCAAGCCCCGAGGCATCAGGCATAGAGGGGGAAATCGCAACCAGATTTCTGTGTGTTTCCGCAAGGCTGAGAATCGTTTTCCCAAACCGGGCAGAGCAGCTTTCTGTCTTTTTCCCTGCAGGAGCGACAGCATGGTATTCTGCAGGCGTTTCCTCAGCAGGAGAAAACCCCTTTCCCTTTTTGGTCAACACATGAATCAGCACGGACTGGGGCAGACGCCGGGCCTCTGCAAGGGTATCACAGAGCTGGCGGATGTTATGCCCGTCCACGGGACCGAGATACCGGCAACCCAGCTTTTCAAACACAACACCGGGGGTGACGCAGTAACGGAGAATCCGTTTGATTTTTTTGATAACGTGCACGGTGGGTTTCCCGAGAAGGGGGATTTTATGCAGAAGGTCACTGGTTTCCCGCTTGACCGTATAGTAAGAAGAACGGGTGCGGATTTTGTTCAGATATTGGGAAAAACCGCCTACAACTTGTCCTATGGACATCTGGTTATCGTTGAGAACGATGATGACCTTGTGCTTGCAGTGGGCAATATGGTTTAGGGCTTCCATAGAAAGACCGCCGGCAAAGGCGGCGTCACCCACAACGGCCACAGATTCCCCTGTCTGTTTACATAAATCGCGGGCGGCGGCAAAGCCGAGCGCGGTGGAAATGGCGGTGGAGGAATGGCCGGTGTCGGCACAGTCGTACTTGCTTTCCGCGCTTTTCGGAAAACCGGAAAGCCCGCCAAACTGCCGCAGGGAGGAAAACTGCTCCCGGCGACCCGTTAAAAGTTTATGTACATAGCTTTGGTGGCCCACGTCCCAGATAAGCTTATCCTCCGGAACGGAAAAGACGCGGTGCAGAGCGATTGTCAGCTCCACAACGCCCAGATTCGAGGCGAAATGACCGCCTGTTTTCGGAATGTTTTCAATTAGAAATGTCCGGATTTCACGGCTGAGTGCGTCCAGCTCTGTCATAGACATGGACCGGAGATCCGCAGGGGACTGCACCCGGGTGAGAAGTTTATACATGATTATTTCCTGCTTTTCTTTGTTCGGAATGAAAACAGTGCAAGGAATTTGCCGATATAAAATACAAACTGATTACACTGGTTTATGGCCAGAGTTTTACCAAGAGCTTTGCCGCCGACCGTAATGGCAGAAACAGTACCGGTTACAAACAGACTGGTAAGAAGCGACGGAAGCGAAAAATTCGTTACCAGCTCCGTGGCAATAAAACTGCCGGTGGCACCGCTGACGATACCGCAGATGTCGCCGACAACATCGTTACAGAAGTTTGAAACCTTTTCGGCATTGCGAATCAGCCGGATTGCCTGCGCGGCACCCGGAACGCGGTTCGAGGCCATGGCATGGAAGGGTGCTTCTGCCGCCGTGGTTACGGCGATACCCAGAAGGTCGAATATAATACCGAGAAGAACTATGCAAAGCAAAATGAGAAGTGCCACGCTTACAGCCACATTCCCAAGAAGGGAGGATGTAATCACTGTAATGGACACGGAAAGAAAAAAGGTCAGAAGAATCGTGGTAATAATCCAGGATACACTGACTTTCCGATTCGGCGTATGATTGCTTTTTACTCTCATTTTTTTTCGTTTTTGCCCGGGTATATCGTCTTTCACGGATAGCACTTCCTTTTATAAAAAATATGGTGGCAGAATACGGAGTAAATTTTGCGGCATAGGTCCGAGACGGATTTCCCGCTTCCGTGCCCGCGCGTCGCCGCTCCGGGCCGTTTCCGATTAAACAGAAGCCAGACCGCAGGGGTCTGATTCGGATTGCCACTAAGTCCGCACTGCAATCCCCCGTATCCCTCAAGCCTGAACAGCCTAGGAGATTTCCTCAACAGTCAAACCGATTCTTAGCCTTTTTTGCAGATAGGATTTCAAACAGCAATATCTCCGTTTTGTTGGCCGACAAAATGGAGCCTGAACCGTTATCCTTCATACCCACGCAAGGCAGGCTACTCTGCCCACAGCACCATGCGGCACCGCATGACAGGTTTACTCCTGCGCCGTACTCCGTTCCGTCGCCCTCAGGGGACGAGCAGAGGCAGAAGCACGCACGCAGGTCTCCACGGAAAAGGGGTCAACGCTCGCATGCCATTGCGAATCGCCCCTAAACCTTAACCCCCAGCATCGACCCCCGACTGGGCGTCGAAAGCCAACACCAGGAACTTCATCGATATGCCCTTCTACGGATTTTTAGGCCCGTCTTGGGAATCGGCATCCTGACTAGGATACTGCACCACCTTCTATGCAGTATATCATATCTTTTGCATTTTGTCAAATTTTAACCGTTTATTTTTTTCTGCCCACTACAGCACGGGGGTTTCCCGCAAGGTCCGGGAGCACCTGCACATTATCAAAGAATGGCTCCATCATTTCCGATACGGCCTTGCCCTGGGTATAACCGATTTCGAGTCCCAGCCATCCGTCGGGCGAAAGGGCAGAAAAGGCTTTTTCGATAATGACAGGATAAAAATCGAGGCCGTCTGCACCGCCGTCAAGGGCAAGGTGCGGTTCAAAATGGCAGACATCCTTTTCAAGCGTAGGGATAACATCCGTTTCGATATATGGCGGATTGGATAAAATCAAATCAAACTGTCCTAAAATAGAATCCTTTAAAATATCAAGCTGTAAAAATGCGGCAGGCGTGCAATGTCTGTCCGCGTTTTTCTGTGCCACGGAAAGTGCACCGGGGGAGATGTCCGCAAGCGTCAGAGAGGAGACGGCGGCATTTCTGGCTGTTGCAATGCCAATACAGCCGGTACCGCAGCAAAGGTCCAAAACGCGTTTTCCTTCTGCTTTTCCGATTGCCCACTCCACTAAAATTTCTGTATCAGGCCGCGGAATAAGCGTGTTTTCGTTCACATAAAAGGGCAGGGAGAAAAACTCCCGTTCCCCAAGAAGATATGCAACGGGACAGCCGGTTTTCCTCTTTTGGCAAAGGGCAGAAAAAGCCGCCGCAGTTTCCTCTGCGGCGGTTTCGTTATACAAGAATAAAAGCTTTTCCCGCGGCACGCCAAGGGTAAAGGCCAGGAGAATTTCCGCATCCAGGCGCGGAATGCCGGCGTCCTGCAAAAGAGAACGGATTACCATTTGTCATCCTCCGGATTGCCGGTCAGGGTTTCAGAAAGGGCCAGGATCGCGCATTCAATCTGTCCGTCATCCGGCTCTATAGTGGTGATATGCTGCAGCCACACACCGGGAGCAGAGACAATGCGTGTGAGAAGATTGTCGTGCCGGCCTGCAAACTTAATAAGCTCGTACCCCACGCCGGTGACGATGGGCAATGTCAGAAGCTTTATGACTGTGCGCAGAAGCGGCGCGTCCACCGTGATAAACATGGAAACAATAATACCCACAATCAGTACTAATATCATAAAGGAAGTGCCGCATCTGGGATGAAACCGGCTCATTTTTCTGACGTTTTCCACCGTCAGGTCCAGCCCGGCCTCGTAGCAGAAAATGGTTTTATGCTCGGCACCGTGGTACATAAAGGTACGCCGGATGTCCTTCATCAGAAGCATGGCGCACATATATCCCACAAAAAGGATAATGCGCAGCAGCCCTTCAAAAACAGCGCGCCAGACCTGGCCGCGCAGCACCGGCACGGCGCGGGAAAGCAACCGGTACAAAAAGGAGGGCATGTAGAGAAAAAGACCAACAGCTAAAAACATGGCCAGCACAACGCTGACAACCATGAGAATGTTCATAATCACCTTGTTTTTCTTTTCATCAGCCTCATCCTCTGCTTCCTCCAGCCCCGCAATCTCAGCCGAACGCATCAGACACTTGTAGCCAAAGCGCAGTGAATCAATCATATTAAAAATACCGCGGACAAAAGGGAGCTTGAAAAATTTGGCGCGGCTATTTTCGGGCGTGGGCCATTTTTCCAGAACGATTTCACCCTCCGGATCCCGGACGGCCATAGCCGTGGTTTTCGGTCCACGCATCATAACACCCTCGATAAGTGCCTGCCCGCCGATGCTGGTTTTATGTGCAGATTGCTTCATAGGAAACAGTCTCCTTCCTTCGTGTCTTACAAATATTCTTCTTATTAGTATAGCAGAAATTTATGGTACACACAAGAGGTTTTTCTGAAATTCATAATTTATTCAAAAAAGCATAGAATTTCTTCCGATGCCTTCCGTTTTTTGGGACGTATACTGTCGGTTCCGGCGTACCCCACGCTGATAACAAGACGAATGCGGTTGCCTGCGGTTTTGCCAAGCAGTTTTTTTAATTTTTCTTCGGAAAACCAGCCCAGGATACAGGTGGAAAGGCCGAGCTCTGTTGCGGCCAGACAAAGATGAGCGGTGGCAAGACCGATGTCAATGGGTGCGTACTGCTGGTCCTTTACTTTTCCGGCAATGGATGCGGAAAGTCTGGCCCGTTCTTCGGAAATCACAATAAAGGCCGGGGCATCGCTTGTGAATTTGTTCATGCCCATTTCCTGTGTACAGGCAGCCACCTCGCCGGCCTTTTCCCCTGTGACAACCGTAAAACGCCACGGCTGGGAATTGCAGGCCGAGGGAGCAAGACGTGCCGCCTCCACCATGCGGATAAGTAGTTCCTTTTCCACAGGGCGAGTGTCATAGTCCCGGCAGCTTTCTCTCTTTTCAATCAGTTCAAAAAAATTTACCATACTCTGTTCCTCCTTATCGTCTTCCAGTTTATCATATAAAGAGGGAAAAAACAAGTGCATTTTACATTTTTCTGCACCCGAGACGGCGAATAGCGGCCACGATCAGGGTGATAAGCGGAAGTACGATTTCAAAAAAACCGAAAAAATACGCACCGGTATTCCGGAACCATTCCGGCAACGTCATGCCGGTGCGGAAGCCGAAAAGAGCGGCAATAACAGCGAGCGTAGCAACGAAGATAAGAACAGTTCTGCGCCTTTGGAAGGTACGGCCAACGGTATCTTCCACAGCACGGAGAATGGCACAAAACAGTATACTGAGCTTAAAAACGCGCATGACGATGAGAACAAAAGCAAAAATAATTTCCAGACGGGAAAATACATCGAGAATATGGATTCGTCGGACAGCTTCATAGGTGGGCTCGGTCAGAAAGGCGAGCGAGGAGCCAAGAACGGCAATATCCCGCAGGAATGTTATCATCAGGTGCAGTGCGCCGAGCAGAAGACCTTGGAAAAAGCTCTTTTTCACGTTCGTTTTCCGGTCGGCATAGGGGAGCAGAATCAGGAAAATCACGATTTCACAAAGGGGGGCGGCGGTTAACACAAAACTGCCCTTTGCATAGGTGTCAAGCCCCAGACGGAGAATAGGGAGAAAATTTGAAAGCTCCATGTTTTTAATCAGCAGGAAACAGTTGAGCAGGAGAGCCAGAAACATAAAAGTAAATAAAAGGAAGGAAAGCCGGAGGACAGTGCCGATGCCCTGCCCTGCCGCCAGTGCACAAGTGAGGGCAAACAAAATCAGCACAACCAGCATGGGCGTTTCCGGCATGATGTAACTGCTGAAAAAGTCACCGAGATTGCGAAGGCTGACGGCGGCAAAGCCGATGCAGAACAAAACATATAAAAAGTTCAGAAGCAGCCCAATCTGTTTGCCGTAAACCTCTGTATGCATTTCTAAAAGTCCCCGACCCGGGAATCTCGAAATCAGTCCTGTATACATCCATATGGTAAGCAGGCTTGCGGCAAGTGCCAGAAGGGCGGTTATCCAGGAGTCCTGCAGGGTAATCTGACTGACAAAAACGGTAAACAGCGAGGAACCGCCAATAAAGGCGGCAATACCGAAGGTTAATTGGCGTGTGGTAAACATGGCATTTCTCCTTTAATCAGTGAATTGGTTGTCCAAGACGGCCGGAGGAGTCTAACTTTGTTTCAACTTCAATACGAACAGGAAGATTGTGGAATTCTGCGTCCTGCATTTGATCCCAGAGCTTTGGGTGATATCGGTAAAGAATATCGGAAAAACCGAACACATCTGCTTTCAGCTCCCGGCTTTTTTCCAGGCAGGACCGGATTTCCTCCTCAATTTCACCGGCGAAAGCCTTGAGAAGTATGTCAACGCCTTCCTTTGTGGTGTAATCTTCGCTGCCACGCACGCTTCCAATGTCGCCGCGGGCATGGACGGAAAGTACCATTGTGGTGTTACCGCTGTCGTCGGTTTCGGCTTTAATGCCACCGGAGGATTGAGACACTTCTATGCCGATTTTATCATCGCCTACCTCCGTCATAATTACGGCCTCATTTACTTTGCCGGAGGCCCAGAGACAGCCGCGGGTCTGCTGTTCGTCCAGCTCACCGATCATCGTATCGTTATCAAAAACGGCTGTGCCGCTCAGATGCAGGGTCTGCTTTTCTTTTTCTTCTTTTATTTCCATAATAGGAATCATCGGTGCGCCCCGGTCGGCAGAAAGGCGGTCCATAAAATCCAATATGGTAACGGTCATGCCGGTGGAAAGCTGTTTCTGGGTGCTTATAAGGTCATTGATGTGCAGGGCGGGAATGCTCTGAAAGCCTGTGTCGGCATCCAGAACATCTGCGCCCTGTCCCCGGGCGACAAGAAGCGGCATGTCCAGTCGAAGCTCATGGTCCCGGAGAAAAAAGTCCATATATTTTTCAAGACCGCGTTCCGCAAGCTCCTGCCCGAAAAGAATGACATAATTATGCGACATATACAGCTTAGAACCGGATTTTGTGATGGAAGAGCGAATGGCGGGGAACACATATTCCGCTGAAGCGGAAAGATTGAGGTACGGTTTCTGTTCACCGCCGCCGCTGCCTCCACTCTCACTGGCAGCGGCAATTGTGCGGGTGTTGGCGATCTGGGCCGTGATTTCAATTTCATCCTCGTTTTCCGTGCTGTCCACGGCAAAACCCATTACAATGGCGATTTCTCCGATTTCCCGTCTGTCCCAGCAGCCGCAGAGGCTGAGAGACAGAACAAGGGACAGAAGAGATAAAAGAAATTTTTTCATGTCTACTCCTTTCAGGAACGAGGTTTTTGTCGCCGCGGATTCCGCTTTGCAAGGTCGGTGGGACGGGTCAGTAACCAGCGGAGAGGTGCCCGAATCAGGGAATCCTTGGCGTCCGCCATGTGGAACGGCACGGCAGGGGAAAGGTAGGGTGCGCCGAAGGATTTGAGCGAAGCGAGATGCAAAAGCAGAAGCCAGAGACCAAGGGCCAGTCCCAGACCGCCGAATATGCCTGACAGAAGAAGAAACAGAAGCCGCAGAATCATGGAAGCATTGGCCTGGGCGGGGGAGGCGAAGGCAGAAACGGCTGTGATGGCTACTGCGATGACCATGGGTGCACCAATAAGACCGGCAGAAACAGCGGTTTCTCCGATAATAATGGCACCCACCATGCTGACGGCCTGGCCGGCAGGACGGGGGAGGCGGATGCCGGCTTCCTTCAGAATTTCAAACACTATAATCATCAGAAGGGCTTCGATGACGGTGGGAAAGGGCGTGTTGCCCTTGGCGGCGGACATGGACAGCAGTAGTTCCGTGGGGATAAGCTCCAGATGGAAGGTAGTCAGTGCCACATACAGCGGCAAGGTGAGGACACTGATGATAAAGGCAAAAAAGCGGACAAAGCGAAGTGCAGTCGCAAAAAGCGGTGCGATGTAATAATCCTCCGTTGTCTGAAAATTTTCAATAAAAAAAGTAGGAACGGTGAGAACGTAAGGCGAACCGTCTACAAGCAGTGCCACCCGGCCCTCCAGGAGCTTCCCGGCCACAGCGTCCGGTTTTTCAGAGCTGGCAATGGTGGTGAAAAAGGGGGAGCCACCGTCAGAAATAAACTGCTCAATATAGCCGGAGTCCAGAATGCCGTCTGTGTCAATGGCGGAAAGCCGCGCTTTCACTTCCTTTACTAAATTCGGGTCGGCTATGGTGCGGAGATAAGCAATGGTAACAGAAGTATCTGTCTGTTTGCCAATGGTAGTGGTTTCCAGTGTGAAGTCAGGGGTTTTCAGTCTGCGGCGTAAAAGTGCCGTATTCGTGCGCATGTTTTCCACAAAGCCCTCCCGGGGGCCGCGAAGTATGGATTCGGTCTGCGGGTCTTCAATGCTGCGCTGGGGAAAGCCTTTGGCATTGGTGATGAGGACACCGGGAATTCCGTCGATTAAAACGGCAGCGTCACCGGACAGCACACTGCTGACAAGGTCACCAAAGCTGTAGGCAGTTTTGCTTTCACCCACGGTCATGTAGGCGTCCTGCACTTCTTCCATTGTACGGGGCAGGACGCATGGCATATCCTCTGCGGTGCTGTCATACATCAGAGGCTTGACGATTTCTGCAGCCACACGGTCAGCCCTTATAAGGCCGTCCACGCAGATGAGAGCGGCCTGCTTACGGCTTTGACCGAAACGAAAACGGCGACGTATCACATCCCCTGAGGGGCCGAAAATATCTTCAAGTATTTTCATATTGACATCCAGTTTTTTTTCGATGCGCGCTGTTTTCCAGGGCGTATCGTCAATGCCGGGCGCATCAGGGCGGGCGGCGAATGCGTTTAGAAGTTCGGTGAGTTTTTTCATTTTAATTCCCTCCGTAGATGTATTCTGTTGCAAAAACAGGTTTTTTATTCCGTTTTTTTAAAGTATAAATGCCGAAAAAACGGGAAAAACAGAAAATGGGACTAAAAAAATAAAAAAAATTCAAAAAAAGACTTGACAAGACGATGTGCTTTATGCTATTATATTTCTTGCGTCGTGAAGCGCTGGTGTAGCTCAATTGGCAGAGCAGCTGATTTGTAATCAGCAGGTTGCGGGTTCGAGTCCCATCACCAGCTCCAGACATTTGGAGGGGTTCCCGAGTGGCCAAAGGGGGCAGACTGTAAATCTGTTGTCAGTGACTTCGGTGGTTCGAATCCACCCCCCTCCACCAGAAAAAAACCCTTGTCGTGCGGCAAGGGTTTTTTCAACGGATTCGGCGGCAGAGAAGCCCGCACGGTGGACGGACACCAGCGTACTCATACTGAAAATCGGAACAATGTGTTCTGGCGTGCGCTGGAAGCATTGTTCGTTTTTTATGACCTGGAGAATACGTATGAATGTTAAAAAGTTTTTTTTGATTTTTACGCTGATACTTCTTGCGGCTCTGGCTGCTTTTGCCGGTGTCGTTGTAGGGTTTGTAAGCAGTAAGCCCTTTGCTTTGGGTGAGCATGGTGACGCGCTGGCCCCTGTGGGACCGGATGGTATCGTGAACTTCCTGCTGGTGGGTAAGGACCATGTGGGCGAAAATACAGATGTGATCATGGTCATTTCACTGAACCCGAATGCGAAGAAGATTTCCATTCTTTCAGTACCGCGGGATACACGGGTTGAACTCAGTGGCGGCCGGAAAATCAATTCTGTATACAGCTATGCGGATGCCCGCGGCTGGAAAAAGGAAGAAACATTGATTGAGACAGTCTCCAACGTGACGGGGTTGCCTATTCATTATTATGCGATTATCAATCTTCGTGCTTTCCGTGAGGTAGTGGACGAGCTTGGCGGTGTAGAGTTCGATGTAGAACGTCCCTATAATTATGATGACCCCTATCAGGATTTGCATATCCATCTGCAGCCGGGCGTGCAGACCTTAGACGGCGAGCAGTCCGAAGGCCTGATTCGCTACCGGCACGATTATGCCATGGGGGACATCGACCGGGTGGCCGTGCAGCAGAAATTTATCAGTGCGTTCCTGGAACAGAAATTGAAGGTACAGTATATTACAAAAATTCCTGCCGTGTACGATAAGGTGACGGATTATGTGGTCAGCAACCTGACCGTAAACGACTTGCTTACGTATGCAAAGGCCGTAATGGGATACGGTGCGGAAACCTACACGCTGCCGGGTACTACGGGGAGCGGATCCGGGTACTGGATTCAGGATGGTGCTAAAACCCGGATGCTCATAGAAGAAAAATTTGGGTATACTGACGAAAACTGAAAAAAAGACTTGCAAAACATACCGGTTTAAGGTATAATATATAATAATCTGCTGAAATTGCGGCCCTGATAGGGAAAAGGAGGAAAAAATGAGAAAAATTCTCGGAAGCGTATTGGTTATCTGTTGCTTTATATTCCTGCTTGCCGGCTGTTCGGCAGAACCGCAAAACACCGTTGGAACATTCACGGACGGCAATCCGGAGGGAACTGTCCCGGCGACAGAAACGCCTGTGGAGATACCAACGGAAACCACACCGGAAACAATAGAGGAGGACGAAACAGTGAATATTACTATTACAATGCAGGACGGCGGCGTAATGAAGCTGGAGCTTTATCCCGACAAGGCACCTGCAACCGTTTCTAATTTTGTAAAGCTTGCAAAGGAAGGCTTTTATAATGGCCTGACTTTTCATAGAATCATGGAGGGATTTATGATTCAGGGCGGTGACCCGCAGGGAACTGGTTTTGGCGGCTCTGATGAGAATATCCCCGGTGAATTTGCAATCAATGGCTTTGCACAGAACGACATTTCCCATCTCCGTGGCGTTATTTCTATGGCGCGCGCACAAAGCTATAACAGCGCAAGTTCACAGTTCTTTATCGTACACGCAGACTCAACGTTTCTCGACGGACAGTATGCCGCATTCGGTATGCTGACAGAAGGGTTTGACGTGCTGGACCGTCTGGCGGCAACCCCGGTGGGAGCTGACGGACAAACACCTTTGGCCAAACCGGTGATTGAATCCATCACCGTGCAATAAATGAAAAATGGAGGTATGGCAAAATGGCAGTAAAAGTAGGCATTAACGGATTCGGAAGAATCGGCCGTCTGGTATTCAGAGCGGCTATGGAAACGGGCAAGGTGGACATTGTTGGTATCAACGATCCGTTCATCGATGTAGACTACATGGTTTACATGCTCCGTTACGACACGGTTCATGGTCAGTTTAAGGGCGATATCGAAGTTAAAGGCGATAAGCTCGTTGTAAACGGTAAGGAAATTGCTGTTTACGCTGCAATGAACCCGGAAGAAATCGGCTGGAAGGAATGCGGCGCAGAGTACGTTGTTGAGTCCACAGGCGTGTTCACAACAACAGAAAAGGCTTCTGCTCATCTGAAGGCCGGTGCAAAGAAGGTTGTTATTTCTGCACCTTCCGCGGATGCTCCCATGTTTGTAATGGGCGTTAACCAGGACAAGTACACAAAGGACATGACGGTTATCTCCAACGCATCCTGCACCACAAACTGCTTAGCTCCTTTAGCTAAGGTTATCAATGACAACTTCGGTATCATTGAAGGTCTCATGACCACAGTTCACGCAACGACTGCAACCCAGAAGACGGTTGACGGTCCTTCCAAGAAGGACTGGAGAGGCGGCCGCGGCGCAGCCTTCAACATTATTCCCTCTTCTACGGGCGCAGCAAAGGCAGTTGGTAAGGTTATTCCGGAACTCAACGGCAAGCTGACAGGTATGGCTTTCCGCGTTCCCACAGCAGACGTTTCTGTTGTTGACCTGACCTGCCGTCTTGAAAAAGCAGCAAGCTATGATGATATCAAGGCTGCTGTGAAGAAGGCTGCTGACGGCGAGCTGAAGGGTATCCTCGGCTACACCGAAGACAAGGTAGTTTCTTCTGACTTCATTCATGATGCACGCACCTCTATCTTTGATGCAGATGCAGGCATCAGCCTCAACGACAACTTTGTAAAGCTCGTTTCCTGGTACGATAACGAGTGGGGTTATTCCAACAAGGTTGTTGACCTTATCGCATACGCTGCAAGCGTAGACGCGAAATAATTTTCCCTTTGTGCAAGTACCTGCGCAATTCGCAGATAAGAAATTTGCGGACCGGTTATACAAACTATACACTATACAAATTAAGAGTCGCTTTCGGGCGGCTCTTTTTTTCTGTATAGGATTTTGCGCCTTTGTCAAAACGGACTACCCGCGGCCGGGTTTTATACAAGGGATTTCGACGTGCAGTACCGTTTTTGGCCAAAATTATAAATTAATTGTCTGAATATATATAGATTTATTTTTTTGCATGTGTTATTCTTAGTGCAGTAAGACTCGAACACAATATGCCATAAACTTGCCAAATTTCAATCCTTTTGATTTGTCGGTTTTGCAGGGCGTCAGCCCTTCAAAACCTCCGCATCAAAAGTATTATAAATTTTTCTGCGTTTTTGGTCGAACAATTTAGAAACGGTAAATTCTTCTATAAGACAAAGAAAATTCAAGAATAATACTGACGTATATTTGCAGGATTTTCTGCAGTATTATGATGAATTTATGTTTTTAAACCATATCGGGTTCAAGTCTTACTGCACTATGGCAACATAAAATTTGCTTATAAAGGAGAAAAATAAAATGAAGGAAAAAATTAAACTCGGTATTATAGGTCTTGGCAACCGCGGTAAAAACATGTCAAGGAATATTTTCGGAGATATGCGTGATGTGGAAATTACGATGGTCTGTGATATGGTGTCGGAGAAAGTGAAGGACACACAGAAATATTTTGAAGAAGAAAAGGGAATTTCAGTTAAGGGAACAACAGACTGGCATGAAGTAATCAATTGCGAAGAAATTGATGCGGTTGTTGTTTTAGCAGCATGGGCAGTACATGTGGAAATTGCAGTTGCGGCGATGCGTGCAGGGAAATATGTGACGATTGAAGTGGGCGGCGCATATGACATCAGTGACTGCTTCCGGCTGGTAGATGCACATGAAAAAACCGGTATGCACTGTATGATGCTGGAAAACTGCTGTTACGGAAGACCGGAAATGATGGCACTTCGTATGGTAAAAGAGGGGCTTTTTGGCGAGGTTGTGCACTGTACGGGTGCGTATATGCACGACCTTCGTTCCACAGATTTATCCGGCACGTCAAAGGAGTGGGGCAGGCTCAATACATATCGGATTGAGGAATATGCGGCACGAAACTGTGATAATTATCCCACCCATGCGCTGGGGCCGATTTGCAAGGTGCTGAATATCAACCGGGGAAACCGGATGCTGTATCTGACATCTATGGCATCCAAGGCAGCCGGCGTAAAGGATTACTGGGAGCGGCACAAAGACGACGGGAATCCGATGTACGGCACAGAAATTAAGCAGGGAGATATTGTGGTTACCAACATCATGTGCGTAAACGGTGAAACGATTATGCTGCGGCTGGATACTACACTTCCGCGCGCCTATTACAGTCGTGACTTCTCTGTCCGCGGTACCCGGGGTGCATACGATGAGGCGCGGAAGGTTGTGTTTCTGGACGGTATGGAAGAGGAAATCAAGGATAATCAGGACGAATTTTTTGAAAAATACGACCATCCTATTCATGCAGAATATGTAAAGAAGGGGGAAAAAGCCGGGCATGGCGGCATGGACTGGCTTGTGGGGCGTGCGTTTGTTGAAAGTGTAAAACGTGGGATTCCGACGCCGATTGATACCTATGATACAGCAGCCTGGATGGCCATCACACCCCTTTCTGAACAGTCGATTGCGACGGGCGGGGCCCCGGTCCAGATTCCGGACTTTACGCGCGGAAAATGGATTCGCAGAGAAGCACCAATCGAAACAAAATATAGCCTGGATGTAATTGTAGAGGATAAGGATACACCGATTTATTAAACTCTCTCTTTCTAAAAATCGGAAATGGGGATGTGAAAAAATGTCCGGAGCGCAAAAAGGATTGACTTTTTCTTCAAAATCCTGTATACTGAGTAAATAATAATACGAAACGGAGAAAAACAATGAAAAAAGCAGAACTTTTAGCACCGGCCGGAGATCTGGAATGTTTAAAAACAGCTATTTTATATGGTGCGGATGCAGTATATATCGGCGGTGAAGAATTTTCCATGCGGACTGCCTGTGATAATTTTTCGCCGGAGAATATGAAGGCAGGCATTGACTTTGCCAAGGAGCGAGACAAAAAAGTATATGTGGCACTCAACGTCATTATGCGGGAGCGGGACATGCGTGTGCTGGGCGAGTATGTGCAGAATCTTGAGAAGATAGGTGCGGATGGTGTTATTGTTTCGGATTTAGGCGCATTTGGTCTCATTCGCGAGGCGGCACCGGGGCTTCCCATTCATGTGAGCACACAGGCCAACATCACAAATGCAGAAACGGCCCGGGCATGGCATCGGATGGGTGCAGAACGGGTGGTGCTGGCAAGGGAGCTGACAAGAGAAGAGGTGTACGCCATCCGGAAAAACACGCCAGAAAGCCTGGAGCTGGAAATGTTTGTCCACGGTGCCATGTGTGTGTCGTATTCGGGACGCTGCCTTTTGAGTAATTATATGGTAGGACGGGATGCAAACCGGGGCGACTGTGCCCAGGCCTGCCGTTGGAAGTATACGCTTATGGAGGAACAGCGGCCCGGAGAGTATATGCCGGTGGTGGAAAATGAGCGGGGCACGTATGTGTTTAATGCCAAGGACCTGTGCCTCCTGGAATTTCTGCCGGAAATTCTGTCCGGCGGTATTTCCAGCCTGAAAATCGAGGGCCGGGTCAAAAGCGAATACTATGTGGCCACAGTGGTCCGGGCCTACCGGCAGGAGATGGACCGCTATTATGAAAATCCGGAAACATACACACTTTCGCGTGATGCACTGGAAATGGTCTGCAAGGTAAGTCACCGTAGATACAGCCATGGATTCTGGGACGGGGAAGCAAAGAAAAACGGCCAGATTCATGAGTCCAGCACGTATATCCGGGAGTATCAGGTAGCAGGGATTGTCAAAGAAGAAGAACCGGGGTATCTGCGGCTTTCGCAGCGGAATAAGTTTTCGGTGGGAGACACGCTGGAGGTTATGACACCGGACGGGCGGGAATATATAAAGACAGTGACGGAAATGTACGATGAGGAGGGAAACGCAGTGGAGAGTGCACCGCACCCGACACAGACAATCCGAATTCCCATGGAGGGGCAGTTTCCGCCGTATTCTATGGTCCGGCGAAAAATATAAAAAATTTTAACAATTTATAAAATTTACTTGACATTTCCACCAAAATTTAGTATACTATATCTATCGCATGGATTTTTCAGGAGGAAAAGGATGCAAAATGAACTGCGTCCGGAAGCACCGGAAGCTTTAACGGATGAGAAGCTGGCTCTGCTCTCCCAGGCGGGGGATAACGAAGCTATGGAGTACCTCCTTTCCAAGTACCGTGCCGTGGTCCGGCGTAAAGCAAGAACGTATTTTCTTATTGGTGCCGACCGGGAGGATTTGGTGCAGGAAGGGATGATAGGGCTTTTTAAGGCGGTGCGGGACTATAAAGAGGACAGGCAGTCGGGCTTTCGCGCTTTTGCGGAGCTTTGCATTACGCGCCAGATTATTACCGCGGTGAAAATGGCCACGCGCCAGAAGCATGAGCCGCTTAATACCTATGTTTCTCTCAATCGCCCGCTGGGATTCGAGGAATACGAGCTTACACTTTTAGATGTGGTAGGCCGGGAGGAACAGGGGGGTGACCCGGAACTGATTATGATTCACCGGGAGCGGTTTTCCGATATTGGTGCCAGGCTTTCCAGCTTGCTCAGTGCATTTGAACGTAAGGTGCTTGTGCTTTATATTCAGGGCAAGTCGTATCAGGAAATCGGCGAAATGCTGAATAAAGCACCAAAATCCATTGATAATGCCTTACAGCGGATAAAGCATAAAATTGAGAAATACGTGGAAAAGTATCCGAAATAGAAAATGTGCGGGTATAGCTCAATGGTAGAGTTCCAGCTTCCCAAGCTGGCTGTGCGGGTTCGATTCCCGTTACCCGCTCCAGAATTTATTAAAAGCCCGCGCGGCTTTATATAGTATACGCCCACAGGCTCTGGGAGAGCGGCTGTGCAAAGGTGCAGACGGGTCGGTTCGAGTCCGGCACGGGTGAGAACAATATTCAAAGTGAGGAGATCATTATGTTCGAGGACAAAACATTAGTTTGCAAGGATTGCGGCAAGGAGTTCGTTTTCACTGCAGGGGAACAGGAGTTCTATGCAGAAAAGGGATTCCAGAACGAGCCCATGCGTTGCAAGGAATGCCGTGTTGCAAAGAAACAGGCAATTCGTGAAAACCGCGAAATGCACACAACTGTATGCGCAGCTTGCGGCAAGGAAGCAAAGGTTCCCTTCATTCCTAAGAATGACAGGCCGATCTATTGCAGCGAATGTTTCGCAAATCACCAGTAATCTCTCACTTTGAGGGTTATACAGTGTGAAAAAGAGGGTACGCAAGTTTTTGCGTGCCCTTTTCTCAAAAATCCGGATGGGAGGACATCTTAATGAAAAAAATCACAGCCATTTTACTGGCCGTTTTGCTTGTTTTTTCGGTTTCTGCCTGCAAAGGAAAGAAGCCCGCTGAACAAACGCCTGCGATTTCTCTTGAAGAAATCGAAAAAATTTATGAAACGGACCCGAACGGGGCAGCCTGGACTATGATTGAGTCCATGACATTGGATGAAAAAATTTATCAGCTGATGCTTGTTGCTCCTGAAGCCTTAGGGGACGGAAGTGTGGTCACAGAGGTTTCGGACCCGGTGCGGGAGAGCATGACGAAGCACCCGGTGGGCGGCGTGATTCTGTTTGGGGATAATATTCAGAATAAAGAACAGGTTACTAAACTTTTGCAGGATTTACAGGGTGCATCGAAAATTCCGCTTTTTACAGCCGTGGATGAAGAGGGCGGCACAGTATCCCGTCTTTCCGGGATTGAGGGGATGGGCGTCACGGCCCAGCCCTCCATGCGGGAGATTGGCGATGGCGGCGATGCACAGAAAGCTTATGATGTAAGTAAAACAATAGGAAATGAAATTCAAACACTCGGTTTTAATGTAAACTTTGCACCTGTAGCCGATACGCTGGTAAACGAAGAAAATGCAGAAATAGGTACCCGTTCCTTTGGAACAGATGCGGGTGTGGTCAGCACTATGGTGGAAAACGCAGTGAACGGTCTTCGCGACAGCGGTGTGGCCTGTGCGGTGAAGCATTTTCCCGGTCAGGGCAGTGCCGAGGCAGATACGCACAGCGGCCGGGCAGAAAGTGAGCGGACGTATGAGGAAATGCAGGAAAGCGACCTTTTGCCCTTCAAGGCTGGTATCGGGGCCGGAGCAGATTTTGTGATGGTATCGCATATGGTGAATCAGTCCATTACGAAAACTGATATGGAATGTACGATGTCTACCAACGTAATGACCAATATTCTCCGAAACACCATGGGTTTCCCCAATATCATTATTACAGATTCCCTCTCTATGAAGGCGATTACAGGATATTATTCTCCCGGTGCGGCGGCTGTGACGGCATTTGAGGCCGGTGCGGATATGCTGCTGATGCCGGAGAACATAGAAGAGGCACATGCGGCCATCAAAGCGGCCATACAGAGCGGTCGCATCAGCGAAATGCGAATCAATGAAAGTGTTTCACGGGTTTTAAAGGTGAAGCTGGAACGCGGCATTATTTAGTGAGGACAGATAATGGATTTTGTACATTTGCATGTGCATAGTGAGTACAGTCTTTTAGACGGTGCGTGCCGTATACGAGATCTGGTACAGAAAGCGAAGGACGAGGGACAGACAGCCCTGGCCCTTACAGACCATGGCGTTATGTATGGGGCCATTGATTTTTATGAGGCGGCTAAGGAGGCGGGCATAAAGCCCATTATCGGCTGTGAGGTTTATACCACAGACGGGGACCGCACCCATAAAACGGCAGGCCGGGAAGAGGAAATCGGACATCTGGTACTGCTGGTGAAAAATGAGACCGGGTACAAAAATCTGATTCGCATTGTATCTGTAGGCTTTACGGAAGGATTTTATTATAAACCTCGGGTGGACATGGAAACGCTGTCAGCCGGTTGTGAAGGCTTGATTGCACTTTCGGCATGTCTGGCCGGGGATATCCCCCGTGCACTGCTGAAAGGAGAGTACGAGGATGCGAAAAGAAGGGCACTCCGTTATCTGGAGCTATTCGGCGAAGGCAATTTTTATCTGGAACTGCAGGACCACGGAATTGAGGAGCAGCGGAAGCTGAATCCGCTTCTGGTGCAGCTTTCCGAGGAAACGGGCATTCCGCTTGTGTGTACCAATGACGTCCATTATATTGAGAAGAAGGATGCCCGGTACCAGGATGTACTTCTTTGCATCCAGACAGGAAAGAACGTGAGCGATACGGACCGTATGCGCTTTACCGGCGAGGAGTTTTATTTAAAGACCGCGGAAGAAATGGCGGCCTTATTTCCCTATGCACCGGCGGCTTTGACGAATACAAAAAAAATTGCTGATGCATGTAACTTTGATTTCGTTTTCCATCAGCGTCTGCTTCCGAAATATGATGTGCCGGATGGAAAAGATGCTTTTGAGTACCTCCGTTTTATGTGCGAAAAGGGTCTGGAGGAACGGTATGGTACACCTACGCAGGAAGCGTGGGACCGGCTTAGCTATGAATTGAATGTGATACAAAGCATGGGCTTTGTGGACTATTTTCTGATTGTGTGGGACTTTGTAAATTACGCTAAAACCAACGGTATTGCCGTCGGTCCGGGCCGTGGCTCCGGCGCGGGCAGTATTGTGGCCTACAGCTTGTATATTACAGATGTGGACCCGCTTCGGTACCAACTTATTTTTGAGCGGTTTTTAAATCCCGAGCGTGTCAGTATGCCTGATATTGATATTGACTTCTGCTATGTCCGCCGACCGGAAGTAATAGAATATGTGAACCGAAAGTACGGCAGTGACCGTGTGGCGCAGATTATTACATTTGGTACCATGGCCGCCAAGGGTGTTATCCGGGATGTGGGACGTGTTTTGGGCATGTCCTATGCCGAGGTGGATGTAATTGCCAAGATGGTGCCGAATATTTTAAATATCAAGCTTGCAGATGCAATCGCCATGACGCCGAAGCTGAAGGAAGCCTATGAGCAGGACAGCCGGATTCATGAGCTTCTGGAGATTTCGCTGGCACTGGAGGGATTGCCCCGCCATGCCTCCACCCATGCGGCGGGTGTGGTAATTTCCAATGCTCCTGTTTATGAGCATGTCCCGCTCCAGAAAAATGATGATGTCATTACCACCCAGTTTCCCATGGGAACGCTGGAGCGGCTGGGGCTTCTCAAAATGGACTTTCTGGGTCTGCGAAACCTGACGGTCATTCAGGACGCGGCTGAGATGGCGGGCATTACGCTGGATACAAAAAATATGGTATTCGATGCCCCGGAAGTGTATGAGCTCATCAGCCGGGGGGACACGGCCGGCGTATTCCAGCTGGAAAGCGCAGGGATGAAGTCGTTTATGCGGGAACTTTCACCAGATTGTCTGGAAGACATCATTGCCGGTATTTCTCTGTACCGTCCCGGGCCGATGGATTCCATTCCCACCTATATCCGCAACAAGAAAAATCCGGATAAGATTCAGTATCTGCATCCGATGCTGGAACCGATACTGCGTGTCACCTACGGCTGTATTGTGTATCAGGAGCAGGTAATGCAGATTGTGCAGAATCTCGGCGGCTACAGCATGGCGCGGGCCGACTCGGTACGAAAAGCCATGAGTAAAAAGAAAACCGATGTCATGGAAAAAGAACGGGAGGTTTTCATAAACGGCCTGGAGGAAAACGGTGAGATTTTGATTCCCGGCGCGGTGCGGAACGGAGTGGATGCGAAAATTGCGAATCAGATCTATGACGATATGATTGACTTTGCCAAGTATGCCTTTAATAAATCCCATGCCGCGGCCTACGCAGTTCTGGCGTACGAGACGGCGTATTTAAAATGCTTTTATAAGGTGTATTTTATGGCGGCACTTTTTAATAGCGTGATTGGCAATGCAGAAAAAATAGCGGCGTATGCGGTGGAATGTGACAAAATGGGCATTACGCTTTTGCCGCCGGATGTAAACAAAAGCTACTACAAATTCGCAGAAGAAAACGGGAATATCCGCTTTGGCTTGGGTGCCGTGCGTAGTGTGGGGCAGGGTGTTGCAGAGAATACAGTGACAGAACGGAAGAAAAACGGTGCGTTCGCCGGCCTTGGGGACTACATTGAGCGGATGTTGGGTAAAGATATGAATAAGCGGGCACTGGAAGAGCTGATTGCCGGCGGAGCATTTGACTTTACGGGTGCAAACCGCGCCCAGATGCTGGGACACTTTGAAACCATGCTGGAAACCCGTGGTAGCCGTATGAAAAACAATATCGCCGGACAGTTGTCTCTTTTTGGGGACGCACTCCCGGCCAGCGATTCCTATCCGAATCTTCCGGAACTTGCGCCAAAGGTGCGTCTGGCCCGGGAAAAGGAGGCACTGGGCATCTATATGTCCGGCCATCCGCTGGATGCATATAAAGAAACAATTGCGGTGCTTTCCCCGGCCTCCATATTGCAGCTGAAGGATACAGAAAGCGGCATTTACCACGACCGGCAGACGGTGGAGGTAGCAGGACTTGTTTCCGGCCGCAAGAATAAAATGACAAAAAACAATACGATGATGGCGTTTCTTTCTGTGGAGGATTTAACTTCTTCTATGGAAGTGATTGTATTCCCGAAGGTTCTGACCGCCTGCGATGAAGCGGCAACAGAGGGAACGGCTGTGCTGGTGCGGGGAACGTTGAGTCTCCGGGAGGATGAGGATCCCAAAATTCTCGCCGAAGAAATTCGGGTATTGCCGGCAAATCTGCCGAAAGCACGCCGCATAACGGTGCAGATGCAAAGTACAGACCTTGCAAAGCTTGACGTATTTTATCCCGTGGTGGCAGAAAATCCCGGTGCGGATGTATTGGTTTTTGAGATTGGGGATAAAATTTATAAAACGAAAAAGACAGTGGATGCTTCAGAAAGTTTTATACAGAAAGCAGAAACACTTTTCGGAACAGGGACTGTGAAAGCAGAATGATTTTGTGCTCCGCAAAAAGCGGAGAGAAGGAGGCAGAGATATGACAAGAGAAAAACTGGCGGACAGAAAACTGCCTGATTACACAAAAGGTGAAGAAATTATGAATATGGTGACCCACATTCTGGGGTCTGCAGCAGGGATCGTGTCCCTGACCCTGGGGGCTGTGATTGCGGTATGGTTTGGGGACGGGTACAGCATTGCGGGGGCATTGGTGTACGGCATTTCCATGATACTGCTTTACACGTTTTCCAGTGTTTATCACGGCCTGGGTGCCAATCTTCTGGCTAAAAAGGTGATGCAGGTGATTGACCACTGCTCTATTTTCATCCTGATTGCCGGCACCTATACACCTATTGTTCTTTGCAGCATCCGTGCTTTCGACCCTCTTTTAGGCTGGACGCTGTTCGGCGTGGTGTGGGCTGCGGCGGCGGTCGGCATTGTGCTCAACAGTATTGATATCCGGCGGTACAAAAAGTTTTCAGCCGTGTGTTATCTTACGATGGGCTGGTGCATTGTATTTGCGTATCGTGCGCTGGACTTCCTGATTGCCCGCGGCGGTACGGGCCTGCTTCTTGCCGGAGGCCTTTGTTATACCGTTGGGGCATTTATCTACTATTTCTTTAAGAAAACCCGCTATATGCACTCCGTGTTTCATATTTTCGTGCTGGCGGGAAGTATAAACCACATGCTGTATATTTTGTTATATGTGTTGCGATAGATGAATACGGAGCAAAAGGTAGTCACGATGGCTACCTTTTTTGTTCCGTCAGATATAGTTTGCTCATAAAAAGTCGGGACAGTGCAAAGAAATTCTGATACAATCGTTTTGCGCGCAATACTTATGGAGGAGGATTTTATGGATGTACTAAAACAACTCATGGATGCGATGGACTATATCGAACAGAATTTGTATGAAGAAATTGACCTTGCAGAGGTATCCAGAATTGCATGTGTCACGCAGGATAGTTTTATCCGCTTTTTCAGTTACATGACGGGAATGACACTGAAAGAATATATTCGCTGCAGGCGATTGACGCTTGCTGCGTATGCACTGCAGACATGTAATGACAAGGTAATCGACGTAGCCTTCAGATGCGGGTATGAAAGTGCGGATGCATTTTCGAGGGCTTTTTCAAAGCAACACGGAATAACGCCGTCTGAACTTCGGAAATCGGGTGGACCTCTTTGCATGTATTCGCCGGTTTCATTTCATATCGCAATTAAAGGAGCAAAAAAAATGAATTGTAAAATTGAAGAAATTGCTGGTTTTGAGGTATTGGGTGTGACAAGGGGTTTTAATGGGACAGCCGCAGAACGCTTTGCACAAGAGCACAGCATGTGGTCGGATGAACAGGATTTTGTACCTGGAGAAATATGTGAAGGATATGATGGCCTTTGGTATGGAATATGGGATAACGGAAACTACACAATTGCGCGAAAAACAGAAGATGTCAGTGGCAGGAATCTCACGAAAACGGGTATTCCGGCAGGATTGTATGCCATGTTTACCACGGAACGGGGAGGATATGCAGGCGATGAGATTCCAAAGCTTCGTGACTTGATTTTTAATTCGTGGCTGCCGGATTCTCCGTATAAACAAAAGCAGGATTTCGAGGTAGAGGTGTATCACCTGTGGACAAACAGGGCGGAACGCAGGAAAAAGAGATACTATGAAATCTGGATTCCGATAGAATTGAAATAAAGGGACACAACAAAAGGAACTGTAAATTTTTCTACGGTTTTATAAAGCAAAAGCTTGGTAAACTATGAAAATTTATTGGTTTTCTTTCCTTTTTTACATCTCACTGCTTATTTCCTTGTGTTTTGAACAAACTTCGCCTCCCGGCGGCGTCGCAACAGTCGCTGAGAGGCGAGATTTGTTTGTAGCAAAAAGGCGTTTGAATCGCGAAAAATCGAATGAAATGAGATTTTTAACATAATTTAATCATTTTTAAGCAACAAATCTTATTTGCATATTGCATTTTCTTTGCCTTTTTGCGGTCTGGACTTTTTTACATCCCTTTTGTATTATGTCTATATTTTTTCAAGCTTGGCGTATGTGGCCAAAAGTGTTTTTTTGCCGGCAGACAGGAAATTGATTTCCAGCTTCGTATCGTTTCCGACCGGTACCGCGGAAAGAATGGTGCCTTCGCCAAACTTTTTGTGCCGCACAGTGTCACCCGGCGCAAGGTCACAGTTTGCAGTAGCCGCAGGACCTGGCACTATGGGTTTACTTGTAATCGTGGTGCCGAAATGGGCCGGACCGCGGGGACGGGTGGGAAGGGGCGAAATATCTACGCTGTGACTTGTTACGTCAGCCCCCTCCGCCGTATACAGATGCTCCGGAATATCCAGCATAAAGCGGGAAACACGGTTGCGGGTGGTAGCACCCATCAGTGTACGGGTCTGCGCGTGGGTCAGGTACAGCCGTGCCTTGGCACGGGTCAGTGCCACATAGCAGAGTCGCCGCTCTTCTTCGATTTCCGCACTTTCAAACACAGCCCGGAAGGAGGGGAAAACACCTTCCTCGAAACCGGCTACAAACACTACGGGAAATTCCAGACCCTTGGCGGTATGGATTGTCATCAGCGTTACGGAGTCAATTTCCTCATCGTAATCGTCCACATCGGCTACCAGGGCGAGATTGTCCAGAAAGTCTGTAAGAGACGACTGTTCGGCTTCCTTTTCATATTTCAGACCTACCGAGAGAAATTCCTGCAGATTTTCGATTCGTACTGCATCTTCCGGATTTTCCGGGTTAAACTGAGCCATGTAGCCTGTTTTATCAAAAATTTCCCGGATCAGTGCCGTGACAGGTAAATTGTTGGCTTCTGCGCGGATACCTTCGATAATTTCCGAAAAGGCGTGCATTTTGGTCCAGGATGACCCGACGGCAGATGCGTAGGACTCATCCCGTATTACCGTGTATAGGCTGATGTTTTTCTCTGCCGCAAGCGCGGAAGCTTTTCCAAGGGAAGTGGCACCGATGCCACGCTTCGGTTCGTTTATAATACGGGACAGACTTACATCATCATCCGGATTATGTATGGTGCGCAGATAGGCAATACTATCTTTAATTTCCTTCGCATCGTAGAAGCGGTGCCCCTTGATAATTTTGTAGGGCACGGCATTTAAAAGCAGTTGCTCTTCAATAGGGCGGGACTGGGCGTTCATACGGTAGAGAACCACCATGTCTGCATACGGAATTCCTTCCTGACGGTGTAGCCTTGCAAGCTCGGCAGAAATATAACTGGCTTCATCATATTCGGTGTTAGCCTTGTATTTTATCAGCTTATTTCCGTCCCCGTTATCTGTCCAGAGACGCTTGCCGAGACGCTCTGTATTATGAGCAATAACGGCATTGGCCGCGTCCAGAATATTCTGGGTGGAGCGATAGTTCTGCTCCAGACGAATGGTCCGCGCATCCGGAAAGGACTTCTCGAACTGCAGAATGTTTTGAATATCCGCGCCACGGAATTTATAAATGCTCTGATCTTCGTCACCTACCACACACAGATTCCGGTGCTTTTCTGCCAGAAGGCTTACCAGACGGTACTGGACGGTGTTCGTGTCCTGATACTCGTCCACATGAATATATTTGAATTTATTCCGATAATATTCCAGCACATCAGGGCATTCTTCGAAAAGCCGGACAGTGAGGCATAAAAGGTCATCGAAATCAACCGCGTTATACTTTTCCAGCTGTGCCTGATACCGGGCATATACCTTGCAGTACCCTTCCATGCGGAAGTTGCCGCGATGCAGCTCTTCAAAAGCCGCAGGAGAAAGCATATCGTTTTTTGCCGCGGAAATATTGGAAAGGCAGGCGGATACGGGATACGTTTTGTCATCCAGGTTCAGTGCTTTGATGCATTCCCGCACAATCGCTTTTTGTTCAGCCGCATCGTAAATTGTAAAGTCCTGTTTATAGCCGATTCTTTCAATATCCCGGCGCAGAAAGCGGACGCAGGCAGAGTGAAAGGTTCTGGCCCAGATGTAGGCAGAGCCTTCACCCACCAGGGCTTCAAGACGGGTTTTCATCTCTGCGGCAGC
The DNA here is from genome assembly GCA_017442155.1 of Clostridia bacterium. Lineage (GTDB taxonomy): Bacteria > Bacillota > Clostridia > UMGS1883 > UMGS1540 > SIG447. The sequence goes on along the minus strand of JAFSAU010000030.1, from coordinate 16,039 downwards.
CTTGTTCGTAAACGTAATAGCCAGAATATTTTCCGGTGGAATATGCTTTTCGCTGATGAGATAGGCGATGCGATAGGTCAGCACACGGGTTTTACCACTGCCCGCACCTGCCAGAACGAGGAGAGGTCCGGCAGTGGTGGTGACGGCCTCACGCTGTGCAGGATTCAGTTTTGACAATAACGTTTGCATTCAGATTCCCCTTTTTATAAAGTCAAAGGGCTGTACCGGGTAACCGACCACATAAAGTGCGCCCGCGATACAGCCCCTCTTTGTATTTGTCTTATGCGTTTTTCTTTGCGATGGTTTCCAGTGCCTTTGCGGCGATGTTTTCCGCTGTCAGGCCGTACATCTGGAGAAGGGGTGCGGGCTTGCCGCTCTTGCCGAACTTATCCATGATACCTACGCGGGTCAACGGGGTGGGCGCGTTTTCGGCGAGAACTTCTGCAACAGCACTGCCGAGACCGCCGATGATGGTGTGTTCCTCCGCGGTAACAACTGCGCCGGTTTTCTTTGCACTCTTGGTAATCAGCTCTGCGTCGATGGGCTTAATGGTGTGAATGTTGATAACCTCTGCAGAAACGCCCTTCTCTGCCAGGATTTTGCCGGCTTCAATAGCCTCCTGTACCATAAGACCGGTAGCGATAATCGTCACATCCGTACCTTCGGAAAGCACGATGCCTTTACCCAACTCGAACTTGTAGGTAGCAGGGTCAAAGAGTGTGGGTACGGACAGACGGCCGAAGCGCAGATAGAACGGGCCGTCGGTTTCAATGGCTGCTTTTACGGCTGCGCGGGATTCCGTGGCATCAGCAGGACTGATAACGGTCATGCCGGGCAGGGCGCGCATCAGCGCAATATCTTCAATGGCCTGATGGGTCGGGCCATCTTCGCCAACGGAAATACCGGCGTGGGTAGCACCGATTTTAACGTTCAGCTTCGGATAACAAACTGCGTTACGAATCTGTTCAAAGGCTCTGCCGGATGCAAACACGGCAAAGGAGCTTGCGAAAACCGTTTTACCAGCGGCGGCAAGGCCGGCAGCTGTGGTCATCATGTTTGCTTCTGCAATACCCATGTTGAAGAAGCGTTCCGGAAATACCTTCTTGAATGTATCGGTTTTGGTGGACTTGGAAAGGTCCGCGTCCAAAACAACAAAGTTATATTTTGCACCGAATTCGGCCAAAGCCTCTCCGTATGCTTCTCTTGTAGCTTTCTTATCAGCCATTGCAAATTCCCTCCAAATCTTTCATAGCGATTGCATATTCTTCATCGTTCGGTGCCTTGCCATGCCAGCCGGCCTGACCTTCCATGTAGGAAACGCCCTTACCCTTAATGCTCTTGGCAATCACAACGGTGGGCTGCCCCTTGGTGGCTTTGGCTTCATTTACGGCCTTTTCCAGGTCATTGAAATCGTGTGCATCGGCATACACAACGTGCCAGCCGAAAGCTTCAAATTTCTTGTCAATGGGAGTGGGGTTCATAACCTTGGTGATATCGCCGTCAATCTGCAGACCGTTGAAGTCAACGAAAGCAGTAAGGTTGTCCAGCTTGTAGTGGGCAGCAAACATAGCGGCTTCCCATACCTGACCTTCTTCGATTTCACCATCGCCCAGAATGGAGTACACGCGGTAGTCCTTATTGTCAATTTTTGCAGCGAGTGCCATGCCGTTTGCGGCACAGATGCCCTGCCCCAGAGAACCGCTGGACATATCTACGCCGGGAACACCCTTCATATCCGGATGACCTTCCAGGTAGCTGTCAATGCTACGGAAGCCGGTGAGGTCCTCTGTGGGGAAAAAGCCGCGCTCGGCCAGCGTGCCATAAAGAGCAGGGGCACAGTGACCTTTTGAGAGAACGAAACGGTCGCGGTCAGGATTTTTAGGATCCTTCGGGTCGATGTTCATGACATCGAAGTACAAATAGGCCATAATGTCGGCAATACCCAGCGAGCCGCCCGGATGACCGGCACCGGCACTGTGTACCTCCGTCACAATATGCCGGCGAATGTTATTGGCCTTTTCTGCCAGCATTTTTTCCTTAGATTTTTCCAAAACTAACGCATCCTTTCAATACTTTTTATTTTTACCGCCAAAGGCGGGATTGAACATATTATTTACTTAAAGGGTTAAAGCCTTCACCGCTGACCTCGCGGGCGTCGCTTATCACCACAAAAGCCTGAGGGTCGATATCCCGGATAATCCGTTTAATCTGTGGCATATCGTGGCGGTACATGGTACAGAGGAGCACGGTGCGCTGTTCGTTTGTAAACATGCCCACGCCCTCCAGCTTCGTTACACCGCGGCCGGTTTCCCGCATAATGCGTTCAGAAATCGCGGCTCCTTCTTCGGTGATAATGTAAGTGAACTTCGTTGCCGCACCGCCTTCATTCAGGATATCCACCATGCGGCTGGAAATGAACATGGCAATTACGGCATAAAGACTCAGCTTGATGTTGCCGTATACAATGCTTTGCAAAATAATAATCATCAGGTCGCAAATTAAAATGGCACGGCCCAGCTGCATGGTTGGTTTTTTGTGTTTTATCAGCCAGCCCAGAATATCGGTGCCGCCGGAGGAACCGCCGGCCCGCAGTACAAGGCCGTATCCGAGACCGATGAAGAAGCCACCGAAGATGGCAGAAATAATCAAATCATCGCCAAGTCCTAAAATGGCGGGGTCAATTCGCCCGAGAAGGTCAATAAGCAGAGCGTTTGCTGCCATACCGATAAGACTTTTTATAAAAAACTCCCGGCCGATAACCTTTAGTCCTGCAGCAAAAAGCGGGATATTGATCAGTGCAAACCAGGTACCTACGGAAAGCGGCACAGCAGAGGAAAGCATATCTGCAAGGCTTGTCACACCGCCCGGTGCAATGTGGTGCGGCAACAGAAAGAAGTTTAAGGCAAAGGCCGCGGAAAATGCACCTAAAAAAATAAGCAAAACACTTTTAACATATTTCACTGTCATACAAAAAATCAAAAACCTTTCCTAAAAGAAAATCCAGCCGTTCCTGCCGTTTTTCGAGATGCAGGAAGCCCACCAGGGCTTCAAGACCCGTGGCGTGACGGTAGTGAATCACATCGGCGTGCCGGGGTATCGTGCCGGATTTGGCATTTCTGCCGTGCCGGAACACCTGCTGTTCCTCTTCCGTCAGAAGCGGGGAGATGTGCTGGTAAGCATGAAACTGCGCCTTGGCACATACGAGCCGGGAAGCATCCCGGTGCAGTACATTCATGGTACCCGTCTCCGTTTCTATCAATCGGGTCCGCATATACAGACCATATACCGCATCGCCCACAAAGGCGAGAACGAGCGGTGCGTTTACGCTTTGTGCCATTTTACGCCCTCACGTGTATCTTCCAGAACAATGCCCATTTCAAGAAGCTGGGCGCGGATTTCGTCTGCTCTTGCAAAGTTCTTTTCTTTACGGGCAGCCTGCCGCTCGGCAATTAGGGCTTCCACCTCTGCATCGGCTTTTTCGGCTTTTCTGCCGGAAAGAAGACCCAGGATGCCTGCAAGCTCGGAAAGAGTGGCAAGACAGACACCGGCGCAGCTTGTATTGCCGCCGTCAAGAAGAATATTGATTGCCCGTGCCATCTCAAAGAGAGCGGCGATAGCATCTGCCGTATTCAGATCATCATCCATGGCCGCAAGGAATTTCTGCCGCTTTTCAGCAATTTCCTCCGGCAGGGTTCCATCGCCTTCGGGAAGGGACGCCAGACGCTCCTGCACGGTGTATAAACGCTCCAGACCCGTTTTGGCCGCGGCCATCAGCTCGTCACTGAAATTGATAGGGCTGCGGTAGTGGGCCGACAGCATGAAAAAGCGGACCACTTCCGGGTCATACTTGGCGGTTATATCCCGCACAGTGAAAAAGTTACCCTTGGATTTGGACATTTTTACATTATCAATATTGATATAGCCGTTGTGCAGCCAGTAGCGGGCAAAAGGTGCACCGCCGTGTGCACATTCGCTCTGCGCAATTTCGTTTTCATGGTGGGGGAAAATAAGGTCCTTACCACCGCTGTGAATATCAATTGTTTCGCCCAGAAGTCTGCCGGCCATGGCAGAACATTCAATATGCCAGCCGGGACGACCCATACCCCAGGGACTTTCCCATGCAATTTCGCTGTCCACCTTACGTTTTTTCCAGAGCGCGAAATCCAAGGGGTCTTCCTTACGTTCGTCTACACCGATACGCGCACCGGAAACCAGCTCCTCCAGCGGCTGATGACTGAGTTTTCCGTATTCCTTGTATTTTTTTGTGGAGAAATATACATCTCCGTCCACTTCGTAGGCGTAGCCCTTTTCGATAAGGGTGGAAACGAGTTCAATAATTGCATCGATATTTTCTGTGGCGCGGGGATGATAAGTGGCCCGCTCAATGCCGAGAGCAGCGGCGTCCTCAAAATACGCTTCAATGTATTTTTCAGCCAGAAGCGGCACAGTAGTTTCTTCCTCCAGCGCACGGTTTATCAGCTTGTCATCCACATCCGTGAAATTCTGTACAAAAGTGACTTTATAGCCAAGGTAGCAGAAATAACGGCGCAACGTATCAAACACGATAAAAGGACGTGCGTTGCCGATATGGAAATAGTTATATACCGTCGGTCCGCAGGAGTACATTTTCACTTCTCCGGGAACGAGGGGAATAAATTCTTCTTTCTGTCTTGTCATCGTATTATAAAGCTGCATGACGGACGGTACTCCTTTCAATTTAAACACACAAAAACCATGCCCGGCAAATGGTTTACGGGCAAAGGTATTTTTTACCTTAAATATTGTACCACAAACCGGGACGGAAAGTCAACCCCTTTTTGCGTTTTTTTACAGGATGAATTAAACTTAGTTTTTTCGGTATACTACTATATGGAAAGGAGTGAACTGTATGAAATTTTTAATGGTACTTCTGGCAGTTTTTATGCTGGGCGGTTGCAACATGGAAGGAAAGGCACCGATTACGTCGGAGCTTCCTTCGATTCTCCCGTCAGAGATGCCCTCGATTCTCCCTTCGGCCCTTCCCACTGCCGAACCGACAATCAAGCCCACTGCCGCGGCGACGGAAAGCCCCGTCGCCCTCGGTACTTATATTACACGAATATTGGATACCGACCCTAATAGGGTGAACAATCTGCAGATATGTGCGAGTGTGTTGGAAGGTGTAACGGTTGGACCGGGCGAAGAATTTTCCTTTAATACTACCGTTGGAATGAGAACCGGCGAAAAAGGATATGAAGAAGCTAAAATTCTGGTTTGCGGCGAGCGGGAATATGCGGTAGGGGGTGGAATATGCCAGATTAGCAGTACGTTATATAATGCCGCGGAGGATGCCGGAATGGAAATTACAGAAAGACATAACCATACGGGCGAGGTTCATTATGTGGAAATTGGCAGAGATGCAGCTGTATCCTTTGGTGAACAGGATTTTCGATTCCGGAATCCTTTAGATGTTCCGGTTCGGATTTCGATTACGGTAGAAAATACAGAGGTAAAAGCTGTTTTATACAAAATTGTAACACAAGCGTAATGAAAAAGTTGTTTTATTTTTAAAAAAGAGTTGACAGCTTAGGCGCGTTGTGGTATACTATACTTGCGGAGACCCCAATATGTAGCGTATAGCCATGTCGGGGTGGCGAAAGCCGGAAAGAAAAAAGGATGTGCTTGGAATGATTGTACGCAGTGATTTGGAAAAGATGAAAAAGAATTTGGACAGCATTGTGGGGCAGGAAATTCAACTGACAGCACGGCGAGGACGGAAACGGGCGATCACCCGGAAAGGGGTTATCGAGAAAACATACCCCAGTATTTTTATTGTGCGGCTTGAGAATACGAGAAACAGTACCATAGAGGGACGGCGTATTTCTTTTAGCTACGCAGATGTACTTACGCGGGCCATTGAGGTCACGCCGTACAGAGCGGCACAATAAATTGTAGAAGAAAGTCACTCTTTGTCATATACTGACAAGGGGTGATTTTTTTGCCTGAAGTAAAAACGTATAACCGGCGGAAAGCAGTACAGTATGCAGAAAAGTGGGCATATAGCCGGAATCCTGCTTATTATGATTTTTCGGATTTGGGCGGAGACTGCACCAATTTTATTTCTCAGTGCGTGTATGCAGGGAGTGGCGTAATGAATTATACGCCGGAGACGGGCTGGTATTACAGAAGCCTGAATGACCGGGCACCGGCCTGGACGGGTGTACCGTATTTTTATACTTTCTTTGTGCGTAACCGAAGCCGAGGGCCATTCGCTATAGAAACCGGACCGGAAGAAATGGAACCCGGAGATGTGATTCAGCTTGGAAATGACGAAAGGTTTTACCATACTCTTCTTGTAACGGATGTGCAAAGAGGCCGGATTTTTGTGGCCGCTCATTCCTTTAATGCCTTTATGCGCCCGCTCGACAGTTATGTATTCGACCGGGTGCGGTATCTGCACATTGCGGGTGTTTACGTGTAAAAAAGAATGATAGAGAAAATCCGGGGGAAATATTCCTTTGGATTTTTATTTTTACTAAAAAATAATGGACAAACGGAAATATTTATGTTATAATGGCAATGCCAAACAAAATCTGAATATACTTTTTTTCACTGTGTTATTATGAAACCTCTACAGTGGCGTTTTTGCGTTTCGGCAAAAACGTTTTGCTCTTTCCAACGCATACTGTCTGAGGTGAAAAACACATTTTCGCGGTATGTTCGGATTTTGTTTGGCGACAATTGGAGCTAACGTTTTTCATGCGTCAGCTTCGGTTGGCGCATTTTTTAATTTACAAGTAATTATAAAAGGGGGATAGATGGCACTTTCATGATATTCGGTGAATTGAAAATGCATAAAAGATTCAATGAAAGAAAGGGTTAGTATTATGAAAAAAATGCTTGGGTTACTGCTGATCGTAGGGATGCTTAGTTTAAGCATAATAGTAAGTGCAGGTGAGTCATGGTGGATGCCAATTGTTGATTATATCAGTATAGGAGACAAGTTTAATTGTACATGTTCCGTTCACAATGGGACACATAATGGACAGGATTTTCCGGCGGCAAAAGGGAGCGCGGTCAGAGCTACAAAATCCGGAACGGTTATCGCCAGCTATAATAGCTGTACAGGTTCCCATTATTCCGGGGCAAAAGAGTCTATTAAATGCACAGTTGGTACATCCTGTGGCTCAAAAAGCATGGGAAACTATGTAACGCTCAAACACTCCGATGGTACATCATCTATCTATATGCATCTCTCTTCTGTTGCTGTTTCGACCGGGACATATGTATCGCAGGGACAGTACTTGGGAGGAGTGGGAACAACGGGAAGTTCTACGGGAAATCACCTTCATTTTGCAATAAAAAACGCAAGCGGAACGTATGTTAATCCTTTAAATTACATAAATACCAATAATCCGGGGGATTACACGGAGGCACCCCGAAATGTTTCACTTTCTGTGAATAAGTCATTGTATGCGGCGGGCGAAACGGTTACATTTACATGTGCCGGAACAAATGTAAGCGGATACACAATCGGCATTGACAGGGACGGAACCAGAATTTTTACCGGGGATATCAATGCTGTATACGAAACTTCCTTTACGGATGCAGGAACATATTCGGCATATGTGTCGGCGTGGAATGCCGTGGGAACGGTGGATAGTGCCAGAGTAACTTTTACTGTGTATAACACAGTACCCACAAATGTTTCTGTGTCAACAAATAAAAGTAATTTTTCCGCCGGAGAAACAATAACCTTTACATGCACGGGAACAAATGCAATCGGATATACAATTGGTATAACTAAAGACGGAAACAGGATTTTTACCGGGGATGTTAATGCTGTATATGAAACAAGTTTCTCTGAACCGGGAAGCTATGCCGCATATGTTACGGCCTGGAATTCTATCGGAACAATAGACAGTCAATGGATAACATTTTCGGTTTATGCCGGTGCACCCTATAATCCATGGATTGTCGCTGACAAAACTATTATAAATGTGGGGGAAGAGATAACATTTACATTTAATGCCGGAAACGCGGCATATTTCGGACTTGGGATTGATAAGGTGGGCGAGGGAAGAGTAAGTAGTCCCAACGTAGGAGAATCAAACTATTATACAACTTCTTTTACTGAAACCGGAACCTATTCCGCTTATGTTACATGTTACAATTCCTTTGGCGGCTGCGACAGCGCACCGATAACATTTGTTGTATATAATACAAGACCAGCCTATAGTGAGTTAATTATAGATAAGACTCTTGCTGCTTTGAATGAGGAAATTACGTTCAACTGTAATTCAGATTCGGCTCGTAGATTTGCAATAGGAATAGATAAAAATGGCGAACGGTATTTTTCATCTTTTATAACTTCTGGCTTTAACAAAAGCTTTTCGGAAGCAGGAGAATATACAGCGTATGTTACTGCTGAAAATGAATACGGTTCGGTTGATAGTTCACGAATTTCTTTTGTGGTTTATGATTCTGCACCCACATATGGAATTTTGAATTGCAATAAAACTATTGTAAAGTCCGGTGAAGAGGTGGTTTTTAATTGCAACTCTGACTATGCACGAGGTTATGCGATTGGAATTGATAAAGACGGAATCCGTGTGTTTAGTTCGGATATAAGCACCGTATTCAGCAAAAGCTTTTCTGAACCGGGGATATATACCGCATACATTTCAGTATGGAATGAATATGGATTAGTAGATAGCCCACGCATATCTTTTGAAGTATATAATTCCAAGCCAACATATTGCAATGTGGAGACCAATAAAACACTATTAAATGTTGGGGAAGAAATTACATTCTTCTGTAGTTCTGATTATGCAGAAAGATTTGATATCGGTATCAACAAAGATGGAAGCCGTATTTTTTCATCAAATATAACTCCACCATTTAATAAAAGCTTTTTTGAACCCGGAACATACACTGCATACGTCACAGCTTTGAATGATTATGGCTCACTTGACAGTTCGGTTGTTACTTTCAGAGTTTATAACACGTCTCCTATCTATTGCGAATTGAAAACAGACAAAGCAGTAGTTAATATTGGAGAAGAAATCACGTTTAAATGTAATTCAGACGTAGGTCGAGGATATGGAATCGGCATATATAAAAATGGAAAACATATCTTTGGTTCGGATATTGGAACAGAGTTTGGAATAAGTTTTACAGAAGCCGGTAAATATACAGCAGACATAGCTACATGGAATGAATATGGGATTATTAATAGTTCTATAATTACTTTTTATGTTGTTGATCCGAATGAAGTACTATCAACCCATTCTGCTGTGACGAAGGAGAATGGAGTGATTCAAGTTTCCACAGAGATTGTCGGGCAATATGAAAATGCTGTAATTTTTGTTACAGCTTATAAAGAGGATAGGCTGACAGCCGCTGAGAGCTACCGGATTAAGGAAACAGAGCGTGAAAAAGGTTTCTGTCTTTTGCCGGAAACAGATTCTGATACGGTTATGGTGTATTTGTGGAATCCTGAAAATTTGAGTCCGATTGGTGATGCAGAAGTCATGCCAAAAATCGCGTGGCTTGAAGCTGGGGAATAACAAAAAATTACCTTGTAAAAACAACACAACAGACCCGCCAAAGGCGGGTCTGTTGTGAGAAAAATGAAAAAGAATTGGTTGCGGGAGCACTGACTCCCTTATGTTTTAGAATAGCATAAATTTATGTCCCGACTATAAGGAGTTTTTGAATAATCTGTGAATTTTGGCCTTTAGGCCGCGCACCAACGGGAAAGCAGTTCACAAAGAACGCTTCCGAAGGATTTTTTGGGCACATCTTCGGTAAACACCAGCGGCACTTTTCCCAGCTCCTCCTCGCCGATATAAAAGACTATTCTGCCCGCTTCCTGACCGGCGGCAACGGGTGCGGTTACGCTTTCGGGTGCTTCTATTCGCGTCAGGACCTCATCGGTCTTCCCTTTAGGCAGGAGCACCGATAGGGACTCGCCGCAACGGAGCGTTACCGCATTTCTTGTACCTTTTTCCACCCGGATACTGTGCACGGGTGTTTCCGTATCAGCTGCGTGGGCAATGGAGAAATTGGCAAAGCCGTAATCAAGAAGGGCACGGGCACTGTCAAAGCGGTCTTTCGTGGTGGGGGCACCCATGATAACGGCAATGAGCTGCATGTCGTCCCGTTTTGCCGTGGCAGAAAGACAGTAAAGTGCATCATCGGTGGAGCCGGTTTTAAGGCCGTTGGCACCATCATAAAAACGAATCAGTTTATTGGTGTTGGCAAGACCAAATGCACCGTTTCTGAGACTGTCCACCCAGATGGTGGTGAACTGAAAAATATCCTCATGCTTTAATAGCTCGCGGCTCATCAGCGCAATGTCGTAGGCACTGGTCACATGGCCTTCCGTATCCAGACCGTTACAGTTGACAAAGTGGGTGTTTTCCATGCCGAGGGCCGCCGCCCGCTCGTTCATTTGCCGTACAAACTCGGCTTCGCTTCCGGCCAGATGTTCCGCCATGGCTACGCATGCATCGTTGCCGGAAGCAACGGCAATTCCCTTCAGAAGGTCATATACGGACATTTGTTCGCCCGTATCCAGAAAAATGGTGGAGCCGCCCATGCGTTTTGCATTTTCGCTGGCCGTAACTATGGTGTCATAGGTAAGGCGTCCGTCAGCAATCGCTTCCATCGTCAGGAGCATGGTCATGATTTTGGTGACTGAGGCCGGGGGCATCGCTTCATGAATGTTGCTTTCATAGAGAATCCGTCCGGTGGACGCTTCCATTAAAAGGGCAGACCTAGCGTTTACCGCGACGGCAGGGGTGTCGGCTCCGGCAGGCAGTGCCGACAGGATAAGAAAAAGAGAGAGTAGAAAAGAAATACATTTTTTCAAAGAAAAGGCCTCCATTTCCGGGACGCGCACATCCCATCGTGGTAGTATCCTATTCCGGTGTGGCATTGATTATGTCCGTTTCAGGAAATTTTTCCTGTTCTTATGCACAGCGTTTCACACTGGCTACGACCGGTAAACCCGTTAGTTTGCCCGGGGATGGGCTTTCTTGTAAACGTCCGCAAGCTGGTTTTCCACAATTTTAGTATAAACGGACGTGGAGGATGGGTCAATGAAGCCCATCATCTCCTGAATGGAGCCGAGGTCCGCACCGCCCTCCAGAAGATGGGCCGCAAAGGAATGCCGGAGCATGTGTGGCGTGATTTCCTTATCAATGCCGGCCTGTTCCTTGTATTTTTTTATCAGCTTCCAGAAGCCCTGCCGGGACATGGGGGTGCCGGTATAGTTTACAAACAGTGCTACTTCACCGCCCCCGCGGAGAAGCAGAGGCCGGGCTTTGCGGATATATTCGTTCAGAGCCGCCGCTGCAGGCCTGCCAAAGGGGACAGTGCGTGTCCGGTGTGCGCCGCGAAGCACTAACGTGCGGCGGCGCAGATTTATGTTCTCAATCCGCAGACCTACCAGCTCTGAAACCGTGATGCCTGTGGCATACAATAGCTCCAGCATGGCCCTGTCCCGCAGGGCAAGGGGACTGTCTCCCACCGGGGCGGACATAAGGCGTATCGCCTCGCCGGCGGTGAGAATCAGAGGCAGTTTCCGGTCGTTTTCCGGTCGCGGAATGTGGGCGGTTGGGTCTATGGTAGTTTTTCCGGTCGCTTCCAGAAACCGGTAATAGATGTGCAGGGAACAGAGGGAACGGCGCACAGTAGCCGGAGAGCGGCCGTGGCTTTGCATATGCAGAATATAGGCCTCTGCATCCTCACGGCTGGCTTTGGCGGCGTCTCTGCCGAGAAAGGCGGAAAACCGGCGCACGTCTTGTAAGTAGGAGGCCGCTGTGGCATCCGACAAACATTTTTCATTTTTCAGATATGTGACAAAAGCCTCCATAAGTAACTCCTTTTATAAATGCGGGCCAAGAATCGATTTCAGTAGCGGCGCGGAAATGTACCCTTCTACCACACATCCCAGAAGTACAGGCAAGGTCAGAAGTGCCGCCGAAAACAGATAGCCTGCCAGCTGACCCCGTTTTTTTCCTTCACCGTGCATGAGCCGCCGCGAAAACCGGGTGCCGCATACAGCCAGAAGAGACAAAAACGGTATGTACAGAAGATTGTGGGGGAAAACGCCGCATACCGCCGCTCCAAAGCCCCGAAATCCAAACGTCGCTACCAGTGCACCGACAGTTTTTCCTACAGCGTAGCCCCGGAGCGTCAGCAAAATTGCAGAGGGAATCACCCCCAGCACCGTGGTACCGAATACGCAGAGAAGACCTGCCGCCAGGACGTTTTGCCGGAGTGCTTTAAAAAAACTGTCCGGCATCATCGCTTCCGAGGCCATGCTCTCCGCCGCCGCCGCAAAAAGGGATGAAGTGTCCGTCCGCGCCGCCGCCACCGTTCCGAGACAAATACCGGCAATCACCGCTACCGGCATACAAAATAACCAGAATTTTGTTTTCGTATCCATCTAAAGCCTCCTTTTGCCGTAGTGTATGCGGCAAAAGGGACAAGTATGTTTATTTTTTCAGCTGTGAACTTTTTTCGGCACATCTTTTTTCGGCTTCCATTACCGAGGCGCGGAAGCCCTTGTTTTCCAGGACCTCCACTGCGGCAATCGTAGTGCCGCCGGGTGAACAGACATTGTCGCAGAGAACGGCCGGGTGTTCTCCGGTTTCGAGAACCATTTTCGCCGCGCCCAGTACAGTCTGCGCAGCCAGAAGAAGTGCATCCTTCTTGGAAAGGCCCTGCACCACACCGCCTTGCGCCATGGCGTCAATGAGCATATATACATAGGCAGGACCGCTGCCGCTTACCGCAACAACAGCATCCATAAGACTTTCCGGCACCTGTACCGTTTTTCCTAAAGAAGAAAACAGCTTTTCTACGGTGTCCGCATCTGCCTGCGTTGCCGGGGCGGCAAAGGAAATGGCGGTCATCCCAGCACCCACGAGGGCGGGGGTGTTGGGCATCAGCCGTACAATGCGTGCGCCGGGAAGCAGTGAGGAAATAAATCCAATGGTAATGCCTGCTGCAATGGAAATGACAAGCTTTCCTTTCAGTAAATCTGCAAGAGAGGGGAGAGCTTTCTCGAAAATGTTTGGTTTTACAGCAAGAATCACTGCATCGCCAAACCTGGCGGCTTCTTCGTTTGTGCCGGTTTGCACGCCGAGTGCCGCGGCTTCGCGGAGCTTTTCCTCCGAAATGTCGCTGACAAAAATGTCAGCCGGCACAGCCCCTGCACCAATCAGTCCTTTTGTAATGGCGGCAGACATGTTGCCTGCGCCGATGATTCCGATTTTCATATTTTTTCACGCCTTTTCTCGTTTTTTTTCTATTATAATGCAAACAACGTGATTTTTCAAGTGTTTTCATATAATAATGGTTAAATGTAAAAAAATGTTGCAATTATGGGCCCTTTGTGATATAATTGTTTTTGCCAAACTAACTGAATAAAAGAGAAGGTAGGAGTATTTTTATTTCTAAGAATACTTTTGCGTTTTTTTGCGCATACCATCTTTGGATTTTGTTAAAAATGCAAGCTCCAATTGGATGGTGTGGCAGGATATTCCTACTTCTCTGTTTAAGTTAGTTTGGCGACTACCGGAGTTTGCGTTTTTTGCGTCGGCTTCGGTCGGCGCATTTTTTATTTTTTGGAGGTTTTTTACGTGAGAAAAAGGATTTTAAGTGTGGTTGTTGCGGTGTGTGTGGTGGTATCTGTAGTTCTGGTAGAACCAATGACAGTTAATGCGGCAACAGGTGCCGATATTGTTGCGGAAGCAAAAAAATGGTTAGGTTATTCCTATGGATGGGCAGGCGATGGCGGCGTAAAGTTAGACTGCAGCGGGTTGGTGCAGAGAGTATATGCTGCTTGTGGATATTCTATTCCCAGACTAACATATGATCAAGCGAAGGTTGGAACAAAAATTGCCATTTCCGATTTAAAGGCGGGCGATATTTGTTGCTTTTCGTATTCCGATGGCAGCATTGGACATGTTGGAATATATGTGGGAAATAATCAGATGATACATGCTCCCGGTGCAGGTCGCCAAATCGAATACGGCAGTTATATTTCTACTTGGACATATAGCGGTAGCGGTTGTAAATTGGAGTATGGAAGAAGACTGACTAATCAGACATCAACTGTCACACACACGCATTCCTATGATGTTTTTCGTTATTATGGAGGCTGGCATCCGCATTACGCATACTATCAATGTTCATACTGTGACGATATCAAAGCAAAACAAGAATTTGGGTTTTTGACATCCTGCTCTGAATGCATGAATAATCATACGCATACGCATGATAAGTATTTGTATTACGGCGGTAATCACCCCCATTATTGTTATTACGAATGCAGATGTGGAGAAATTATTGCAAAGCAGGAATTTGCCTATTCATCGACCTGTAAATTTTGCGTAAATGCCCCGGGGAAACCGGTATTGAGAATACAAGATTTATATAGCAATATGGATAATATTACTTTTAAGTGGGATAGTACAAATAATACAACACACTACAATCTTTATATTAAACGGTTAGACCAAGAGGGAATATTTAAAGGGATTGAGAATATTTTTTATGCTGAAAGTGGTGTGTCAAGAAAGTTGGCTCCGGGTTATTATTATGTAATACTGGAATCAAAAAATTCAAATTACTGGAATGCAACGGGTACAGACTGGCTATCTACATTCAGTGATTATTACTACTTTAATGTAATTGATATAGAAAGTATAAAATTGGATGAAGGGAAAAAATATGTAGTTCTGGACGAGCCAATGTCGTGGTATGCTGCTGAGAAATATTGCGAATTATTAGGTGGTCATTTAGCAACAATAGAAAGCGAAGAAGAAAATGCAAAAATCCATAAATTACTTCAGGATGGCACTATGAAATATTATTGGATAGGCGCTACCGATGCGGAGGATGATGAAATTTGGAAGTGGATAAACGGAACACAATTCTGGGAAGGTGGAGCAAATGGATTTTCTGTTAATAGTGAATATGTAAATTGGGGTAACGGAGAACCCAACGGCGGTAAAAATGATGGCGAATCAAACTATGCGTGTATATATAAAAGTACAGGAATGTGGGATGATACATCTTTTAATCATACGCAGATTGGTGTAGTTTGTGAGTTTGAAGAAATAACTCCTGTTATAGAGAATGATAGATATATGATATTTGACGAAAAACTGCCATGGCATGTCGCAAAGAAATATTGTGAAACACTTGGTGGACATTTAGTAACTATAGAAAGCGCAGAGGAAAATAAAATTATATATGATTTGATTCAAGATGGAACATCAAAGTATTATTGGATAGGCGGTACCGATGCGGAAGAAGATGAAAATTGGAAATGGATAAATGGAACACAATTCTGGAAAGGTGATGTATACGGTTATTCAGTTAATGATACATATGTGAATTGGGGGGACGGAGAACCTAATGGTGGTAAAAATGATGGGGAATCAAACTATGCATGCATATACAGAAGCACAGGAAAGTGGGACGATACCTTTTATAAGCATACAGAAATAGGTTTTATTTGCGAAATAGAAGATATATATATAAAACCAACGGTTAAAGTAAGTGATACCATACACAGAGTAGAAACAAAGTTATTTAATAATGATAAACAATGTGAAGTGATTGTTGCGGGATATAAAAACGGACAATTTGTTGATATGAAAAATGTAACGTGTAGTAATGAGGTTATAATTGCTACTCTTGAAGGAGACCTTGATGAAATCAAAATACTGGTGTGGGGCGGAACGGGAAATCTTTCGCCGTTATGCAAGCCTATCGTCATTCCGCAGAGTGAATGGGTGATTGAATAGGGAGTCGAAAAAAGGAACGAAGCCGTTTTCGCTCCTTTTTTAGTCTTTATGCATTGAATTGCCTTACAGTTTTCGTCGAATCCGAGAAATGTAGGTTTGTCAATGATGTGTTACAAAATTCCTCAAAAAATTTCTCCTGTTTCAAGAAAGGCGTGAATACATTCGTCAGGAGATCTCCAATTTAATGGACGGATAGGAAACTTGTTGTATGTATAGTTACGTACCTTTAA